>JAGGDU010000208.1:24677-40734 GCA_018457135.1 Trichodesmium erythraeum GBRTRLIN201 | reverse complement strand
ATAAGACTTATGATTTTTTTCTAGTTGAATAAAAAATCATACAAAAGGGCGAGCTTGTACCACTGTACCACTAACTATAGTATATCAAATTTTTTTTGAGAATGGCTGGTGAAAATAATAATGTTTTTTTAGAGCTCCGTAAAATGCCAACTAGTTGTTTAGTGGGGGGGGAGGAATGGCTTACATAGGAGATTGAGGCATTTTATTTAATGATCTAGGGGAGTCGTGCCTCACTTTTGGTAGATATTTGAGGAGCCTTAATTCATAATTGTAGCGATCGTAACTAGTGATTTTTTGATTGAATAAAAAATCATATTTAAATTGTTGGTATTGAGTAGAGCGATCGCTGTGCTGACTTTATGGTTAGTTTATAGTTAGTTTTTCTTGGCAAGTACCTTTGCTGAAAAATCAGGATGTAGGGACTTGGTATATAATCTTCCTCAAAGGTTTATGTCAAAACCAAGTTAACTCCTCTGGGAGAAATTCCCACACTTCCTTAAAAAGGAAAGTGCTACGGGAAAGCCAGTAGTTAGTTTTGTGGTTCATTCTTGCTTTCGCTCTTTTTTTTGAGCATTGAGACAGTAAAAACACCACAGGACGCAATAAAGTAAGACTCAATAACTATTCCTTTGGGATTTATCAAAATGATTTTCATTATTTAAGTGAAGCATTTAAAAGATATAAAGAAGGAAGCAATATATCAATTTCCATCAATTAAGAACTAATGACTATAGCTATAGATTTCGGAACAAGTAATACTGTTATTTCTCGTTGGAATCAAACAACTAAACAACCAGAAATTGTCAAGTTACCAAATATCTCAATTCTTTCTGTGGAAAATCCGCCTTTAATTCCTAGCTTAGTCTATGTGGAAAATGTTGCTGAAAAAAAAGTAGTAGTAGGTCAACAGGTTAGAGATAAAGGTTACGATGTTAATACGGAATCTAGATTTTTTCGTAATTTCAAACGGGGTATTGGTGCAAATGTTCAAGGATTTTTGCCGGAACTTGACGGTCAAATTGTTTCTTTTGAACAGGTAGGGAAATTGTTTTTAGAAGAAGTTGTAGCAGGTCTTCAGAAAGTGCCTTTGCCAGTAGAGTCTTTAATTTTTACTGTTCCAGTAGATAGTTTTGAAGCTTATCGAAATTGGTTGGGGGAAGTTTGTCAGTCTCTAGAGGTTGAACAGGTAAGAATGATTGATGAACCTACTGCTGCGGCTTTAGGTTATGGGATGGCAGATGCGGAAATTTTGTTGGTGGTTGATTTTGGTGGGGGAACTTTAGATTTATCTTTGGTAAGGTTGGATAATGTGATGGCAAAACAACCTTTGGGTTATATTCTGAAATGGGGTAAAAAATCTTATGGTAACAATTCAAGTCAAAAGGCAAGAACTGCAAGGGTTTTGGCAAAGGCTGGAGAGAATTTAGGGGGTTCGGATATTGATAATTGGTTGGTGGATTATTTTGTTAAGAGTCAAGGGATAGAAAAGAGCTCTTTAGTTACTCGTTTGGCAGAAAAGTTAAAAATTCAATTGTCTTTGCAGCAAGAGGGAACGGAGGTTTTTTTTGATGATGAAAGTTTGGAAAGTTATGAGCTGGGGTTGGGGCGGGATGCTTTTGAGGAAATTCTCCGGGAAAATGGTTTTTTTGCTAGTCTTGATCAGTCAATGAGTCGGGTTTTACAGCAGGCAAAAAGACAAGGAATAGAGTTATCGGATATTGGTGCTGTTTTATTGGTGGGAGGAACGGTGCAAATTCCGGCGGTTCAGAGGTGGGTAAGGGAATATTTTGATGCTGGAAAAATTCGTTGTGAAAAACCTTTTGAGGCAATTTCTCAGGGAGCGTTGCAATTAGTTCAAGGAGTGGAGGTTAAGGATTTTTTGTATCACGGTTATGGTATCCGGTATTGGGATAGAAAGAAAAATGCTCATGGTTGGCATCCGTTGATTAAGTCTGGTCAACCGTATCCAATGAGTAGTCCTGTAGAGCTGGTTTTGGGTGCTTCTATGAATAGTCAACCTAGTATAGAGTTGGTTTTGGGAGAGTTGGGTGCTGAGTCTGCTGGTACAGAGGTTTTTTTTGATGGCGATCGCCTTATTACTCGGAAAGTTTCTGGGGAGCAAACTGCTGTACAACTTTTAAATGATAGAGAGGGAGGTCGTAGTATTGCTCAATTAAGTCCTTTGGGAAATCCGGGGAGGGATCGCATTAAGGTTTTGTTTTGGGTGGATGAGTCTAGGTTTTTGAGAATAACGGTGGAGGATTTATTGACGAATGAAATTTTGTTAAATGAGCAGGCTGTTGTACAGTTGAGTTAGGGTAGGAGGCTGTTAGTTAGTGGCTGGAAAAAGAGGTTTTGGAGGGATTTTATTCAATATTATCCTTTTGTTTTAGTATTATATTTAACATAATAATTTAACATAATAATAAAGTTGATAATTGATTGAAAAAAAAATGACTAATGAACTACCAAAAACTGATTCTCTAAAAAAAAAGGGTCGTATTTTTTCTCAAGATTCATGGGAAAAAATATCTTCTCCGGAAGAGTTTGACGAATTAATACAAGTAGTTACTGTTAAAAACTGGCTGTCTTTTTCTATATTTGGTGGTCTAGTTTTAGTGGGTATTTTATGGAGTATTTTTGGTAAAATACCTATTACAGTAACTGGAAAGGGGGTGTTAATTCGCCCTCGACAAGTGGTTACATTTCAATCAGCAATTGAAGGTAATTTAGATTCTTTGAAGATTAGAGATGGAGAGTGTGTAAAAAAAGATGAGGTTCTGGCAACTATTAATCCATCTCAACTGAAAAAACAGTTAGAGTTACAACGACAAAAGCTATTTCTTTTTCAAACTCAAGCATTAGATACTCAAAGGTTAGAAGGTCAACGGACTCAGTTAGAAGTAGATGGTCTGACAACTAAGGCTGAAGGTTTAAGGCAACGTTTGCGAGATACTCAAAGTCTTACGCCTACTTTACAAAGTAATACTTTAGAGGCTCTCCGGGAAAAGGGTCAGACTTTGGAGCAACGTTTACAGGATATGCAGGCTGTTACTCCGAGATTAAAGGAGGAAAAATTACAGGAAATTAATAAACAACGAGTAAGTTTAGAAAAACGTTTGGGGGATGCTAAAAAATTAACTCCTGAATTGAGGGATAAAAAATTACAGGCGATCGCTGAACAAAAGATTACTCTGCAGGAAAGGTTACAAAGTGCTAAAAGTTTAACTCCTATTTTGCGGGATAAAAATGAGTTGGCATTGCAACAACAACGAGAAAGTTTAAAGCAACGTTTGAAAGATGCCCAAGAGTTAGTTCCGGTTTTTGAGCAGAGGCTAACAAAGCGCCAGAAGTTATTGGATGATGGTGCTATTTCTCAAGATAATTTATTACAAACAGAACAGGAGTTTAGGCAAAATTTACAGTCTATTGCTCAAATTAAAACTGAGTTAAAACAAGTAGAGGTACAGGAAGCAGAAACTGCAGAAAAATATTTACAAAATTTCAGTACTATTAATGAAATTGAGGATAAACTGAAGGATTTAGAAGTGGAGGAAGTTGAAACTAATCAGAGATATTTAGATAATGTTAATACTATTAGAGAAATTGAGGGTCAATTACAGGGATTAGATTCACAAACAACTGAAACTTCTAAACAATTTCTGGATAATCTCAATCAAATTAATGAGATAAAGGTGCAGTTACAGGAAGTTAAGTTGCAAGAAACTGAGGCTATGGAAAAGTTTTTGGAAAGTCAGAATATTATGGCTCAATTAAAGGTTGATTTGCTGGATTTAGAAACCCAGAAAAAACGTTTGGAACAAGAAAATTTAGAGGCGGCAAATACTCGGAAAAATCAAATAGAAGAAGTTAATCGAGAAATTGCTCAGTTAGAAAAACAGGTTGCAGATAATAGTAAAATTCTTAGTCCTGTAGATGGGTGTATTTTGGAAATTAAAGGCACTGTCGGACAATATGTAAGTCCTGGTACTGTTCTGGGTAAAATTAATGTTCAAGGAAGGTTATCAGGATTAATGGCAGTTAGTTATTTTCCTGTTAAAGATGGTAAAATGATTAAGTCTGATATGAAAATTACTATTACTCCTGATACTGTTAAACGAGAAAGATTTGGAGGAATTATTGGCAATATTACTTCTATTTCTAGTTTTCCTGTGACTAAGGAAGGGGCAAGTTTTGTAGTAGGAAATCCAGAAATAGTAGAAAATATTATTGGGGAAAGTGGGGGGCAAATTGAAACTTATGCTCAACTAAGAAAGGATGATAATACTTTCAGTGATTATCAATGGTCTTCTTCAAAGGGACCACAAAAAAAATTTACTGCGGGTACGACAATAACAGCACGGGTAAGGGTTGAGGAAAGAGCGCCTATTACTTTTGTTTTGCCAATATTAAGGGAGTGGAGCGGGGTTTATTTATTTAAGTCTAAGTCTTAATATAAGTCAAAGGTTTTTTAAAAGCTACCTGCCCACCTATTCACCTATTCAAATATTTTTCTAAAGTAAGTTTTTTTTTGGTTATAAAGTGGAATTTTGAGTCAAAAGTTACTTATTTAAAGGTTAAAAGCTATAGCGCTAATATTTACTGCTATAAAAGTTCATATTTTTTTGAATTTCATAAGTAAAATTAAAAATAATATGCCTATATTAAATGATAGAATTTGAAAAAAATAGTCAAGCTTTTAGATGAGTGTGAATAACTTATTAAAATTCTAATACTATTCTAGCTTCATCTTTAGTCACTAGCAAAAAAAAGCTGGTTAATTTTGAGTTAAAGTTAAATTTTTGCTTATTAAAGGCTAGCTTGAAAATTGTAACTTTTGAATTTTGATTTTAATATTAATGACTTTTAAAAGACTTTTGACTTAAAATTTGACTTAAAATTTGGGAGTTTAAATCCAAATTGGCTCTTTTAAAGTTTATCCCTTCTGCTTTTTATGGCTTTTTATTGATTTTCTTACTTACCTTTTGAAGCTCACTTGATATTTTCTTAGTCATTGTTTTAAAATCAGCTTTGTTGAAGTTATTCTTAACTTTATTCCACTCATTATTAATTGTTTTCAAGTCAGCTTTGTTGAAGTTACCCTTAGCTTTATTCCACTCATTATTAATTGCTTTAAAATCAACTTTCTTGAGCTCATTCTGAACTTTATGCAGCTCATTATCAATTTTTTTAAAATCAACTTTCTTGAGCTCATCTTTAACTTTATTTAGCCCCTTCTCAATTTCGTTATATTTAGTCATTTTTTTTCTCCAAATAAAATAACAAATTGTTCTAATTTTGATTTTAGCATTACAGCGATGCTAGGGAGTCTATCCCTTTCTAGGGTATAGCAGCGTCGGGAGAATGTCAATGTGTACCATTAATCCATATTTCATGTTCACTTATATCAATTTCATCATTCCAAATAATTCCACTCCCTGATGGATCTATTTGAAAATTTTTGCAGAAAGCAAAGTTTTTTGGAGGAAAGAACGTTGGTTTGTTTAGTAATTTTTGAATATTATACTTTCTTGTTTTATGATTGGAGAAATGTACTAACAAGGTGTAGTTATCTATTACTTGAGCTGATTTGATTTTGGGATAAAGCATAATTTTTATTCGATAATTTATTTTTATGGTGGTAATTTTCTAAATTCTTGGGTATTCTTTGCAATAATTCTGTTTGATATATTGATGCCTATTCAATTACTATTTTTGTTGCTCTATTTGCTAAATCACCTTCAATAATTTCCCAGGTTTCTAGATTAAATAGAGGGTTATATTTTCCATAAATTGCATGAAAATGAGGAGGAGGATGATCTGCAAAAAATAATAATTTTGATAATTCCATAAAATCTGGAAACTTCAGGCATTGGTTTGATTCTCAAAAGCAAATTCCCAAAAATAATTATATTATTACTTGCTCATAAATTACCATTGCTTCCTGTAATACCCGCAAAAGGCGAAAATAACGACTTAGATCTTTTGGAGTCCTCAAATCTACTACTCTTCCTAATAAATAATTTAATTCATCTTCTATTCTAATAATTGCTAAACCAGGAGTTTTTCCTGGCTCAAATTCTACTAAGATATCTATATCACTTTCAGTCGTAAAGTCATGCCGCAGCACTGAACCAAATAAGGATAATTTGCTAATATTATACTGCTGACAAATTTGATTAATTTCAGCTTTTTGTAAATCAATAGGTAAAGTTTTCATGTTTATTGCTAGTTAGATAAACTTCAGTTAAAAATTGGCAGCAAGAAATAGAGTCATAATGTTAATTCACTGACTACTAAAATAGATAACTCACGGACTTTTTTGAACTGTAAATCATTAGTTAAAAAAGCATCACAATTAGACTGAATTGCTGTGGCAATTTGTAAAGCATCAGGTAATTTTAAATTATATCTAACCCGAATATCAGCAGCAATAAGAGCAGTCTCTGAATTAATATCCACAAAATTAATTTTGTCTTGACTCGTCAGAATGTTAATAAATTGTTGTTGTACAGAGAGATTTTTTTGACTGGTTATATGGATTATTAGGATTGCTAAATAATCGGAGCAGAATCTAAAAAATCCGATTTAGCTGTCCTAAAATTGTCTCAATTTTCTTTGAATTTAAACAATTTATTGTTCTCGTTGTTGCCATTCTTGACGTAATTCCTTAACCCATTCTTGAGCATCTTTTCCCTCTAAGATATTAGGTAATATTCCTCGCAAATTACACAAACTATGTTTAGAGGTTTTGGGAATAGTTGTCTGACGCTTCAATTGTTCTGTAGTATAGGTAATGATTTGAAACTTTTCTTCTATAGTAAGCTGTTCAATTTCTTGTAATATTTTTGTTAATAAAGGACTCATTAATTTAACCTCCATAAATAGTCTAATTGGGGCTTGCTGATTAAATATAAAAGCATTGACATATTCTTAATATGTATATCTATTCTATCAACATTCCTCACAGGATTATCAACTGGTACCCTAATCACTACTAATACAGTTATGATTGATTCTAGACTAGAGTTGTAGTAGGTATAAAAAAATGAAAAAAATGTTCAAGTTCAGGCTATTAAATCAAAATTCTATCTCTGAGAATCTCGAAAAATATCAAAGACTTACTTATCCTCCTTATCGTCCTATCCTAGATAATCTTCTAGATTCCAAATACATTGCTATAAGTGCAGAAGATAATCAAGAAATATTAGGATTGACTATAGGAAAAATAGATTATAAAAAAAATATTGGGGAAGTTTTGTCTCTGTTTGTTATACCAGAATATCGAAGACAAGGCATTGGTAATCAGTTATTGGTTGCCCTAGAAACAGAGTTCAGGGGGAAAAATTGCCAACAAATTGATTTGATTTATATTCCCAACCAAACAATTATTGCTTTGGAAAAAATATTTCAGAAAAATGCCTGGTCTAAGCCTAAAGCTCGTATGTTAATTGGTCTGGGAGAGCGAGAAACTATCAAAAACATGGCTTGGTTAAATCTAGATCAGAAATTACCATTAGGTTATGAAATCTTTCCCTGGGGAGAATTAACTTCTAAGGAAAGAACAATTCTTGAAAAATCACTTTGGTATCCAGATATTTTATCCCCTTTCACTGAAGAGGATATTATTGAACCAATCAATAGTTTGGGTTTAAGATACAATCATCAAGTAGTAGGTTGGATGATTACTCATCGAATTTCAGAGAATACTATTCGTTACACTATACTTTTTGTTAAAGAAGAACTGCAATCTATTGGTAGAGGAATTGCTCTTCTTGCACGAGCAATTAAATTAAATTTAAATCATCCTGAAATTAATCAAGGTAGTTTTGCTCTTTTGATTAATAATGAAAAAATGGCTAAGTTTACCGAAAGAAGATTAAAACCTTATTTAGCTTCTTTTCGTCAATCTTTTATTAGTAGTAAGTTAACGTAAAATTCGTAGTTTTTCTTTTTTCTCTCTAACTCTTTTGGCACCTGTTGAAGCACGATCGCGAATTTGATACATCCACCACGGCGCGAATGTCGGGGAAAACGAATGTGTTGGGACTGATTAAACTCCTCTCGGTTTCTGGTAGAAGCACTCTTTTCTTCTGCCTTCAGAGCGATCGCCTCCACCATTCGTCTCGTCCCACATTGACCGCTCCTTTGACGGCTCCTAGTTGTTCTTTTTTCTCTCTTACTTTTGACTTTTGACTTGAAATGAATTATGCCAAGAAAACCTCGGAATTTTCAAATTGGACACTCTTATCACATTACGACTCGTTGTAATAACCGTGAATTTAAACTATCCAGGCGCGAATGTCGGGAAGTATTTCTTTATGCAATAAAAAAGGTTAGCACCAAATACAATTTTCGGCTTTATGCTTTGTGCATTATGTCCAATCATGTTCATTATTTGATTGAACCGTTGCAACCAGAAGATTTACCAAAAATTATGCACTACCTCAACTGGTACACAGCTATGTGTTTCAACAGAATGTTAAAACGTACGGGGCATTTTTGGGAAAAACGATATTACTGCAATGGGTTTCCTTCCTCAGATAGAGAAAGAGCATTGAATACTTTACGCTACATCCACGGTAATCCTAAAGCGGCCAAAATGCGTTGCGGCTTTTTCTATGATTTTAGTAACTATGGTAGCTACGAATGTTTGACTAATGATGGCCTGACTCAATGGCATCCGGCTTTCTTAGAGTTGGCCAATACTCTGGACCAATGTGCCCAGAAATATAAGGAATTTTGTAAGAAATATAAGTCCAAACAAAAAGATTCGAGAAAGTGCCACTGGGGCAGCAAACTTTTAGGGGGTATTGTGCTGTCTTTTGATGGCCGAAATTCTCGCTCTGCTAAGAAGAAAAAGTTATCAACTCCTTTTGACTTTCCGCCGACGGTGATGCCAGACAATGAAGAATTAGCAAAGGTAGTTAGTCAATTTGTTGTAGCTAATAGACCGAATTAGCAGAAAAAAAAAATGTAATACCTAGGTTTTAGCTTTAGTTCATAGTTCAGTTCTTTTAAACTATTTCCCCTAAGCAAGCAAAAGAACTTTTCATAGTTCTTTTGCTTGCTTGGACTCCGTTTTTTTGATATTTTTATGAATTTGTTCATCACAAATCCCAACAACTTTTCCCAAAAACTAGCATTGTTTAATTCGTACAAGAGAAACGGTGTAAATTTTAGGACTTACGCAACGGCACTATGTATAGTAGCAATATCTTGAAAATGATATTTTTTGGCACCATATATAGCGGTACTGCGTAAGTCCTGTTAGTTTAAATTCCTCGAGTAGAACAGAACAGACATCCTGTGGCACAACTATGCCAACTGACGAGTTACCAACTGCCTAAACAACCCCTCCTGTGCCATCAACTCATCAAACCTTCCCTTCTGCACAACTCCCCCCTAGAGAGACATCACATAAATAACATCGGCGTTCCTCGGCGTTCCTAGGCGGGGGTGCCAGGTAACAAATAAAGAATGTGAAAAAGGGCTTATGTTTAATGTTATGTATACAATAACCCTTAGGGTTCTACCAATAACCCTAGTTTTGGTTCCTTCTCTTTTTATTTTTTCTTCATTCCTTTCAACTGGAGTTGTTCTCAAGTTACGCTCTCTAATTATTAAGTTCCTCAAGTTCCTCGTAGTGGGCGGCGTCGCCCGGTTGCGAGGTTTCGGTTTTTGGTTTTTTGGTCATTGCGTTCATGGCGTTCATGGTCAACTCCTTTGTTTTTTTTGTTTTTGGTTTAGCGTTCTGCTAATAGCATAGCATTTCTTTTGTTTTTTTTGTGGCGTTTTAAAGTTTTATTAATTAATAGTATTCATATTACAGTTAGTTAATCTAATCTGTATTCATAAGTTTTATTAATCTAATCTGTATTCTTTCGTTATTTTGTATTTCGCTGCGCGGCTATTTCCTCCCCTAGTGTAGCCGTTCCGAGTCGAGAGTATGTTTGTTTTCGATTTTGTCTGGATTTCGTCCGCGTTCGGTGGTTGGGTTGCATTGTGTTATGTCTTCTCTCCCACCGCGTTCGCGTAAAATCTTAATTATAAATCTTCGTTGAATATAGAAAAAAAGAGAAACCTTGATGTGTATGGTCAAATTGTCTAAGCAAATAGACCCTCAAAGTGGGGAGGAAAGGATTTTTTTGCTTTCCCTTCCTGTCGTTTTTATTTCGACAACTGGCTCGTTTTAACGCCAACCACCTTGCGCCAAAAAACTTGCGTAGTAACTATTCCAGTAACCACCCGACCAGCGTTCCATTTGGGTGCAGCCGGCCGGAGCGCCATAGCCACCACAAATTTCCTCCAATTTGTGAGTTCCTATTCTTTTCTTTCAATTATTTACTGCTTTATTTTTTTTAATTGTTTCTCTTATACATCAGTGCCATCAACTATGCCAACTGACGATTTACCAACCGCCTAAACAACCCCTCCTGTGCCATCAACTCATCAAACCTTCCCTTCTGCACAACCCGCCCCTGAGACATCACATAAATAACATCCGCGTTCCTAATAGTACTCAAACGATGAGCAATAACAACCCTGGTCACATTCAACCGCTCCAAACTCTCAGTAACGATCGCCTGAGTTTTATTATCCAAAGCACTAGTCGCCTCATCCAACAAAATAATTTTCGGCTGCAATATCAACGCCCGAGCAATTAACAACCGTTGTCGTTGCCCCACGGAAATATTACCACCTCCCTCACTCACTATTGTATGCATCCCCATAGGCATTTTCTCTATATCATCAGCAAAACCCACCTTCTGAGCGGCCTCCCATGCTACCTGTGGACTTACCAACTCACCACTACTAATATTTTGATAAATACTACCCGTGATCACCTGACCATTTTGCAGCACCACCCCTAATTGTTGTCTAACTGCCTCCAAGTCTAATTCAGCCAAATTTTTACCATCATAAAAAATACTTCCGGTTTGTGGTTGCTCAAACCCCAACAACAAACGAAACAAAGTAGACTTGCCACTGCCAGAGGGGCCCACAATAGCAACAAATTCTCCTGGTTTAACTTCCAAACTAATATTATGGAGTACAGTCACCCCATTAAATTGTGGGAGATTTTCTTCAGTTTTGCCAACTATTAATTTAGACTTTTGATGATAACTAAAAGTCAGATTATCAATAGAAATATGACCTTGTAATTTTCCGGGGTGAGCCAAATTAGGATTATATTCAATAGGAGAATCTAAAATACTTTTAGCTCTTTCCCACAAAGGCACAATACCAATAACATCAGTAATAGTATCACTCAAAGAAGTTACTCCACCAAGAAACACACCCATGGCAGAATTAAAAGCAATAAATGTACCAATATTTAAACCAGGAGTTCCGGTCTGAGCCGCAGAAATAATAATCTGAATAGCAAACCAATAAATCACAATAGAAGTCACCAGAGAAACCACTTCATTAATGACAGAAATAATATCGTTTATCTGAAAAATCCGATTATTAAGTTGAATTTGAGGTTGAAACTTTTTACCCCAAACTGCAAAAGCTCTAACTTCTGCAGCCGCAACTCGTAATTTTTGAATCCCATTGATGAGCTCTACAGTTAAACCTTGAATTTTCCCGCTCAACTTTTCTTGTTCCCGTTCAAAACGAATTAAAATTATTCCAGAAATCAAAGTAATGAGGAAAGAAATTACACCAACAATTAAAACTATTAAAGCTAATTTTTTGCTATAGACAAACATTAAACCCAAATTTAACAGAGAAAATAACCCAGTAAAAATAGTCGTAATTACAGCACTATTAACCAAACCACTAATCTGACTTATCGCAGCAATACGAGTTAATAAATCTCCCAAACTAAATTCCCGGAAAAAAGTTGGGTTGAGCCGAAAAAGACGGTCATAAATTCCAGATTGTAAATTAATTTGCATTCCCTGAGAAACCTTAATAGACATTATGCCTTGGAGCAAACTAAACAAAGATTTTCCTACAGTAACAGCAAGTAAACCCAGTGCTATTTGCCATAATAATAATTTGTCACTATCAGGAATAGCATTATTAATAAGAATGGCACTTGCCTGAGGAGTAACCATACCCATCAGACTGATTATTGTGCCTAAAATCATTACTTTTATTGCATCCCATTCATAACCTTTGATGGCAAATAAAAATATATCCCAAACCTTTTTAACTTGGATGGGAAAAGGGCGATAAAAAGTAAATGCTGTTGATGATAAAGTAGCAGCTACATTTTGATTTATAGGAATAGAAGTTTGAGTCTTTGGGTTGTAGAGAAAATATTGATTATTCTTAGGTAATAAAGCCACGGGTAAATTTTCTAATTTCAGCCAACCCAACAAAGCACCAGAATTTTTTTGCCACCATTTATCTCTGAGTTTTACTTCCCGAATTCGACAACGTGAAGCTCTAGCAATTTCTTGTAAATATATTTGATAATCAGCAGGAGATTGTTTTTCTGGGATAGTATTTTGGAAATTTTTTCTTTGTGTAAGTGGTGGTTTAATTTCTATCTGACTAGCACGACCTATTGCTCCTACTGCGGCTAATAATAAGTCATTAAAATCAGAGACCAAAGAGTTAGTTGTTTTTCGATTATATAAAACAGAAACAAAATTTTGCATAGTTTCTGCTTGACTGCGTTGATTATAGGTTTTGAGTCGTTGAGAATTGAAAATTTCTGTTTGTTCCTCAGCCAAAATAACTTGGTGGAGATAATTGCAAAAATTATTATTAATTGAAACAATTTCCGAAAAATTAGGAAGCTCAGATTTTCCAAAAGATGGCAAAGAAAAATCTTTTGGTATTGAGTCAACAGATTCATCTATCAATTCCAAATTTTGAATTTTGGCTTTTGAATTTTGACTTTCCCAAAGGTAGTTTAACCATTTTTCTACTAGAGAACCAGACAAACTCTGGAAATCTTCATTTAAATCTGTATTAGCAAGATTAATCTGAATTAATTCAGCTTTTTCCAAAGCAATTCCCAATAATTTGCCTTGAGTCTGAGCATCGGAATTAAAAATTAACTCTCCCTGTTTAACCGTAAATAAATAATGACGATTTCCGATTAATTCTCCATCTAATTCCAGAGAATAAAATATTTCCACAGCTCCAGATTTTACGAACCAGATAATTTGGGGGAATTCAAAAATTAGAGGTTGATTACCCTCCAAAAAATAATATTTTGTTTTACTGTCTAAATTAGCCAATAACCGAGTAGAAACCAGAGACTTTTCAACAATATTTTCCCCTTTTATTTCTCTATTTATTCCCAACTCTTGATACCTTAGTTCAGGCAAAATATCCTGCCTAAAATCTTGACTCCCTTCTTCCATCTCCAATAATTGACGATAATAAACACCCTGATGCCAAAGTTGTTGATGAGTACCTCTTTCTAATACCTTTCCTTCTCTTAAAACAATAATTTCATCACAATCTCGAATTGTACTTAAACGGTGGGCAACCACAATACAAGCACAACCCCGACGACGTAAATTCTGATCAATAACTCTTTCAGTTTCCGCATCCAAACTACTCGTTGCTTCATCTAAAATTAAAATCCGAGGATTATTTACTAAAGCTCTAGCAATTTCCAAACGTTGTCTTTGACCACCCGATAAATTCACCCCACCTTCCAACAAATTAGCATCATAACCACCAGATAAACTGATAATAAATTCGTGAATATTTGCATCCTTACAAGCCTGAGTCAAAGCCGAATTACTAATAGTTGGATTCCATAAAGTTAAATTTTCTCGAATTGTACCTTCAAATAAAGATATATCTTGTGCCACCATAGCCACCGACTTTGTTAAAACAGAACGAGGAATTTCTTGACGGGGAATATCATCAAATAAAACTTCTCCTAATAATGGTTGATATAAACCGCAAACTAAATTAGCAATAGTAGATTTTCCAGAACCACTTTTTCCCACCAAAGCAACTCTTGAACCAGGATTAATCAACAAATTAAAATTGACAATTAATGGAGGCTTTAAAGGATTATAACCAAAAGTAATATCTCTAAGTTCAACTTTACCTTTTAATGGAGAATATGGAATTAATAACCCGTTCGGAGCATTTTTTTTATCATAAAATGTCAGTTGTTCCAAATTATTTCCGGCTTCAACAACAGAATTTTCTACATCATTTTCTACTGCTTCAGTAATTTCAATATCTTCATCAAGAGGATTATCCAAAACATCATCAAGACGTTCCAAACTTGCCTCCAACTCTTGTAAACTACTGGCAAAATTGATTAATTTGCCCAGAGGATTCAAAAAACCAGAAGCTACAGTTTGAAATGCCACTAACATCCCAATACTCATGTCTCCTGCCATAACCGTTAAACCTCCCAAAACCAAAATTATTGCAGAAGAAAGAGTACTTAAAAATGTTGGTAAAAGAGTTAAAATTTGAGTTTGAATATTTAATTTTTGTTCCTCATTCATCACCTGAGAATATATCCCCAAAATCCGGGAAAACATATAAGATTCTAAACCCCCCGCCTTGAGACTTTCAATTGCTCCTAAACTACCCAAAAGATAACCAGACAATTTACCTTTTTTTTCGCTCAAATTCAAAGTTGCCTCAATCCGAAATTGTCGAAGCCAATATAATGCTGCCACATTAATCAAACCAAAAACTATAGTAATTCCAGCTAAAACTCCATTATAAAAACTCATTAAAACAGCATAAAATACCAACATTATCGTATCAATAAAAGTATTTGCAACCTGACTCAATAATTGTACAGTTGTGTCATTTAAAGCAGCCCGAGAACTAATATCTCCAGTAAATCTTTGGGCATAAAAATTCATAGGTAATCGTAACAGATGCCACATAAACTTACTATTCATAGTAATTGAAAGTTTAATAATTAACTTCCGCAAGAAAATATATTGCATCCTAGCAATAGTAAATTGTAGAATCGTAGTTACCGCCATTCCTACAAGTAAAGGACGGAGCCAACCTTGCAAACCCTCCACTAAAACTTGGTCAACAAAAACCAAACTAAAAGCCGGAATAATTAAACGAATTAAACTGAGAAAAAAACCAGTAATAAAAGTAAAAACCAGAGCATTTTTCGAGTTTTGTAAACGAACTGCTAAATAAGCAATAAAATTTCTTTTTTTTCCTCCTTTAACAAACTCTTCCCCCGGTTCCATCTGCAAAACAATACCACTGTAAGATTGAGCAAATTCTTCCTTACTAACCTTGCGCCTACCCAATGCCGGATCATTCAGATAAGCAAACTTTTTATCAAAACCTTCCACTACCAAAAAATGATTAAATTTCCAAAAAATAATCACAGGTAAATCAATTTCTTCTAAAAATTCAACGTTACTTTTTCCACCCTTAGCTGTCAAACCATATTCCCTTGCCGTTCTGACAATTTGTCCGGCATTAGTACCATCTCGACTCACACCGCATTTACTGCGCAACTCCATTAAAGGAACTTGACGCCCATAATATTTCAGAATAATACCCAAGGATGCGGCGCCACATTCAGTAGCTTCTCTTTGTAAAAAAGGTTTTGTTTTTACTCTCATTTTTTTTTCCTTAATTTTTTTTATTTGTGATAGAGATATAGCTAATAAAATATCAGCCTTCCCTTTCAACTTCAGCAAAATATATTGTCAAAATACGACTATGATATAAAAGTACGCTTATGATGTATAATTTTAATTTTAAGACAGATAAACAAAAGAAGAATTTTACACTATAATTAAATAACTAACATGTCTAGTTTTATGTCAATATCCTCTGATAAAATTTAATTAAATTATATATAAACTAACTAACTATTAAAATTATAAAATTATATTTTGCTTGTGAGATATTTGTATGAAATTTTCTCATATTCCTTTTTTTTCAAAAATTTAGCAGTAAAAAAAAGTAAAAACACTTGATGTATAATTTTAATTTTAAGACAGATAAACAAAAGAAGAATTTTACACTATAATTAAATAACTAACATGTCTAGTTTTATGTCAATATCCTCTGATAAAATTTAATTAAATTATATATAAACTAACTAACTATTAAAATTATAAAATTA
>JAGGDU010000208.1:0-24577 GCA_018457135.1 Trichodesmium erythraeum GBRTRLIN201 | reverse complement strand
TTTTTTTTCAAAAATTTAGCAGTAAAAAAAAGTAAAAACACTTGATGTATAATTTTAATTTTAAGACAGATAAACAAAAGAAGAATTTTACACTATAATTAAATAACTAACATGTCTAGTTTTATGTCAATATCGTCTGATAAAATTTAATTAAATTATATATAAACTAAATTATATTAAATTAAATATTTTGCTTGTGAAATATTTGTATAGAATTTTCTCATATTCCTTTTTTTTTCAAAAATTTAGCAGTAAAAACACTTAAATTTAAACATAAGTTTCAAGTTTAGTAGGTATGAAAAAACTTAGCTATATTAAGATTTATCTACTGACTTCAATATCCTCTAAGAGATTAATTAACATTTTGACAGACGACAAATTTCAACACTGACCTAATTAATAAATAACTAATAACTAATAACTAATAACTGATGACTGAACCTATTGCTGAACCTATTGCTGGATATACTTTACCTGTATTTGCTTGTGCTGCTGCCGTAGCTGCTCTAGGTTGGCTACGTCAAAATGTTTCCTCTTCATCTACTGTATCAATTAACTTACTAGAACCAAGAGAAATTGTTGATATTCCTATCCAACAGGTAGCTTTACTGAAAAATAATACTGCTTTAGCCGTTACTCGTTCCGATCCCGGTAATAATCTTGACCTAACTCATAATACTCCTATTTGGGCTATGGTAGAATTGGTAAAAGTTTGCCAAACTGACACTTCAGAAAAAATTGTGATTATAGGTGGAGAAGGAATAGGATATGATATTAATAGTAGAGAAGCAGCTATATATAATTATGCCCAACGACTGCTCCAAGAAAATCTTCAACCCTTGCTCAAGCAAAATGAACAAGTTATAGTCACTATTATCCTACCAGAGGGTCGTCAATTAGCGGCTCGGACTTCTAATTCTGCTTTTGGTATAGTTGAAGGTCTTTCTTTGTTAGGGACTACTGGGGTTTCTCAACCTTTAAGTGTGCCTGGACAACTTGAAGTTTACCAAGAGGAACTACAACAAAAGGCGGCGCAGTTTCAGAGTTTGGTGTTTTGTGTAGGGGAAAATGGTCTAGATATAGCCAGGAAAATGGGTATCTCTCCACAGCAGACCGTCAAAACAGCTAACTGGTTGGGCCCAATGTTAGTTGCTGCTGCTATTGCTGGAGTGGAGTATATTCTATTGTTAGGCTATCATGGTAAATTAATTAAGTTGGCTGGTGGAATTTTTCATACTCATCACCATTTAGCTGATGGACGATTAGAAATTTTAACAGCTCACTGTGCAAATATAGGTGTACCTACTTCTGTAGTACAAAAAATTTTTGCTTGTCCTACAGCTGAGAGTGCTTTGAAGCTGCTGCGGAGTATAGATACAAATCAGAAAAATGATTTGGTAGGTAAGGTTTATGGAGCGATCGCTTCAAAAATTGACCAACGTTGTCAAGCTTATATTTTTAATCATAGCCAAAAGCAAGTCCAAGTAGGTTCGATGTTATTTGACCGCGATCGGCAAATTTTCCTCAAAACTAAAGTTGCGGATCAAGTTTTTTCCCAAATTTTTTCCTTTGAAGATCATAAAAAATAAAGAGTAGAAATTTTAAATAGTCAAGTTTAAGTTAGCTGGGGACCAACTAATAATAACTGTTATTTAAGTTGGCTAAAAGAACTCAATAGTGTTTTAGTAAAATCATGAAAACTAGTAGAAACCGTTACTTAAGCTAGCTATGAGAACTATTACTGTTGTGGAAAATCATTTATTATTTTCAAAGTACGCCAAGTAGGACTTACCAAAAATATCTAAGATCATCTGAGAAAATATTTCCGCTTGTTGCTGCCTTGTAAAGAAGAATTTATTAAACTAGGATTTTTCGAATACCATTATACAGACTTCCTTTTTCACATTCACTTTAAGTTCCAATAGTTTCCACGACTTAACCAAGAAAATCTGTAAGTCCTGGAATGAAATTACTGAAAAAAAATACGAGCTAGAGGAAAATTGTTGTGCCTGTATTGATGTTGGATTAGACAATTTAGCTATATTAATTGTACTTCAAGCCGGAATTAAACCCAAGAGTGATAAATGGCAGACCATTAAAATCTATCAATAAATACTAAAAGAAAGTTAAGAGTTGAGCTTATCTTGCAATAAGTCCAGCAAAATCAATCAAGCCGACTACTAAAAAAGCTCAATATGTTAAAAAAAAAGAAAAGAGAATTCTCCCGACCGACTTATCTCCATAAGAGATTTAGAGGAACTTTGTGATTTTAGGCCTTTATACAGGAAGCACCAATATCAACTTAGGGAAAAGAAGATTTCAGATTTCTTGAAGTGTCCCCTATAATAAGTTAATTGAAATGTTATCTGATAAAGCCTCAACATGCTTAGGGATAAGTGTAATTCTAAAAGCAAAAATCTTATAGTTCAAGATCAAGTTTTATAGATAATGATGTTCAAAAATTAAAATTGACTTGAATTATAAAAGGCCAAAAATATTAAGTCACTTTTTCTTCTAAAAAAGTAAAAAGAGAAATGCACAAAGTAACACCAAAAAAAGATTAATCAAAGAGTAATGTGAAGATATCGGGATTGATCGAAAATTCCCACAATGAGAAAAGTAGCTCCCTTACGTTTTTGACCATGATGGGATAATTAGTTTTATAGTTCACCCCCAAATTGAGTAACATCTGGAAAATAAGGATATGTCTTATGTGACTATATTTTTATGAACTATATACCTATAAAAAACGAATCTACAAGCTTTTGTAGAAAGGCAGAAATTTTTTTTTACACTGAGAGTGTGTCAACAGAAAAATTTTTCTCACAATTATTTATTAGTTTGGCTAATAACTCAGAAAATAATTGTTACTAACACAAGAAAATTAATCATTAAAGTCCAACACAATAAAATATTAATCGTGACCCTAACAACACAGACACAAAAAAACTCAGATTCTCTCACTCAATTTAACCGTCAAATGATCGTAATTTTGGATTTTGGTTCTCAATATTCAGAACTAATTGCCCGCCGAATTCGGGAAACTCAAGTATATTCAGAGGTTATTTCTTACCGCACAACTGCAGCTAAACTGGCAGATATAAACCCCAAGGGAATCATTCTTTCTGGTGGGCCAAATTCTGTTTACGATGAAGGGGCACCTCATTGCGATCCCGAAATTTGGAATTTGGGAATACCCATTTTGGGTGTATGCTACGGTATGCAGTTAATGGTAAAACAACTGGGCGGAGAAGTTGAACGCACTCAGTTAGCTGAATATGGTAAAGCATCTGTATCAATAGATGATCCTACAGATTTGCTAACAAATATAGAAGAAGGTACAACTATGTGGATGAGTCATGGAGATTCTGTCACCAAAATGCCTTCTGGTTTTGAAGTATTAGCTCATACAGATAATACTCCTTGTGGAGCAATAGCTGACCACAATAAAAAGCTCTATGGTACTCAGTTTCACCCAGAGGTAGTTCATTCTATTGGTGGTCAAGTATTAATTCGGAATTTTGTTTACCATATCTGCAAGTGTGAACCAACCTGGACGACAGAAGCTTTTGTAGAAGAAGCGATTCGAGAAATTAGAGCTAAAGTAGGGGATAAACGAGTATTATTAGCTCTGTCTGGAGGGGTAGACTCTTCGACTTTAGCATTTTTACTCCATCAGGCCATTGGAGATAAATTAACTTGTATGTTTATTGACCAAGGGTTTATGCGAAAGTATGAACCAGAGAACTTGGTAAAAATATTTCACGAATCTTTTCATATATCAGTTAAATATGTGAATGCTCGCGATCGCTTCTTATCTATACTCAAAGGGGTCAGTGATCCAGAAGAAAAACGGAAATTAATCGGCCATGAATTTATTCAAGTATTTGAAGAAGAGTCAAAACGTTTGGGACCTTTTGATTATCTAGCTCAAGGTACTCTTTATCCAGACGTGATTGAATCTGCTAATACGAATGTTGACCCCAAAACCGGGGAGCGAGTAGCGGTTAAAATTAAGAGTCATCACAATGTTGGTGGTTTGCCGAAAGATTTGAGATTTAAATTGGTCGAACCTTTGCGCAAACTATTTAAGGATGAAGTGAGAAACGTTGGTCGTTCTATTGGCTTACCAGAAGAAATTGTGCGACGACATCCTTTTCCTGGCCCGGGATTAGCAATTCGGATTTTAGGGGAGGTTACAGACAAACGTTTGAAAATATTACGGGATGCTGATTTTATTGTGCGCGATGAAATTAGGCAGCAAGGTATGTATCATGATTTTTGGCAAGCGTTTGCTGTTTTGTTACCTATTCAAAGTGTTGGGGTAATGGGGGATCAACGTACTTATGCTTACCCCATTGTTTTGCGGTTTGTTAAGAGTGAGGATGGAATGACTGCTGACTGGTCTCGTGTACCTTATGATTTGTTAGAAACTATTTCTAACCGCATTGTGAATG
Source organism: Trichodesmium erythraeum GBRTRLIN201 (assembly GCA_018457135.1). GTDB lineage: Bacteria > Cyanobacteriota > Cyanobacteriia > Cyanobacteriales > Microcoleaceae > Trichodesmium > Trichodesmium erythraeum. The sequence goes on along the minus strand of JAGGDU010000208.1, from coordinate 20,120 downwards.
AGGTTAAGGGAGTTAATCGGGTGGTGTATGATATTACTTCTAAACCTCCAGGTACTATTGAGTGGGAATAATATAGTACTACGGTTAACTCCTAAGTCGGTAGGGGGTTTGGCTATCAAACCCCCTACTATATTTATTGAATAAATTGGAGTTGTGGGAGTTAGGAGTAGTAGGAGAAAATAATCATCTATCATCTCCAAAAATTGACTAAACCCTTCTATCCTTTTACGAAAGCTTCTTAATCATTGTTAAACATACATAAGCGATCGCAATACTTTGGGATGAGTTTGAATAATGCAAAATATTAACCCAAATTTACCAAAAAAGACAAGTAAATAATATCACTTGTTTTATGGTCAAAGCTACAACAACGACTTTGCTGTTTGTTTGCTTAGAAAAAAAGAAATTAAAAGTGTGTCAAGAGGAAGTAAAATAGTTATAAAATCCGAGTTTGTCTTTGATGTGGAATATCTGGCACTATATAATATAATTGAAATTTTGAAATTTACCGTAAATACCAACTACTATCATAAAAAAAACAAATGAAAGTCATTGAAGTAACAGGAACTTTTAACAAAAAAGGGCAATGATTCTTCGATCGCCATGTTTGGAAAATTCAGCCCCAGGAAAAGCGCGAGTTATACTACCCTCCCAGGAAAAGCGGGAGTTATACTACTCTTTCGCGAAGTAACAGAAAAAATTGAACTCGATCCAGATGATACTCCCGTTGCCAAAATAAAAGTTAGTCTCACAAGAACATTGCCAAAAGCAAAATCTAAACAACCCATTTCCTTTTCTCAAATGTGGAAGGAAATAGATATCGAATAATATTCCTGTAGTTGAGATTGACTTAAAACCTAAAAAGAATAAGAAATCTGCGGAAACTCTTCCCAAAATATCCTCCTATTGAGCTTAGATACTCAACCAGTTATCGAACAAATACTAAAGAAATAAATTTCGAGCGCGATCGCCTGAAGCGACGTTTTCAACCAAACTAAATTATTATGATAAATTTATGTAAAACACTGTAGTTCCATTATGCCTCAGATTCGATTCCCTCAAACTAAAAACCAAATAGTAATATTGAGTTGTGTCGCTGTTTTCTTATGGCTGTTTAGCTGTACTCCCAACTCTCCAAAATCTCTACCTCTAGCAGAATTAAAACGGAGCAAAGAAAGTATAGTAGTTTCAGCTCATCCCCTAGCTAGTGAAGCAGGAAAGTTAATGCTAGAAAAAGGGGGCAATGCAGTAGATGCAGCGGTAGCTACAGCCTTTGCTATTTCTGTAGTAGAACCATTTTCCGCAGGTATTGGAGGTGGAGGCTTTTTACTATTAGGAACTCCTCCAGAAAATTCTGAGACTCAACAGTATAAAATTCGAGCCCTAGACTTTCGGGAAAGAGCTCCTAAAGCAGCAACTCGAAATATGTACCTTAACGAAAAGGGAGAAGTAGAGAAAAGAGCAAGTTTAGATGGACATTTAGCAGTCGGAGTACCTGGAACCGTAGCAGGATTGTATAATATTCACAAGTCCTTAGGCAAGTTACCTTGGAAAGAATTGCTAAAACCAGCTATTCGTTATGCTCGTGATGGGTTTGAGCTAAGGGATGACTTTGTTAGTAAACTAGAAAAACGCTTAGAGGTAATTAACAAAAATCCGGCAGCTAGGGATATATTTACTAAAAATGGCCAAGCTTATGAACCAGGAGATTTGCTGATTCAAACTGATCAAGCTCAAACCTTAGAAACCATTGCTGAAAATCCTCAAAGCTTTTATACAGGTAAAATTGCTCAGGCGATCGCTACTGATATGGCCAAAGCAGGAGGTCTAATTACTTTAGAAGATTTACAGAACTATACACCAATATGGCGTGAACCTATTTGTGGCAAGTTTAGACAAGCAAAAGTTTGTGCTATGCCACCACCATCTTCTGGAGGCGTACATTTACTACAAATATTAAATATTGTGGGAGAGACTAACTTGCAACAGTGGGGTAGGGAAAATGCTGATACTATTCATTTACTTACTGAAGCCATGCGGGTTGCTTATGCCGATCGCTCTTTGCATTTAGGGGACCCAGATTTTCTGGAAGTGCCAGTCAAGGAGTTGACTAGCTTGAGTTATGCTCAACAACGACGTCAGGAAATTAGTCTCACAAAAGTCAGACGTTCCACTGAAGTACAACCAGTATCACCAGAAGTTCTCAGGAGTAATATTTTGGAGTCTCCTGATACTACTCATTTAACCGTAGTAGATCAAGAGCGAAATGTTATTAGTATGACATATACAATTAATGGTAGTTTTGGTGCTGGAGTGGTAGCTGCTGGTACAGGAATATTGTTAAATAATGAAATGGATGATTTTGCCGCTGCTCCTGAAGCACCAAATTTATACGGTTTGGTCGGGGATGAAGCGAATGCTATAGCTCCGAGAAAAACTCCTTTGTCTAGTATGACTCCTACTATTGTTACAGACAATGGTCGGTTAATTATGGCGACTGGTTCTCCTGGGGGTAGTACGATTATTACCACAGTTTTGCAGGTTATATTGAATGTGTTAGAGTATAAAATGAATGTTGCTGAAGCTGTGTCGGCTCCACGTTTTCACCATCAATGGCTGCCAGATAAGTTAATCTTGGAAACAGGGGGGTTTGGCGAGGCAACTGTGAATGAGTTGAAACAGCGCGGACATAATGTAGTAATGCAACGTGGTTGGGGTAATGCAAATGTAGTTTTCCAGGATGAGAGTGGGATGTTGGAAGCAGCAGCAGATCCTCGTGGGGAAGGGGAGGCAATGGGGACTGGCCAGTAGCTCACGAGGGTAGGTTTTTGATTTTCTGGTTGTTACAATATTTGGAAGCGTGGATATATAATACCAATTTTCTAAAGCCAGACTACACATACCTTGACATCTTGGTTTTCAAGCTTGATAAATTACTTTTACAAATGTTGTTTAAGTTTATGAAATTAAGTTTATGAAATTAAGTTTATGAAATTGGTATAAGAACTATTTACTTTAATGAAAGTAGTTTCAGTAGAAGGAAGCTTTAGTAGAGTTTATCTACAGGATAATTCCAACCAACGTCTTTGTGTTTTGGGTCGATATTGGGTTTTATTACCTCAACCCAACCTACAAATACTCTTAAGTTTCTTCTCATTAATTTCCTTCGTAATTATTTGAGTTTATCTAGAAAGTTTTGAGATCCCTCTTGATCTGCTTGTTGTTTATATAAGTCAGCAGCTTTTTCAAAGTCTTTTATGGTCTGTTGCTGATCTCCAACTCCATGGAGATAGTAAACACTACCCCGCCCATAGCAAGCATCAGCTATTCGGGTTAGAGTTAATAGCTTGTTAATATTCAGCAAGCGCCTTTTCATCTTCTGGTCTGAAAAACGTAAATATTACCCCGGTTATAATAGACCAAGAAATTGCCAAAAATAATCGGAATTAGCATTTTTGGGAACCCTTTGAATACCTTGGTTAAACTCAGCGATCGCTTTTTCATCTTTTCCCTTATCCTGATAAAAAAGAACCCTGCTTGTGTGCCCAAGCATCTTAAGCATATTTAGGGTTCTAGTTGAATAGCTTGTTTATAGTTAGGGAGAGCCTTTTCACATTCGGATCTAAATAACATAAATATTACCCTGGTTACCATATTCAGCGATCGCCTTTTCATATTTTTCCTACTTATTGTTAAAAAAGACCTTAGTAAAATGCTATTAATATAATTTTGGGCAATTCAAAGTTGCCATTTTTTACTAAGTTTTCTATCCGTTCTACTAAACTTACCCAAACTTAAATGAATTGGAAATTGCATAAGCTTTGGAGCTAGCTTCGGTGTTTCACCCATATAACACTAAGTGCATTCTGTAACTTATCTTCCCTATCCGACAACAAAACCCAAGTCAGCTCAAGCTACTTATTCATATTCAGGTTTTCGATCATTACTCATACTCCTACAATATTGCTATGTATGTGTAACTGTAAATAAGTATAGTAAATTTTTATTTAACTCTCAAGTCCCCTGATCCAAAGGGGGAGGAGGTTGAGTGATATTCAAGCAGATAAATGCCAGTAGTACTCACATTAACCATGTTAATATTCGTTTCATAATTTGTAAGTTCTCAAAGTTTTCTAAAGACAGTGTTATCATAAAATAACTAATAAACAAATTTTTATTAACTTAACTTTAATCTAAACGCACTGCTGCTATATACAGCGTATTTTTTGCAATTGTTTGAGATATTTATACTATAATTACTATCTGATTAATTGCGGTCTAAAATATGACATTGGCTTATATCATGTCCGCTTAAATACTTATATTTAACAGAAAATAAAGTAGAGAAAAAACTCACTAACTATTTTTAATTTTTCATAACAATTACCAACTGCTAACTACCTATTTAATATTGAGTCGAGCCGCTTCTAAAATCAAACGTTGTTCAGCACGAGCAATCGCTTTATAAGTCTTTTCAACAGCATTCAAATTAACAGAAATAGAAGTAATACCCCACCGAATTAAATCATCTATTATTTCTGGATATAAAGCAGGAGCATCCCCACAAATAGAACAAGGAATACCAGCACTTTTAGCCTTAAAAATTAAATCTTTAATTGCCATCATTACTGCTGGGTTACGAGTATTAAAATAACTTTTTATTTCTTCTTTTTCTCGATCTACACCTAACAATAACTGAGTTAAATCATTAGTACCAATAGCAATACCTTGTACACCTTCTTTTACATATTCAGGTAATAGGAATAAAACTGATGGTACTTCTGCCATAATCCAAATTTGAAAATGATTTGGTTTATCCTTCCATTTTGTCTCAATTCGACTCCTACAAAATTGAAACTCTTCTAAAGAACGTACATAAGGCAAAATTAAATGAATGTTACTATAACCTAACTTATATACTGCAGATAAAATATTTATTTCTAAATCTAGTAACCTCGGTTCCAACATATAACTCAATGTGCCATGTTGTCCTAATATGGGATTATAATAATTACTTTTATAGGAAAAACTTAACTCTTGAAATATATTTTGATCATGAATATTTTGACTATACTGATTATCTTGATTATTAGGATAATTTAGAGATGAATGCTCCAGTTTTTTCGTCATATTTTTTTCTTGATAACTATAATTAAATAGCACTAAATCAAAAGAACGATAAAATACTGATTTGGGAGCAAAAGCAGCAGCAAACTGAGTTAGATTCTCTACCATTAAATCTATTAATTCTGATTCACGACCTTGTTTTATCCACCATAAAGGATGACGATTTTCTAACAGTTCAATTGCCATTAACTCTGACCGCAACAATCCCACTCCATCTATAGGCAAGTTTTGAGCTTTTTTAATTGAATTAATTTGACTAATATTTACAAATAATTTACTGCCAATGGGAAACAATGTTTTAGAATGAAAAGATTTTTTTTCTACTTCTATATCTAGTTTTTTAGGATAATTTTTATGTTTTTTAACTAGATGTACTTCTCCATTATTACCATTAACTAATAAGTAGTTACCTGTTTTAATTATTTTAGTAGAATTGGTAGCTCCGACAATAGCAGGAATCCCAATTTCTCTGGATAAAATTGCAGCATGACTTGTGATACCGCCCTGTTCAGAAATTATCCCAGCAGCATTTTTTAGTAATGGCAAATAACTAGGAATAACTGCTGATACAACTAAAATTTTTTCTTTATAAACCTCTTTTAATTGTGGATTAAAATCCTTAATAACTACAGCTTGAGCTGTGACTTTTCCTTCTGAGACTCCTATGCCTGTAACTATAGGGGAATCAAGTTTTTCAAGAGATTTTTTTTGCTTTTCTCTTGTTAAAGCAGTTGAATTTTCTGATTTTTTAGACTTTGTTTGCATATCCTTAAAATCTGTAATTAATAGTTGATTTTCTTCATGATTATCACTTTTAAACAAAGTCCATTTAAAATAAAAACTAGTAGGAAATTCATTGGTTATTTTCTTAGTAATTTCAAGCAATAATTGTAAATATTTATCTCTCAAAGCAAATTCTTTTTGTACATTTTCTGGCAATAAAAAAGCTTGTAATCCTAGTAAATTATCAGGAATAGGCATTTGAGTATTATCAATTTCTTGCCATGTATTGATATAGCTTACTTTTGTCATAGCTGTATCAAGGTTATAAGCGATAATTTTATTCCCTAGTTTTTTTTCTTGTATAGTGTAATTTTTAGGAGAAATTAGAAAAGAGTCAGGGATAACTTGCCCGAGCTCAATAGATATTCCTAAACCATAAGTTGCTTGAATTTCCCAACTATTTGCAAAAGCTTGCATAGTTCCTGAAGCGATCGCTGATTGTAAAGATTGTACTAAAATTACTGGTTGAAGTTTTTGAATATCAACTTGGTGAATATGCCAATACAATAAACTTTTAGCTTTAAAGATTTCTGACCAGGCCTGTTTAATTACTTGAGTAAATTTTTCTGATTTAGCTTGACAGATTTTTACATCTAATATCCCAAAAGTTTCCAGTTTAGGAGAAGCTAAATAAGGCTGAAAAATTAAGCTTTCAGCATTAAGATTATTAATTGCAGATTCCAAAGATGAGACTAACTCTAATGGTAAATCAGCAGAAAAGATATAGTAATTAATTGATTGAGAAATATGTTGCCATTGTTGATAGTCATCAATATTAAAATTTAAAGAAGAGTCAGGGAAATTAGCTAATAAAGGATCCGACCAATTAATACGTTCTAAAAATTGCCACAAGGTATTGGCTGGAATGACAAAACCAGGGCTAATTGGATAACCTTTATCCATCAGATCTGCTAAATAAAAAGCTTTTTCTCCTACTATGTTCCAGTCTGATGATTTAATTTGATCTAGCCAGTAAAACTTATACACAAAACTATTACTTTGCTTACGTCATTTTAATTATTATAGTTATCAGCTATCAGTTATCAGTACCGAGCAATTTCAGCCAAAGACTTGATTTTTTTTCATTCCCTTAAAATGGATATCTGATAGCTGATGGCTGAATGCTTATTATTAACATAAAATAATATTAGAAATATTATATCTTTTCAAGGTTCTTGACAATGATTAAATTTATCCGGAGAAAAATTTTTAAACCATTTTTGAATATACTTCTTAAAGCTAACTGTCCTCTTTGTCAGCGTTCAGCAGACAGAGAGTTTTGTCAGTATTGCGAAAAACAAGTTTGGCACTGTCAGTTTCCTGGTGGAGGAGAAATATTTTCTGGAGAAGTACCTATATTTGTTTGGGGTCAATATAAAGATAGTCTCAAACGAGCGATCGCTGCCATGAAATATGAAGATCACCCAGAAATAGCAAAACCCCTGGGATATTGGTTGGCGGATGGATGGTTAGCTACAGCACCCCGTGAAAAAGCGGTGGTTATACCCATTCCTATGCACAAAAAAAAGCAGAGGGAACGAGGTTTTAATCAATCTGAACTATTGGCCAATAGTTTTTGTGAGGCGACAGGTTTACAGATATGGCGAAATGCTTTGGTAAAACTGAAACAGACTCAGCCATTATATAATTTGTCTTCTCAGGAGAGGCTAGAGATGGTAAAGGATATTTTTGCGATAGGCAAAGATTTCCGTAATCGGAGTTCCTATGCTCCAGTTTTACTGGTGGATGATATTTATACAACTGGTGCAACGGTGAATTCTGCTATAGAGGTTTTGCGTAAAGCTGGTATTAAAGTCGTGGGAGTATTGGCGATCGCGACTACAAAAGAACCTACTGCGAAGAAACCACTATTAAAAAGTAAAAAAGTTGTGAAAAAAATCTACTTCTCAAAAGTAGAAATGAAACTCAAAAATATAGTAAGTCAGTAACAGTTTTTTGTGATACTACTTATTCCGAGTAAGTAGGTAGGCGTGAAAAAACTTAGCTATATTAAGATTTATGTACTGACTTCAAGCTCTTCCACACAATTGATTTGAGGCGAATTTAGATTTTGTTATATAGCGACAAAATTCATACTGACCTACTTAAAGTATGATATGATATAAATAGTATATTTTTTATCCAAAATATATCTCTCCAAAAATGTCTATTTGGAAATAGCGGGGCAAGGGCTTGAGAACCTTTTCTAGAGATTTTTTTAGGAGAATAAAAACTGAATTGCTAGCTTACAAAAACTATTGAAAGGGACATCAAACATCAAATATTGTAATCACAATTATTATTAGAGCCCTATTCTTTTGTTACCCTTAGTATTATATCAAATGCGATAGTATCGGTATAAATAAAGTATAGAAATCGGGAACAATATCTAGCAAAGGCTGAAAAAATTTCCCCTCATAGTTGGGCTAGACTTTAAACCAAATTTTTCAGTTTTAGGAACAAGGGAAGTAAACTTAGAAATTTTAGGCCAACCTTTACGGGAAATGGGAATTAATCCAGATGATTGAATAAATTTATTCTTACTAATAAAATGGGACTAATATCGATATACATTGAATTTTTCAAAATACACAAATTTGCTTTAAAATTTTATTAATAACTGTTACAAATTTATTAAAAACTAATACTGTTTGAGATTTTTATGATTAACTTATATTTTTTGTTAAAAATAAAATAATACTTCAACTGTATTAAAAGCATTTAATAATTTGGGCAACAACTAAATATCGTAATTGTCAATAAAAAACTTTTATAGTTTTAAATTATGGAATGGCAAGAAAATTCTGGTAATTGGGTATTAATACCCTCTCGTCCCAAAGCAATCATACATTTTTTGGGTGGAGCATTTGTTGCAACAGCACCCCATGTTACTTATCGGTGTTTACTAGAGATTCTAGCAAATCAAGGCTATGCAGTAATAGCTACTCCTTTTATCAATACTTTAGACCATTTAGCAATAGCTAACAACGTTCTCAGTAGTTTTGAGAATTGCCTAAATCACTTATATACTAGTGAAATACTCAGGAAAAAATCTTTACCTATCTATGGAATTGGGCATAGTATGGGATGTAAGTTACATTTACTCATGGGCAGTTTAAACTCTATAGCAAGAGCTGGTAATATTCTCATATCTTTCAACAATTTTGGAGCTCGTAATGCTATTCCCATGGTCGAACAAATATCTTCTGTAGTGAAAGTAGAGTTTACTCCATCCCCAAAAATTACAAACAGCATAATTCAAAAGCGTTATCAAATTCGGCGCAATTTATTGATTAAATTTAATAATGATAATATAGATCAAACTCTTCGTTTGAGCGATATATTACGACTACGTTTTCCCAGCATGGTAACAGTTCAGAGATTAAATGGAAATCATTTAACGCCCTTAGGTCAAGATTTAAGTTGGTCTGTAGGACAAGTATATACTCCTGTAGATGCTATTGGTCAATGGCTGAAACAAGAGATTTATAAAGACTTCAATAAACTTCAACGTGAAATCCTACTTTGGTTAAATCCACTAGCACCAATATCATAGCTTGATCCTGATAAATTCTAAGTAATCGTATCACAATCGGAACAATTCTTTTGTTATAGGATATATGGCCAATATTGTTTGATTATTAACAAACAGTTACGATTATTAGATGTACAGGTACAACTAATATTATCTGCTATTGCATTAAGTTAATCTTATACCCTGGCCACCATCAACAAAAGAGGTATTGTGAAAATAGTCAAATAATTAATTACTATAGCTATGTTTTAGGGAGCGATGTACTACATTTGCTCCGCTTTTCATGTCGCGCAGCGAAACCTTATTTCCCTATTTCCCTAAAATACTTAACTTTTACTCTAAAAGGGGATTTTTGCACCATAGTGTAATAATCATAGTACATGGCATAAAAGTAAGTATGAGTCAGTCAAAGTCCAAGTCAAAGTCCAAGTACCGTCTTAGCAACTGGTCGGAGTATAATACTTCTTTAAAACAAAGAGGTAGTTTGACATTTAGGCTCACCCTATGAGGTAATAAAGCAGTGGGTCAATAAACACAAAAGTTGACCTAGAAGAGCATCTAACAATACAAGTGATTTGATAATTGAATTAATAGTAACTTTGAGTTGTTTATTTGGACTACCAGGGCGACAAACGCAAAGGTTTATAGAATCCGTATTTCAAGTTGATGGGATTAGATTTACCTGTGCTAGATTATATCACTGTATCCCGTAGAGTCCCCGAAATTAAATATTGCGTACAGCGTGATGCCAACTACATAAGATATTCATTTTTTAGTAGATTCTACAGGGGTCAAAGTTTACACCTGAAGGAGAATGGAAAACTACGATTCACCGTTTTTGGTAAAGGTAGAACATGGGGTAAATTACATCTAGGTTTGAATATTTGCGCAGCATCTGAGGAATGCTGCAGAAAAGATTATCACAGCAATAGCTACAACTAATAATGTTGCTGACGAGCAAGTATGAGGGTGATCTAGAGTGAGGTTGATAAAGATGATATTGTCCAAGTATCAGCCGATGGAGCAAAATATCAATATAAGTGTGATGAAAAAGCTAGTCAGTTGGGGGCAAAATCAATAATTCCTCTATGAAAAGATGGGGTTATTTGGCAGCATGGTAATTGTCAAGAAACTCCTCATTCTAGGAATGAAAACTTGAGGCAGGTTTTGGCAAGTGGGACGAGCATGGATGGAAACAGGAAAGTGGTTACTATCGACTCTCTCTATCTCAAACTAATATGTAAGGACTAAAAACGATATTTCGAGGGAAGTTACGACGACGAAAACAGAGATGCTCAAGTAGTGGAATGATTTGTAAAATGTACAAAGCGAATTATTCAAAGAGGTAAACCTGAAGGTTACATGGGTTAAGTCTAATTACTTCTAATAGGGGAGTAGTTTACGATCGCTACCTTCATCCAAGAAAGCTCTTTGGTAGTTGAGCGATAGCCACAAATTAGTTGCGATCGCGAAGTTAATTTTATACTTAATTTTAATGTAACAATATTTTCTGAAATTCGTATAAGTTTCAATATTTTTTTTCTGAGAGTGAGAAAATAAGCTTTTATTTTAGAAACAGAAATTATATTTTTAATAATTGATAAAAATTTAATCTTAGCAAAATCAAGAAGTTCTTATTTTGACTTTAGCGATCGCCTATGAGATACTATTTTACCTATTTAATTATTACTGTTACTGTACCTGACAAGGATACGAAGGTGCTGTAATTTCAATCAAAGTAAACGGGTACTGTTAGTTTTAGACCAAGTAAGATGGTATATGACTAACAAGTTGGTATTACCTGAAAGTATTGACCTGTTTTTTCTCCCGAGTCACTCCCACCTAGTTGCCACCAGCATAATGTTTGTGGCCTTTGACCAATGAATCTATAGATCGATCTTTTGCTTCGGCATAGAACAACTAACATCCGAGGGTTCGCCAACCATTCACCAGAAAACTTAGATGAATTAGAATAGCTATTGATCTATCGCTGTCAAAAAATTATGGATCAGCATAAATTTCCAGGAATGGTTAACCTGTTTTAACCCTTTGTCTCAAACTAGTAATGTTGAATCATTACTAATCATCCGGACATGATATTACTCAACAAAATTATTTACCTATTTGAATTATTTGTACTTTTGAGAAGGGGAAGAATTCAGCTTATATGGGTGCGTAATTAATTTTGTATTATCCCTTGTCATGTTACCATATTTTTCCTTTTCTATTTGCTGATAACTAAAAATAATTTACATTAAATTTGAAGCACCGTTAGCAGAATTTTAAGCTGGCAGTTGCCACACAGATATAATTCATATTTTTTATATCGGTACGTCGAAATATTTTAGTAATTAATCTCAAAAAATCATAATTTATATAGGCTTATAAATAAACATATATTACTACTAACATTAACAATAAACATTTCGATATCTTTAATATAATAGACTTTTTTATGCACGCCCTAATTATTTAAATTTAGTAGCTTTTCCTGAGTTATGAGAGCTTTTTTGACTCAAATTAGCAACTTTTAAAGTATACAAACTTGCTTCTGGAGTTATATATAAGGGAGTTCCCTGCAACAAATATTCAATTACCATTTTCGTATCTTTAGCAAATAAACCACGCCTAGCACCTACTTCTATAGTTTGTATTTTTTCTCCCTGCAATAGTTGACCTTGTTGGGGAGTAAAAATTAATTTACCTTTTTCACCGTAAAGAGTAAAGGTATTTTCTGAATGCCAAAAAGTTTCACCTTTGCCATAGACAACTTCCCCAATTACATTATTATTAAACCTTAACTGAGCAGTACACAAACAGGCTTTATAAAGGTCAACTTCTGTATACCAAAACTGACTTTGACAATTAACGGTATCAACCTGACCAAATAGGTCGGTAAACCGATGGAAACGAGATAGTGCTCCTACAAAAGGAAAGCCAAATAGTGAATAGCGATAAGTCCATTTTTGGGAGGCAGGTTGTTTAGAATTAATTGTGACGTAACGGGCATAGAAAATTTTACCAATTTTGGACAAAGATTCTTTAATAGTATTGTGGAGACCACCGAGAAGTTCTATATGTTCAACGTGTAATAGTTTATTTTTCTTCTTTGCTAGAGTAATTAATGACTCGGCTTCAGTTGGGTCTAGAGAGAGAGGATATTCAACTATAATATGTTTGTTATTTTCCAGAGCTGCAAGCGCGATCGCTCCATGATCTCTATTAATAGTAGAAATGATGACTAGATCCAAATCTTTTCGTTCTACCAGTTGTTGCCAAGAGGCTGCACTTTCAACTTGAAAGGTTTGACTAAACGCTTCGGTTTTTTCTGGGGTATGACCTGCAACAGTTACTAGGAGGGAGCGCTCATCCGCTTTTAATGTCTCAGCTCTAGCCTTGGCAGCATAACCAGTGCCAACAATACCAACTCTAATTGGGATAGAGCAGAAAGAGGAAGAGATATTTATTTGAGTCATACCAAAATATAGAATTACACAATCTTATATTATAAACTATATATTTAATATTTATGACATATTTAATTTTTTTTATACATATAAATTAAAATAATGGCCAATTATGTATAAGTAATCAGAATTAAATTAGAATTATTTATAACAAATTCTATGGTAATTTTTCTCTCAATGGGTTTTACAACTTTGCTTTTTTCCCTTAATATCAGAGATAGAAAAAAAACAAGTGCAAATACTTTGGTTAATTTAGCCTAGTAATTTGTATAAGTTTAAATTATAACTTGAAATTCTTATTGGAGGAAGATTTAATGGCTACTTACAAAGTTACTTTAAAAACGCCAGACGGTGACCAAGTAATTGACTGCCCTGAGGATGAGATTATTCTTGACATTGCAGAAGATCAAGGCTTCGATTTACCCTACTCCTGCCGAGCTGGTGCTTGTTCTAGCTGTGCTGGTAAAGTAGAGTCTGGAACAGTAGATCAAGATGACCAGTCTTTTTTAGACGACGATCAAGTAAAAGAGGGATGGGTACTAACTTGTGTAGCTAAACCAACATCAGATTGTACTATTAACACTCATCAGGAAGATAATCTGTAGTTGTTAACTACTGTAGAAAATTGTCGAATTTGGTTGATATCCACAAGAGTCTAAAAAATAATTTGTCAGTCTTAATATTTTTAGATTTTCGGCTCTGGCAAAAAATAAAATTATTTGATGAAAAAATAGAAAAGGATAGACAAATTTTTAGACATTTAACTAGTGGAAACTAATAAAAAAGTAATTCTCACATCTAGGAAAATTTATGTGAGAATTTTTGCTTATCTTGAATACTCTTGATACTTAGTTATTTTTTTCAAGAAAATCGGCAAAAAAGTTAATTTGAGCAATTTTCTACAGTTGAGTTAATACAGTAGTTTATCAAAACAAATAAATTTTTTTTTGTCAATAATTTAGGGATGGCTGAGCTTAAATAGACTCTTAAGGCACCACAACTAACAAAGAAGAAAAACTTTAATTAAAGACTTTAGTTGGCAACTTCAAATCAATCAATCTACCAAATAAATTTTGAGAGGAAAATAACATGGCTACATACAAAGTTACTCTGATTAATGAAGAAGAAGGAATTAACCAAACTTTTGATTGTCCAGATGATGAGTATATTCTTGATGCAGCAGAAGAACAAGGCTTAGATTTACCCTACTCCTGTCGTGCAGGTGCTTGTTCTAGTTGTACTGGTAAAATAGAGTCTGGAACAATAGATCAAGCAGACCAATCTTTCTTAGATGATGACCAGATGACAGCAGGATATATATTAACTTGTGTAGCTTATCCTACTTCTGATTGTACTATTCGAACTCATCAAGAAGAAGGAATTGCATCATAGAATTGAGTTGACAACCTCAAGTCAATCAATTTACCAATAGCCTGGTTCTTGCCCATTAATTTCTGTAAGCGCCGAAAACAAGGACAACATAAGTAATAAAAGTGTTTACAATATTTTCTTGTTGTCAACTTTGGTTGATACCCCCTCAGTAGATAACTTTCTACTTTGCATTGTTAACAAGTTTTAGCACTCATAGTATCCGAAATTATCTAAGGACGAAAATATTAAACCTATCCAAAAATAGATATTTTGGAGAGTTAGCATAAAGGTTTGACAACCTTTTGTTCAAAAAGTTTATTCAATAAAGGAGCACAACATGCCAAATTACAAAGTCACTTTAAAAACTCCAGATGGAAATAGCACAATTATTGAAGTTCCTGATGATCAGTATATTCTTGAAGAAGCAGAAGAGCAAGGCTTAGATTTACCCTTCTCCTGTCGTGCAGGTGCTTGTTCTACTTGTGCTGGTAAAGTAGTGTCTGGAAAAGTAGACCAATCAGATCAATCTTTCTTAGATGATGACCAGATGGCAGCAGGATATGTATTAACTTGTGTAGCTTATCCTACTTCTGATTGTATTATTGAAACTCACAAAGAAGAAGCACTTTACTAAAGACTTGAGTTGACAACTTCAAGTCAATCAATTTACCAATTTTGAGAGTAACTTTATATGGCTACATATAAAGCTACTCTGATGAATAAAAGATAAGGAGTTCATCAAACTATTGATTATCCTAGTGATAAATATATTTTTGATATTGCCACACAACAAACTCTAGAACTGCTCTATTCCTTTCGTGTAAATGCTAGTCCAGTTGTACCAGTCAAATTAAATTAGGCTCAGTAGACCAGCCTGATAAATCTAAATCTTTCTGAGATAAAGATCAGGTGGCCATGTTGGTAGTTTACAAGATTTACCTACTGATATCAAACCATAGACTAGATGTAGAGGTGAAAAGCCGTGTATGAACCACAATATATTTGCCTAGTACTCGGCAATAAAACACTCCTGCTAGATAAGACAGTTCTGGATAAGCTCTGTTATCAGTTATCTTAGAATGTATGACAATTTAGGATTTTTTAATTGTTTTCTAATTGATTAGAATTAACGATAAACAGCTAATCTATTTACCCAACTATAGCTATAACTATCTATTTTTTTCCAAAATTAGCTAACTTACTAAGAGTTTGGACTTCAGTTCCCGGAAAATAAAAACTGAGAATGCGATCGCTACTCCAACCTAACTCAGCTAACTTAATTGAACCTTTCTGACTCAAGCCTACTCCATGTCCAAAACCACCGCCAACAAAAGCGTAACCCCACAAAGTTTTATCGGGTTTGTATATAGAGTCTAGATAAAACAGTGTGCTCCAAGGGACCCAAAAAGCATTTTGTACCTCGTCTTTATTTAACTCTATAATTCCTCTATCTGTTTCCACAGTCATTTTCAGAACACGACCAGCTAGCGATCGCTTCGTCACCGCTACTTTTTTAATAGTATTAAACTGAGCAAAAGGACTTTTTTTCCTTTGAAAATAACCCCTTAAATAACCAGATATATCCGGTAAACTAACCACCTCCCGCCAGCGAAATTCTCTCCAACCATCTTCATTAAATCCTTTTTTAATACTCATAAACTTACGGAAATTTTGATCAGTTGCTAAACTATTTTTAGATATATCCCAAATATTATTAGTAGCATCAACAACAGGTATTAAATAAGGACGTTTAGTACCATTCCACAAATCATTAAAAGCTGCAGTAACACCACCACTAACAGCAAAATAAACTGCATCTATCAACTCATCTTTATAAGTCAAAACTTTTCCCCTAGTTGCTGTTACTGCCGCATCTGTTTCTGGGTAGACATCTAATCCTTTATAAACCTGACAGTGAGTATTAGCACATAACTCATAATTATCTACCATAAACCGATGTAAATTTTTCAGTGCATAAGTTCTAGCTAAAATTGATTGAGCTTCTAGGGATGCTTTTGGTGGCCAAGCCCCTAATTCATGGGGTACTACTCCCCGAATGTAAGTTTCTATTGGTACATTATTAACTAATGTATAAGTACCATAAGCATTAGGTTGTAGTTTTAACGAGCCTACATAACGTCGTTCTTCTAGTGTTGCTCTGTCTTGGTTAAATTGATTATTGATGATAACTTCATTTTTCCCCGCAGTAATATATAGTTCATGGCGATGATAAATATAGCCATTCATACTCCAGTAAGCTGTAGGCCTTTGTTTTAAAGCTTCCAGCTCAAGATAGATATTTGTATTATTATTAGCTTGTAGACTTTCTAATAGCCAGCGTCGTAATAAAGGAGTTTTATATACTTCTCTTTTTCCCCAAACTTTCCATCTACCTGGTTGAGCTACTTCTACTTCTATTCCTTTCTTTTTCCATAACTGGGCATCTTCTTCAGCATTTTCATAACTACGGTGACTACTAAGAATTAATCGCTCTTTTAAAAGAGGTTTTTTTAGAGGTTTAACTTTAATTTTTAGTTCTACTTTTTCAGTAGTAAGAGTTTCTTCTCCTGCAGGAGTTTTAAACCGCAAAGTCAATTTATCTCCTGGAGTAGCTTTAATAATAATTTTATCTTTTGGTTTAGCACCAAATCTTTGTATAATTCCTATTTTGAGTAATCTGTTATATTCTTCTACGGCTTTGACTGGTGTTATATTTAATCCTAGTAACAAAGCTGTTATAAAAATTGTATTTTTGATGATTTTTTGAGATTTTTTTGCCAACAATTTTATTCACCTATGTAGTATTTATTTGATAATTATTTTACATCAAAATGAGTATATATAAAAAACTATCAAATAAAAAAATAATTTTTATAAAAAAAATTTTTATCTTTTTTCTTGATGTTTTAATCTCAAATATATTAATATAGAAATTATATTTTAATTTGTCTTCAAAATTTTCTCATTTTTTGGAGATATGCAATCGAAATTAGTTCAATTATCAAGAGTTTCGGAGTTTATTTCTAGCTTTTGAATTCTCACAAATATTTGATATGATTAATGTATTATAATCCTCACAGAGTAACAAGCCAGATGAAAGCTATATATTATAGAGAATAAACTGAAAAATATTTCAAGTGAAAAATAAAAATGATTAAGAATCAATAGGGATGTAGTGGTAGTAATGCACCCCTCCCCTTTGAGTAATTTTTTTATTCACTGAAGCAAGTTTTAAAACAGTTAAAGACTAATTAGTAATTACAAATAAAAATTATTAAAATTGAATAGATTAGCTTTGACTACATTCTAGTTTTATTTATTTAAAAAAAATATTATCAAAAAAAGAATAGAATTTTGATTAATACCAACCTAACAATTATGATGAATTTTAGATACAAATTATCAGCCAAATACTAAAACAGTAATAATTAGCTTAGGGAATAAAGTATATATTTAATAAATAACAATAAAAAGAATATTTTTAATAATCATAAAACCTAGTAAATTGACACAAAAAAAATAGTGATTAGTCCTATATTAATATTATTGAAAGGCAAGAAAATAATTAATTATAATGGCAGATAGATAGTGACCAATTATTTTCCTATCCCATTGCTAGTAAAAATATTAACAATAAGATGTATCTATTGTTTTGATACCAAAAAATTAACCACAACTAAAGGAGGTATAAAACTAATAAATTAGGAATGTATGATTTTTTGATATACAAAAAATATAAAAACCATTTTGTACCTTTGCCCGCGATTAAATTTTTAAGGCATGGAGTCATATTTGGGAAAAAGCAAATCAATACAAAAAGAGATTTAACAAACCAAGGCAATACTCTCTTCAGGCACCAAGGCACTGAATAATTATCCTGTCGCCGAAGGCACAAGCCTTCTGAAGATCTTAAAAAATAGGGATTAAGATCATCCCATACAGCAACTCCAGTGGAGTTGGTATTCCCAGCAGAGGTCTTAAGGGTCACCTTCTACATAACTACCTTCTACATCCTGCCTTCTCAAAAATACTCCAGCATACCCCATCTCCCCATCTCTCCTTAATCTTTTAAATAAATACCAAATGGATTATATACTACAAATAGTTAGCAGTTATGGTATATTTTAGGATATACAAAAAAGTTTGCTCTTTTCCGTATTTTACTGGCAGGATGAATCAATCTTTTCGAATCAACTACGCCCCAATATTACAGAACTTAATGCAAGATGCAAATATTTCCAGCTATAGGGAATTAAGTCAAAAAGCTAGAGTTTCTGAGTTACAAGTTATTCGGTTGCAAGGTGGGCTAGCATCACAAATGCGAGTAGATATTTTACTCAAAATAAGTCTGGCATTAGGAATAACTTTAACAGAACTATTAACTAATTTTGCACCTGAACTTGTTAAAAATTTACCGAAAAATTCCACTTCAGCACTAGAACAAGAATGTAAAAATCTCCAAAAAGAATTAGAGCAACAAAAACAATTTTTAATGCAAGAGTTTCAGCAGTCTAGTTTACAAATTTTAGAATCTTGGCTACAACAATGGCCTACCGTGATCTATAAAGCTAAACAAAATCCTAGTTTAGCAGCCATCAAAATATTACCTTTGTTACGTCCAGTAGAAAAACTGATGGGACAGTGGAATGTTGAATCTCTTGCTCCTGTGGGGGCAGAAGTTCCTTTTGACCCGCAGTTGCATCAACTAATGGAAGGATATGCCCAAAAGGGAGAAATGGTAACAATTCGTTATACTGGCTATAGGCAAGGAGATAAACTGCTGTTTCGTGCCAAAGTTAGTCCTATAAGTTAAATTGGTGTTACTGATGGGTGGCTATGATTTTTGTTAATGGCAATAATAGTGAGTATTCCTATTATGTTTTACGGGTTTCATCTCCCGTAGATATTCATGTCGGTCATAGCTGAAAACTCCTAACTATTAAGTAAAAAGGATTTGATATTTTGCCAAATAATGCTTCAATAGCTTTATTTAGCAATGCCGTCAAATTAAACAACAAAGAAGCTTAGAATTAAGGATTAACTTGGAAATAGCTGGACTTTATTTCAGTAATTACCTATACTGTCTTGAGTATTTTTAATATAAACCTCCACAGAAGGTTTGAAAACCTTTACTCAGCCATTCTAAAATTTGCATTTTGGAAAAGTATAATATTAAAATTTATAGCTTCTAGAAAATATGAATAATCTTGTTATTAAATATATTGAACCCTCTGGTATTATAGATAGTACTAAAACTACTTCATTTCGCCAAGATATTAGTGAACAAGTTAATGCTGGAGCTGATGTTGTTGTGATAGATTTTAAAGAAGTAACTTTTATGGATAGTTCCGGTTTAGGTGCTTTAGTCATAGCACTTAAGACTGTTCGTGCTGCTGGACGTAAGTTAGTTATATGTTCTATTAATGAGCAAATTAAAATGCTTTTTGAACTAACTAGCATAGATCGAGTTTTTCGGATATTTCCTAACCGAGAAGAGTTTAAAAAAGCTACTAATATAAGTCTTCAACCTCAAAGCAAATCCTAATCCTAAAATTTCTAAATAAGTATCTTAGATTTTAGAAAGTATGTAATAGCTTTACATAATGTAGATATATTATATAACTGATGGGCTCGTCAAAATAGAATTAGTTTTTGATTAATGGTTCAGCTATCCTGAAACCCACTAAAATTTAATATATTTGGGAGCAATAACGGTCAGTTATATAATCTTATCTCACGGGCTGAAGCAAAGCTCTGCTGACGGGCTAGATACTTTACCTCCTATCTATAGTTTATTGTTTATTCAATAAACAAATAAAAGTTAAAAATATGATCAA
>JAGGDU010000207.1 GCA_018457135.1 Trichodesmium erythraeum GBRTRLIN201 | reverse complement strand
TAATATCTTAAATAGCGATTTATTGTATCATGACTAATATTTTCGCTCTGGATTTCCTAAGGAGCGTTATAGTAAAATTTGTGTGGAATTTAAGTAAATATTGACAGTAGTCAACAAAGTTAAAATTCATATTTTTGAACTAATATAATCATGTCATTATCATCTAGTAATTAAAGATTTTTAGCAAGTTAATTTAACCTAATTGTAACCTTGTTTAAAGATACATTAAAAGTAATATCTATCTGGAAAAAAACTAATTATAGTATGGAGAATTTCATGTCGACAGTACGCTATATATAGCGTACCTGCGTAAGTCCTGCTCTAGATTGACTCAATGTCCGATTTTCGGTATTTTAACGCTCTATAAATGCTTGGACACTATTGATTTAGCCTTCTGGCAGCGCCTTTTTTTCTCCCAAGGCTGTTTCTAATATAGGCCCAATGATGTGCCTGGCTGCGGTCTATATCAAACAATATACCAGCCAAATCAAAGGTTGGGTAACATTTAAAGTAGAAGAGAATATAGAATAATTTGTCCTTACTGGTGCGTAAACGAGCCAAAAGGCCTCCTCCAACAGAGCGTTGACGAGGTTTCTCTAGCAACGTTTGCTCATATATTTGGTGAAAAGACTTCCAACTTGGATTCAAATGCTTTAGGATTTAATCGGTGTTAATGCTCTTAGTAACCTGTCTTGTTTTAGGTCTTGTTCAACGTTTAGCATTCTTCTGGCCAATTTATTCTTTGCTCATTCTACCTTATTTCCCAACAACTCTATTGTTTAAAAAGTAACTCATACAATGATAAGAATAACATTTTAGTCAGTCTATATCTGTAAGTGGACTGACTTTTTTTTAGCATTAGCATAAATTGTGACTGATGGTCATAGTATTTTGATTGACATAAAAATCAACCAAAATTGGGAAAGAAGGGATGGGTTTGCGATATAGCTGCCGCCACCATCCTCCGCCAACGCAAACCAACCCCTTGTCTTAGGAAGAATTATCATTATCTGACTCCAAAAATTCATATTTTCAAGCTCACTTTAATCCAATAAACCCTTCTCCAAAAGTGCTTTTGAGCTGTTTGTCACATCTTGAGGTAACTTTTTCTTGACCTGGTTTAGCAAAGTTTAGCAAATAGATTATATTAGGCAATTAGTTTGCGGGATTATCCGATAGTCAGGGGATAGTTGTATTTTTTGCAGGTATTATTCTAGTGGCTATTTTTATTGATATTTTAAATGCTTGCATAGATCCGAGAATTAGGTATGTAATGGTCAGTTATCATTTATCTAGCTCCGGCTGAAACAGCTTGAAATCCAAATATTGCTTTTCCCCGTCTTAACTCCCTATCTTCCCTACTCTCTAAAACTACTATTAGTAGTAAATATTAAAAAAACTATATTTATACTTTTTTTTGTAGAACTTTATCCTTTCTGGTTAGAGTAAACTTTGATATGGAATAGGAGTTACGCATTGACAAATCATGGGAAATATGATCCACCTGAGATAGATAAAGTGATCGCTATAAATTAGAGTTCTGAAAATTGGCTTAATAATAACAACAACTAATCAATAAATTAGAAAAAAATTAGCTTAAATTCTCTCAAATAAAATGGCGATTAACTTGAAGAGATATTTCTCTTTGCAGTTGATACCAATTATCAATCAACTCTTTATATCTCATCAATTCTAATTTAATAAAAGCTCGTAATGAACTAAAAAAATGATTTAAAATCGCCTCAGACTTTCTAACTATAAATTTATTGATACCATATAATTGCTTCAGAGCGCGATGGTAACATTCAATTCCCCAATGAATTGTTTTTAGCCCAATAAATTGAGTTTTATCAACTTCTTCGAGCGTCTTGCGTATCTTGGCAAAATAAAATATAAAAACGAACCATCCCGTTTTTGAAATGTTTCTTAAATACTTTCACTTTCCCAAAATCTTTCAAGTAAACGATTGTCCCAAAGGCTCCATATCTAAGCTTTCAACTGACTGATACTCTCCTTTTTTAATTGAGACTTGTCGATTTTTAGCTATTCCTATCATGAAACCTAATTCCTGTTTTTTCAGAAATTTAAGGTTTTCCTTTGAGGAATACCAACTGTCTCCAGTTACATAACTTGGCCGTAGTCCCCAGGCTACAACCTCCGATAACATCAAACGAAAATAGTCATTTTTAGACAGGTTATCTTCTTTGTTATAAAGTCGATAATTGATAGGAACTGATATTCCATTAGGGTCTGTATAAAATAACGTAATTAAATTAATTCCTTTGATAGTTTTGTGTTTATTTCCTGACCAGAAATAGCCAATAAACTCACTTAAGTTTGGATTACTATAAAGTTTTTCGATGACCGTATCATCAATACTTAATGTTCCACCTATCAGTTCAATATACTGTTTAACTTCATTGAATAAATCAAATTGATCATAACTTTCTCACTTTAAAAAAACGGTTTACACTGTCATGAGATAAATCATCGAACGTCTCGGCTAAACGATTACAACCTGAATATGATCGATTCAGCGATTAAATACCAAGTATAAAGTTCTATATTACACTTAGCTGTTGATTTCTTCGTAATAGTTCGGATAACTACCTCGTTTGCTCTACAATCTCCTCCATTTTATCAGTTTTCTGCTCTTTATTTTTAGCGATCGCTTTCTGAGTTCGTACTATGCACATTATATACTATCTGTCAATGCGTAACTCCTATGGAATTTACATTATTTTACTATTGACAGAAAATGCCATAAATCTTACTATTGTGAAGTACGCAATAGTAAAAATTATGTTCGTTGGTACAAAAGAAGCTGCTTCTCTTTTGAATATTTCAACTCAAAGAGTACGAGTCTTAATTAAAGAAGGCCGGGTTCAAGGAGCCAGAAAAATAAATGGTCATACCTGGGTAATTCCTTTATATAGAGGAATGCCAAGAGTTTCTCGTAAAAAGCGTGGACCATTAGCCCGCTGGTATTCCTGTAGTCATTGTGGCAAAAATACAATTCATTTCCATCGTCCTAATATTGCTGCAAATAAAAAGAAGAAAAATACCAATCTTCATGTACTTTCTGCTAAACGAGGAACTAAAACGTTAGCAAAAGGTCACGAAATTGAGATTCATGGTCCTTGTAAAATTGTTTATCGCCCCAATAAACCTCATTCTTGTGGAGCAACGGTCTGGATTGAGACTTTGGCAACAGCAACAATGTTGAATTTTGATGGTACATTGGAGCAAGTTGACAGCAGATGGATTGGAGAAGAGTCGTCAATGTAAGAAATTAGACGTTGGTGAATTAAGGTACTGGAAAGTACAAAAGTTATTCTAAAAAACGATGGGCTAAACTGAGCTGAAAGTATTACTGAACAAGGTTTATAGCAACTACAGTTCTTGGGAGAGAATTTAATATTTTGAGCTTGCTGAAAGGCTTGGCTAGCAGTATTCCCAGAACTTCCCACTGTCTAGTTACTGTCTAGTTAAGGTGTGATTTGAGTTCATAGCAATCGCGATCTTAGGCAGAAAAATTATGGGATGTCTAGAATATTAATCAACTCACATCAATAAAAATGTCTAAAAGAAAGGAAAGTAAAACTACATCTTTGTAGAATGTGGTCGTCAATTCATTGATTGCGATGAAACTTATAGAGGTTATAGTGATCAACTCACAGATGAATGGTTAAAAATGTATGTTAATGCTATGGGCTTAAGAGGAATATCAAGAGTCAAAAAGCTACACCATACTACAATTATCAACTTGATTAAACAAGCAGGAAAACTATTACCACGTTCTTACTCTCCTCAAGAAACTCCTCAAGTAGGAGAGCTAGACGAATTACAGACATAATTAGGCTCAAAAAAACCAAATTTGGCTATAAACCGCAGTAAATCATTTTACAAAAGGAATTTTAGAATGGGTTATTGGAAATCGTATTGGAAAAACATTTTATCCTTTGTGGAAACAAGTTAAAAAATGGGAATGTTATTTTTAAGTACAGATAGATGGAAAGTATATGCCAAGGCCTATTAATGATGGGGATAAAATTATCGGCAAAACCTATATGACCATTGTAGTTGGAGAAAATACTAGACTTCGGCAGTATCTTGCCAGATGACATCGAAGGACTCTTTGCTACTGAAAATAATTCCGAGAAGTTAAAGCATTCAATTCCCTTACTGATTCAGTAAATATCAATTTTGGGATGTTCCAGTTCCTTAGAGATATTCACAGCCATCACTATGAACTCAAATCATACCTTAATTCACCAACGCCAGAAATTATTGACATCCTCTCCCGACATAATTTTTGATTTGTCGGGAGATTCTCAAAACTCACGCCTTGGGTTTTGCTGTCATCTAGACAACTCATAAGATTTGTCCCCGACTCATCCACAGACATTTTCAACCACGACCTGCCCAGCCAAAATTAGACCCCTCGCACAAGTCACTTTAGCTGCAACTACATCTTGATTAATTTCTAGCCCAGATTCACGATATTTATCAATTCGTTGAGATAATTTCTTTTTTGCCCGTTTTAGTCTGACAATTTGGACAAATCTTTGAGGTGTAATTTTTATCTACTTTGCCCAAATATACACCTCGTTTCCAACATACCCAAGGAGCAAATATTAAAGAATTTATCAAAACCTGCATCATTGACATGCTTTATCATTATTCCTTTTGCCCAAGCTTTCAAGTCAATATCCTCAAAAAAAATTGAACCTGCCTGGTTGAATAAGTGGTGTGTCAAAATAAAATCAATTAGTAATATCTAATTATCGTAGAGATAGAGAGATTTTGCATAAAGATGGCGGAGGAGAGGATAGAAGTATTTAAATCAAATTGATTAATTTTTAGCTCAGATTCACGATATTTATGAATTCGTTGGGATAATTCTTTTTTGCCCGTTTTAGTCTAACAATTTGAACAAATCTGTGAGGTTTAATTTTTATCTACTTTGCCCGAATATACCCCTCGTTTCCAACATACCCAAGGAGCAAATATTAAAGAATTTATCAAAACCTGCATCATTGACATGCTTTATCATTATTCCTTTTGCCCAAGCTTTCAAGTCAATATCCTCAAAAAAAATTGAACCTGCCTGGTTGAATAAGTGGTGTGTCAAAATAAAATCAATTAGTAATATATGATTATCATAGAGATAAAGAACTTTTGGATAAATATTGTGGAGGAGAGGATAGAAGTATTTAAATCAAATATAAGATTTAGATTAAAAATACATTTTTTACAGCAATTATACACGCAAAAACTAGTTGCTAAGAAAAATTATTTGTTTTAACATATAAGAATATAAAACTATCATATAAATATTTAATGTCTAAAGGTGTTATTTATATCGCAACGGGAGAAAAGTCTATTAATGAGGCACTTATATCGGCATCTAGTTTAAAAGATAAAATTCCTGATTTGCCCATAACACTTTTTTCCATTGAAGAAGTTAATTATCAAGTTTTCAAGAAAGTTATTTTAATCAATAATCTTCAATATGGATGGATAGATAAAATTGAATATATCCCTCAAACCCCTTCTGAGGAAACTTTATTGATTTATAGATACTGATACTTATATATGTTCTAATTTTTAGATATATTTACTATGCTGAAATATTTTGATATAGCTGTCTCTAATGCACCAAATATAATAGTTTTTCAAGTAGTAAATGTACCAAATAGTTTACCAGAAACTAATATAGGTGTAATTCTTTTTAAACATTCTCAAAGTGCGAATATTTTTTTCCAGGAGTGGTTAAATATTTACAATAAAGATATGAATAAGCAAACAAATTCTTCCCACGCTAAACCAGCTTTTAGAGAGGCTTTATATCATAGTAATCTTAGAATAGCAACTTTGACGCCAGAGTAAAATTATAGATTTATAATGCCAGGATATGTTGATAAATAATTTAAAATACTTCATAGTAGACATACAGATTGACCAGCTATATCTAAAAGAATTAATTGATATAAAAACTAGAGAATTTTTAAACTAAATAAATTAATTAAAAGTTTGTATGTATGGTGAAAATAATATGGTAAAACTACACAAATATAGACAGATTATAAAAGATTTTTTTACCAAACACAGCAGTCACAAACTAGCTTTTGATAGCATAGAAGTAGAATTAATTTTTTATATAAAAATAGACTTTTACCGGCTTGTTCATGCAAAATGGAATAAATATTTTTGTATTTTTTGAAATAAATCCCTCATACTACCTAAACCTTTATCCATTCGATATAATTATTAATCGTTGAAACACTAAAATAATAGTTAAAATGATCAAAATTAAAAACTTATTTATAACCAGCAGTTTTTTTTGCCTTTACCTTTCAACTTCTTGTTTAGCAAAAACTAATGAGTTTCCTGAATATACTCTAAAAAAAATATCTATAAATATTATTTCTCAACGTCAAATAGAAAAAGAAGAGGAGTTAGAATCTCTAGATATATTTTCTCCTAATCCTCTAGAAAATACTAAACCAGATCCACTATTACCAAATCCTCCTACTTCTGGAATTATAACTGGAGAAAAACGAGAAAAACTTTCTCAGAAACTCGAGCAACTTAATGTTGAAGCAGCAGCATTATTAGCAGCAGGAGACAAAACTAAAGCTTTTGAAATTTGGAACAGAGAATTACGTTTGCGTCGTTATCTTGGTCAAGTAGAAGAGTTAGCAGCTTTGTCAAGAGTTGCTGAAATAGCTTGGGATAATAGTCAAAAATTACAGGTGCAATGGATTACAAAAAGACTCCAAATTATACAACCAGAAATTCAACGGGAAGAACCTCCTAATTTTGAATTATTACAAGCATTAGGTTCAGCATTTAATACAGTTCGAGCTAAAGATTCAGCAGTTGAAGTTTATCAACAGGTTATTAGTGAGGCAAGGAAACAAGAGGATTTTGTTACGCTAAAACAAGCTTTAATATCTGTAGGAGAAATATATTTGAATTGGTTGGATTATGATAATGCAGCGATCGCCTATGAAGAATTATTAGATGTTCAGCAGCAGAGTAATTCAGAATTCTCTAAAATAGAAACAACAAATCCTTCTATAAATGGTAATTTTGAAAAAGCAAATACTCTGAAACAATTAGCTTTCATTTATAGTCAAGGGGGGAAACTTTTACCAGCAATTACAGCTAAAGAAAGATTAGTAGATTTTTACGAAGGTCAACAAAATATTGCAGAAGTTTCAGAGATAAAAATTTCCATTGCTGAAAATTATGAGGAATTGGGAAGACTTAATCTTGCCAGTCAATACTATCAAGAAGCTTATAGTATTGCTCAATCAATTCAACAATTTTTAACTGCCAGTGATGCTTTAGAAAATTTAGCAGCCCTCTATCTTTCTCAAGATGAAAAAGAGGCAGCAATTGAAATATATAAGGTACAATTATTAATGGTTCAACAGTTTGTTAATGTTTATGGTATGATGGAAATTTATGATCGGATGGGGCAAGTTTATGCGCAGTTAAAGGCTTTTAGTTTCGCAATGTCATCTTTTCAAAAAGGTTTAGAATTATCGAGACAATTGGGTGGATATCGAGAAAGTTATTTTCTACAAAAGCTTGAAAAATTGAATAGAAATAGAAATAAGTGATTAGACTTAAATTTTTTAGTAGGCCTTGAGCAATATCTATCTTGGATATAAATTACTACTAGGGGTAGAATTTTTTGGGTTTTTGTATTTGAGTAATATCTATCTTGGAGATAAATTACTACTACGAGAATAGTATTACTTCATTAATGAAAAAATCCTGTACTTGTAGAGTATGCAAAATACAGCAATAGGAGTCAGTAAAGTTGCTGCTAGTTGAATAATTTTCTAAATAATAGAAGCCATTTTACTCATACCATTTTTGTTGGTATACTTGGCACAATCTTTAGGTAAAGGTTTCTGATAAATGTGAGTCATTTTTTTATTTATATTCCATATTCCCCACTTAAGTATGTGTTACAAAAAGATAAATAAATCATTATTCAGAATTTTAGCAAACAAATTAATTGCATAGAACATAGAAAAAGTTAGCCACACAACTATTGTTAGTAAACAATAGTAATTTTATTTAGGTTGTAGCAAAATTCCATACTGAAAAAGTTTTGGAAAATTAAATATTTGACCATACCGCAAAAAAAGCTTCAAATAACTTAACTACTTTAAAAGAACTGCAAAGATGATCAAATTTTCTGATGAAATTTTAGCCTGGCAACCAAATATCTTCAACAGGGTTTTGTTCATGGGCATTTGGAGTAAATATAGAGAAACACCAATAGCGGTTTAAGTATTTGCGGCTTTATGGATACGATAGAAGCTAAAACAGGAGAGAGTTTTTTCTATGAATTTAGCCATTTAGACACAGTATGTATGGAAAAATATTTGGAGTTATTTGCCGAAAAATATTCTGATGATTTACATATTATTAAATTAGACAATGGACTCTCTAAATCAAAGTTTAAATATGTCAATTCCTGAGAAAATAATTTTTTGATGTCACCCTCCTTACTCTCCAGAATTAAACCATATGGAAAGACTATGGTTAGAAATAAAAATAAAATTAAAATGGGAAATATTTGATATATTTAGAGCAACTTAAGAAAAGGTTTACATCTATAATTACAGGATTAACTTCACAGACAATAGAACTCTAGGCGGATCAGATTTAATTTTAAATGCTTTATTAAAGGCTAGAATTTAATTCCTAATTAAATCCTAGGTTTGACATTTTAATGTGTAGTTTATGTCTACATTTCCCTAGTTTATATCTGGCAGATATTCTGAAGTTTTAGCTTTTTTTTGATGTTCTATTCTACTTCCTTACTCATAGTGCGCCTATTTCTAAAACCGAAAATTTTATGGTAGTGCGTCAGTAAAGTGTGGGATAAGTAATTAAGTCGTTCCAACTCCAAGGAGCGAGCACGTTCCTCAGCTCTTTGCGCAGCTGTATTTTCTTTGTGACTATGAACCCAAATCCAATTAAATTAGGCCCTCGCCAACCTTACTGTTACCTCAGTTTGTTGCCAGAGCTTGCCAAATTTACGGGGCTTGCCAACCCAAGAATCCCCTGATGAAGCGTAGGGGTTTGCCAACCCAAGAATCTCCTTATGTCAATTCCTTATACTGGCACTGTTTTTGTTTTTTTGGACGAATGACTAAAACTAATCACTGCTGATTTGTGAGGTATTGATATTTTGGAGATGAGCATTATGAATCATTTGTCTTTTTTCAGAGGCAGTTCTCACCAAACTAATTACAGTATTATGTCATGTCCGGTAGCATCCTTTGTTTATAATAGAAGAAGAAAAAAATAATTGCCTGGAGTGATACCTATTATGCCAAGACGTTTAAGTATCCAAGAACACCTAACGGGACTTTAGCAAATTTCAAGCCCAAACAAACCCTAAACTCTCTTTATG
>JAGGDU010000206.1 GCA_018457135.1 Trichodesmium erythraeum GBRTRLIN201 | reverse complement strand
TTGGTTGCCTATTTATTCTGGTGGTGGGGAGTTGTTGAAGGCGATCGATGTGGATAAGGGGGGGGCGATACCTCCGGAAGGTACAGAAGGTACTGCAACATTTACTTTTACTGTAGATGGTGACTTGGGAACTGTAGAAAATATAGATGTTCGCTTTTCTGCGGCACATACTTACACTGGGGACTTAGACGTTAGTCTGAAATCACCCCAAGGGAAGGCAGTAAAATTGTTTGCAAGTGTTGGTCGTAGTGGAGATAACTTTCAGGATACTGTGTTGGATGATGATGGTTCTAGAATTATTGGCCTTGGCAGTGCTCCGTTTGATGGTACGTATCGTCCCCAAGAAAGTTTAGCAGATTTTAATGGAGAAAATCCTCAAGGAACTTGGACTTTGAAGGTAACTGATACCTATCCCTCGGCAGACAATGGCATTTTATACAGAGCTGGTGAGCAGGCTCCCTGGGGAACTGCTATAGGTACACAACTGTTGCTGCGTAACCCTCTTGTTCAGAGTGGTGGAGGAAATGGTGGAGCGATCAACCTAGAAGCAACTCATAGTGATATTAGTGTAGGAAATATTCGTAGTTTTAGCAAAACTGCTGATGGAGGAAGAATTGACCTGAAAGCTAATAATAATATTATTACTGGTCTGATTAATTCTAGTTCTGTACAAAGAAATGGAGGAGCTATTAAGTTGGTAGCTAGTGGCAATATCATTACACAAGACCTCTATTCTTATTCTGATTCCTATGCAGGCAATTTAGCGGATGGAGGAGCTATTGAGTTGGTAGCTGGTGGCAATATCACTACACAAGACCTCTATTCCTATTCCTATTCCATAGAAGGCAACTCAAGGAATGGAGGACATATTTTTGTTGAGGCTAATGGCGATATTACTATACAAGGTATCAATTCTTCTTCTCATTCCATAGAAGGCAACTCAGGGAATGGAGGAGCCGTTTCTATTGATGGTGATAGCAATGTTACTGCTACGCAAGACCTCTATTCCTATTCCCATTCCAGTAAAGGCAATTCAGGGAACGGAGGATTCGTTTCTATTGATGCCGGTAGCAATGTTACTGCTACGCAAGGTATCAATTCCTCTTCCCATTCCATAGAAGGCAACTCAGGAAACGGAGGATTCGTTTCTGTTCAGGCTAGAATAAATATCACTACGCAAAAAATCAATTCTTATTCCCTTTCCAAGAAGAAATCAGGGAATGGAGGAACCATTGATTTGGTAGCTGGTGGCAATATCACTACACAATACCTCAATGCCTCTTCTCGTTCTGAAAAAGGCGACTCAGGGAATGGAGGAGCTATTGATTTGGATGCTGGTGACAGTATCACTACACAAGACCTCAATGCCTCTTCTGGTTCCGAATATGGCGACTCAGGAGATGGAGGAGACATTTCTGCTAAAGCTGATAGCGATATCAATACACAAGATATTAATTCCTATTCTGATTCCGAATATGGCGACTCAGCGGATGGAGGAGCTATTAACTTGGTAGCTGGCAACGATATCAAGACACAAGACATCAACGCCTATTCTCGTTCTGAAAAAGGCGACTCAGGGAATGGAGGAGTCGTTTATGTTCAGGCTGATGGCAATGTAACTATACAAGGCCTCATTTCCTACTCCGATTCCAGTAAAGGCAGCTCAGGGGATGGAGGAACCATTGATTTGGTAGCTGGTGGCGATATCACCACACAAGACATCAATTCCTTTTCCTTTTCCTATAGAGGCGACTCAGGAAATGGAGGAGCCATTGATTTGGTAGCTGGTGGCGATATCACCACACAAGACATCAATTCCTTTTCCTTTTCCAATGGAGGCAACTCAGGAAATGGAGGAGCCGTTAATTTGCATGCAAAACAAATTAACCCTCCAGAAGGCGGAAATACAGAAAAGTTAAAAATTAATACATTTTCAGTAGGAAAAAAAGAGTCTGGGGAAGGAAAAGGTGGAGACGTTAGCATTACTACCAACAATGTCAGCAACACAGAAATACTTACAGTATCTTCCGGCTCTGGATCAGGAAAAATAACAATAGAAAGTCAGGCACAAGAACCACTTCAAATCAATGATTCATCCATTATTACAAGTGCACAAGTAACATTAGGAATAAGGGGCAGTGAAACAAGAATAGATGTAAGAGAAAAAGGCAAATCAGGTAATGTCTCTATCAATAGTTCCGGCGACCTCAACCTCAAAAACGTTACGATAGAAAGCGACACCAAAAGTGACCAAGCAGCAGGAGACGTCAACATCTACAGCGGCGACAACATTACACTTAACAATACTGATATCATCAGCACTACCAACTCCCAAGGCAACGCTGGTCAAATCACCTTAGAAACTAACCAAAACATAGAACTCACCAACAACAGCAAAATCCTAGCTAGCACAGAAGGCGACGGAAACGCAGGTCAAATAAACATAGAAGCTAACAACCTCATCCTAGACCAAAACACCAAACTAATCACAGAAACCGCAAGAGCTGGAAACCCCGGAAACATAAACATCCAAGCCAACACCATAGACATAGGAGAAGGCGCTAAAGCCAGCACCACAGTCTTAACAGGTTCAACCAGCACCGGAGAAGGAGGCAACATCACCATCAACACAAACGAACTCAACGTCACAGGAAAACTCGGAATATTTGCCGAAACCGAAGCGAGCAAAAACGCCGGTATCCTTCGCATCTCACCCTACAAAAACAACCCCGACCTAGACATCACCTTCAAAAACGAGGGCTTCATCTCCGCCTCCACCTCATCCACAGGCAACGGAGGCAACATATTCATCAAAGCCCCAGAAAACATCAACATAACAGGCCAAGGGTTCATTGCCACCAAAACATCAGGCACAGGTAACGCCGGAATTATCGACATCAAAACCAACAACCTGAGAATATCCAATGGAGTCAAAATCAATGCTTCCACAGAAGACCAAGGCAACGCCGGCGAAATCAAAATCAACACCACAGACTTCACCCTAGAAAAAGGAACAAGTCTAACAACAGAAACCAGCAGCGCCGGACTAGCCGGAAACATAGAAATAAACACCAAAAACCTCACAATAGGACAAAACGCCCAAATAAGTGCCACAGCACTAGAAGGAGCCAGCAACAAAGAAGCAGGCGGCAACATCACCATCAACGCCAATAACCTAGACATATCAGGAAAACTAGGAATATTCGCGGAAACCGCAGGAGAAAGCCCCGCAGGCACCCTCACCCTGAACCCATATAAAAACAACCCCAACCTAAATATAGAATTCCAAGAAAAAGGCTTCATTTCTGCTCGCACCAAATCTCTAGGAAAGGGAGGTGATATCAATATATTGGCACCAGAAAACATAAATATTACAGGAGATGGTCAGATAACAGTTGAAACCAAAGGTAGTGGAGATGCAGGCATTATTAACATTGAAACAGAAAACCTGAAAATAGCCGAAAATACAAAAATATCAGCATCCACATCTGACAGCGGAAACGGAGGCGAAATCAAAATTAACTCTAGTGAAACATTCCAACTACAAGGTAAAATCTTAACAGAAACCACAGGAACAGGAGATGGAGGCATTATCAATATTGAAGCAGGAGAAATAACTGCGCCTAACAGCAAGATATCAGCTAAAACTACCGACGCCGGCAACGCAGGTACAATAGATATTACTGCCCAAGGAGATATTACCACAGGAGTTGTTACCTCCGCCGCCAAAAATGACATAGAAACCGCTGACGGAGGTAGCATTAGTATTACCAGCGAACAAGGAAAAATTAACGCTACCCGAGCAATTCAATCATTTTCAGAAGGAGGGAGCGCTGGAGACGTTACCCTCAAAGCCCAAACAGACATAACCGCCAAAACCATAAGTTCTCACGGAAAGCAAGAGGGTGGTCAAATAACCATCACATCAGAAACCGGAAACATTGACACCAGTAGTGGTAACTTCTTAGCCAACTATTCAGGAGGCGGTGACGCCGGAGACATTACAATGGAAGCACCCCAAGGAAATATTACCACAAATGATATCTATTCCTACGCCGACGGAGATGGAGGTCAAATAAGTATTAAAGCCGGAAACAATATTAATATAAAAGTAAACAGTAATATTATTTCCGCATCAGAACCACCAAATGAGGGGAACAGTGACAAACAAGGACAAGGAGGAGATATTACTCTAGAAGCAGGCAACAATATTAATACTACAACAGCTAAAATATATTCTGGTGCCAACGAGGGCGACACAGGAAAAATTGATATTACTGCAGATAACGCAATAGAAACAGGCAAAATAGACTTAGCATCAGGTTTTGTCAGACAACAAGAAAAAGTCAACGAAAACTTTACTATTATTCCCAAACCAGAAGGAGAAGCAACTCAAGGAAAAGCCAGAGAGATCCGACTCCGCAGCAGAAACAGTACAATAGATACTACAGGCGGCACAATAAATTCTCGTTCCCCAGACGGTACTGGAGATATTATTATCAATGCCAAAGGAAATATTAGCACAGGGAAATTAGAAGCCAGCGCCCTTAACCCAGACAACCCTACCACAGGTGGAGACGTTAATATTACCAGCGAGCAAGGAGAAATTAATGCAACTCAAAACATAGAAACCTTCTCAGAAAAAGGTACAGCAGGAGATGTAAATATTACTGCAGTTGGTCAGATCCAGACAAATAATATTCTTTCTCAGGGAATGGAACGGGGGGGTAATATTCAAGTCAAGAGTAAACGAGGAGAAATTCAGTCCAGGGGGAATATAGACTCATATTCAGAGCAAGGAAGAGGAGGAAATGTCAAAGTAGACGCCCCAGAAAGAGTAAATTTAGCAAATGTATCATCCTACGGCATGACAGAAAGTGGTGACTTAATTATTCAGAGCCAACAAGCAGAAGTTAATACAGTTAATGTCACAACACAAGCTCCGGAGGGATATAGTGGTCGTATAGTTATCAACGGAACAGAAGTAGGTACGGGAAATTTAAGTTCTATCGCTAGAACAAGTGCCGGGGAAATTAATGTAGAAGCGACAGATGGTTCCATTGCCACCTATGATATAGAAATGACATCAGATGGAACAATAGGAGCTTTAACACTGAGAGCAAGAGAAAATATTACTACAGAAGATGTTACTCAAAATGCTGGAGAGGGAAATGTAGATATTAATATTGAGTCAGGAAGAGATCAAAATATCGGCAATACTACTCAAATAGCAAAAACAGGGGATACTAATAATGTTCAAACTGCAGGCCGCGACCAAAATAGTGGGAATGTGAATCAAAATTCTGGAGGTAATGCTAACAATATTCAAACTGCAGGTCGCGACCAAAATATTGGGCAAGTCACTCAAACTGCTGGAGGTAATACTAAGAACATTCAAACTGCAGGTCGCGACCAAAATATTGGGCAAGTCACTCAAACTGCTGGAGGTAATACTAAGAACATTCAAACTGCAGGTCGCGACCAAAATATTGGGCAAGTCACTCAAAATGCCGAGAATAATACCATTAATATTCAAACCGCAAGTGGGGAGCAAAATATTGAACAAATTAATCAAACTTTTGGCAACGAATCTATCAACATTCAAGATCAAGAAATTAATCAAAGTCTAGATACTACTTCAGCAATTTCTAATAACAATGTACCTAATAATCAAGTACTTAATCAAGAAGATTTCTCTAATAATAACAATAACAATATCGAAGATAATTTCACTACAAATCCCTCAAATAATAAAAACATTTTATCAAACCTTACCCAGTCTCAAAGGTCTGAATTAATTTCAAATTCTACCCCCAGCAACAATAACCAAACAACTAATACAAACACAGCCCAAGAACAAACAGAATCATCTATTAATAGTACAACAGATACAAAAAAAATCTTAAACACAATTAATGCTATAAATACCAATTATCTCACAGTTTCTGCCAATTTAGAGGAAGCAGTAACAGTATTAGAACAAAGCCGTACTAACGAATATTCAAATTATTTTGGAACAGATTTTAAAGAACAATTTATAAACCAAAAAACACCCCGAGAAATATTAACAGATATGGCTGCTAAAATAGGAAAAGAATCTGCAGTTGTTTATATTAATGCTTATCCAGAGGAATTACAAATAATTTTATATACCAAAGATGGTCAACCTATTCTTAAAACTATCCCGGAAGCTAACCGTAAAAAATTAGAGAAAGTAGTTATAAATTTCCTCAAATTAACGACAAGTCCTGCCTATCGTGATTTTAATAGTTATCTATCACCAGCAAAACAATTATATGATTGGTTCATTGCACCTATATCAGCAGAATTAGAAGCAGCAAATATCGATACCTTATTGTTCAGTATGGGTGAAGGTTTACGTATTTTACCAGTGGCAGCATTACATGATGGAAAGCAATTTTTAATTGAGAAATATAGCCTAAGTTTAATTCCGAGTATCAGCTTAATGGATACAAATTATCGCCCACTTCAAGGTACTCAAGTATTAGCTATGGGAGCTAGTAAATTTATCAATGAAAAACCTTTACCAGCAGTACCTGTGGAGATAGA
This sequence comes from Trichodesmium erythraeum GBRTRLIN201, assembly GCA_018457135.1. Taxonomy (GTDB): domain Bacteria; phylum Cyanobacteriota; class Cyanobacteriia; order Cyanobacteriales; family Microcoleaceae; genus Trichodesmium; species Trichodesmium erythraeum. Next base: position 2,898 of record JAGGDU010000206.1, on the reverse strand, counting down.
AACAATTTCTGAACAGTTATGGGAAGGTAGTAAATTTTTAAACGAAGAATTTACCAAGAATAATTTGTTAACTCAAAGAAAAAATTATCCCTATCCTATTATTCACTTAGCTACCCATGCAACATTTAATAGAGGAAAACCTAGTAATTCTTACATTCAGCTATGGGGTAATGAACAAATAAAGTTAGACCAAGTGCGGGAGTTGGGTTGGAGTACCCCATCGGTTGACTTGTTGGTATTGTCTGCTTGTCGCACTGCTGTAGGAAATAGAGAAGCGGAATTAGGGTTTGCAGGGTTAGCAGTAGCAGCGGGAGTGAAGTCAGCCTTAACGAGCCTTTGGACTGTAAGTGATGAAGGGACATTGGCATTAATGACAGAGTTTTATACTCATTTGAATGATGCTAAGATCAAGTCAGAGGCATTAAGACAGGCGCAGTTAGCAATGCTGCAAGGGCAGGTGCTTATTACAGGTGGGGAGTTGAGGGGAAGCAGCACTCGTGGTGGGGTGGAGCTACCTTCGGCGTTCGCAAATGTAAACAATCAAAATTTATCTCATCCTTATTATTGGGCAGGGTTTACTATGGTTGGTAGTCCTTGGTAATAAATGTAGCTAGAAATTTGCCCATTGGTTGTGGCAAATTTCTATGCTGAAAAAGTTTTAGAGAGTTGAATATTTGACAATAGTGCAAAGAACTTAAATAGCTATTTAACTACTTTAAAAGAACTGCAAAAATGGTTAAATAGTCTAATGAAATTTTTGCCTGGCAACTAAATAAAAAGGTGCTGGTCTTTTCTATTTACTAATAAAACTATAAGAAGCTTTTAATAATTCTTTTGAGGGTTTTACTCACAATATCATTTTTATCTCTAAGGTTTTTATTATATTGTTTCCAGTTAAAGAATTAGACTTTGGTAGCAGTAAGGAAGAAGGTAGGAGACAAAAGGCAGAAGTTTTTTTTCCATTGTTACCTTGTTTTATCTCCTTAGACTACAGTAAGTTGCATACAAAGTTACTACAAAGTTTTGGTTATGGCGATGTATTTCATTAATTTGAAAGGGACTGTAATAATGTTTTTGTGGCCTCTTTTGTTTGAAGTATAGAATTATCTAGTTCATCTATAGTCTGCCCTATTTTTACTGTCAATCTTTTTCAAAATTTTGGACGAGTGAAGGAAAAAGCACATGTTTTTTTGAGTTTAACTAAAAGGTGAAAATAATTTTCACCTTTGATCTATTCAAAAAAAGCCGAGTTATAATTACTTGTAATTAGACAAAGTCAAGAGAAAAGTCATTTTCAAGTTAAGGGCAAGCCTATGTTGTCAATAGACTATAGGTGACTCTTAATAAACTATGCTTGATTGAATTTTTTGCATGACTAATCTTAAATTATTTTGAGGAAAAATACAATCTTTTAGCTACCTTATTTGAGGACAGATAATACTTTCTTTAATATCATTGAGGATGGCTATATTTCCTTGAAAATTGAGTTTTTGTAGATCTTTAAAAAATAAACGGAGTATTTAAACTATGCCTACGTGTACAGGAGTAGATTGGTCTGGCACGCCAGGAGACAATGTGTGGCCTTTATCTGAGGATAATTCTTGTAATGACACACTGAATGGTAGAGGGGGTGACGACAAATTGTATGCTAGCCAAGGTAATGACATATTGTATGGTGGTGATGGTGATGACAAATTGTATGGTCAGCAAGGTAATGACAAATTGTACGGCGAGCAAGGTAATGACAGATTGTATGGCAATGGAGGTCGCGACAGATTGTATGGCAATGGAGGTTGTGACAGATTGCATGGTGGTCGTGGTAAAGACACCCTTAATGGAGGAGCCGGCAACGATACCCTTAATGGAGGAGCCGGCAAGGACAAAGTGTGGAAAGAAGAGAAGGATCGCGTAGTACCTGGTGATTCTGACGTAATTTTTCTTCTTACTTCTACTGGTAAAGGTCATAAAAAGAAAATCAGCAAAAATTCTAGTCCTGTTTTGAGAAACCCCGGCGGCAGTAAGAACACCATAGCAGATGCCTTCGACCTGGAACTCATCGAACTAGGACCGACTGTCATAGAAGATAAGATCGGTTTTAGAGTAAATAGTCAACTTGATAGGAACGACTACTACAAATTCACTCTTGACGAGGAAAGCGACTTTAACCTAACCCTAGAAAATTTAAGTGCTAATGCTGATGTCGAAATATTAGATAGTGATGGCTCAACATTATTATTCAGCTCTGCAAACTCTGGGAATACAGATGAACTTATCAATGCGGAATTAGATGCAGGAGAATATTTTATCCGCGTCTTACCAAGAGGCGGAGCAGAAACAGACTATAGATTGACTATTAATGCTGAACCCAAAAATTCTAGTGCTCTTCTGGACAGTGCGGATCTTTTTATTGGTGGTGAAGGGGCTGATAAATTTGTCCCCTTTTATGATCAGGATGGTACTTATGGACATGACACCATAGAAGATTTTAATAAGAGTGAAGGAGATAAGATACTTCTAAATGGTAAAAATTTTGAGGCTTTAAAAGATATAACTATTGGCGAAACTCTACCAGAATACGAGTTTATAGCAATTCCAAACTATGGCTGTAGGGGGAACACACCTCAGACCTCAGAAACAATTATCTATGATCCTGTCTCTGGCCTTGTATACGCTAATCAAACAGAAAAGCCCAATGATGAGGTCATACTTACTCAATTGACTAATAAAAGCTCATTAGAAAACACTGACTTTGAAATTGTTGATTCTGAAACAATAATCCCTCCCAATGACCCCCCAATGGACTGCACTAGTACAGGTCGACCTGATAGGAGTTTTGAACGGGGTTTTCAAGTTGAATTTAGTGGCACCTGGGGAGAGGCCGAGCCAGGGCCAAACCCG
>JAGGDU010000205.1:8084-92348 GCA_018457135.1 Trichodesmium erythraeum GBRTRLIN201 | reverse complement strand
ATATGTTTAGTCATAACTGAACCATAACTACTGTCTTTAGTTGGTGTTTAATAGCTAGCCCTACCTATCTAAACATGAAGCACTCTTACATATAGTGTAGACTTAATTTAATATGCATGGGAAAGTCTTGATAATAATTGTTTAAATATTCTTTTTGGATAAAAATAGCTTAGGTTTTATGATCTTCTACTCTTGATTTATTAGGCTTATAGAATAAGTATTGAATAGACTAGTGTGATTAATTTACTTTTCATAAACTTAATTTAAATACTCCATTGTCTCTATTTTTCCCACTATTATTTGATTTTTACCTTTTTTTACGTTGGCAATTTAAAACGGGGCAAATAAATATTATGGTAGTAATTAATGATTATAAACTAGTATAAACACTGAGGCAATTAGCAGTTTTCGCAGTATAAAGCCTGATAAACATTTGGGTAAACTTCGATGATATAACCCGATTTTAAGGTTAAGTAAGGTATGGTAAAAATTACCATCACAGCTAAAAATATTAGTTTTATTGGTTGACTGGGGAGGCTATTTGCGATTAATTCGTGTATGAGTAATTCAACTTTTTTCTTTACCTAAAAGCTAAACTTTATAACCGATAAAATAAAATGTAATTCTAACGAGGGTAGTACTAAGTCTTATTATTGGATAATAACTTATACTAATGGGATAACTAGCACCAGAAAATAAACGAAAAGCAAAGGTACTAAAGTTGGTTGCAATGATGGTAAAAAATAGAACTATGGAAGGATTTTTTCTATATGCTAGAAAGTATAGTCGTTTTAATTAAGATTGAGATAAAAATTGAGTATAATAAAATCAAGTAAACTAGAAACTATTTTCAATCAGGCTTTACAGTTTAGACTTCAGACAAAAAGTAAGAATTTTTATTTTGGTGGAAAATAGTGGTAAAATTAGATAATTTTCTTATATATTTGGGGTAGGAATACCATTATTATATAGATGGTTTTTTCGCCTAAAATTGGAAACAATTAAGGTACAATGCCGTTCAATAAAATTAGATTAAAAAGCATTGGAAAAAGATGTAAAAGAAAATTTAAAAGCTAAATTAGCATATACATAATTTGAAGTTCATCTAACTGCTATTCAGGCTGAGTTTGGGACGATATATACAATTTTAGGTTTGATATATAGACTAACGGTGAGTTATGATTTATTCAACGTGGCCAAGCAATTTCAGCACTGACAGCAAGATAACGAGCTACAGCACCAGCACCATAACGGTTTAAATGACTGGGATCAAAGAAGTATTCATTTTTGGCTAGTTGAGGCTGATATAAATTAAAGTTCAGAAACCTAAAGCCATTTTCTCTCGCTTTACGTTGCATCCACGAATCAAATTCTTTTTCAGCGGACCAACGTACAGAGTCTAAATAACTATCAGATAGAGGTAAGTTAACAAATACTAAAGGAATATTTCGAGATTTAGTAAAGTTAACAAGGGAATTTAAAGCTGCTCCTTGAGTACCTCCAAGATAAAAACTGGCATAGTCACCATCGTAAAGACCTGCTACATAAGGTCGTTGTCGATAATAATAGGAAGGATTAAATTGTCTATCTATTGCCAGAAAACCATTAGCGTTAATGGCATTAGCAGCATTGGCGATCGCTACTGTTTGTACAGGTAGAGTATAGTTTTGGGTATAAGAGGTTGAGTTTGAGGAATTTTCCCTAATAGGCCTTTCCAAAAATACTGATTTGGGAACGGGAGTATAAAGGTTTGAAAACCTGTTATGGGGAACTTCAATGGGTTCATAGAAATATTTTATATAATTACCTAATTTAATATGGCTATCCTTAACCTCTATTGTCTCCCCTACCGATGTATCCCAAGGAAAATTGGTACTGGGTGAAAATACGTTATAGGGTTGAGGAAACTGATAACAGGTAGAAGCAAAATTAGATTGAGCTTGAGGTAACTCGGGACGAATGCCAGAAAGCAATAGTCTTCTACCCTCAGAAGCAATAATTGAATTATAAGTTCGATCCACTCGCCCACTATTAAAAGCTCGTACTCCATCAGCCCAGATAATTAATTTTGGCAGTTGGTTAGTGCTTAAAAGTTGTCGGAGTTGAAAGTCAACTACTTGAGCTGTAGCCCCATTAATACCAAAATTAAATATATTTAACCGAGGATAACCTTTAGCCATTAAATATTGTTGTAGTTGTTGGGGGGCGACCCCATGTAAAGCACGGGAACTCCCAACAATTAAAACATCTGGTACACCGATAGTGGCAATGTAAGATAAATAAAGTTTTAACTGGATATCAAGAATATTACTATTGAAAGAAACAGGGTTAAATTTAGAGGGAGCAGAAGCCGCTTGTTGTTGAGAATAAGCTAGGTTTCTCATATACTCAGCAACTTTTTTCTCAGCAAAAACACGTCTAGGGTTTTCTGGGGGCACTGCTTGCATCCAAGCTACTGCTTGCACCCACTCTTGTGCTACTCTATCCCATTGTTGTTTGGTTCTTGCATATTGAGCTAAGTTTGCGGCTTTTGTAGCAAACCTAATTGCTTGACTAAAAGGGTCAATGGAAGCACATTGTTGACTAGAATTAGAGTTTTGAGAAACGAGAAAAGTTTGGGAGTTATTTTCTGTGTGTGAAGTTAAATGACAATTATTAATTAAGATCGGGTTTTTCTCTAAGGTGGGAGATATTTTGTTTTTAAACTGTTGAGTCGACATACATCCAACAGTTAGGGTGAGCAAAGTTATGGTTACTGTAAAACGTTGAAGCAAATTAATTAGAATTCCATCTACTACTGTTAGTTTTATTTTCTATCTTAGAGTTTTTGGGTGTGGGAAAATTAAATAATGCTCAAAAACTTACTATATAAAATTTTCAGAATTTCAGGTTCGGAAAAACGCTATCAATATTGACTTAATTTAGGTTTGAGCTATCTTTTTAGCTTAATTCCCAACAACTCTATTTTTTTTCCACATAAGTTTAGGAGTGGCATGATATAAATTGATTAAATTAATTCTAGTCACCTAAATTCCTTTACAAACTAAACTGCTAAAAATCTTTGGATCACCTCTTGAGTTAGTTCCGTGGTATTTCCTGATGCAACAATTCCTCCCTTCTGCATTGCATAGTATCGGTTTGCTTTCCGTACAAAATGGAGATGTTGTTCTACCAAGAGAACAGAAATATTTCTACTTTCAATAATATTTCTGAGTGCAGTTTCTATCTCTAAAATAATAGAGGGTTGAATACCTTCAGTTGGTTCATCTAACAAAAGTAAGTTTGGTTTACCCATCAATGCACGAGCGATCGCTAGTTGTTGTTGTTGACCTCCACTCAAGTTTCCTCCCATTCTAAATAACATTGTTTTCAGAGTAGGAAACAATTCAAATATTTCTTCAGGTATTTCATCCTTTCTTTTTCTACCTTTTTTTCTAGCTTCTAAACCTAACAATAAATTTTCTTTTACTGTCAATCTGGGTATAATTTCTCTACCTTGGGGTACATAACCAATACCTAAACGAGCCCGTTGGTCCGTTGTCAGTTTAGCAATACCTTTACCCCATAATTTAATTGTTCCTTTCCGTGGTTTTATTAATCCCATTAATGTTTTTAATAATGTTGTTTTACCCACTCCATTTCTACCAATTAAACATACCATTTCCCCCTGTTTTACACTTAAATCAACATGACGCAGAATATGACTTTCTCCATAAAATACATTTAAATCGGATATTTGTAGGGCGAAATAATTCAGCTGATTTTTCTCAGTTTTATTCTGGATATCAACATTCATTTTTTTTATTTTTTTAATTTCTTATTTTAGTCTATAATAAAGTGCTACAAAATTTAACCCTAACTCTTGGCCACCTAAATTATAATACCGTTTCACAGAAGTTATGTATTAAGATTTTATAAACTCAAAAGGCATCAAAATATGATCGTGATTTCAGAGTAATTAGTCGTCGGGAGCCCACATCTCAAGTTGACTCAAATTGTGGCTTTAAAGGAGGAAAATTAGATTTATCAATTCATCAATGGGAATGTCCTCATTATGGTACCAAATACGACCACTGCAGAAAATACAACAATAAATTATTAGTCACGGCCGGGCAGTCACCAGACAAAAAACGGACAAACCAGGCTAGGGTAGCCCATTCCCATCCCCTCGTTGGGAGGGTAGCAACAGAGGTGGGTCCAGCAGCGAATGAAGCCTTAAACCCCCTAAAAGCTTAGGCTCAGTAGGACTCTCTGTGACTAATAGCCGGAGAGGATGTCAGCCCTAAATAAACTTCTATAACCCTGGGATCATTTTGTACCTCATCCATAGTTCCCTCACAAAGTACAGAGCCTTGATGTAAAACAGTTACTTTTTCGGCTATTTGACGCACAAATTCCATATCATGTTCAATCACAATAATTGAATGACTAGAAGCCAAATTTAACAAAATAGAACCAATATTTTCTGTTTCTTCATCAGTCAAACCAGCAACAGGTTCATCTATTAATAATAGGTCAGGAGATTGAGCAACTAACATACCTATTTCTAAACGTTGTTTTTCACCATGAGATAAAAAAGCAGCCTTAATATTTGCTCTTCCAATTAAACCTATTGTTTCCAATAAACCAGCTACACTTCTAATTTCTGCTGCCGGAATTTTACGAAATAAAGTAGCAATTACTCCTTTATGACGATTAATAACTAAATCTAAGTTTTCTCTAACAGTTAAATTCAGATATACTCTGGGTGTTTGAAACTTACGCCCAATTCCCATACAAGCTCTTTTATATTCTGGAATTTTAATTAAATTTTTACCTCTAAATAATACTTTTCCTGTTGTTGGTTTAACTTGACCAGTAATCACATCTAAAAAAGTAGTTTTTCCGGCTCCATTCGGACCAATAATAAATCGTAATTCACCAGTATCCATGGTAAAATTTAGTTTATTCAGAGCCTTAAAATTATCAAAAATAACAGTTAAATTTTGAATTTCTAAAATTTTTTCTACCACTTCTTTTTTACCTCATCTGAACCTAATTGTTGTTTTTCTACTTCTTCCCTTTCTACCTGAACTTCTGGATTTTTATCTATATTAGGGTAGGTCATAATTGACTGAGAGTAACCAAGAAGCGATCGCAACTTTAACCAACCATATTCTTGCCACCAACCAACAATTCCATTAGGTAATATTGTCACAACTAATAAAAATAATACTCCTTGAAAAAATAACCATATTTCCGGAAATTTTTCACTTAAAAAAGTACGCCCAAAATTAACTAATAATGTGGCAATAATTGCACCAACTAAAGTTCCTCTACCTCCCACAGCTACCCAAATAACCATTTCAATTGAAAAAGCTACTTCCATATAACTAGGGGTAACAATACCACTTTGAACTGTATATAATGCTCCAGAAATTCCGGCAATAGCACCGGAAATAGCAAATACTAAAACTTTAAATTGGGTGGGATTATATCCAGAAAATCTTACCCTAGTTTCATCATCTCTAATAGCAATTAATAGGCGACCAAACCTACCACTGGTTAGCCAACGACAAATCAAATAAATAATAATAACACTAATAATTGTCACTTCATAAAATATTAATTGTGCTTGTTCTGATCCTGCTAAAATACCGAAAAATTTTTCTATATCTGTTTTTAAACCGTTTGTACCATTAATTAGTTTTTGTTGACCGTTGAAGAAGTTAAAAAATACTAGTAAAGCTGCTTGAGTAATAATAGAAAAGTAAACTCCTTTAATCCGATTTTTAAATACTAGATAACCGAGAATTGCCGCAGTGACAGCCGGAATAATTATAATTGCTAAAATTGTTAGAGGAAATGAGTGAAAAGGCTGCCAAAATATAGGAAGTTTTTCTACACCATAAAGAGTAAAAAATTCTGGTAATTCTCCTTCTGGTAATTGTAGTTTTAGGTGCATTGCTAAAGCATAACCTCCTAGTGCAAAAAATATGCCATGACCTAAACTTAATAAACCAGTATAACCCCATATTAAATCTATACCTAAAGCTACAATTGTTAGAGAGAGAAAACGCCCTAATAATTTTAGTCTAAATCCTGATAAAGCTAATGGCATTATGATAGCAAAGATTACAGCTATCACTACTATTATGCCAGTTTGAGTTAATAATTTTCTATGTTGACTTTTAAGCTTTAAAATCATATTTTTGATTAACAATTTGTGGTTGTTATATTTAGCAATTATATCGGAAAAGTGAGAACTATGGGCAGCACTTATGGAGGATACAGAAGGCAAAAAAAACAGGATTTGGAGCTTTTTTGTAAGAAAGCTGATGATTTTATATTTAGGATTTAGGATTGCTATATATATAGCAGAAACTTGCTTATAGATTGTCACAATTCCATAAGTAGAAATAAATTTATCAGCTCTTGCCCATTGACTATTTTCTGTTCTCTATTGTTAAAAATATGGTAATATTTTAGAGGAAAATAAAATAGGATTACTATAGTGTTTTCTTACTTATTTAGGTTCAGTTATTTTTCTGAAGTTTTATTTTTACACAATAGGAATTATACCAAATCTGTTTTCAACAGAACCAATATTTATCAAGGTAAGGTACTTATGAGTCAGGCAGGGGACAGAAGGGTTAGAACGGAATAAAAAAACGTGGTTTTGATAATCTGATTTGCTATTACTAATCTGTAAAAAAATTGCATGGAATATATCTGCTCAAAAAGACGAATTTTGTACTCAAATTTAGATATAATAATTACTATGGATATAAATTTTTGTAGAAAAACTTTCCTAGTTTAGTAGGTACTTTTAATTCAATATTTACCCAAAAACTATAATTCTACTCCTCGACCTTTTTGCGGGAATAAACCTGCTGGTTTAAGTTGTAAAAAAACAATAATTAAAACAAATACTATTACTTTTGCCATAGAAGTAGTTGCAAAAAAATTAAATAAGTCAGTCAAAAATTTGAAACTGTCCGTATTTCCCAAAATTAAAGCTATAGCTCCTGAACCAATCAAATAATTAATAATACCAATTCCCATAGCAGCAATGACAGTACCAAATAAATTACCTACTCCACCAACTACTACTACCATAAAAGCATCTACTATATAATTCTGTCCCGTATTTGGACCAACTGAACCTAATAATGTAATTGCACAACCAGCAATTCCGGCTAATCCTGAACCTAAAAAGAATGTAATACTATCAACCTGATTTGTTGGGATACCTAGACAAGCACTCATGCTTCTATTCTGAGTAACAGCTTTAATTCTTAAACCCCAATTTGATTGGTTCAAAAATAAGTAAATTCCTAGCAAACTTATAGCAGTTAAGATAATAATAAATACGCGAGAGTAAGGTAATTGAAAATCACCAATAGGTAATCCGCCTTGTAACCAAATAGGAGCAGTAACATCAATATTTCTAGAACTAAACCAAGGTTTTACTAATTTAGGATTTGTTAATAAAAATCCGCAAGTAATAGAAATTCCTAAAGACAAGAAAAAAATAATTGCTCTTGCTAAATTTTTAATTTTATCCCAATCAGACCGACGTTTTTTAAGAAAGTAAAGATTCCCAAAATATAAAATACAAAAAATTGTTATACCAATAATTAAAACTCCATTTACACTCCGTACAAATTGACGCAAAATCAGACTAACTCCCCAAGTTGCTAGTAGAGTTTCTGAAGGTCTACCATAGAGAAAACGTATTACGCTTTTTTCTAAAATTAAACCAGCGATCCCTACAACTATAAATGCAATAGGAATAGTCAAAAAAATATAAATATTAGCAATAGGTTTACCTATACTATTACAAATATTTTGAACTACAAAAGTCGTATAAGCACCTAACATTATTAATTCACCATGGGCTAAGTTAATTACTCCCATTAGTCCAAAAATAATGGCTAATCCTAGAGCGACTATTAACAAAACTGAACCAATACTAATACCGTTAAATATAGCTATTAATAATTCTTGCATTACAATTAGGGGTGAGTTTTTAGGAAATAGGGAAAATGGTCACAAGGAAAGGACAACAGATACCTTATAAGACCTTCAGCAATAGGGAAAATTGGAAAACTAAATATTTATGCTCTCCTGGCTATTTTATGAATACCAAATAAGGAATTAAATTACATCAAGTATTACAGCAATTGTTAAGATAGTGAGGTTAAATTTTATCTCCATCTTTTTACCTATTTCCTATTTCCTAAAACCGTAAATAGTTGTACCTCATTGGATTAAAAACTGCTGTAAATCTACAGAGTCAGACCATATTTTCAATAAACTAGGGAAAGTTATAAATAAACCTAGTCCTATTATGCTTATTGACAATTGATTTTATATATATAGCAATTCTAAATTCTGCATAGAAAATGATAAGCCTTCTGAAAAGAATAGCTCCAAATCTTAGTTCCTGCTACCTTCAAGCCATCCATTGATTTTACTCTTCAGATAGGATTTAAATAGGTTTTAATATTTGATTTAACGCTGTTTAGTTTCCAAAGCTAAGTGAAAACGGGACTTGGAAACTAAACCTCTAAAGTTTTATTATCACATTTTATTATTGATTATTATATAGTGTTCATTAAACTCAATAAACACTTCTATTAACTCCAAATAGGTTGTGACAACTCAAGAACTAGAAATCAAATTTGAAACTATTATTAATTACCTATTGACTCTAAACTATTATCTCAAAAAGCAGTAAAATTTTACACACAAATAAAATAAAAATAGGATGGCTATATATATATAATTAAATGCATTTAACCTGCTGTAAATATTAATAATTACTAATTATTATGGAGTTTCCTAAGTGAAATTTATGAGAAATATTAATATCAGGATTCAGCTATCAGCTTTTAGCCTTAAACTAGATTATAATTACTAAGTATTGTATTTAAAAAAAAATTATTCTTCCTCTATTTAAGATAATTTATAAAATAAATAGAAGCAACTTAATTAATATAATTTTTCTACAACAAATCCTTACTTAATTCATCAAAATTTTGAGAGCTAATTACTAAAAATTAAATGCTTAATTGTTAACTATTAACTGTTTAAGTTTTAAATTTACCGCCTTTGTTAGGGTCACTCCAATCACAACTAAATCCCTTAGTTGCTGGCACAAATTGATTCCAGGGTACAGGTGCAATGGGTTTTTTAGTAGACCAAACTATATTAAATAAACCATCATCACGAACTTGACCTATTCTTACAGTCTTAGAAATATGATGATTAACATTCATCGTAACCAAACCTTCAGGAGCATCAAAAGTTTGTCCGATAGCCGCTATTCTTACTGCTTCCAAATTATCAGCTGTACCAGCCTTCTCTACTGCTTGCTTCCAAAGATAAACCATAATATAAGCAGCTTCCATCGGGTCATTTGTAACTCGGTCTGTACCATATTTTGCTTTAAAACTTTCCACCCATTTTTTATTAGTTTCTGTCTCAACAGTTTGGAAATAATTCCAAGCAGCATAATGACCTACAAGAAAATCTTTACCAATTTGTCTAACTTCTTCCTCAGCAATACTCACCGACATAACAGGGTATTTTTCAGGAGTAATACCAGTGCTTTTTAACTGCTTAAAAAATGCCACATTACTATCGCCATTAAGACTATTAAAAATTACTCCACCATTAGGTAAAGCTTGTTTAATTTTAGTAATAATTGGAGTAACTTCTGTATTTCCTAAAGGTAAATAATCTTCACCAATAGTCGTACCTCCTTTAGCCTTTAACTGCTCTTTAATAATTGTATTTGCAGTACGAGGAAAAACATAATCAGAACCAACTAAGAAAAATTCTTTTCCCTTATTTTCTAATAACCAATTTACAGCAGGTTCAATTTGTTGGTTAGGAGCAGCACCTGTATAAAAAATATTTTTGGAGCATTCTTGACCCTCATATTGGACGGGATACCAAAGCATATGATTCTTAGATTCAAAAACAGGCAAAACTGACTTCCGGGAAGCAGAAGTCCAACAACCAAAAACAGTAACTACCTGGTCTTGATCGATAAGTTTATTTGCCTTTTCTGCAAAAGTTGGCCAGTCAGAAGCACCATCTTCGACAATTGCTTCTATTTGCTTACCTAATACACCACCAGCAGCATTTATTTCTTCAATTGCTAATTTTTCAGCTTCAACTACTGTAGTTTCGCTAATTGCCATTGTGCCACTGAGAGAATGGAGAATACCTACTTTAATTTTGTCATCTTTAGTTGTGGTATTATTATTATTACTACAAGATTTGAGAAAAATACTGGTACCTAGAGCAGCCGAACTATAAATTAAGAATTTCCTACGTTTTAATCCTTTATTCATAAAAATAGAACTCTACTATGATGAATTACAAACTTAACTGTACTATAATTAATGACAAATTAAACTTGATTATCAATAATTATGCAATACCACTATATATGGTGTGTTTTACTGATTAATTCCTATTATTTAAACTACAATTAGTTCCTTGGCGTAAATGATGTGAATAGTATAGTTTCGTAGTTCATATATGATGGAAAATAATAATTAATTTGTCTATATTTATCTACTGTTAATACTACTAAAATTTTCAATTAAAAAAAAGATTAAGAACTGAAAAACATTAATTTCTCCAAGTAGCTCTCAATCTTAATTTGATATATCGAAAACTGAATAATATCCCCTTCTCCTAATTTTTAACCAAATAATGAAGTTGTTTTTTTTGTAACTTTGATTTTTTTTTCAAAGCATAATATATAGCCCTTAGTCTGACTCCAAATTTGTTAGCTTTATCTATTAATCTCTATTTCTAAACCTTCTCTAAAATATATTTAGAAGGCTTTCCCATTTAATTTTCAATTTTGGTAAAACTATCGACATTTTCTAAATAATCAATTGCTCTTTTATTTAAGTCTAAACTGCAAGAAATTTGAGAATATTAAAGTTGAAAATTATGGTGTTTCTCAGAAGCTAACCCAGCTTGTAGATTTTTGAGAACTTCTGCCATATCTCTAGCTAAAAGCGCTGAAACTGCTAGCCATAATCAAAGAAATATAAGGCTTTGAATTATGTTATTATCCAAAGATAAGCTCATTTTTTATCCCGTAAGTTAATATTTGCTGTACTAGCTGCTCTTTCGGCCACAAGTTCGGGTGGCCCTTCAATATATCCATCATTACTCAAGCAGGACTGCCCTCCACACTGACTATCTATGAGTAAGACTGCATCTGCTTGGGGTTCATTGTCAAGGTCGAGTGGCACCGTAGGATTATCTTCCAATCTTACACTAGAAGTCACTACTTTATAATTACCCAACCAAATTATTAAATTAGCATGAGTTTCGGCATGAGGTTCAAATCTTAATGGTGAGGCCATATAAACTTTTCCTTCAATAAGTTGGGCTTTTTTAGCTGTGGCATTACATTGTAACGTCGCTCAAATTCTAAGGAGGTAAGGCTATCTCCATTTGCTAGGGGGGGGAATAGAAATTATCTTTTTTTCTCTAGGTAAAATTGTTGTCATTTTTGCCTCTTAGTAATTATTACTAGTATTAGTTTAACTTGGATTTAAGAGTTTTTTTAATTATGCACAAAAACTCAATAATAATTATTTTTATCAATCATTTTATTAGTATACTTATCATTTATTTTCCTATTATTTAATCTTAGAAACAATTAATTTACAATTAATATCTTAGACATTAGACTGATTAGGTGTAAATTATTATCCTCTTAATGCGCATAAAAATTTAAGTATAAATTCTTCTAAAAATTAGGTTATATTTTCGGGATATTCTCCTTATTTAACTTAGATTAAAGCAAGATATTTTGATAACTTTAATTTTCTTAATCTCGGAATTATTGGTTAAACCATAGTAAAAGTTTTCAGATGAGATTCACTTTGCTTATAAAGTTATTTTACGTTTTGCCATTTATCATTTAGGTGCTATTCAACTTTTTTTATATCCTTTAACTTAGTTTGAATTTTTTGCTCTAGATCTCGTTTAATTTCTGTATTATTAATATCATCATATCTGATATAGTTATATTTTTTTTAAATTCTTTATAAAAAATATAATAATATAATAAATTCCTCTGGCGAAAGTTTTTTTGTTTGAATTGATAATGATTAACTAAGAGTTATTTACATCAAATATTAGCCTCAATTATGCCTTCTGCTTCTAAAGCAATAGCCCTCAATTTATCCAAAGTTTTTTGATTAGCTAACTGCCATAAACCTCGTTGATTTGCCTCTAATAATCTTTCTGCCATATCACGCAATGCCCAAGGATTTTTTGCCTGAATAAATGATTGTACATTTTCATCAAAAATATAAGCTTCAGCTACTCCTTGATACATAAAATCTTCTACACATTTTGCCGTCGCATCATAAGCAAATAAATAATCTATTGTAGCTGCCATTTCAAAAGCTCCTTTATAACCATGACGCATAACTCCAGCTATCCATTTAGGATTAACAACTCGCGAACGATAAACCCTAGCAATTTCTTCTTTTAATTGCCTAACTTTAGGATTTTCTGGCAGAGAATTATCTCCAAAATAAGTATGAGGATTTTTACCAGTTAAAGCACGAACTGCAACAGTCATTCCCCCTTGGAATTGATAATAATCATCCGAGTCTAATAAATCATGTTCCCTATTGTCTTGATTATGCAAAACTATCTGCATTTGCTGGAGACGTTGGGAAAATACTTCGGGAGAATTTATAACTCTTTTTTCGGGATTATAACTATTATTAATTCCCGTATAAGCATAGCTGCTCCAATTAATATAAGCTCTAGCTAAATCTTGGTCATCTTGCCAATTTTGAGATTCAATTAAACCTTGTAAACCAGCACCATAAGCTCCTGGTTTAGAGCCGAATATTCTATATTGAGAACGTGCTTTTGCCTGAACTTCAGTTAACCCTAAATCTTGCCAATATTTAACTTCTTTTTTGACTTGACTAGCTAAAGGATTTTCGGTTTCAGGTTCATCTAAATTAGCTACAGCAATAACAGCTTGGTCGAATAAATCGATAATATTAGGAAAAGCATCTCTAAAGAAACCAGAAATTCTTAAAGTTACATCTACACGGGGTCTTCCTAATATTGAAATTGGCAAAATTTCAAAGTCAATAACTCTGCGAGAAGGTCTATCCCAGACTGGTTTTACTCCTAATAAAGAAAGTGCTTCAGCAATATCATCTCCACCAGTTCGCATCGTCGAAGTTCCCCATATTGATAACCCTAAACTTTGAGGATATTCCCCATTTTCTTGAGTGTATCTTTCAACTAAATTTTCTGCTGCTAATTGCCCTATTCTCCAAGCAGTTTCTGTAGGAATAGCACGAATATCTACAGAGTAGAAATTCCGACCTGTCGGCAAAACATCTGGTCTACCTCTTGTGGGAGCGCCGGAGGAACCACTAGGGATATATTTACCATCTAATCCTATTAATAAGTTGACTATTTCTTGATTAGTTTTTTGCAGAGAAGGTAGGAGTTTTTGGCGAATCCATTCTAATTCTTTATTTGTCTGTTGTAAGGGAGAATTAATCAGATTTTTTTCAATTAAATTTCCCACTAAATTAGCTGCTTTTTCTTCCAATAACTCAACAGCATCACCCACAGTACGACAAGATTTTTCATCTATAACTAAGCTCTGATTAATAATTGTAGCAAAATCGTCAGTGAGAGGGTCAAAGTCTAAATTTAAATCTTCAGCTAAAGCACGAGTTAAACCTAAACGTGTGGTACTAGGATGACGAGCAATGGCTATGATTAAATCTCGCAGTTGTTGACCTTGAGGAGATTGACCAAATATATGTAAACCATCACGAATTTGTGCTTCTTTTAATTCACAAAGATAACCATCTATATTAGTCAGTAATTTTGCAAATATAGCATTTTCATCATTTCCAAATTTATCTCCTATTTTTAGAGATAATGAAGATGTCAATAAATCTTCTTTTGAACTAGATAAGTCGGAAATTACACTTTCTTTTCCTCTAACAAATTTATCCTTATTTTGCTCGAAAGGAGGAATAGAATTATAATTTACGTTTTCTACTTCTGTGGAAAATTTATCCCTATTTGCCTGAGAATTTGAAAGGAAGTCTGAGTCTTTTTGTAAAAAGGATAAATCTTTATCTAAACCTTCTTTTTCTATGAGATTAATTATCCTTTCTCCAATCACAGATAACCGAGATGGGTCTAAATTTTGCGCCTCATAATATTCATCAATTAAAGTTTCTAACTGTTGTAAAGATCCATAAATTTCAGCACGAGTCATAGGTGGAGTTAGATGGTCAATAATTACAGCTTGAGACCTACGTTTAGCTTGAGAACCTTCTCCAGGGTCATTAACAATAAATGGATAAAAATGTGGCAAAGCACCGAGTGCTATTTCTGGAAAACATTCTTGAGATAAACCGACACTTTTACCTGGCAACCATTCTAAATTTCCATGTTTTCCCACATGAATAATTGCATCTATTTTAAATTTTTCTCTTAACCAATAATAAAAAGCTAAATAATTAGGAGTTGGTTCTAAATCTGGAGCATGATAATTTAAACTAGGGTCAATATCATAACCACGGGAAGGTTGAATACCGACAAAAATATTTCCTAGTTGAAGTCCTGGAATGGGAAAATTATTTATTTCTTTTACTTCCCTATCTTTCTGAAATTCTGAAAAACAACTAGATATAGATTTGATAAAAGATAGAGGAATAACTCTAGAATTAATCTGTACATCTGTGCTCAAGTTCGTGTCATTCTTATTTCCCCATCTATGAATAATTTTTTCTCGTATCACTTCCGGCAAACTAGCAAAATATGTTTCAAATTCTGCCAACGATAAAGACTGGAAAACCGGACGTAAATCACGACTTTCCCAATCATTTGTTACTCCAGAAGTCAGACGTTTAATTAACTCATCCCCTGTTGTCGGAATACTTTCCAAATAATAACCAGTTTCTTGTAAAGCTTGAAGAATTTCTACACAACTGGCAGGAGTATCTAACCCCACTCCATTAGCAAGACGACCATCACGGTTAGGATAATTTGCTAATATTAATGCGATGCGACGTTGAGACGCTGGAGTTTGTCGTAACTTAATCCAATTAGCAGCTAATTCTGACACAAACTCAATCCTATCTTCAAGCGGAAAATAACTAATTACATCTGTTTCTAAAGCGGAATTCCAAGTTTGAATTGCTTTAAAAGAAACTGCACGACTAATAATATTTCCATCTACTTCTGGTAGTGCAATATTCATTGCCACATCCCGTGGTGAAAGACCTTGAAATTGACTATCCCACTGCTCAAAGTTACCACCACTAAAAATTACTTGTAAAACTGGTATATCTAAATTTTTTCCCTGCCTTAATAAATGATGATTAGTATATATTTCTCTCTCTAAACCTCGATCATTTACAACAGAGACAGCAAAACTGGTTGTGTTTAACAATAATTGAATTGCTTCAGTATTTTTAGGTTGAAAATATTCCAATATTTCTCTTTGTACTTCTACATCTCTAGGAGAAGAAATAAATACCGGAACAGGATCTAAATTTTTTTCTATTAAAGCTTTACAAAGAGCATCTATAGGAGCAATATTTCCAGATAAATAATGAGCCCGATAAAATAATATTCCGACTTTTGCTTTTGTGCTTTTTTCTTCTTTTTTCCTAGGATAAATTCCGACTCGTGGTACTGATATAGGTGAGACAAAATCATAATTCTTTTCCAGACAAATATTAGCGACAAGTTTGAGACCATTAACAAAATTATCTACCCCACCTTCTATTAAATATTGCCAGAATTGATTAACTAGAGAAATTGAAACATTAGAATGACTAATTAAATCTGGATCTTGGCGGTCATCTCCAGGAACAACTATTAGTTTTGCCCGTTCTTTTTCTATCACTTCTAGCAATACTTCTAAGCCATAAGACCAATAGGAACGCCCCCCTAAAAGTCGAACAATAATTACTTTTGCCTTGGATAAAATTTCATCAGCATAAGTATCAATAGTTAACTGTTGTTGTAAGTGAAGTAAATTAGCAACTCGCAGTTGCGGAAAATCAAAAGGTAATTTATTAACTGCTGCTGCTAATGTTTGAATATCTGTATCTGCAGCAGTTAAAAATATTATTGGTGCGGGAGTTTGTTTGATAAAAATTACTCCTTCTGCTTGAGGGTTCCAACCACCAGGGATAGCTGCTATTCGGTGCATATATTTATATTCTTTAAAAGACCTAATAATTCTACCATATTCTTTTTTTTCTTATCTATTAATACTTAGGCTCAACTATAAGCTTTTGAACTCCCGGATTTTTTTACTATCCCTGTATCTTAAATATAATAGTAATTAAATTAATTTTGAAATTAGAGATAAAAATAATATAAATAAACTTGATAATTTGGAGAATATTATTCATAGTCTTATCAATGTTTGTGGTAGTTTTCAGTGGTGTGAGTAATTATCTATTGACTAAATCTCAACTATCTCAAATTTAATCAATAATAATGGAAGTTTAGGAAAGTCGTCGTCTAATATCTTTAATAGGTAAATTTATAGAAAAAACCTTAGAGTAAAAATTATGGGTCTTAAATAGTAGGAGATAGTAATTATTATTTCCTAGATGTGTGGGATTTATAAATATAAAAATTCTATGCTAAAGAAAGTGTAATTCTACTTGCTTCAAAGGGAATAATTTTTGCAAGTTGTGCCAAATATACTAGAAAAAAAGTGTAACTCAAATGAGAATAGGTACATCTTATTCTAAAGTTACTTCAGTAAAATCTTTCTGAGGTAAACATAATATAATTTCATCATTTTTTTTATGAAAGTCTAGTTATTTACCTAAGAGATAAAAATTTACTAGCTCCAGTATTTTTCCTCACCAAAGTCTGCAAAATTTGTACCTTTTACCTTCTAGTATTTATTCAGTCTAATATTAGCCAAAAAATACAAAAGTTAGAGTAGCTATTTCTAATTTATGGAGTGACGCTTTGTCCTAAAATTAAATAGTCTTGGTATTGACTTGAGAGGAAAAAATTTACTTTATTCCTTCTTTTAACCAGATATATATGGTCTATAAGTTTTATGTTTAAACATTTCCTCAAAACTTTTATTTCTGATATTTTCTGACTCCTTTCCCCATTTCCATAAACTTTCATAGAAAAAGAATGATACTCCCGCAAAATTTCTTTTCCGCACAACTTCTACCTGTTCTTCAATTGTCTTTATCGGAGTAGAATTATCTTTTAAACCAGTCAAAATTCCAATAGCAAAAGGGATATGATTTTTTGCTAATTTTACCTCTGTTTGTTCCAACTCATTCATAAAACGTTTAATATCTGGACGATAAACCTGTAAAACAATTTCATCAATCCATTTTTCCCTTTCCCAAGTAAACCAATCTTGCAAATAAGCAGATAAAGCAAAGTGTAAAGGATTTGGAGATACAGAAATAATATAGTCCGGTTTTATCGCTTTTATTTCTTTAGAAACCCGCTCCATAAAATTATTAATTTTATTTGCTCTCCAACGAACCCAAAAAGTTTCTTTATAATCATCAGAAGGCAATAAACCAGGAAATTCTTTTTCATATAATTTTACTGTAAAATCATCATAACCAAATTCAGAAGGTAAGCCAAAATGATCATCAAATTGTATTCCATCTATATCATATTTAGTCACAATTTCTATGACTAAATCTAAAATAAATTGTTGCACTTCTGGATGAAAAGGATTAAGCCAAACTCTAGGATATTTTCCTTCCATTTTTATAGTAGTTCCATCCCTACGTTTAGTCAGCCAATTAGGATGTAATCTTGCTAATTCTGAATCTGCAGGTGCCATAAAACCAAATTCAAACCAAGGAATAATTGTTAAACCTTTTTCGTGTCCTTCACTAATAATTTCTTGTAAAACATCTCGTCCTTGTAAACCAGTTTCAGGATCTAATGATTTGCCAAATACTTGTTGAGCTACTTGACTAGGATAGAGAGTATAACCACCTTGCCAAATAGTGGGATAAAGTGTGTTGAAGTTGAGATTTGCTAAACGATTAATTGCTGTTTTTGTCTCTGAACTAGAAAATAAAACCTCGCTGTCAATGTTGGTTATCCAAACACCACGAATTTCTGTTTTTTGTGCAGATTTACTAATTTGATTAGATGCTAATACAAATGTGATTGTGGTGAAAATTGCCATTAGTGTTAAGGTAATGATTCGGTAAATTGATTTGGATTTAGACATGAAATTTTTAGGGGGATTAAATTTTTTATAGTTGAGCTTTTGCTCAGATTCAGGTATTGATAATTAATCTAAATATCAATAGGATCATTTATTCAATTTCTGACATATTCTCAAAATATTATAATAGAAATAAGTATTAGGAGGATAATTGGAGAAATTAGTTGGTATTTAGGCATAAAATTTTTATAGGGATTAATTTTTTTTAGGTGAGCGATCGCTTATATTCAGACATTAATAATTAATCTCTGCATAAATAGTACAAATTAAAGGTTAGTTTTAAGTAAATATTTAGCTATTAGCTCGATCTATTTTCCTTAGTAATGCTGCACAAAATATGTATAAAATTAATAAATAAAGAAGTTTGGTTTATCATCTTTTTCCTTTCGTAATTTTAATTATCATTAGTGGGTAATTTTTCCTTATAGCTGATAGTTAATGGCTGACAAATTAATACTTACAGTATTAATACCATACTTCTTGATAGTAGTTGTCAGTTTTAAGTAAAAGTTATCAATCTTATTTAATCTCAGATGGTATAATCAAAGTACAAAAAAGAGGGGGTAAAATATATGGTAAATAAAGAAAATTCAGACAAATATCAAGAGGAAGAAAATGATGAAGAGGAAGAATATGAAAAGGATGACTTAATTTACGAGCCGGAGGAAATTAATATTATTACTAGAGAACCTACAATTGAACAGTTGGTGAGAAGAATAGATGAAAAAGTTCTTGATTTAGCTCCAGATTTTCAGCGTCATTCTGATATATGGAAAGATGACGTTAAAAGTAGATTAATTGAATCTATTATTATTAGGATTCCTTTACCAGCTTTTTATATTGATGGTACTAATGAAGACAACTGGTTAGTAGTAGATGGATTGCAAAGACTTTCAGCTTTAAAGCAGTTTATGATTAAAAGTAATAATAATTTACGGTTAACAGGTTTAGAATATCTTGGGGAAGAACTTAATAATAAAAGCTATGAAGAATTACCTCGTAAATATCAACGTCGTATTCAAGAAACTCAAGTTACTGTCTATCTAATTGCGGCAGGTACACCACCTAAAGTTAAGTATAATATTTTTAAACGTATTAATACAGGAGGAGAACGTTTAACTCCTCAAGAAATACGCCATGCTCTTAATCCTGGGAAAGTCCTCAAATTATTATTTTACCTTGCTAAATCTCCAGAATTTACTAATATTATTAAGCTTGGTGAATCACGACTCAAACGTATGGATGATAGAGAATTTGTATTAGGTGCTTTAGCAGTTATGCTTACATCTAATTCTTATGAAAATTATACAAAAGATGGCAGAGAAGAATTTTTAGATAATGCGATGAAAAAAATTAATGGTTTATCTGATTCGGAAATTAAAACACTTGAAAATAAATTTAGAAATACTATGATTATTTGCCAAGAAATATTTGGCAACGAAGCTTTCCGCAAGCCAAAAAAACAAAGAAAAAATCCAGTTAATAAAGCATTATGTGAAACTTGGTCATTTCATATTAGTCAGCTTAATTCTCAACAGATTCAGAAACTTAAAAATCGGAAGCCAGAATTATTAGATAAATTTGCCAAATATATAGATGATGACAAAGAATTTTTGATGTCGATATCTCAAGCTCAAGATAAGATAGAATATCGTTTTAAAACTATTAAAAAAATTATCGAGGAAGTTCTAAATGATTAGTTTATTACGTCTAAAAAATTTTAAACCTTTTTCTAATCAATCTCTATCATTTAGACCGTTAACTTTACTTTCTGGTCTGAATAGCACTGGTAAATTTTCTACTTTACAAGCATTACTATTAATGTGTCAATCTTATCAACAAGGTCTCTTTGAAAATCAAGGTTTATCTCTAAATGGTGAATTAATTCCTATAGGTACTGCTCAAGATGTACTATTTGAAGGAGCAAAAGACGATTTTATTAGCTTTGAAATTGTCTGGCAAAATGGCGTTCGAGGAGTTTAGAATTTCTCTTATGACCGAGAAAAAGATGTTCTAAATCTTAACTCGCCATCTGTTGCTTTTAATATTTATAAATCCAGTCTTTTTAATAAAAAAATTCACTATCTGCAAGCTGAATGTTTAGGTCCTCACTTATTTTTATAAATGTCATATTTCCAATTTCAACAACTAGAAAATTTAGCCACTAAAGGAGAATACACAGCCCATTTTTTATCTGTAAATGAAAGTAAAACTATACCAAATCGTAGCTTAGGACATTCACAAGCAAAATCCCTAGTTTTAAGAGATCAAGTTGAAGCTTGGATGGGAGAAATTAGCCCTGGTACACACTTACAAATAAATGTTAAACAAGATATAGATTTAATCAGTCTTCAATATTATTATGGAGATAGTAACCCTTATCGTTCTACTAATGTTGGATTTGGAATTAGTTACACTTTACCAATTATTGTAGCTATTCTTTCATCCCCACCAGAAACTTTAATTATAATAGAAAATCCTGAGGCACATCTTCATCCGAAAGGTCAAGCAAAAATGGGAGAATTATTAGCTCTTGCTGCTAGTTGTGGAATGCAAATTGTAGTTGAAACTCACAGCGACCATGTTTTAAATGGAATTAGATTAATAGTTTATAGAGAAAAAGTTGACCCTAAAAAAGTTCAATTACACTATTTTGACAGCCAAAAACGAGGAAGAGAATTTATCACTGAAGTTATATCCCCACAGATAGATCGAAACGGACGGATCGATAAATGGCCAGAAGGTTTTTTTGATGAGTGGGATAATAGTTTAGAAGCTCTTTTGGAACCCAGGGAATAATAAATATAGATTTAGAAATGGCGCTTAATGAACTTTCTCTACAGACTCCTATTGCTGATATTTCCACAGCGCAAAAATTAATGTCAGAGTTAATTCAAACTTTACGCCAAGTAAAAAGCCTAGGTATAAGACTGATACTTCGGACTCACAGTAATATTAACAATATAGAACTTGTTTGTGATTATCCTATAGCAAGTTTGCGTAACGACAAAATAGTAGATTTAGAGGAGCGTAGATTTTTCCGTAGTCTAACTCTAAAAGCTCCTTTTTGTGAGGATGTTGTC
The DNA here is from genome assembly GCA_018457135.1 of Trichodesmium erythraeum GBRTRLIN201. Lineage (GTDB taxonomy): Bacteria > Cyanobacteriota > Cyanobacteriia > Cyanobacteriales > Microcoleaceae > Trichodesmium > Trichodesmium erythraeum. The sequence goes on along the minus strand of JAGGDU010000205.1, from coordinate 70,991 downwards.
CCAGAAATTAAAAATAAATTTGATGTGTCTGAAGTTCGGCATCAAGGAACATTAGTAGAGGGTCTTCATTTTGCTTTAATTAGTGATTATCTTGCGGTTAGTTTATTATCTGAACCCAAATGGGATACAGATTTTTTGGATATTCAGGTAACAGAATTAGACGAAAATATAGAGTTAATTGACCAGTCCGAAAAAATTGTTCATGCTAGTCGCAGTCGCCATGTAAAACAACATACCGAATGGATTAAAAACCACATCGAAAATAAATTATTTGCCGGGCAAGTTGATGGAGAAGTCTTATGGGAAAGAAGACAAGAATTTTTTCCGAATTTAATCTTCTGTGAACAAGTAGAACAACAGTTACAACAACTAAAGAGTGGCGACTTAATTTTGCAACAAATAAAGAAACGGTTATTAGACTTAGAAAAATACTGTAAACTTTGGAAAAATGGAGCTTTTAATCCCAATATTTTACCAAGCAAAACAACTCCAGAAAGTGACTCAAGAATTCAAAAGTTTAGACAAGAACTAACTATTAAATGTCCGGATACTAAAGAAAGTCTTTTTAGTTGGCATCTACGGATGACTCCTGGTGCTTGGCGACTTTATTTTTCTGAAGAGTTAGGACCAGGAAAAATAATCATTGGCTATATAGGTACTAAGTTACTTTAGCTAAAATAGTGACAATATTTTTGAGAATAAAGTGCATATTGTTTTTTTTAAATCAGATATAAATCTATATTCAGGTTTTTTATGATTCTAAGAAAAAAGCCCTGAGCGCGAATACTTTATATCCTACTTTTGCTACTATTTAATGCTTTTCTCCTTCTTTACTATTTTAAGAGTGCCCTTAAAGCTATTCCCTTTTTAATAGCGCGAGTTTTTCACATCCCGAATAAAAACACTATATATTCATATTAACTAAAATTAATGAGCAAAAATTACAACTTTCTCATTACCCAATTTTCCTATGTTTTTGGTATTCTCAGCATTTTAACTTTATTAGTATGGATCCTAAGAGGGTGGAAAGTCCTCTCATTTTTACCAGGAGGAGTGCTTTTATTTCTAATTTTTATATCCATAGTAACTGGCGTCATTAGTCTATTACAAAGACCACGGTAACTACAACTTTTTTCAAATATTTACTTATACTATTTTTTACTCTTTATAATTCTCGGTCTCTTGCCATTACTTCTCCTACTGTTACATTTAATTGTGATCCAATTAACACTACAAATGAACTAATATATAACCATAACAACAAAATAATAAAAGTACCAATAGCTCCATAAATTCGGTTATAATTACCAAAATAAAAAACATATAAACGAAACAAATTAGAAGCTGCTGCCCACATTAATGCTGCAATAATTGCACCAGGAATTATAGGTGTACCTTTCCTTCTATAACTCGGGCCAAAACGATAAACAAAAGCAAAAGCTATTGATACTATTCCTAAAGTAATCGGCCATCTTAATTGATTCCAAGTCTCTAATAATCGCAACTTTAAAACACAATTATTAATAGGTTTTTGAAATAAACAACTAGCAACCTGATCAGAAGGGCAGTTAGGTAAAATTTCTAGTAAGCAACTTTGTCGGGAAATCATGTATACAATTAAGTCACTAACTAATACTAATCCAGAGGCAATAATTAATAGTATTAGAGTACCAATAGTCAGTCCTAAAGAAACTAACTTTGCTTTCCAAAAAGGTCTTTTTTTATCAAGAGGAACTTGATGAATTTCATCAAGTGCTGCCATTGCAGAACTAAGTACACTAGAAAATAGCCAGATCGATAAAATAAAACTGAAAGAAAATATTTTTTTGTTGGGAGACCTCTGAATTTCATAGACAGCACTGCTAATTAAATCTTGCACTTGATTTGGCACTATATCTATTAGTAAACTTCCCATTTGAAAAAGGATTGAACTCAAAGATTCAAAGACTCCAATTGCCGCAATTATTGTTAATAATGCAGGAAATAAAGCTAGCATAGCACTATAGGCCATCTCAGCAGATAAACCTGATAATCTCTTTTTAGCAACACAATTAAAGACTTCCTTAATAGTCGTGAAATTCAGATGGAGAATAAAATCAAAAAAGTGGGTTATTCCTCTTAGTATATATTTAATGATAGCATTCAATATTGCCAATAAAAACCTATATTTATTTTGAGCAATTAGAGTTAATAAATATAAAAAATGTCGCCTATTTGTGCGCTTTAAAAATTCCCGCAATGTTACACAATTAAAGTTACGTAGAAAATTTATAAATCTCATTGCTTTTACATAAAAAATATCATAAAAATTATGGGTATTTGAGAATAAATGAGTGAGTAACTACAACTTAAAAGTAAAAATTAATTATAGTAAGCATTTATATATTCGGTGCAGAATAGTTTGCAATTCAGCTTTTGAACATATTCAAGGAATTATCAAAAGTTAGCTTATCACCAATTTCATTTCCTAGTTGATACTGTAGAAACATAACTTTTAATTCTCCTTGAAGACTAATTACTTCTGCCTAGATAATGAGTAATAACTGATAACTATTTGAGTTTAGTTATCTGTAAAATAGTAAAGTAGATTCAAAATGGTGATAAATATTTGATAAATTGTTTACCAATTATTTTTGAGATTTTTTTTTATCTTTATCTATGCTTACCTGTTTAACTGATAGCTGATAGCTGAATGCTTACAAATTATAAATTGATCAATCTCGAAATATTGACCAAAGTAAATTATTGATTTTTTTCAGTTGAATACTTATTATTAATATAGTAGGGTACTAGCAGTAGTAGGGAATAAATTGGAATATATCTAGCCCTTTATCCTTGATTTTATTTTCATAACTACTTGAGATGAAATATTTATCCTGGGTTATTCCTCTAGGTGTAATAAATTTTGTTTTCTACCTATAGTGGTTTTCACTTTATGACTACAAAACTTCTCCCCTCTGCTTTATAGCTTCTGCCTTGAAAACAAAAAATGTGTGTATTTCTTGAATCATGAAAACTGCTATAAGTAATGATATTAACTTGGAGCTTGACTTATGCAAAGCAAGCCCAGAAATCTAGTTTTTTTATTTTGGGTTATGAATGTTAAAAACAATGATTTTTTTGTAGAAATAGAATATAAGCGTAGGTGAGTTCTATTTATATAGTGCTAAATATATTTAAGTAACGAAAATATAAAATAGGGAGTAAGGATGAATTATAAGTCTTTTTTATAAACTAGAATTATTATAAAATATTAAATTAATTGTAATCCAAAATTAGCCATAATAAAGGGTATCAAAAATATTACCTACTATCTATTCCCTATTCCTTCTTGTCTACTACCTAATCACAACCTCTTTGCCACTAACAAATTAATTCAAAATTAGTTTAAAATTGTAGTGGTAACCTGACTTGAAAGTATCACTCAATTAAATGGACACCTTAGAATCTCAAATCTGATATGACTCAGGATATAACCCCATGGTTAAATGAAATTAAAGCTCTTCAAGAAAAAATAGTTGAGCTACAAACAAAAGTAAATGTAACTCAAGATACTGTTTCTAAGTGGCTTAAGCTATATAATATTGAGGCTAAACAACGAAGAAATGAAGCTCAACAGAGTCAAGAAACTATTGATAACTTAAAAACCAAACTTCAGAAACTACAAAAAGGTTTTTCTTTTGCTAAAGACAATAGAGATGAAGTTATGACAACTATTGAAGAGCAAATTGAAGATTTACAAACCTTGGATCAATTTAAGGCCAAAATTATTGAGGTGAGTCAAGAACGCGATCGCTATCTTGAAAAACTCCAGGAATTAACCAAATGTCTTCAGCAAGAGCAAACCAGTCATGGAAATACTCGTAGAAGTTTAACAAATGCCTTAGCAGATGCAGTAGATCTTTTGGCCAAAGCTAAAGCAGCTAAACAGCAAAAATCAGAAACTACTCCTAATATTCAGCTAAAAACAGAAATTAATCATCAAAATCAAACATCTGTCCAATTGCAGGAACGCTTTTATCCTGATATTTCCCAGTTATTAAACAACGAAGAACCATCCCCCCGCTTACCTGAATATTAAGTGATTAGCCTTGCCCTTCCTTATTTGATTATCAGCATGGTAAAATAAAAATAAATAAGTTCCACGCAAAATTAAATACCAGAACCGACTTTCTACATACAGTATTTTCCATTATTACAGGGTATAGTAGAAATACTTAGTAAACCATTTTTTTCAAAATTAATGATTTATTAACACCAAGTTCACATAAATGGTTATATAAACCATTTGTGTTATAGTTGGAGGTAATAATTAAAGTATCTAAAATCCAGTAATAGAGTGACTTATGAAAATCACTGACTCAGCAATTTAATAGTATCATTCTCAATAATGACGAAAATAAAAGCTTGTAGCCATTTATAATTGAGAATATAATTAGGAAAGTAATGACTAGAAATGCTTATAAGTAAAAACTTATACCATGTACCGTTGAATACTTAAACTTTGGAGGCAATAAGGCAGGACGCTCTGTGACTTTCAGCAGAATGATAGAATTGGTACTTACAGTCGTTAGTTTTTTTGATCACTGATTATCCGGACATGATACTATCAACTTTTAAATAAGACTTAAATGCTTAAAGTTGAAAAAAAACTTCGTCAAAAATATTTCAATTGCAACCACCATAATTCAATGGAATAAGTCACGAGAGTATGGAGATAAACTTAGGACTTTAGCCCTTATAAATTCAACTATATCTTCAATTAAATCTAGTTTGTGTGCAGGTAAATTATCCATAACTACAACTCCTCTAACCATAATTTAAGTAGTAAAAAATACTCAATAAATGCTTCAAATGTTAATAGTAAAATTAAATTATTTATCCTCGTTAATAGCTACTATTTTTTTATTAGTTATAGCTTAAATTACTGCAACTTTTTTACCTATAAAAATGCTTGACTTTCATATTATTTGCAACCATTATCTGAACTTGTATGAGTTCTTTTCAAACCTAGTATAAACCTAGTATTACTTCTATTTTATATAAAAATATCAAGTTTGATTTATTGCTTTATATCTTTTACCTTTTACCGCTACTATACTCTTAATTTCGGCAATTTTTTTTGTTGCTGCTTGTCTACTGTTCAATATTTTGTTTATTTTACGGCTTAATTCCAGTTTTTGTAAAGCTCGAAAAATAACAGTCAGACTTAGCAAATTTTCCGCTTTAAATGTAAATAACTAACATAATTCTACCTTAGTTGCATCTAGATTTTATGATGCTTTTCCTCTGATTTTTTTAAGATTACCAAATTTTGTTTTCCCATCTTTTAATAGTTATAAATTGTTATATTATTTATATTGTTTTACCATTTTTTTTCCAACCTTTAGTGACAATAAAAATTATTGCTACTTGCCGAATTAATATTTTCTAATTCAGACGTGATGCAACTATTTTGTATCAGATATTTGTTGAATATAATTTCATAACAAATCATCTTAATTATTGTTTCTAAGTTTACTATCAAATCCGCGGAAGCTTCTATAAATTTTTTACTAAAATTATTAATGAAAACTAAGTAATAGTTTTAAAGAACTTTAATGTTTCTCGAGTACTTAAAAACCGTAACTATCTTCTAAGTTTTTGGTTGGTGTTGGTTGATTACCCCGTGATACCAAATCCAGTTATTAGTAGCTTAGTTAATTAAGTAAAAAATCCTGATCAGATTTGGGTTTTTAATTTGTGAATACCTCCTAATTCAATCATATTTGGTATGAAAACTCAAACAACCTAATAGCTAAGTCTATAAGTCTAGTAAAGGAAAGAATCCCCATACCTTTAGGGCTAATACAGTTCAGATAAGACCAAAACTATTATATTATGGAACTATTAGAGTAGCTCTTCAGACTACTGAAGTGCCAAAAAAAGACTTAACTGAAACCTATTGCCTTGAGGTCGGGGAAGACCTCAACAATTGGTAAAGATTAGAGAAAAAACTTAATTGTCAAACCCAAAATATTTTTCTTCTGGGAACTTTGTCATAATCCCATAATTTTAGCAACTGCCTCCGTAGTTGGCTCTATTCCCTGGGAAAAGTGATCATTATGGCTATGTTTAATTGCTACATCTGGGTCTTTAAGACCATGACCAGTAAGCACACAAACTATCTTTGCTCCTCTGGGAACTTGGTCTTTAATCTTGAGTAAACCAGCAACAGAAGCGGCACTAGCAGGCTCACAAAAAATCCCTTCATTAGAAGCCAATAAACGATAAGCTTCTAATATTTCCTCATCAGTAACAGCAGTAAAACTTCCCTGACTAGCTTTTTGAGCTTCTATTGCTTTTTTCCAACTAGCAGGGTTGCCAATCCTAATAGCACTGGCCACTGTTTCTGGATGAGCTATAGGATAGCCTTTAACAATAGGTGCTGCTCCTGCAGCCTGAAAGCCCATCATTTTTGGTAGGCGATCGCATTTTTTACTTTTATGGTATTGACAAAATCCCATCCAATATGCAGTAATATTTCCGGCATTTCCCACAGGAATACATAACCAATCTGGGGCATCGCCTAAAGTATCCACCAGCTCAAAAGCACCTGTTTTTTGACCTTCCAGACGATAGGGATTAACTGAATTGACCAAAGTCACGGGATATTTCTTAGCCACATCCTTGACAATTTGTAGGGCTTGGTCAAAGTTTCCCTTTATTGCTAAAACTTCAGCCCCATATAACAAAGCTTGAGCTAACTTTCCTAGAGCTACATAACCATCAGGTATTAAAACAAAAGCTCGCATCCCACCCCGTAAAGCATAAGCTGCGGCAGCAGCAGAAGTATTGCCTGTACTGGCACATATTACTGCTTTAGCTCCTGCCTCTTTAGCCTTAGATATGGCTAAAGTCATGCCTCTATCTTTGAAACTACCCGTGGGATTGAGGCCATCATATTTAACAAATACTTCCACCTGTCTGCCTATTTTATCGGCGATGGCTGGCACAGGAATCAGAGGAGTATTACCTTCTTTCAGTGACACCACAGGAGTTTCTTCTGTGACAGGTAGATAGGATCTATAGGCCTCGATCAAGCCAGGCCAACCTTGTAATTTTGACTGATAGGGGGACAATAATTTTGACTGATATGATAATTCTAAAGTCATCTTTAAAGTTTTGAATTGTTTAATTTGACTACTCTTAATACTGAAATTAGAGGAATTATAAGCTGACACTTCGCAACAAGATAAATGAGCCTTAGAACTTTTCTTCTTCGCTGACCAGATTTATATTCTTTGGGGACTAGTCAAAGTAACCTTACACAATAAAACCTATTAAAAATCCTTATAGGCATTATGTTTTGTATAAATTGGTTAGATATTAGATGAAGATTTACGGCAGATTCCAAGTATATGAAGTACTCATATTAAAAAATGCCTCGCCGGAGTGGGTGGGGTTTAAATAAAACCTTTGTATTACAGGCACCTTAACTACGACAGCTATACTTCACCCTTGATGAAATCGGCTGTATTACTTTTTCAGGATTTTCAACATATTTCACCAGTTGGGCATACTCTCGAAGCTACTATCATTTGTATTGATTAGGCAATAATCAAAACAGCTAACTTACTTGACGAGAGTTTCAGGCTTACTAGCTTGGTTGAACGTATCGTATAGTTAATAGTTTTAATCGTAGTAATTTCATTTTTTAGTCTCATTTAATTATACCACAAAAAGTTTATATCTATTCTGGGAATTGGAATTTAACTTTACTCCTTCTAATTTCTGACTTTAGCTATATCAGTGGGTTACAACGCACAAATTCTACCTAGTATCTAGTTGCAAAAGTTAATTTATTTATAGAATACTGCGAGTAGTTATATTTTTTTGGCCATTAAGTAAGCAATTGAGGAGTTCACAGATTCGTAACTTGAGAATCTCAAGCTTTTTATTTAGAAAAAAACGTGAACTCAAAGATTCTCGACTCAAGAATACTATTACTAATTTTTACAATTAGACACTAGGATGAGCAACTATTGTTGGCAATTTATTGTTGGCAACTGGCAAATCTACCCTAAATAAGAATTTAACTTTAGTGTTAATCAAGACTTTCTCAATAACTTTTTGGTCGATAACTTAAGGGATAAAAACTTAATCAAATTTCTATAAAGTCTACTAAAATCTCACTTACTTACCCCAATACAGCAATTGGAGCAAATGGTTGTAAAAATTCAAACACTAGAAATAAACTCCGAAACTCTTGCCCCGGCAGTCCCAAATCCTATTCCCTATTTCTCAAGAATCAGCAAGATTTTGGACAATATCAAAATAGGATTGCTATATTTTATTAATTGTTTAGTATTAGCTTAATTGAACCCAAGATCTAATTTTGGAGGTTAAATTTTGATTTAATCAAGGTTAAATAGCTTAACTTGCTGTAATCTATTCTTAGATAAAAACAATTTTAAGTGGGTATAAATGGCTAATAACTTACTGATTTCTGAGAGCTCATCTAGTTTTTCTAAAGCTGATTCTTCTTTAGATGCTGCTAGAAAAGTACATGAAGAAGGAAAATCAACTAATCAAACCCGTACCTTAAAACAGATGAAGTCCTTATATCAAACAGATCAACAAGTTAAGTTGCTTCACCTTGAGGCAGAAATAGAAACTCTCTTATTAGAATTACGAACCATTAGAGAACGCAATTTAGTCTCACTGATTGAAAAAGAAGTCAGCCTATAAAAATTCTGAAGGCTATTATAGCTAAACTTGAGCAAAAAAAAAGAAGTAGCAAAAGCAACAAAATTAATTAATCTGGTTAGTAAAAAGATTATGATATAATTAAGAAGTATCTTGCTACATACAGCCACCATTGTTTTGAACACAATTTACTAAAAATCACTAAATACTATTAGTTCTAAGCATTAGCTGTAAAAATATTTCTGAGCTCAAAACCGCCAGCAAAGTTTTTGAGCTGGCGTGTTTTTTTGGAGTAATAAATTTACTACATAACTATCAAAAAAAAACGGGGAATTTAAACAATTTATGACTGTATCAATTAAAGAATCTGCTCAGGTCAATTCTAATGGTCAAAAGCACCAACTACAGCTAAAAGATATTGTAAAAACTTTGCCGCGAGAAGTTTTCATCAAAGATCGATGGAAAACATGGGCAATGGTGACAACCAATATATTCATGGTAATTTTAGGTTATTGGGGACTAATAATTGCACCTTGGTTTTTATTGCCCCTACTCTGGGTTTTCACTGGCACTGCATTAACAGGGTTTTTTGTTATTGGCCATGACTGCGGTCATCGCTCTTTTGCTAACCGTAGGTGGGTAAATGATTTAGTTGGTCATTTGGTGTTTTTACCCTTAATTTATCCCTTTCATGGTTGGCGAATAGGCCATAATCATCACCACAAACATACTAATAAGATGGGTGAGGACAATGCTTGGCAACCTTGGTATCCAGAAGATTATGAGGTTGCTGGTAGTTCGATGCAGTTAGTGTATAGGGTTATGCGTGGTAGACTCTGGTGGTTAGCTTCTATTGCTCACTGGGCAGTTGTGCATTTTGATTGGAGAAAATTTGAGAAAAATAATAAGGAAGATGTAAAGTTTTCTGCATTGGTAGTTTTTGGGTTTAGTGCGATCGCATTTCCTTTGTTAATAGCTACAGTTGGTATGTGGGGTTTACTCAAGTTTTGGTTCATGCCTTGGTTAGTTTACCATTTCTGGATGAGTACATTTACTATTGTTCACCATACAGTACCAGAAATTCCCTTTACTCCTGTCCCAGAGTGGAATGAAGCAGAGGCTCAATTATTTGGTACAGTACATTGTGATTATCCCCGTTGGGTAGAATTTCTATGTCATGATATTAATGTACATATTCCCCATCATATCTCAACAGGAATTCCTTCATATAATCTTAGGCAAGCACATCAATTTTTGAAGGATAAATGGGGAGATAAACTTTATGAAACTCATTTTTCTTGGTCTTTAATGAAAAAAATAACAGATCAGTGTCATTTGTATAATCAGACTAAGTTCTATCTCAGTTTTAAAGAATATGATGCTCAGAAAGTTTCCCAGTAATTTGAACTACACTCAGCTATCAGCTTCTAAAATTGTATAACCGGGTTTGAATCTTAAATGTAGCAGTGGTATTATCTCATTATGGAGAAATTAATCAAACAATTATAGGGTAGTCTATACCTTAACTTACGCTTGTGAACTGGACGAGGTCGGCCTCCAGTGGTTGAAGCAAGAAGCAAATATCTTTGACCACGCATTACCTACTTTTGCCTAGTGAGTGACGGAATTGTATAGGTATTGTACAGCAGAAAATACAAGTTTGCAGGCCTGAGAGATTATTGAGCTCGGTTATATCACAAGAAACTGTCCTATTCCCTCGAAAATAGAGAGACTCAAACGTTCTGTACAACTATTAATTCACTATCTGAAGTTTTGGGATGTGCCTATTGATAAAGATTCATCCCGTTCTTTCAGCCACACCTAAACTTTTATATAATCTGGCATTTTGACCTGATTTTTTTTTGTGGAATAATACCCAAAAATACAATCAAACAAATTTCGTATATTATTGACATCAATTAACCCATTCTATCAAATTAGATGATTGAATCAATGAAAAAATGACAAGTTAAGAAATAATGAGCTTCAGTTTTAATCCAGATTTATGTCGCAATGAAAGCGAAGTAGAAAGCAAACTAATTGTTAGTTATCTACTGCCGAAATTAGGATACAGTCTCGAACATTGGCATCAAGAAGTGACCTTAGGTAATATCCGTTTAGACTTTTTATCATTTGCTGCTCAGGAATTACCTTTCTCTTTGAATGGAGACTATCCTTTAGCTTTAGTAATGGAGGCAAAACACCCAAAAAAAAATTTAGACCGCCATCAACGACAAATTAGGCGATATTTAACAAGTTTGAATGTAAAATATGGCTTGTTAACTAATGCTAAAGAAATTAGGATTTATAAGAGAGAAAAAAATGACATTAAGTTAGTATTTAAGTGTTGGGGAAGTGAAGTCGATTACAAAATAGAAGAAATTAAAGCATTAGTAGGTCGAGATTATTTGGGTAAAAATGTGAGTTCTGAGCAACCGGAAATTCGTCTAGAAGAAGCAGGGTTAAGTCACGCAAACACTACTCAATATAAGACAGAAAAAAATCTTATCAACACCCCTGAAAATAAGGTAAATGAAATGAATAAAAATAGTATTAATTCGATGAAAGTAATCGCTGTTTATCATAATAAAGGTGGAGTTGGAAAAACGACAACAGTAGTTAATTTAGCTGCTGCATTGAGTAAAAAAGGTTATCGAGTTTTGGTTATAGACTTAGATAGTCAGGCGAATACAACTTTTGCAACCGGTCTAATTAAATTTAGTGATGAGCAATTTGATGATATAAAAGACTCCTATATTTATCATGTTTTGAGGTATGATGAATATTCTAGTATTTCGGAAGTATCTAGAGTTTCTAGGTTTAATGATCCAGAAATTGATGTAGTTCCTTCTCATATAAATTTAATGGATGTTGAAGGTGAGTTGAACGGTCTAAGAAGTACTCAAACTGCACTAATAAAAAAATTAAAACTCGTAGAAGAAAAATATGATGTTGTTCTAATAGATACCCCACCTTCTTTGAATTTATATGCCTTTGTTCCTTTAGTCAGTGCTAACTATTTAATTATTCCTTCAGACTTAAAACCATTTGCTAATCAAGGTTTATTTAATGTTAAAAATTATCTTCAGCGGGATGTTAACCCCTTTCGGCAAATGATGAATAAACCAGATATAGAAATATTAGGTGTACTGCCTTGTAAAATTAACCCTAATCATAGATTTGTACAACATACATTACCAAAACAGATTCAAGCAGTTTCTAAGCGTTACGATCTTAATATTATGGAAACGGTTATATTTCAAAGAGAAGAACTTGCTAGGTGTGTTGATAAAACTCGTGAAGTTGGAAATTTGTTGATACCTGAACCTAGCTCTATATTTGACTATGCACTAGATTCTTCTTCTTCCCAAGAGTTTGAGTCATTAGCAAAAGAAGTATTAAACAAAATTGGACTACAATAATGTTATTATCTCCAGAATTTTTACTTGTAAAAGAAATTACTTCTAATGTATCTCGTTCCGAGTTTTCAGAGTCAGATTTAGAACAAGTTGCTCGGTTAATTTTAAAAGCTGAAGGTACAATTAAACCTCTAGTTGTACGTACTATTGGTTGGGAATCTTACGAAGTAGTTAACGGACATTTTGAGTATTATGCTGCACTTAGAGCAAAAGAAATAAATCCTCGTGATGGGGAAAGAATAGGAGCATTTATTATTGAAGGTCATAAAGCAGATGTGTTAGAAGAACAGGTGAAAATGCTCAGGAATATTTATCCTATATCTGAGGACTTTATGAAAATTCCTAGAAATATTTCTCCTGTATCTGAAGCTCCTACAATTCAAGAAGAAGGTAGAATCAATTTAAGTAATTTAGATAAGCTGCTAGATCAAAAATTGCAATTAATAACAACAAAGTTAGATCGATTAAATGCATCATCTCCTATTGATTATCAATCTCAAGAAAATAAGATCATAGAGCAAAAACTGGAGAATATTGAAAGTAAAGTTAACCAGTTATTACCAAAAACAAATATCACAGAAATTGAGGAAATTCTGAATAATAAACTAGAAATTATACGTCAAAAAATTAGTAATCTATCTAAGCAGGAAGCTTTAGATATATTAGCAAAAAATAAAACAGCTTTAAATCGATATTTAGAAGCTATTGATCGTGAATCTAATCAACTACAAAGAGTTAATTTGTTAACAGTAGAAACAGAAGAGGAAATCCAACAAGCTTTCCAGCGTAACAATATAAGAGGAGGAAATGAGGCATGGAAAGCAATTGAATATTGGCGAAAACCAGGTAAAAAGCTGACATGGGAAAATTTAGAAAAATCAGCAAAGACAGCAAGAAAAGGTCATCAAGATAAAATACAAGGATTTGCAAAAGGTACTTACAACAATTTAAAAAAGATTGGCTATATACCTGATTAATTGTGAAAAAATAATTACTAATTAATAAATAATCAGCTTTTCTTTTTTTTTACTTTTGGTAAAAAAAGAATGCTTAACTTGGGTGAAACTTCAATTATTAAGTAATTAAAATATGCTTAATAGCTTTTTTGATAACTATAGCAATTCTCAATTATTTTAGAGAAATTATTATATGTAGTCAAATCAGGTACCCTAAACAATTGTACTTTTCCATGATACCTCATTATTTATCTTCAAAATCATTTAGGATTAGTATAGCAGATCAAAAGAGTGTTTTTTTTCTCACAGGGTGATATGAAATCTTTTCCTATTCTAGAAGTCAAGAAACCTTGTCTTGTACTTAGAAATGGGTTTCTATAGCAAATCCAGAATAGAGAGAGCATCCTAAGTTTTTGTTAGATCGCTATACTATTCATGACTTGTAAATCATTAGACATCTCCAATAACAAAAAAGACAGGACTTACGCAAAGACAATATATATAGTTCATGACAAAAAAAGCGCGATCTTCATGCTCTGCTTTATCCGCGCTCGGTACTTTGCCACACGGAGCAAAACCTTAACTATTTTTATTCAAAAACACTTTAGTTATTCTTAATTGAAGGATATTTCAATTCTGAGGCCAAACTCATCTGATAATAATTCGTTGCAATTCTTGGTAAATATTTTTGCCGGAATTTATGTGCAAATGTTTTTCAAAAATTTTATACGTTCCATCTCACAAGCCTAAAGATTTTTTGAATTATCTCCAAACATCACCCTACATGCGTCTTAGACATGTTAATTGTTTAATGCTAGGGTAAAATTCTTCAATTTTCCATCTGGTTTGATATTCAAATTCATAGCTTTTAGTGATGATTGACTTAAGTCATTAGTTACAATATACTCGGCTGTTGTTGGTAGATACAGTTGCCTGTATGGAGCTTAACTTTTTGTTCCGAAAGGAATTTCTTTTATCTTAATTATTTTACCCACTATTTTCTCGGAATTATTCCAATTTCATTGGACAACTTTAACTTCCCACCTTCTGCGTTATAAATTCTGACTTTTGAATTCTGCCGTAACAACTCTCATCGCTGAATTTGATTTTTGTATATATTCTCCTCTTTTACAAAAGCAGCATCTAGTTGATCCAATAATTTTTCAATCTTTTCCTTTGCCTGTTTGCTAGTAGATGGTTGTTTATTTAACCATGACATTGCCCTTTTTCGGCCTTTTTGACTTGCGACAATTAGAGTACCCCAAGCTATCGCATTCATTTCCTCTCTATTTACTTTAATAGTTGCGTCAACTCTTTTGCGGAGACGACCAGTATCATTTTGCAGTAATTTAGCAATATCATAATTGCTGCTCAAATTATTTTCAAACACATCTAGACTTTGTTGCCAACGACCATCTATTAAACCAGCTAAAACTTTTTGACTTGGGCTTGCCCAGGAGGCGATCGCCTGAGCTTCTGTAATATTGGCATGAAACTTAATCAAATCAAACTGAGCTTGTGCCTTTTTCGACCATTTAGATTTATTTATTAAATTCTTTCGCAAAGGTTCAATTAAAGGAAAAGCAGGAGACCATAAACCATTACGAGCTAACCCCAGAGCATCTCTATAATATGCATCCCCAATAGGAGTTTCATCAAGGGAAATTTTCTCCAACTCAATGGGATTAAGTATAAACTTTCGCGGTTGAATCCAATAAATATCAAAATTAGGATCTAACCCCACAGTTTGCTCGATCACTAGTTCTGGATCTTCCCCACCAGTCATTTCCTGCCAGATCGGAGCTTGACCAGCAGCACTTTTCCACTCCAACATGGAACTTAAGTAATTTCTAGTGGGATTATAATTAATAATTTGCCCATAAGGAATAGCTTTATTATTTTGTAATCTCTGACCACTGACAGTAAACCAAACTCCTGAGGCAGGAACTTTGCCTTGAAACTGACGTACTGTTGTTATAGGTAAAGGTTGATTTGAACCTAGAAGAGCAGAAGCAGATTCAATAGTAGATTCAATTACAAAAGATTCAGCCGGACCTTCTAGTGGTAATTTATTAACTAATCGAAAATATGGTTTACTGCCTTCTCGTTGATTAACAGATAAAACTGATTGATAGACCCGCAATTCTACTACTTCCCGACAGGGAGTTTCACAGGGCAAAGATGCTCTAGATTCAATTTGCTTCATTACTGGCACTAATAGATCTGAACTAGAATCTGTTGTTTTATTAGGAAGAGAAAAAGTTTTTCCAGAGCTAAACCCTTCTTCTTTAATATTAGATTTAATTTGCTCAAGAGTTTTTAAAGATTTATTCCCAGATATGTAGAATTGAGTCCATTGTGGTAATATTTGATTGAATAAGACCATAGCGTTTGGATCAGAAATTAACTTGACACTAAGCCATGCTCCCACTGCCATTAAACTAGAACCACCAAATAACAAAGTAATTCCTATCCATTCAATTATCCATTTCCGCCAAGGTAAAGATAGCAATTTCAACGAAAGTTTTTGAGACTGAGATGGTCGTCTGCGACGTCTCCTAGATTTTGTAGTAGAGGTAATTTGACTAATTTGTGTAGCTTTTCTAGTTCTAGGATAATAGTTTTTCTCAACTGTTTGAAAAGCCTTAGGAGATTTCTCTTGTATGTAACTAACTTTGGAGTTGTAAATCTTTTTTTTCATTATCCTAGTAATACCCTTTCATACCGCTGACCTTGAATTTTCCAAGTATACTCGGTTTCTACCAGTGATCGCCCGTTTTCTGACAACGTTTGTCTTAACTGCCTATCCTCAAATAACCGACCAATGGCTTCTACATATTCTTCTACATAATTTGCCCTTAATGCTCTTAGTGGTTTACCTGCACCATCAACTGCTAATCCTTCCAAACCACGATTGCTGGCCACAACAGGTGTACCTGCTGCCATTGCCTCTAAGGTTTTATTTTTAATTCCAAAACCAGTGCGCATAGGAATTACACAAATTGTAGCCTGATGTAAATATTCTGCTATTGAAGGTACGCGGCCCGTAACTTTTACCCCTGGGCGAGTCGAATATTCCTGTACTTCTCGTACTGGTCTTGCCCCTACCAATGCTAAGGTTGTATCAGGATAACGTTCTTGTACCCTAGGCAATATCTCTAGAGTCAGAAACCGAACTGCATCAATATTAGGAAAATTATCTATAGCTCCCACAAAAATTAATTGCTTTCCTCCTGGGTCGCTACTACGACAAGGAAAATGACTAAGATCTACCCCATTCGGAATAACTGAAATTTGACTATTGGGGCTAAATTCCTTTAGTTGTTTCCCATCTTCTTCAGTTGTGGCAATTATAAAGGAAAATTTTGAGCAATAACGTTTTTCATAACGCAGGAGTAGGGGAAGATTCAGTCTATCTCGCAAAGGCTTCTCTGCTATGCCAGTTTCCAACTGTTGCCGACAAGTGCCATAAACTGAACTGTGGACATTAACTAGGGTTTTGACTTTCTCCTGCCATTGATGACGAATATAAATTTCATTAACGGAATGTTCGCAAGTAATGGCCTCACATCTACCTGCTCCCACAAACTCATCTACCCACTTTTGCATTTCTGGCGAATATATAGAGATAACGCTGGGTGGAGTACCTTCTATTATAAAATTACTAAAACGTCTTAGTTTTGCAAAATTTCCTTTTTTAGGCTCTTGAGGGCGGGGAAATATGGCCAATTCTTCTACATAAGATCTCAATGAATCTACTTCTAAATTATTGACATCTGGAGAGCTTTGTGTTAGCAAAGTAACAGAGTGTTTCTTGCTCAAAAATTTCAGTAGATTAAATGTTCTAACTTGTGTACCGCCTTTGCTAGGAGGATAAGGAAAAGTAGAGGAAAGCATTAAGATTTTCATAAGGATTCAAAATTGTTTAACTCACATATAATGAGGACGATCAAAAGCTTGTATTATGAACATTATGTTAATTGGGTATTATGGCTATCATAACATTGGAGATGATTTGTTCGTTAAGCAACTTACTAATTACTTAGCTAGCAAACAAAAAGTTAAAAATATTTTTATTTTAGGTGCAGAAAACTATTATAAATTTGAGAGTACAAAGGTTTTTTATTTTGCTAATAATCAATTATCAAAAATTAAGAGGGCTTTAATACTATTGAAAAGTGATTATATTGCTTGGGGTGGAGGAAGTTTAGACTTAGAAAGTAAACCAGGTAACTTATTGAAGTTGCAAACATTATCAAAATTAATGGGTAAGCGTTTTGGCTTTCTTGGAGTTGGATTGGAGTCTGTACTTAAGGAAAATAATAGCAAAAGCAAGATCGTCAATATTTTTGAAAAATCAGACTATCTATATCTTAGAGATGACTATTCCTATGAAATGGTATTAAAGCAGCTTAAATTTAAGCAATTACCAAGTCTAGGAGGTGATTTAGCTTTCTTAGATTTGACTATTTATGAAAAATTTTTAAAGCCATTAAACCAAGAAATTAATATTGCTAATATATCATTTTCTGGCAAAAACTGGTGGGGTGAGAGCAGAGCTAAATTTTATTCAAAACAGTTAATGCCTCTAATTAAAAATTATAATTGTGTTATTCATTTGCTGCCTGGACATGTAGGAGAATATAGGGAAAGAAATGATAATCGTTTCCATGAATTGCTGAAAAAATATCTCCCTTCTACTAATTATAAAATTCATTCCTGGAAAGAACCAGAAGATTTTCTAGAAATTCTGAGCTTGATGAATTTCCATATAGGAAATCGTCTCCACTCAATTATACTTGCTGATATACTAGGCATTCCAAATATTGGGATTGGTAGTTATAGATCAAAAATTTTCAATTACATTCATAAGACAGATACTCTAGTTAAAGAAAGATTAGTAGATTTTATGAAACCAATATCTATGGAAAGGATAATGACAATTTTTCGTCAATACAAAAAACCAGAAAAGTTTATATTAAAAGAATTTTCTACCGCCAGGTATTGCCTGGAAAAAATTTTCTTTTCTTAATTATTTCTTTATCATTTAAGGATGATTTTAGAGCTAATTTCTCAGTTCAAGCAAAGTCCTTATTTACAAAAGTTTTACCAATAAAACCTACCTATAGCAATCCTAAATAATATTAGAGAAAGTCTCTATAAAAAAATTTAGTTAAAATTTGTAAAATTAACAATTGAGCTTTTCCATGATACCTGATTTATATTCAAAATCATTTAGGATTAGTATATACTTGATCAGCATCTATAAAGTTTGACAAAAAGATTAAAACGTGGGTTGTTGAAAAATATAGTCCGTGGGATGTGCTCGTGAAAAAGGATTGCAGATTCTCAAAAAGGATAGACCCAACATGAAATAATGCCCTATAATTATAAAAATCAAGATTACCCTTCTACGAGTTATAGAATCTGGCTTAATTGTGTTCAATAAATTGATAGATAAGCCAATTTTAGAAAATATTTTCAATCGCCTCAGTAAAAGCTAGAGAGCTTTAACATCTATTTCACCATCACTAAAAATCTTCCCTTATCGGCAATAAATGCGCGCTATTTGAGCAAGGGTTATTGGTAGTATTGATTCAGTATAAATCTGCTTGTGTATTTTAGTTACAGTACTTTCCATTGCCGGTGAGGTCAAGTTTTGCCAAGCATATGCCTGCACTACAAAACTTTTGTTACTCAGATTTGTACCTCATTTGTCCGAAACCTGCTGTATCATTCAAAATTAGGTTAATAATAGAGTTGTTGTGAATTAAGGGAAAAAAATGGCTAAAACCCAAAACAAGTCCAGGTTGAAGTGTGCTTTTGAGTCCTACAATTTTGAAAATTTTTCAGAGTAAGCTTTTGAGTATTTTCAATTTTCCCACACCAAATAACTCTAATAAGTACTTTCCGCTGTTATTAAGTATACATAGCAAGTAAGATGCAAGGGCTACAAGAGTTTTACTATTTAAGCCTTGTACCTCATGTGTCCGGAATCTGCTGTATATTAAAGTTCCCTCATAAATTCTGTAATTTTTTATGGCAAATGATAAAAGTTAGTGTTTGCATCCCCACCTATAACCGAGCAAATTTGCTCCCCTATGCAGTAAATAGTGTTTTGAATCAAACTTACAATGATTTTGAATTAATTATAACTGATGATGGTTCAACAGATAATACTGCTGAAGTAGTTAGTCAGTGGAATGATTCTAGAATTCGTTATATTAGGCATCCACAAAATATTGGTAAAAGCAATAATATGCGCTCTGGTTTTAATGCTGCCACAGGTGAATACTTTATCAAATTTGATGATGATGATGGTCTGACCCCAGATTTTTTGGAAAAAACAATTTTCATTCTAGATCGAAATCCAAGTATTGATTTTGTAGGAACTGACCATTGGGTTATTGATATTAACAATCAACGAGATCAAAAAGTAACCGATAAAAATTCTCAAAAATGGGGTAGAACTCAACTTTTAGAAGGAAGAGTAAACAATTTACTAGAAATAGTATTTATTAATCAAAGTTTTCAAATTGGTGCAACATTATTCCGTAATAGAACCCTACAAGAAGTAGGATTTATGCGTCCTAATATACAAAATTGTGAAGATAACGATCTATTTGTCCGTCTAGCTCTAGCAGGAAAAACAGGTTATTATTTGCCAGAAAAATTAATGGAATATCGTTTTCATCTAGAACAGCATGGAATTAACCGGGCAATTCCTTATCTAACTGATAAGCTAAATTATTTACAACAATTTAATTTTAAGTTGAGTAAATTAGAGTCACTTAGAAAGTCAAGACTAGCAGAAACTCAGCTAATGTTGGGACTACTACTAATTGAAACAGGTAAAACTCAAAAAGGAAGGCATATGGTTTGGGAGCAAAAATCTTTTTCTCCACTAAGAGCGTGGACTGGGCTAGCATTATCTATATTACCTATAGAAACTCGTGAGCTTGCTTTCAAATTTATACGTAGGCTACGCAGTTAACAGTCGACTACTGATTAGACTGATTAGGCAGGCTAAGTTGCCTGCACTATAATAAATAGACTTTTCCTCCAAAAAGTTTTTCAACCCTCATTCTCCCGTTCCTAAATCAGTATTTTTGGAGAGGTCTAATACTTGGGGTTGCATACTTACGGGATGATAATTAGACATCTCTAAAAACTAAGTTTTAGCCTAGTAATTACAAAAGTTTGAGATTAATTTTCAGAAAGGTCTATTAAATTTATATAAGCTGAAACTATTGATTTTGGGACAGACTTTTGGCATATATCAAAGTCATCCCATGATCGTACAACCCCTAATTACTTAACTTTTGATATTCAGGATTAAGCTGATCTTAACTAGCAGCAGCATCAGCTTCCCGAAGAGCCTTGAGAATTTCCGGGCGTTTCATTCGCGCATAACCACGTAATTTCCGCTCTTGGGCAATTTTCTTAAGTTGTCTGAGTGATTTGGTATCGTAGTCATCAACAGGAACTTCTGGTTCTACCTGAGATGCTGAGTTAGCTTTAGTCTTTCTAGTACTTGTTTTGGTGGTAGTCGCCTTAGACCTAGAGGTTGTCGAGGTTGGCTTGCTCTTGGTCGTTGTCTTAGGTGCTGTCTCAGTTTTAGCTTCTACTTCTACGGTAGAATCTAGTTCTGGTATTGCCTGCAATTGACGTCGAACTGCTGAGACTTGAGTTTTTAAGTCATCTTCAAGATCTTTAATAGACTGGGAAAACTGATTAACTGTTTTTACCATCCCTTCAAGTTTTTTTTCTATTTGTTTGTCAAGATCATCAAGCTGTTTTGATAATAATTCCATTTTCACTCCTGTAGAGCTAGATATTGTCTTTTTAGTTGTTGAATTTGTGGTTTTTCTTACCAATGTTTCTACCTTATTATAAACTTAATTTTCTAGGACATGTAATCATTTTTAAAATGCTCAATTTGAGCAATATCAATGCTTTGCTCCAGCAAAGATGTTAATTGATTTCTAATAACCTCCTCATTTTTATTAATTGATTGATCGATTTTTTTCTGGTGAGACAATCTACCTTTTGATCAAATGATACCTCAAGTTGTTGTAATAGATGATCAAAGTTGAGTGTTTCTACTAGCTTTTTTGCTTGAGTTAATTTCTCCATCTGTAGTCTAGCTATCTCCACTTGTTCATCTTTCCTCTTATCAATTCAGGCCCATATTTTATTGGTTTCAACTTCTTTTACAACTTAACAGATATCAGCACCACGAATGATTTCGTATTGCTGTTCATAGTCGTAGTTATCTATTAGAGTTGTTGGGAATTAAGGATAAAAATGCCTAAAACCCTTATCAGTTGATCCTTAAGCCTGGATTCGACCTAAAATAATGAAAGTCTTATATAGTAAGCTTTTGAGCATTTTAAATTTTCCCACACCCAAATCTCTATTAATCTGACAAGTAGTGGTATCAAGCTACTATCTTGATCTATAAGACTATTAAATAGAGCTTCATCTCTTTCTGGAGGAAGATATTTCTCCTGAGACTCTGGTAAAGTAATTTGGGATATAGAAATCAATTCCAATTCCAAATTTAATGGTTGTACCGATAACTCTTCTTGTCGATTTTTGCGCTCTCCTGAAACCATTCCCTTATAACTTTCCTTAATTCCTAAAATCAAATCAAATATAAGGTATGATGCTGGTAACATCTAGATAGAAGGAGATAAATTACATTAACCTTGTTAGTCCTTTTTGTAACTTTTGATAAATTTAGGATTTTTTACTTTTCCAGCTATTAGAAATATCCTAATTCAATCCCAGGTAAGACAAAAATAGGATTAGGTGGTCAGAGGGAGTGAACTGTCTAGTGCTGCCTAAGCGATCCTAACAGGTTTATGGTCAAATGTGTGGGAATTTTAATTCTCAGGCTAAAAGCTCATATATCACCAAGCCCAACAGTGTTTTTAGTTATTGATTTTTGCCATGTCTTTTGTGATTTTTTCTCTTACCCAGATTTAACTTTTATCAGGCTACTTTAGCATACTCTTTTTAACTACAGTTGACAAATAAATTATGATCTTAGTAGCAGTTGACTGTATGCTATGAATTCAGTAAACACTTGTCAACATGTGTTAAGTTATTGCTCTAGTCCTAAAACTTGATTAGGTATAGCTAGGGAACAAGCCAAGAGAGGTCGCAATCATAAATTACTCTGAAAAAGATGGAGCTTACGGCATAAATTTTATGGCCATATTAGGTCGCGATCGCATAATTCTATTAAAGTGGCTGAAGTTATTTTGTAACTTTTTTGCACAAAATAGTCAAGGTTTACCTATTTGATTAATAATAGTATTAATTGGCTAATTTTTGCAAGTGGGGAGAAGATGATCGCATGGATCTTAAACATCTAAAATTTATTTTAAAATTACTAGGCTACAAAAACTATCGAGTATCTATTAATAAAATTCAGCCAGAGCATGGAATGAAGGTTTCTGAGAGGGATGAAATCTGTTACCGCCTTTGCGATCAAGGTTTAGTAGAGTTTACAAGGGAGGTTACAAAAATTAATATATCAGCCCAGGGAAAATCATTTCTAGATAGTAAAAAAGATAGCAATTCACTAACCTCAGAAGAGTTAAAAGTACTCAAAGCAACTGCTCGGGGTGCTATTTCTCCGGGAGCAACTGGTATCATGCCTAGCTATAGAGAAGCTGTCATTACAGATTTACTAGACCAGGATTTAATCAAAGTTGTTGCTCAAAAAATCAAAGAAGTTTGGCTAACAGAAAAAGGAAAGCAATTTTTGTGCCAAGAATATTCATCTCACAGTACGGCAAAAGAAATCTCATTGAAAATGTTAAGTGATTATCTCCAGTTAATGCGTACAAACTACAATCAGGAAAAAAAACCGTTGTTTTCTGGAGATTCAAAAAAAAAACAAAAACCCAATGACGATCAAATTTTAGCAGAGATTTGGTCTTTAGACAATCGTCATGGTACAGATAAGTACTTACCGATTTTTCATCTACGAGAAAAGCTACAACCCCGTTTATCCCGAGAAGAACTAGATCAGGCACTCTACCGTTTAGAAAGAAATCATCAAATAGAATTAAGTTCCCTACAGGAGGTAAGATCCTATACACCAGAGCAAATTGAAGCAGGTATCCCTCAAAACATTGGCGGATGTTTATTTTTTATCATTCTCGACTAATACAAAATTACCAAAAAATCTTTACAGTTAAAAAAAAGAGCAGATAAGGACGTTCCATCGAACGTCCCTAAGTCTTAGGGAATAGGGAAAATCCTTGCTATCTATTTAATTTTTCTGTATGGCAAAATCCAGGTCTTCCCTAGAAATAAAAAAAAGTTAATCTAGCAGTATTTTTAGAAACTGGTATAAATCTTCTTATATCTGCTATCGTAATTCTCTAAGCATCCTTAAAAATACTAACAATTTATATTATGGCATCTATAGATCAAATTATTCAAAGAGAACTTAATCCTTTCGATCCTGTAACTCTTTATACTATTAATTTTTGGCAAGAGCAACAAAATTCTAACCTGAATGTTGATTCTATCCATCAAAATATTATCACTGATATAGAAACTGTACTAGAGCAAGTGGCTCAGGAACATCACCCCCGTACTTTGATACTTACAGGTGACTCTGGTTCTGGCAAAAGTTACCTTTTGGGGAGAATTAAAAAATTATTCAATACTAAAGCTTTTTTTGTCTATGTCGATCCTTGGCCTCATAGTGATTATATTTGGAGACATATTTTACGTCAAACTGTTGACTGCCTGATGAAAACTCCAGATGGTAAAACAGATTCTCAGCTATTACTATGCCTCAAAAGTCTATTAGCTTTCCCAAATAGTAATTTGGTCCAAAAAATTCTTGGTGAAAGAAGAGTATTCATTAGAAACCTTAAAGCAATTTACCCTTCTGGGATTTACAATCCTAATGATTTTTTCAGTGTCCTCTATCATCTACTAGATCCCCAGTATAACGCTGTTGCCTGTGAATGGTTACGAGGGGATGATTTGGATGAAGACGATTTAAAATCTTTGGGCATTAAAAATAGTATAGATTCTGAATATTCTGCGCAAAAAATTATTACTAACTTGGGAATTATTTCCGCTGCATCTCAACCTATTGTTTTATGTTTTGATAATCTTGATAATATTCCTCGCTTGTTAAATGGAACCTTAGATTTACAAGCATTATTTAATGTTAATTCTAGTATTCATACTCACTATCCACAAAATTTTCTGATAATTATTAGTATTATTACGAGTACCTGGAAACAAAATTCTAAATTCATTCAACCAGCAGATAAAGCCAGAGTTAATGCAGGATATTTCCATTTAAAACCAATTACTTTAGAACAGGGTGAAGCTATATTAGCAACTCGTTTAAATACTTTACATTCCCAGGCAACAACTAGGCCTAAATCAGCTACATTTCCTCTGTCAAAAGAAATATTAGAACAGCAGTTTCCCAGAGGAATAACTCTACCTCGGAATATACTAGAATTGGGACGTAAAGAATATGAGCAGTACAAATTAAAATTATTGAATCAGACACAGAATAGTCAAGATTTAACACCAGAAACACAATTGGCGACTTTTAAGTTGATTTGGCAAGACCACTACAATAAGACTCAGAAAAAAATTAGCAAAATTACTGATTTAGCAGCACCTGAATTGATTCGGATGCTACAAGAAGTATTAAATTCTTTACAATGTCAGAAGGTAAAAACTAAATTATTAAGTGGGAAATATGCCAGCCATTCTTTGAGTTATCAAAAACAAAACCAAGAGCAAATTATCGGTATAGTTTGGACAGAAGATCCAAATATGAATAGTTTTTACAATACAATGAAGGCTTGTCAGAAAGTAGTGAATAAAAAATTGTGTCAAACTTTATATTTACTGAGAACTTCTGAGGTAGGAAATTCTAAAAATCTTAGCAATAAAATATATAGAAAAATTTTCCAAGGTAAGTCAAAAAATATTCATATTAAACCTAATTTAGAATCGGTGCATTTTTTAGCTACACATCATAGTTTGGTGAATGCTGTCCTCGCTAATGAATTAGTTATTGAAGGTAAGATTATTAATTTGAAAAAGTTTGAAGAAATAATTGGTGAATCACAAATTTTCAATAACTGTAGCTTATTAAAATATTTTTCTGTAGTTGTTTCTGTAGGTACTCAAGAACAGGAAAATGATCTAGATTTAGATGAGGTCAAGGATTTTGTATTAAATTTAATTAGAAAACAAAGTTTGATGGAACGCAACAGCATAATCGAAAATACACTAAATCAATTTGTCAAAATAGAAGGTTCAAAAATTGATATAATAATAACAGAGCTTGAGGGAGAAAATAAAATAAAAATTATTACTCCTACATTAGGATTAGATGAACAATTAGTTTGTTTTGTTCCTGGTTAATAAGGAATTTATAACTGATTATTAGAATGATTAACTATTTTTAATATAAACTATAGTAATTCTCATCTCTGAGTGAAGTGCAAAATTCTTTCGTTACGCGCAAGTAGGTAGGGACGTTGCATGCAATGTCTGTAGGTCATAGCAATTAGTGAAACAGGGAATAAAAAAGAAAAAACAACTGTACCTCAGTAGATTGAGAAATGTTATAGATAAAACTGATAATTATTAAAAATTGTTAGTTACGTTAATTGCTTGAAAAAAACAGGAAAATTAAAATAGTCCGTCAATGCCAATAAGTAATAAACCGCAATTACAATCTCCACCATTTAGTATTAATAATGTTAAAGTTGCTTTTGATTGCCCGCGTTTGTTTTATTTGAAACATAGTTTTGGAGGTAATCATCCGTTTTTTCCCAAGAATTATATCCAGGAAATTGATAATGCTTTTCTTGACTTAGCTAATCAGTTAATGAATATGATTTGGCAAGAATCTAGAATTAAAGTTTTGTTTGCAGGACAATTTGAGGGGTTGGTGGTAGGGGCGATCGCTAATCAAATACAGCAATTATTTTATGGTTTGATTTTCTTTCCTTATTTACAAACAATAATTACAAAAGATGCTACTTTAACAACAGCATTGTATCAAATTTGGCGGGTTTTAACTAAAATGATTTTTAATATATCTAAAATCATTGTTAAAAATCGGCGTTACTGTCATGAAAGTGTTGTGCTTCATCGCACATTAATTATGGGAGAAACACTAGTAGATTATACTTTTAAAATACCAGATGGTAAGACTCAAAAGTTAACGGGAAAAGTTAATAATTTAATTTTTGATTTTGAGTCTCGTCGCTTGTGTGTGGTTCATTTTCAAACTTATGAAACTGTGGAAGTATTGTCTCATTTAATAGGAGTTGCTCTCCATAGTTTTTTGCTTAAACAAAAGAAAAAAGTGCCTGTTGATGCTCTTGTTTATTGGGTTTTGCCTGAGTTGGGAGAGTATTATTATTCCTGGGAAAAGTTGGAGAACGTAGTGGAGAGTTTAGTTCCCAATAAGTTGGAAGAGATGCGGGAGTGGTTGAAATGGGAGGAGTTTCAACCTGGCTCACCTCCACCTACGGAGAAAGAGTATTTATGTGATATTTGCCCTCAAAAGGAAAGGTGTCAGAGTTTTTTTGATGGGGGTGGGTAAAGGTGTTAACAAAGTCAGAACTTACAAATTCAGAAGTTGTTTTTGTAATGGAGATTTTGATTAACCCTCAAAAAACATTTTGCCTGGTAGTTTTAGATTCAATAATTTTGATAATTATTAGGTTACCACCGAACGAGTATGATTCGTTTGGCCTGACAAGCTCATATAAGTTAGGCCACTCCCAAATTGAGTATCACTAAGGGTAGTTATGCAGGCTAAATTCCTCCCCTGACCAGATTTAGAGTAACTTCCGTTGCTCAAGTACCCTTAGTAACAACTTGCTCTGAAGTTACATGAGCTATTAGTCGTCAAACTAGCAGGCTTGATCTGTTTATTGCAGGCCTTGGAAGTTAGATAAGGTCAATGGACAGTCAATCATGTATTACCGCTTGTTACACAAAATTGGTGAAAT
This sequence comes from Trichodesmium erythraeum GBRTRLIN201, assembly GCA_018457135.1. GTDB lineage: Bacteria > Cyanobacteriota > Cyanobacteriia > Cyanobacteriales > Microcoleaceae > Trichodesmium > Trichodesmium erythraeum. The sequence continues at coordinate 43,895 of JAGGDU010000205.1, read as the reverse complement.
TAAGCCTGATAAAACAAACCCACAACGGGATGACTCAGATGAGTGATAATGTCATTCAATGTTATCGCATCTACCTAGGGGCTAGGTGATACTAAGAGACGTATTGCAATAATAAACGATACATACATGGGAGTCGAAGCAGCCCCTTTAATACTTTCAGCTCTCGACTTTGCTCATCGGTGGTCATATGATAGTCCCACAGGGGGTGACTTCGTTCCCATAACTCATTTCTTGTGAGCTTTAGAGGTCCTAAGTCATCCTTTGATTTGCCCGCTAGCCCTTTAAGTGGTTGAAGACCTAAAGGGGCGTCATCTACACCATTTTGGTCACAGGAGATACAAGAACAATTAATGGAACTTACACAACTTTTAAGCCCAAATATAACCCAAACTCTCTCTGTGAGAGGCAAATACGTCACGGTTATTAGTCAACCAATTAAAAAAACGGAAAGATATAGCTGTACGAAAAGCTTCCAAAGCATCAGTAAACGTCTTTAAAGGTTTATTTGCCCATCGCCTTTGTAATCCTCCAGTTAGTTGATGGCAAATGATAAAAGTATAAGCACAAAATACCAGGATAAAATGGCGTTCTAGACTCCATTTATCTCTTACTTGATATTCTCTTAACCATAAGCATCATGAGCACTTCTCAATAAAAAACCTCTATCCAATTTCTGGAGGGAGTAACTATTGACTATCCATTCAGATGTCACTTTTAATGGCTCAACATTGGTAATAAAATAATCAATTTATGTGGCATATTCTATAGAAATAGCATTCATAACGATAGCAAATTTTCTTTCTTTAAAAAGGCTTGAATTTGATGTTGTAAATGTCGTTACCCAAACTTTTTTTGGTTTTTCTAAACTTAAGATAACTGGCTCAAATTTCTATGATGGCAAAATTTTAGCTAATTCTTATATTATAATTTATATTTCATCAAGGAATTTTAGTTTAACTATTATTTTTCGGTTTTTTGCGTTTTTCCTAAGTATTTTAATTCTCTTTCTTTGAGTTTGTTCAGGAGTGTTGTATTCTTGCCATAACCACCATTAATTAAAACTATTCCGGGACTCATAACTCGGCTAATACTGCGGTCTATTAGCTCTATTCCTATATCTAGTTTTTTATCAAAGAATTCGTCATCTTTTCCTTTTGCTAAAGAACTTGAATGTTGATATAATTTAATATCTAAAGGGAAACTTTTTTTTCCATCATAATAATGAGTTGTTACAGTTACTATGACCTTATCTGTTTTACCGATTTCTCCAATATATTATATTGTCGGCCTACGACCGATGTAAAATTCCCCTTTTTCGGTGTTCCGAATCATCTAAAATTAAACTACATCCTTTCTTGAATTTAGTTTGAGAACGTTTGTTGATTATTTCTAGGCGACGTTGATTGATTTGAGTTGGCTCGATTATGAGAATCTGCGATGAAATGATGTAGCCGATTATATACTACTCTAATAGAGTTATTGGCCATTTGGGGTATGTTTTTCCTTTTGCTTTCCCCTAGTAATCCAACCAGATAGTGACGGAATCCTGTTTTTTGGGGTGGGTTTTTCCAACAATCATCAAACTGTTTACACTACCTTTCAAAGCAAGGGGGCATTGCAGTAGGGGTCGTTTATTTCATAGAAGAGCGATCGCGAAGCGGACTGGAAGTCTATCGCTTCAACGTAAAATTATTGTAGACTAAACATTATAGTCTAATTTGGCCAGTTAAGTTGTATAAGTCCCATTAATTAACCTGATAGTGGTTGATGTTTGCTTAGCATGACCTAGGAAACCTTTAACAAAATTCATCTTCTTCACTAATACTTACTTCTGTTGCAGCATCGTCCTCAGTCCTTAAGGCTTATCAGCTTTTACCCCATGCACCAAGAGTAATATTTGTTAATTCATTAAACCTGAGCTATTAAGTCACTCCCTAGCTGAGAGGGAAGGAATTAAACCTCCATGAGTCGCACTCAAACTAACAAAGCCAATATTTGGTATTTTGGGGGGTGAGAATGTGATGACGTCACGATCTACTAATTTAATAAATGTTTGTTACACTTTACTTGGGTAGGGGAGCAGGGCACTTACCCCTGACCCCTTCTAGGAAGAGAAGTAGGTAGGGACATTGTATAAGAGCGTCCGTACCTCACCGAGTTAAAAGCCACTCAAAAGCATTGTTGGATAAGGGTTTAAAGAATATAAGTGAGGGTGAAGAATTGACTGATTTTGTGATACGGGATAATCATTCTTGTTGGTAGTGTGCTTCGCTCACCCACACCAACAATCTGCATTGATTTATTATTCAAGTATATGAATCTTAGAACATTTATGTAAATCAATTAAAAAATTTGAGCGATCGTCGTCTTTTATCTTTTCTCTTCACCTCTCTCTGTTAATCTACAAATATAGTTTTGATACCCATGTTTTTTGATAAGTTTACCTGGAGAAAATGAAGTAGTATAGCACTACGCATTCAAGTTAGGAAATATAACAAGTTAGGACATATAATTAAAATGGCGATCGCTAAATGGGAAGGGGGATAATTATTAAAATAGTCCAAATCCTTCAATGCTCCAACTATCTACTATACCTGAACTTCCCCCTAAGAAAAATAACACAATGCCCAAGCCAAAGTAGTTGAGCGCGATTTTTTCAACTACCAGTTACTGGGTAGAATAAATGGGCTTTTAAGGCCGATATAGTACATTTGTATGGAAGGAAGTTCAGCTATGGAAAAACGTTAGGACAATTCTTAAATGCTCCATCAACGCAATCTCTAATATTTTCAAATTCGTTTTTTCTTTGTTTGATCCATGTCTTCAATACTGCCCACCAATTTTCTATGTTGTTTAAATCGGATGAATAGGTTGGCAAGTACCATATTTCACATCCGTCACTTTCCACTATCTGTCTAATATTTTCACCTTTATGAAAACTAGCATTATCTATTATTATTACATCTCCTTTTTCTAACTGTGGTATTAAGCATTATTATAATTATTTTTCAAATAAGTATCGATTATATCCACCTTCAAAAGTTAATGGAGACAAGATTTTTTTCTCTCGTAAAGGGAAGCGTCCAACTGAATCTCTCTGCTCTTTTTCCTGATTTTAATTCATAGCATCTTTCCCCTTTTGGACTATAACCATAACCATAAACCAGTACAATTATCAAAACCTGCTTCATCTACATAAACCAGTTTTTTTTGATCTACTGTTAATAGTTTTTCCATAAATTTTTGTCTTTCCACTTCATTTCTTTCTTCATAACCGTAAGTTTTTTTTCTAGTTATACCCAATTAATTTTTGACAAGCTTTTGATACATTTTGTTGTGTCAAATTATCTCCCCATAACTCTGCTATTTGAATTTGAGTTTTGTGATTATGCCTCAAAACAAATTGTTCAAATTTATCCTAATCCTTAATTTTTAGTTGTTTGCCCTCTGATTCATTATTAATAGCCTCCAAATCTCCAGTTTCCTTTTTCCTTTTTAACCATAAATAAAGGGTATTTCTGCTAATGTGAAAAAGCCGACAAATAATACTTTTTTTTCTCTCTTCTTTCTACAGAAGCGATTGCCTTCTGTCGTAATTCATAACTATATGGTGCAGGCATGAAACAATCTTAAAATAAATTAGCTAATACCATTTTAACTTGTCCTAACCCGAATGCGTAGTGCTATATCGGCCTTAAAAGCCCATCTATTCTACCCAGTAACCGGTAGTTGAAAAATCGCGCTCAACTACTTTGGCTTGGGCATTGTGTTATTTTTATTAGGGGGAAATTCAGGCATAGTAGATAGTTGGAGCATTGAAGGATTTGGGCTATTTTAATAATTATCCCCCTTCCCATTTAGCGATCGCCATTCTAATTATATGTCCTAACTTGAATGCGTAATGCTATAACAACTTTGACAATTTTTTACCTCAAAAGTTCCACAGTTTATATTAGTTTTAATTCATTAATTAGGATTTGCTAAAAAAGTCTATTAATAAGGGAAATGAGTACGCAGCAATTGCATAATATTAATTTTTTTGTATTTTTCCACTCAGGTAAGGGAAAATCCTAACCTAAGTGGGAGAATATTAATTTCGTAACTTTTTTGTATGTTTTTCAAGGTAAGCTACAACTTAAACTGATAATATATAAAGATTCTATATGGCGTTGCTCAAGTTACTAAGGTAGCGTTTTTTTCTTCTTTTCTATATCCTGTTTTCCTTGTTTACTAGTTTTAAGTAACTTTGCATTCAGCTCCCCTACTAAAACAAATAAATTTTCTACCTCAACAGTGTAGGAATTGCTATATTGGTTCAGCTAGTCATCTTGATATAACTTCTGCTGTGCAGCCCATAAACTTATTTATTAACAAATCAAAAAAGAATCACTTTGTAATTCACCTTATTGACTTCTTTATTCCTAACTGTTAATTTAATTTCCGCCTGATACTACTCTTTAAATTCCGCAGTAAACCTTTTAATCTATTCAAATTAACCTCCTTACCACCATAACGCCATTCTACATAAGCTTGCGAAATTTCTTCTATTATTTCTGCTTCATTCCTAGAGTTATATCCCTTAATAGCCTTAGTATATTCAAAAGGGGTCTGAAAACCATGTTTAACTAATCCCTTACTCGCCATCAAATTCAACATTTGTTGATAGATACTCTCCATAGGATATAACCTTCCTAACCAACGACCATAATGCCATTTTTGCCAAAAAATATATAATAACCAACCCAAAAAACCTAAAGCAGTAAATAATATTAAACCAGTAAATATGCCTTGCCAACCTTGAGAAAATAAAGCAAAAAACCAAGCAATAACTCCCAATATCCAAAGGAATATTCCACCAATAAACCTCTCCAAAAAACCAGTTACAGGAGAAGGTAACCAACCAGCTACCCACTTCCAAAAAACCATTAACCCAGTAAAACTTTGATTTTTTTCAATGGAAGGAGGAATTAATGGCATTCCCGGAATAGGATTAAAAGCAAACCACCCATACCCCGGAAAATATACCTCCGTCATCATATAGGCATCTGTATTTTTGACCACATATAAACCAGTAAAAGGATTAAATTCACCAGGAGCATAACCGGCAACTAATCTCGCAGGAATTCCAATAGAACGTAACATTATTGTCAAAACAGTAGAAAAATGATCGCCATAACCACCCGTAATTTTTTCCCCTTCCCGGCTATTTTGGTAACCAAATAAAAAAGCTGAGACTAAATCTTCATCTTCTGCTAAAAATGGTGGTGCTTTTTGAAGTTTATAATTTGGGTTTTGCTTAAGGTATTGAGCTAAATAAAGAGCTTTTTCGTAAGGAGAAATAATAGGTTTAATTTCTTGAGCAACTTTATTTTTATTTGCTAAAATATCTTCTGTTTTTTGTCTGACTTTTTCTAGTATTTCAGAAGGAATCTGTAAATAATATTCACTAATACTTTCTGGATAATTTGTTCCCGCTTGACTCAAAATACTACGATTTCGATAAGGAACATTAGAAATTACTGTATAGGTTAAACCTTCTCTAAGTTCAAGAGGAGAACGTAAATTTCCATCAAGGTCAATGGCTACTTTTTTAGTAGGAAAATATACTTCTTTGGCCTGATATAAAGCTGGAATTAAATTTGGTAGCGGAGAAACTACTGTATAATTTTGAATGACTTCTTTAGTTTCATTTTTATAATTCTTTCTCTGTAAACCCACAGAAAATTGATAAGAAAAACTGCTACGATCTAAAGTAATAGTCTTATCATTTCGAGAAATTTCCCAACCTTCACCAGTATATTTATCAAATGCTAAAACTCTCCAAAAACCTTCAGCTTGCGACCTAACTCGCATCACAACTTGAGGCACTAATTGCCCACGCAAATTTTGGTTAATTTTAGTATTAAACCCGTAATAATAAGTATCATTTAAACTTCCAGGACCTGATTCTTGGTTAGTTCCATTACTATTTCCAGAACCATCTCTATTTCCCCTACCTTGACTAATATAACCAGGATTTGTAATTGTTCGCCCATCGAAATTTTCTAAATCAAAATTAATCGTACTGCTCACAGGAAAAGTTCGTATTTGATATCCAGGTAACCTTGGTAAAAAAGCAAAAATTGTCATGCCCAAACCAAGAATTACTAACAATAATATTGTTAATCGCTTGGGAGACAAAGTAGCATTTAACAGAGATATTTTTTTTTGCTGTTTTTGCCTTCGAAGCTCTAATTTATTACTGGACAATCTTGAGTACAAACCTAACCTAGAACGGTAATCTAAAACAAGACAAGGAATAGCAAATATAGTAAACACTATTAATACAGGTCCATAAGTTAAAGTTTGGCTAATAGTGCCTGCAACCCCCAACAAAATTAGCCCTATAACCATTGAATAACCTAAGTCTTTTCGCCTAGGTAGATCGAAGCTATGTAAGACTTGAAGTTGAATTAATAATTCAGCCAATACCAGTCGTGTATCATTTAGCTCACCAAATAATCTACTCAAAAAAGCAGCAAAAATTAATAACATTCCGATCGCCAAGCAGAATTTAGCTAGCACATTTCTTTTGTAGCGATTATACCAACTCCAAATTGCTCCTATAATACTTAGTGGTCCTGCCCAAACAGTTAAAGGTAGTTCATCTGTTGCTACCCCAGCAGCCACGTCAATTGCTATAATACCTACTATTACCAATGCCTGTACCATTACTCGTAATAGAATAGAATCTTCAGCAATAGGTTTAGGTGCTGCTTGTACTTGTTTCCACAGAAGTCCTAATATAGGTAGATTTCGCACTTTCCATCCAGAAAAATAATTAGACATAATTTTATTGGTAGAAACTGAGGGAATATTAGTTTTTGATTAAGATCATTCACTATTACTAAAAAATAAGAGTCTAATATACTAGAAAACTGATAATTTAACTCTAGTAAATCTCTATGAAACCCGAATTTTAGCCAATAATAAACTAGCTAAATCAATTAGTAGATAGTGATTTTATCCATTTAACCTATAGCTAGAATATAGAAGAAAATAGTATAATTTTCAACTAGCCTTAGCTTGATAATACAAAGTTTATAATCGCCTAAAATTATTTTTGGTAATGCATCAAGAAATTGTGAGAATGATAAGATTATTATTATCCCTAAATACTCTTAATTATTCTAGAATTGCCTTCTGTGTTGCCATCAGAAAACTTATAAACATGGAAAGACTAGTAATTTTCTCAACGATATTATTGTCCTGAATGTCTACAAACTTTCACCGATACTTTAACACTCTCTATTATCGGCGAAAAATTGGTCATGAGAAAATCCCATGGTTTTAGAGGCTCATGTTGAAGGTAGTAGTTTAAGAGGAATTCGTCGAAAAGTGAATCTGGTTTATAATACAGCAGTCAGTTTAGTCAAGGCGCGCTCTAAAAAAAGACAAATGTCAAGACTGGCCATGTAAAAAATCTTAAAACCTCACAGGTTACCAGTAATGAATTGTAGTCATTTGTTCAAAAAAACAAAAACATTGTCACATGAATAAATTGGCAGAAGATAACTGTTTGATAGTCATGCTTCAAGCTTCATCCAGCGGATTAATTTTAAGTGAAGTGAATAAATAAATATATTGACTAGTTTATTAAAATTAATTTTCATTTCAATACATAAGGAAAAACTAGCTGTAAACAATGGGATACAGGTAATTGGATAGGGTAAGACTCGTTCATACCCCCCAGAATTAAAGTACATCATTGGTCAATACCAAACCCAGCATAAAGAGCGAACTGACAAATTGTCATGCAGCTAACGTTTAGGTTGGCTCACGCTTACTTCAATTGGATTTAGATCTATACTCGTAAAGACAATACAGCGGTAAAAAGGATAGGATGAGCGGCACACCCTGGAGTGGGACAACTAACTAACTCATCCCAGACCTCGTGCTCTGCACTACCTTCTTTTTTGTAGTCAGGAAGTATACTTATTGCCTTGCTTAAAGCCTCTTTTTGTACAGACTTCCTTGCACCACTTAAATATAATAGAAATTTTTTTAGAATTTTATAAATATTAATGGTTAGAAACTAAGGCTTATTATATCTACTCTAATCTCCTGGAAGCTGTGAAAAAAATTATTACCAATTTTGAAACTGAATATACAGTTAATTTTGTTTAGGTAGTTAACATTATTAGTTAATTGAATTTTCATTGACTTTCTATATATTTTTTATGGTATGATAAAGCACTTATTTATTATTATTATTATTAATTATTCCTTATTTACAATATCTAAGGAATGTCTTTTTTTCATTATATATTGAATTGGTCTGCTATTCAGTGAAAGAGAATATTGCTAATGGAATGTTTAAATCAATTATATAAATGTATAACTATATAATTAAACATTTTGTTTTATTAATTTTTAAATTAAGGGTAATGAATTATTCTATGGAATAGATATCTAAAAAATAAAGGTCGTGCTATGATCACAGTATAAATACAAAAAAGATTAGTTATTGAACGATTAATTCAACTACAAAGATATCATCAAAAAAAAAGATATCATCAAAAAAAGTCGATATGATTAATTATTGATATTCATTTTTAAGGTTAGCTATATTTAGCCATACAATTTTAAAGCAGATAAGTTGATAATTTATTAATACATATCTATCAATATCTGCTGTGTTATATAATGCAAATTAGTATGGGAATTGACAATATCTTCTTACCAAGTTTTATTTCTTGTAATTTTTTCAGCTCGTTGAGCTAATACTAAAAGTAAATACACGGTAAATATATAACCAGTTGCCAGAATAGGAATTATTACAGGAGTATGATTGTAGTTCATAGTTTTACCAAATTGTGAGGAGCGTTTTGCTTTAAATAAAGAAGTAACTAATATAACTTATGTTAGATATTAATTAAATTAATTCTAAATACAGAAGTTATTTTTACTTAATTTTTAGAGTCAAATAAATTTGTTGATAATTTTTTTAACTCTTATGTTTTACTTACATGTTTTGTTGCTAAATATCAGTTAAAGCTTGTAGATTTTTTTTTATTTATTTCTACAATGTTATGTATTTTTTGAAGTTTTGTTGAGTTATACTCTACTTGAGTAGTCTCTGTAATTGATATATTAAGCTATCAGCAATTACCTATTACTACTAAAAAAAATATTATTAAAGATGGAGGCATTTAAATAAATGTCGCCCTGGATTACTAGATTTTGCCCTAATAAATATTACTTGATTTGATAAAAAATACCTGCAAAATTAAGTATTTTTTTTTAGATAGATTTATGATTCAAAGCTATTAATCAATATTAATTTAATAGTTGTTAATAGCAAATATCTTCCTGGTTTTGATTAGATATTAATCTAAATATACTAGCCTGATCAAAAGTTTTCATACTGAATATTCTCAGTGCTTGGGAAGGTAATTTAAATCTACTTCTGCTATTAAGTTGTTAATAATTTAAACGACGTATCGTATTGTAAATTTTACCAAAACTGCAAAATTATTACTGTACAAAACTTTAACTTGAACTAGTTGTTGTTAAAATAGCCAATTCAAATGGTTAATAATTTAAGTTGTCTGCATATATATCTCGTTCATATCATGCAGTATTTAACTGATTTACTTATAATCATACAACTTAATAGCTGATTCATACGATTAAACATCAAATTTTAACAAAATCATTATCATTCCTAAATTCTATGTATTCATTTCAGAGGTTCTTAAATACTTTTCACAATAATGACTAAGTTCTCACTATTAGAGACTGAAAAACCTATTTACTTTTTTTTAATTCAAGGTTCAATCAGTATCTTTTTTCTATCTTGATTTATTAAAGCTATAACATTTTCAAATGATATATCAAATAAGAGTAAGTTATTTATTAACTGTAAGAACATGAGGCAAACCTTCTTTCCTGTTGCCTCTTCCACACATATCTTTTACCTAAAAGCAACTAAGTTTTTGACGTGAATCAAATGAAATTGCTATTTTGGATTAATTAAAATTATAGCACAGTTAATGCTATTTGTATAGATTATTTTGAGATTAGCTTAACAGTTAGATACAATTTACTACTAATAATACTAACATCAACCTATATTTTTGTTACCGCTTAAGTAAAAACTGAGTTGATCTAAATTCAGATGAGAACGAATAAAACAATAAAATAATCAAGACAATAAACCGTGTTTCCTTATAGAATGAGCAAGTCTTATTTGTTTGTTTTTTAAAAAACAATTTCATGTGACCATCAAGATTTCCAACTTTCCTATATCTAAAGATAGTTAGTTGATACCAATTTTCTCAAGTATGGCTATACATCATACTCAACAAAAAAATCATCAGGACTTAAGCAATTAGGCTATATGTAGAGTACTCAACTGTCATTTTTCACCATGGGGATCCGCTGTGCAACACAACCAGAAGAAAGTGTAAAATTAATTCTTAAAAAATTCTAATTTAATTATTTCTTAAATGATAATTAACTTTTTGGAAAAAGATAAAATGGATTAAATTAGGATAGAACTGAATACTGAAAAAGCTGACTTTAAAAGATCATAAAAATACTGGCTCTTGATCAAACACAAAACAGAATATTTAATTAACTTTGCTTATGGACTTAACTGGAGTTTTTTATTAATATTTGGGCGATCGGAATGGAAGAGCGATCGCCCAAAACAGAGTTTAAATATTGTGCCTTTTTGATCATGCAATATACATAGTGTCTTTGTGTAAGTTCTGGTAATTAAAGAAAAAATAGCTATCTAGAGCGATCACCGAACAAAAAAAATGGCCAAAACATACTCATTCTCCCATCTATATTCGTGTGATATGAGCAAATTCAAAATTAAGAAGGTTCTCAACGTCACATAGTGCAAAGATTTCAAGTTAGTTTGGCTTTTGTCTTTGATTTATTACGGCATTATATAACCCAATTGAACTGTGAATCCAAAGCAACATAGAGAAATACCAAAGATTCAAATGGATGGCCATGTTAATTCTTTAATTCAGCAGCAAATCGAACAAAAACCTTATATTTTACTTTGTAAATTATGTGAATCTTTATAAATTAGAACTAGAGTGAAAGTGAGTGTATCAACGATGTATCGAATCAAAAAAAGTCAATATAAGTAGAAAAAAAGTCTTTATGCTTGTTGACCAACACAAAGAAGATATTAAACATGCAATGCACTTGTGTATCGAAAATAGCTGGCTAGATTTATGTAGATATAAATAATTTGGTTTTTGTTGACGAATTAGGAGTTAAGAACGAATCACTGGTCTTTATGATCGAGGGAAGATAGAAGAGAGACTAGTTAGCAATACCCCTATAAATAAATGACAGTAATTGGTAGTACAAATAAAAATGTATTTGAAGCATATATAAAGTAGATTTTAGTAACTCTACTTAGGCCCAGGGTAATGGTACTAATAGATAATTTAAGTTTATACAAAGGTTCTATAATTCAAGGGTTAATTTCTTTAACAGGAGCCAAGTTAATGTTCACACCCTGGGTACTCACCTGATTTTTGATCCATCGAACTAAACTATGTTAGTCAAAATTCAAAGAGTTTCTCTGCCTTCATCAAGCTCTTTCTTCAGGAACAATTATATTGAATTATATAAGAAGCGATCGCTCAAATTACTAAAATCGTAGCATAAATTTTTAGAAAAATAGTTTATTCAGATAAAAACCGCTGTATAATAGGGTACAATGATTTAAAAAAGTTGGAAAATTATCACGAAACTCAAATAAATCGACAGAAAGACTTTGCCAATTTTTGGAAATGTCTAATGAAGTTAGCTAAAAATTCCCAATTTACTCACTCAAATCCTAATAAACTCGTTGTTTATATTTAAAATCAGTTGTTTTGTATTGATAAATTTTTGCTTACATATCTGAACTTTTTTCTTATACTAAATTTGAGATAATTTATTAAATTTTAGATTTGAGAACTAGAGAAACGGTTAGTAAAAAGTTAAAAGTCTTGATGGGTCAACCTTTAAAGATTTTGTTACTGATTAGTTATTTCTACCATCCTGCATTAATGTTTAATTGTATAAATTAATATACTTATTGAGCCACTCAAAAAGCTTTGATCCAAAGGGAGGTCAGAAAAAAATAATATTACTAACCTTTGCAACTAAAAACTGGTTAATTTTTAACGCCATTCCCGGAAAGAGGACTAATATTAACCCAACACAATTAGTGCTATTTGTACAGAGTATTTTGATAACTTCTTAATAATTAGATACAATCTACTACTTCTAATGGCATTGACTTATAATATGGCTTATTTTTTTGAAAATATTTTATTTTAGAATCAAGATTTTTAACTTTCCTATATCAAGGATGCTTAGCTTAGAATAGGAATATAATTTGTAAAATTTTGTTAACTTGTAGCTTGATTGGTTAATCCATGACCACTTCCACTCTCCTATTCTCTCCAGTAGAAGCAGACCTTCAACTGCTAACGAATAACTTAAAACAATTGGTAGGTGCCCGTCACCCTATATTGTACGCGGCGGCAGAACACCTATTCCGCGTCAAGGGAAAGCGGATAAGACCAGCTATTGTCCTATTAATTTCACGGACTACCATGCTAACGCAAGAAATTACTCCTAAACATCGTCGTTTAGCAGAAATTACAGAAATGATCCACACTGCTAGCTTAGTTCACGATGACATAGTAGACGAATCAGAAATCCGTCGAGGCGTCCCTACCGTTCACAGTTTATTTACTAATCGTATTGCGGTACTAGCTGGAGATTTTCTATTTGCTCAATCATCTTGGTACTTGGCCAACCTGGATAATCTAGAAGTTGTGAAACTTCTTTCAAAAGTAATTATGGATCTTGCCGAAGGAGAAATTCAGCAAGGACTACATAGATTTAATACTGATTTATCCATAGAAGCTTATCTAGAAAAGAGCTATTACAAGACATCTTCTCTAATTGCTAATAGTTCTAAAGCTGCAGCTATTATTAGTGATGTCCCACCAGAAATAGTCCAAGATATGTACTACTATGGAAGATATATAGGTTTAGCATTCCAGATAGTGGACGATATACTAGACTTTACCAGTGCTACAGAATCTCTGGGAAAACCTGCTTGTTCAGACCTCAAAAGTGGCAACTTGACAGCACCCACATTATATGCTTTGGAAGAAAAGCCTGCATTAGAAAAACTACTGGAAAGAGAATTAGCCCAAGATAGCGATTTAGAAGAAGCTATTCAATTGATTAAAAATAGCCGAGGTATTAAAAGGTCTCAAGAGTTGGCTACTAAATATGCCAAAATGGCTGTTGAACATTTACAATCTTTACCAGATTGTGATTCTCGTCAAGCTCTAATTAATCTTACTGACTATGTTTTAAGTCGCCTGTCTTAGCTTTTACTATTGTCCAATAATTAGTTAGTAATAATGAACGAATACTATTAATTAGTGTATGGCTAACAAACAATATTTATATTGATACTAACTAGGGTTTTTTTGAGCCGATTTTAAATTATCGTTTCCAATTATAATTTTTATATATTTGCTTGAGGTAATTGAATTTTTAATAATACAAAATCCAGAGTGGGAAAATATTTCAATATCTTAAGCAATGTCTGGAGGAATTTTACTAGGATTGGAACTAGAGGATGCCTGATACTGTCTGAGATATATACTTATCATTTTCTGGACATCCTCTCTTTTAACTTCCGTAGCTACTGTTAAATCACCAGGTTTTTCAAAGAAAATAAGGCTGTCTAAAGGTTGAATTGCTATCATTTGAAAAAGTATATGAATAACTGGCATAGGTGTCGCTACAACATTATCTTCCGAAATAGATGATGAGGCATCTTTCAGTGTAGGAAAAGCATAAATAACGCGTTTTTCTAAATCCAATTTACTGCGATGACCTAAAGTAGTTAAAACCCAATTTTGCGACAAAGTTTGCAAAATATAGTATTGCAAGTGCTGGAGTTGTTGAGCTAACAGTTTTAAAGCAGGTGTAATAGCCTCAACAATTTGTGGTGTATTACCATCTTGGGGTGCATTTTTAATAAGTGTTTGTATTTGTTGCTCTAAGTACATAATTTAGTGTTTTTCATATTCTCATAAATTATCTAAAAAGTTAGGTGTATTTGTGATGACTTATAAAGTTTATTAGTAGTTAATTATTAATACAATGATGGGGGAAATCTGCCAAGTTGGCGAAGAAATCTTAAAGCTACTCCTAGATGAATTTCAGCAGTCTACTCGTGGGTCAAGGCAAAATTGCCGAGAGGTGGCAGAACGTATTACACACGAAGTAGATAGGATTTGCACAGAAAGTAAAAGAATTCAAGCTTCGGGAGAAGTGGGTAAATGGGCTAAAAATTTAGCTCTACATCGCTTGAAACGATGTATACATTACTACCAGCTTCGTTCTCAAGAAGGAAGAATAGAATTACATAGCACCTTCAGCGCTATTATTTATAGATATATCACTCCTGCCCAAATACAATCAAGTTATCAGGCCAAATTAAATCTGATAGAAGATTTTTTACAACAATTTTACCTGGAAACTTTGAATGCTTTTCGGCGAGAAAGTGAACTACCAGCAACTTATCGTCCCCGTACTTTGTTAGAACTTGCAGAGTATATGGCCTTTACCGAACGTTATGGAAAGAGACGTATACCTTTATCTGGTGGTCGTAGTCAACAATTGATTATTTTACGGGCACAAACATTTTCCCAACAACAACCAAAGGAAACATTTGTAGATATTGACCAAGCAGCAGAAGGAACAACTACTGACTCAGATAAGACTTGGAACGATAGATCTATCCAAGAAGTTCGAGAAGCAATGGTTGCACAAGACCCAGGTAATAATATTGCTTCTTTGCGTCAGGTTGTGATTGAAGAACTAATGGCCTATCTAGAGGAACGTGAACAGAAAGACTGTGCAGATTACTTTGCATTGCGTTTACAAGATTTATCAACTGGAGAAATAGAATCTATCTTAGGTCTAACTCCCCGAGAAAGGGATTATTTACAGCAACGCTTTAAATACCATTTGCTCAAATTTGCTATGGGACATCGTTGGGAACTGGTTCATCAATGGTTAGAAGCAGATTTAGAACAAAATTTAGGCTTAACTCCTACGGAGTGGGAAGCCTTGCATCACAAAATTGATTCAGAGCAAAAAAATTTGCTAAAATTAAAACAACAAGGTATTTCCGATGATGTGATCGCGAAAACTTTAGGTCGTAAAATCAACCAGGTTAAGAAAAAGTGGTATAAATTACTCGAACTTGCCTGGGAATTACGAAATCGTTCAGGTTCCGGAGCAGGGGCATCAAGTGATGAATAACGAAACGAACAAACAGGTGGAAATTTTTGAAAAAAATTTCTTTGATTGGCTTCTATCGAAGCCAAATTCTACAGAAATATCAACAGTAATAGATAGTCCAAAGTCCATAAATAATATGGAAGCAGAAGTCAAGGAAGAGTTGGACGAACTCTATCCAGATGATTCCGAAGAAATTGGCTGTCTCAACTGCAACGGACGTCCACCAATGCCACTGGGAGAAGTACTAACTGTGTATAATCGTTTCGAGTCATTGTTACAAAAACGGATGAAAACTGAGATTGAATCTAAACCACCACTGTTTCCTTGGGAAGAAGTGGGATACGATACTGACTATCCAGACGTTGAAGCTAAAGATTTAGTTTTCCCAATTCCTCCTTGGGCATCACAAATGAAAAATATCAAGTGGAGAAACTTATCTATACCTTTAACATATAGTGTATTTACTCGACTTTTGCAGTCTTGCCAAGAGATTGTGCAATCCAATTTACTACCTGGTAGTAGATTGGTTAAAGTTGTAGATAATTTGTTCCCTGGCCAATCTCAGTCCCTAAATCATTTAGCCAGCTTAGTCTTAGTGGGTCAAACCCGTGATGGAGAGTTGCCTTCCCTGGAAGTTATAACTTACAATAGTGCAACTCCAAGACAACAAATGTTGTTGTCTTTACTTGCTGCTAAAGAGATTCTATCATCTTTAACTTTGATCTGTTATTTAAACGGGTCAGTGGTAAGAAGACAGTGGGAAACTGCTGTAGGTTTGATTAATATTGAGGCTGAATATTATATTGCTGAAGATAAGTCTTCTGCATCTTTGAGATGTAAAGGGGAATTACCAGAAGCAGCAAGTCTAAAACTGCAAGGTGGAGAAGCTCAAACAACTGCTCAATGTTCTGAGGCTGGTACTCTATTGGTAGAATTGTTTGATCCAGAACCTGAGCAAAAATATGAGCTAACTGTTAAGTTTTCAAATTGGGAAGAACCTTTAAAATTTGCTGTTTGTCTTCAAGACCTTTAATGACTAAATTTGTAGCTACAAAATTCTAGTGACAAATGGCTAAGAATAATAATATACTGTGCCTATGCTGGTAAAATCTTAAATAGATGCTTCTAAAAATTAATTAAAATGTCACTGGCTATGAGATTTTAATGTTTATTCCTGCTTTGACGGTAATACTCGGCAGCAGGATTTTCACAGGTGTTAACGGTTCAGCTAAACGTATTCATTAAATTAATATTTGCATACTATACCCCATCTTATAGATATGCCAGACCTCGTTTAATCATAACTTATAAGGCTTAATAGCATATCTTTTATATAAACAGAATTAATTAGAATAAATCTGCCTCTGTGAAGTCTATATAGAAACTAGCATTAAATTACTTTAGCATAGCTGGTAAAGAAATTACTTGTACATCTGGTTTGTAACCAAGCAATTGTAATGATAAATCAGCAAATTTTTGTGGAGAAGAACTAACTACAAATTTTGTTGGTTTTGGTGTTTTATCGTTTTCCAAATTCATAATTTTTAACTCTCTAGCTACTACCTTAACCAGAGAAACTGCAGGATCTACAAAAATCACCGACTTAGGTAATAATGAACGCAATATTGGTTCTAAATAAGGATAGTGAGTGCAACCATAAACTAATGTATCAATTTGTTGCTGTATTAGAGGCATTAAATATTCTTCTGCTATCTGATATGTGTAGGGATCATGTAGCTGATTTTGCTCTATTAATGGTACGAAATAGGGACAACCAACTTGCCAAACTTGAACAGAAGCATTTGCTTCTAAAATAGCATAACGATATGCATTACTAGCAGCAGTTGCAGGAGTCGCAATAACACCTATTCTCTTTCCTTGTTTCACTGCAGTATTAGCTCCAGGTACAATTAATCCTAGAATAGGAACATCAAATTTTGATTTAACTTTTTCTAGAGCCAAAGCTGAACTGGTATTGCAAGCCATCAACACCATTTTTACTCCACTTTTGACTAGCCATGTAATAATTTCATCTACAAATTGTAAAATCTCTTCGGTAGTTCTTGTTCCATAAGGTAATCTTGCTGTATCGGCAAAGTAAAGAATAGATTCTTTGGGTAACTGTCTATATAATTCTCTTAAAACAGTTAAGCCACCTATCCCACTGTCAAAAATTCCTATTCTTTTTTGTCTGGTTTCAGTAGTCATTATTTGAGTATTTACATAAATCAACTATAGCAGTCCTCGGGGCAGTTAAGAGCTTCTCACGCCTCTCAAATTTAGTCTGTGTTGCGAATTTAACCTCTGACTTGAGCTACATATCTCCTAACCACTTTGGCTGTTTCTATATAATTCAATTCCTCAGTTTGACATACTCCAGACATTTTACTTAGAGTACACTCGGGAACTTTAAAGCTTTGACCATAATTTTAGTGGTGAGTTAATATTCTCCCTCTCTGCTATATTCACAGTAATTATACACACCCCTATTAGCCTCACAGAGGTATGTTTTTAATAAAGGGACAAGTAATGACTTTTATCCGGAATAAAATTTCAATAAAATAAAACCGTACTTTTTTATACAAAAAAAAGTATAAAATTTCTCTGATATCCTTCTCTTTCGCCCCTTCCACACCCAAGGGCATAATTAAAACATATACTCTTTTCATCCCCTCTCCGCTCCTGGGAGCGGAGCTATCGGGGTAATAGACTTATTTTTCTTATCTAGTTCCTGTCCAAGACTACTACAAGAATGCCAATCCTTAAATAAGCTTTTAAGAATTTTATTAAAGTATTCCCAAGTAGCTATAACTTAAACATAAACCAGGTTTATCAACAAAATTGCATATTTGTGGGCAAAAAAATAATCAGAGTAATAAAGCCAATTTATGATCAGGATAGGTAAGTCCTGTTAGGATTATGTGAAAAATTAAAAATATATAGCAGAGTAATTTGAAAATATTGTTTTACTGCAAAGCCTTTAGCCTTGTATTTAAGAGTTTGACACTACAGTTAACAAATCAAATATAATTGCTATATGAACAGAAAGAAAATTTTTCATTACCTACATTATTGTTTATCTCAGCCTAAAAATAAGAGACTACAACTATCCCACAAAATCTAATCTAGCTGGTTTGTCTTTTGGTGCTTCTTGACCTTTGAGAAAAGCTAATACTGTATCTGCATCAGATACCTCAAATGGGTCATCACCATAGTTGTCAGCAAAACCTTCCTCAACAAACATCTTTTCAATTGTGCAGTCATTCACAACCATTGCATAGCGCCAAGAACGCATACCAAAACCTAGATTGGACTTTTCTACTAACATTCCCATTTTGCGAGAGAATTCTCCATTACCATCTGGTAGTAGGAATACGTTTTTAGAACCTTGCTGTTTACCCCATTGAAACATCACAAAAGCATCATTTACTGATAGACAGATAATTTCATCTATTCCTTGTCCTTTAAATTCATTGTATAGTTCTTCATAGCGGGGTAGGTGAGTAGATGAGCAGGTTGGTGTAAAAGCACCGGGTAATGCAAATAAGACAACACGCTTGCCACCAAAAATTTCTTGAGTAGTTTTGTCTTGCCACCGGAAAGGATTTGGCCCATCAACTGACTCATCACGGACACGGGTCTTGAATACTACGTCAGGAACTTTGTCAATAACCATAACTTAAACTTACCTCTGGATAATTTAGTAGATTAGCAATTCAATCTATATTAGCTTTTACTGATTTGACACTCCCCTTACACTGAAGATATGGGGAATTCTTGGTTTTGCCACCGTAATTAAAATCTCAAAGAAAGGGAAAAATTTAAGGCTTCCCCAACCTCTTTTGAGTATTAAGACTCAAGTGATACAGTGTCACACAAGTATTGACTACACTGTTCCCATGTGCCTCACGGTACAGTTTGATTACTATAATAAAATAGTTTCGTACTCTTGTGGATTTAGTGAGAATCTATCGGCCATATTAGAATACTTTCTTTCCTAATTTTTGACCTTTTGATTGATTTCACCTTCTAGATCAGAATAATTATTAAATAAGAATATGTCAATGATATTAAAGAAAAATTTTATTTTCGAGTTTTTCAGTAGAAAGTGCTTTCAAATAAGGTTTTATTATCTTTACTATAGATAATTTGGTATATTTAAGAAGGAAATTAAAAATATTATATTTTAACACAATTGACTCTCGACTTACAATTTTCCACTCATCACTTACTAATATCACTCTCTGAATAATTGGTTATTTTACACTTTAGAAGTTAGGAGAAAGGAAAGCAAAATTTATTGTTTTGAAAGAAAATAAATAACACAAATAAGTATATTTAGTCTGAATATATAGGAGATTTCATCAATGGTTAGGTAAAACTATGCCAGTTAATAGAATTGAAGTACAAAGGTTTTATCAACAAAAACAATAATATACCAATTCAGAATAAGTTATGGCAGATATCATAGTAAAAATAATATCTTCAAAAAGCATTTATAGCAGATTTTATAGTAAAAATAATATCTTTACTTCACTGGAAAAAATTTAATATTATAAATGAACTAGATTATTTTTTACTTTAGATAAAAGAAGCCAAGTTAATAACAGAGGTAAAAAAAATAATAAGAGTTTTGGGCTCAAGATGATTTGGTGGGAAACTGTAGGGGTAACAGACAGAAATAAAAAGCTGATATGACAAAGTGTGCAGGTCTTCTACCTAGTCGTGATAATTTAGATGTTTTTGAGGGCAAACAGTCATTAATTATTCTGCAAATTTATCAAATATTTCACAGAAATTAACCAATATTGACCTCTATTACCTGTCTAAAAATAGCTATATTTTCAAGATTTTATTGAGACAACTTGCATAATTGGCTACTCTTTTTTGATAAATCACTTTTCCTTTTTTTAAGTATTAAGAGTAAGTCAAATTTATTAATAATGTGACCGCAATTAATAGTTCTATTTTTACCTGAGTTACTTCTAATTTATGGCCTGATTTATTGAAATATCTGAACATTTATTCAATACCTATTCATTTTTTATAGGTATTTATTTTGGTTTTGTTCAGCACAAAAGTTTGGTCATAATTAACCCGACCTATTCTGACATATTACCTCAATATTTATTTTCTACTTACTCACAAAATTCACAGCTATAAAAACCTGAGCTTGAGTAATTTTTACTCTTTTTAAATACATTTATCTTCCTAATTTTATTCCTACTTCTCTTAACGCTATCCTAAGTTATTTTTCTATTTCTATATACTGGATTATTTTCAATCTCAGACAAAAAAACATTTTTTTTAAATTTTAACTATTTTTATTGATTTTACCAAAAATTACTAACTTGATATCCTAGATTATTAAGCATAACTCTGAACAATGGTAGACTTAAACCTATTACATTTGTGTGACAACCATCTATCTTTTCTATAAATAAACCACCAATGCCATCTATAGCAAAACAACCAGCACATTTTAAAGGTTCTTCAGTTGCAACATAAGCTTCTATTTCTTGGTCATTAACATGGGAGAAATGAACTTTAGTCATTCGACAAAGTACGATAGTTTTATTTTGGGATAAATCAATTAATGCATGACCAGTGTACAACTGACCTACTTGACCACGCATTTTTTGCCAACGAGTGATCGCTTCTTGCTTATCATTAGGTTTACCATAAATCTGGTCTTCAATAACTAATACTGAATCACATCCTAAAATTAAATTTGATTGCTTTTCAGGTAATTTTTCCTTCATTATAGAGTTAGCTATTGTTTCTGCTTTAGCCTGAGCTAAAGTTTCTACTAATTGTCTAGGTTCTTTTAATTTAATTGTTGACTCATCGAAGTTACTAGGCATAACTATAGGGTTAATACCAACAGTTTTTAACAAGCGAAGTCTTGCTGATGAAGATGAAGCTAATATTACGCTGGGAATTTTCATATTTTAAAGCATGGGGTTCATAAAGTATTCAAAATTAGAATTGAATAATTTTTTAGGACTATAGTCTATAGTTTTAATGGTATTTATTATTATTTTCAATTGGGAAAATTACTATCCATTCCTTGGATTAAATCTTCCTATTGATGTAGGTAGGCATAAAAATTGCTTAACTCTTAATTAAATTTTAAAAGTAACTCCAAGTTCATCTAGACAGTTGATTTGAGAGGTAATTTATATTTTGTTACATGAATATATTTTCTAACCTAGCCACTTAATGCTAATTCCCAAAAATAATGCAAGAAGAAGGTTCAGGCTTAAGCTATTAAGTGATAAAAGAGTAAGACCAATGTTTTTAACAATTAATTTGCCAATTTGCCAAAGTGCGAAGATATCTTATTCCTAAATCCTACTCTCTACTCCAACTGTCTCAATAGAATGTGGCATTATTTTTTTTTAATAGTATAAGAGACTGCTTGTAAAATAGGTTAAGTATTAATATACTTGTGGATAAATTCAATCTTAAAATTGGAATAAGGTTATAGATAGAAATCAATTTACCTTTAGGGAGTATCCAGCCTTTATACTTTTAAGGTTATGGTAATAAACTCAATGGCAAATAATTGTATTTTTGCCTATTCCTTACTCCCTATTCCCGATATTTTTTTTGATATTTTCTAATATATTCAGTCTCTAATATACAGAGAAAGAATTAATAACTTGCTGAAACTTATCATTCACTTTTTCCCACCGCTTTTCGGTAGTGGAAATATTGATGGTGAAAAGCTTGCCTCGACTAACTGCTACACTTGCTAAGTTATGACGTTCTCTTCCATCAGCAAGTTTAACTGCATACTCCAATTTATAATATGTTTTAGTCTTATACTCTCGTGCTTCCGCGTTAACTAATTCTGCTTCCCGACCTGAGTCTTTTGGTGCAATGGCATTTTTGCTAAGTCTATAGCCTACATCGGTAGGAGTACCCAAATCACTCAAAGTCTTTTCTTCAACCATGGGACTAATAACTACGCTAACATTCTCAGTAGCCTCAACTAGGTCATGGAAGACTACATCTGGGCCATCAGAAACTTTGACTTCGATCCAACCATTGGGATAGAGGAACTCGTAACCATCTGTTGTATCTACAAAGCTTTGGAGTCCACCGCCTACAGAAACACAACCTGTTAGTGTAAGAGCGATCGCTACTAAACATAAGGCCACAATTTTTTTGAACATTTTTTTTAATCTAGACTCTACATAGCTGCAGTGGAGTTGAGTTAAAGTTAAATTCAACTCCTATTACTCCAGTAAATTTATTCTCTCATTAAATCTTGATTAATTTAACTATTTGTTCAGATTAATTAATTTTAACAATCTTTAAAGTTTTAGTTAAATCCAACACTTTTAGTAATAGAATTAATTTTTGTACAGCAATAAAATATATATTTTCCAAGTTTATTGTTTGTTCCATACCATAGATTTATCACCCTTTTATTATCAAAAAAACTAAAGTACGCTAATTTTAGTCAAGATAGGAAAAAATTATCATAGTCATACCAATTATCCCCACAGATTTGAATTTTATATAAATGTTATTTGTTGAAGTAAATCTAGTATAATCTGAAACTTTGTGAATATTAACTTTGTTGTTTCAAGAGTTGTCATTAATATATAATTTGATGATAATTTTGAATTAATTTGAATGATTAACTATCTAAAAGGCAAAGTGGCAAATGTGTACAAAGGCAGTGGTTTTCGTATGACTGTAATTTTAGAGGTTAATCAAGTAGGTTATGAGCTACAAGTTCTACCTCGTTTAACTCAGAGTTTACAGGAAGGGAAGCAGGTGCAAGTTTTTACTCACCAACAAATGCGAGAAGACCAAATGGTCTTGTACGGTTTTGGTACTTCAGCTGAAAGAGACTTATTTCGTCAGTTAGTAAGCGTAAGTGGTATTGGGGCACAATTAGCGATCGCTCTATTAGATACTCTGTGCGACTTGTTGGCCACTAAACCTTTAATTAGGATATAAATGGCCGTTCCAAGTCAACACATGAGGACAACCTCGACTTGTGAATAACTCTTATGACCTTGTAGGTGAGATTCCTACCGCCTTGTTGTTGGGTTGACAGCGTAGGCCACAAGGTAGAGACTGAACATCAATCCTTGAAGCTGGTCTAAATGGGGTCAAAGCTTTAACTACCAGATAAGTGAGACTTCTAGCAGAGACTGACAGGTGGACGAACAGGAAGGTAATTAAACTCTCGTGATAATAGACCATTTTAAAGGTAGCTAGTTTATGTAGGACGAAAGTCAGAGGGTCTATGGATAATTATATAGAGTAGTAATTATCAACAACCAATACGAACCCTCCGGGAGATTTTGCCCCGCTAAATCAGTCGCAATAAAGGCATAAGGGAACAAGGAAACTTCTCTAAGACACCTAAGAGTATAGGTCGAAAACTTAGGAAGCCATTCAAGGTCAATCTACGCAAAATGGTCGTAGGTCTTAGAGAGAGTAGGATTGAGTAAGAAGCTCATTGAAGCAGACGTACTCACTGTTAAACGTAATGTAAGGTGACAATTAGCGATGAATAAGGCTAAAACACTAAAAATAAATTTAGAAAATCCTAAACTATTTTTAAGTGTGGCATGGGATACAGACGATATACTCTCCCAAGTCTCTATCAAACTAGCCCTAAAGTGGCGAGATACAGACTGGAAAAAGGTTGAGAAGAATGTATTGAAGTTGCAAAAGTTAATTTACAGAGCATCCAGCCGTGGCAAACAAAATTAGCAAGATGCGTAAATACTAAAAACTTCTGACTTCTAGTTATTATGCTGGGTTACTAGCTCTTAGGTGAGTAACATAGGTAGACTTGGGGAAAAAAATGTGGCTGTGGATAGCATCAAAAATCTACCTCATAAGCAAAGATTTAACTTTGTAAACTTATTGAAATCAAATTACTTCAAGGGAAGTCCGACCCTTAGATCCTCAATACCAATACTAGGAAGAGATGAAAAGGGACAGCTAGGATCCCCAAAGATGTAGGAGAATACATTACAAGCCCTGGTAAAATTAGGTAACTCACCAGAATGGAAAGCAGGTTTCGAGCCTAACAGTCATGGTTTTCAACCACGACGATCAACACATCATGCTATTAGTGCTATCTTTGACAGTGTCAAGCAGAAAACTAAAGATGTGTTAGATGATGTGTTAGATGTTGATATATCCAAATGTATAAGCCTAATTAATCATGATGCACTGCTAGAAAAGATGGTAGCAAAGTCTACAGATAACTAATCAAAAAATGCTTAAATTCTGGGGTATTTGACTATAGGAAATTAGCGGATATATATAATTCTCACAAATCTGCTTCCATTAGAGCGCTAATAAAGAAACTTAATCCAGTAATTGGAGGATGGGGTAATTACTTTTCTACCCAAGTCAGTAAAAAGATATTTAGACTCACTGAATAATCTCTTGTTGAAAAGAATAGGTTGATGGACAAATAGAAGGTATCCAAACGAGTCAAGCAACTAGGTCAATAAAAAGTATTTGCTTAATATTGATAATGGCAATTTGATTCTGGAAAGGCGTAGATATTTACCAAATCAACACTTAGAGATATCTACTGTAAGGCATATCAAGGTGAAAGTTCACAAATCATCTGATTGTGACTGGACTTATTGGAATAGTAGAATTGCTAAACACCCAGGTGTAAAGACAGAAGTAGTAACACTAATAAAAAGTCAGAAAAACAAATACGTATTTTGTGGATTAAACTTCAGGCCAACTGTATAAATCGAAGTTGACTACATCGTTCCCTGGTCTGAAGGTGGTAACAAAACACATAAGAATAAACAAGTGTTATGTTTACATTGTCACTATTAAAAAAAAACTGCTGAAGACTTGAAAGCAGTGAGCCTATTAGACTAATTAGATTTTAGGTGGAATTTCATTGGGTGTACCCTTGAATGGGACGTTTAAGAGAGGAGCCGTGATGAGGTGAAAGTCTCACGTCCGGTTCTGAAGACGAGCAGACCTTATAAAGGATAACCGGAAATTGGTTTGCTTAGTTTAACAGAATTACCCGACTTAGTTCAAGCTATTGTTGGTGGAAATACTCGTGTATTAGCCAAAACCCCAGGAGTAGGAGCAAAAACAGCAGAACGTATTACTTTAGAATTGAAAAATAAATTGGCCGAGTGGCGACAAGATGCAGGTTTAACTACATCAGTACCAGTGGGAGTTATGCCTGCTATTCAAGAAGAAGTAGAAATGACTTTGTTGGCTTTAGGATACACAGGTCAAGAAGTAATACAATCATTGCAAGCAGTTAGTAAAGATGCTAATATGTCCAAAAATACAAATGCAGAAGACTGGATTCGAGAAGCTATTAGTTGGTTGAGTCGTTCTACTCAACTGTAAAAATTTCATATAGGTATTTATAAGAATTAATTTATGTGATATAGTAACAGTTTGTAGTATTTTTTTAAAGGTTAATAAATAAAGTATATGGCTCTCAAACAACAGCGTAAACAAGAGATTATTGGTGAGTATCAAACTCATGAAACAGATACAGGTTCGGCAGATGTCCAAGTAGCAATGCTGACAGAAAAAATAACTAAATTAAGCGCTCATTTAAGAAATAATAAACAAGATTATTCATCCCAAAGAGGCTTGTTAAAGATGATTGGTAAACGTAAGCGTTTATTAACATACATTCAGAAGCAAAACCAGGAACGTTATAAAGCATTAATTACTCGCCTTGGCATTAGAGGTTAAAAATTAATTTATGTCTTCAGAATCATCACGCAAACCCTTACCTTTTGAGCCTGCTAAAAGTCGGAAAAAGCAAGGTAAGAAATTATCTTCTTCACCAAAAACAAAGGTTACAGAAAAACAAAGTACTCCTAATCTAAGTCAAAAGAGTAAAAGAGTTAGAGCAGAAAGTTCTATTCCTGAAATAGTTAGTCGGAGGATGATTAGCCGTATGGTATTATTATCTGGAACACCTCTACTACTAGCTTTGTTAACTTTTGTTTTTGGCTATTTTATTATTATAAATGATCTGTTTACACTACCAAACCAAGTAATTTTGCTAGTTAGTATTAGTTTTTTTGGTTTAAGTGTTATTGGTTTGAGTTATGGTATTTTTTCAGCGTCTTGGGACGAAGATAAAAAAGGTAGCTTATTAGGTTTGCAAGAGCTAAAAACTAATTTTCAAAGGATGAAAGAAGCCTGGAAAGAAGCTAAATCAAAAAGCTAATTTCTTTCTATAATTTAGTAGTTATAGAGATGAAAATAAACTCATCTTATAATTCTAGTCCCAAACTTTATTTTATGGTTTTTTGAGAAAAGCTAGACTATCATATCTACAGAGAAAACAGGGCTTTATATTAGATATCTCCAAAAATACTAATTTTTTTTGGAAGGTCATTCAGTGAGGGCTTAAGAACTTTTTGGTGGAGAAGTCTGTTGATGATTCAAATTTGGTTGTAGACTTGTCCTCACTCTTTGTTAGTTTTGGAAGGAAAAGCCAATATTGATATCTGAGACACAACATATTAAGCTCTCGAGAATTAATTTCCCAGGATTACTCCAAATGATAGTCTATCTTTCTGCCTATGAAAAGTCTAAACCAGGAGAGAAGAAGTTTATTAATTCTAAGCTACAAAAACAGTTTATTACTCAAGCTAAAAAAATTAGGATAGAGAATGATTATCATGAGTTTATGTTATACCATTCCAGTAATCTTTAAATAATTTCAACCAAGATTACCAAAACTTTTTTACATCAACCAAAGGTAAGAGGAAAGATAAATCTATCAAACTTCATCAATACTTACTAAACTTAAAACCTTGAAGTCATGAGCTAGCTGCTAGATTTATAAAAAGGGGGGTTAAAGTTAGTCAATATAAAGTTTCTAGTATAGCTAAATTTGGCAATTTCAAAATATTTGGGTCTAGAGATTTACAAGGGTGAAGCATTATAATTAACTATTATTAAAGACTCTCCTAATAGATATTTATTAAGTTGTATAAGTAGAAATTAATCCAAAAACTTTACCTAAAACTAATGATTTAGTAGGTATAAGTTTTGGCGTTAAAACTTTTGCGAGGGTAGGGATATTGTATTAGGGCGTCTTTATATGTGGTAAAAAAATTGATTAAAAGTTAGCCTCTTTCAAAGGAGCTTTGAATGGCGAAAATTAAGTAAGTTATTCTGATAGAAAAACTAGAGACTTTAAAGGATAGAAAAAGAGAGATAAAGGCTTGCTAAATTGAAGACAAAACTAAAAGATATTAGAAAATATTTTTGGCATAACATAAATTATCTACTAAAATAAAATACGAAAACTAAGTAATAGTTTTAGAGATATGATATGTTTCTGGAGTGATTAAAAATCGTAAATTATTCAGAGAAATTATTGATATACATTTGCAGATTTATATAAATACTTCTAGCTAGAAGGTAAAGCAGAAGAATACGGTATTAATTTTATAGTAATTAGTTGTTGAGATTCAATATCTCAAATTTTCTCATGTTATGGTGTCTAAGGTGAAAAGTTAAACTTTCAGGTGCGAGAGAAGGTTTGGTTGTTACTCTATGACTTTAGGCCCGAAAGGATATTAATATTATAGAGATATAAACCGAAGTATAAATATTTTGATTGCGGGACTCCCAGTGACAATTTTTTGGAGTAGCCTTAAAAACTTCTGAAAGTAAATCTAGGAATATGGGTTCATTGAAGTAGAAAACTGCCTATCAGTAATGTTAAGGAATCATTTGCGGTTCCTAAAACCAGTATTAAGAAAATTTTAATAAGAAATTACTAGGACTTTACTATTTCAACTGATAGTTAAGGTAACCTTATATTGAACTTATACCTATTTGAGTGCAAAAGTATAAATGATAATAGTAACAAAAATCGGTTCTCCAGAAGTAGAGATAGATCGTCTTTGTCAGGAACTCAAAACTAATTGGGGTCTAACTCCAGAAAAAATTGTTGGGCGCTATAAAGTTGTTATTGGTTTAGTAGGAGATACTGCAGACCTGGATCCATTACAATTACAGGAAATGAGTCCTTGGATCGAACAGGTAATGCGGGTTGAACGTCCTTACAAACGAGCAAGTCTAGAGTTTCATAACGGAGAAGCTAGTACAGTAGTAGTATCTACTCCAGATGGACCTATACCTTTTGGCCTTCATCAAGATCTAGTTGTAGTTGCTGGACCCTGTTCGGTAGAAAATGAGCAAATGATTATAGAAACAGCTCAACGGGTGAAAGCTGCTGGTGCTAAGTTTTTGCGTGGAGGTGCTTATAAACCTCGTACTTCTCCTTATTCTTTTCAGGGACATGGTGAGAGTGCTTTAAATTTGTTGGCTGCGGCTAAAGAAAAAACTGGTCTGGGAATTATTACAGAAGTAATGGATGCTGCTGACTTACCAAGGTTGACTGAAGTTGCGGATGTGGTGCAAGTAGGTGCCCGTAATATGCAAAACTTTTCTCTATTAAAAAAGGTCGGTGCTCAAGATAAACCAGTGCTTTTGAAGCGGGGAATGTCAGCTACTATTGAAGAGTGGCTAATGGCTGCAGAATATATTTTAGCAGCCGGAAATTCAAATGTAATTCTTTGTGAGCGCGGTGTTAGGACTTTTGATCGTCAGTATGCTCGTAATACTTTGGACTTGTCTGCAATACCAGTTTTGCGATCGCTGACTCATTTACCAATTATGATTGACCCTAGTCATGGTACTGGTCGAGCTGAATATGTACCTGCAATGGCAATGGGAGCTATTGCTGCAGGAACAGATTCTCTAATGATTGAAGTCCATCCAAATCCAGCAAAAGCTCTGTCAGATGGCCCACAATCTCTAACACCAGATAAGTTTGATACCTTAATGGAGGAAATGGCAGTTATTGGTAAAAGTGTTAAACGTTGGCCACAACCGGAACCAGCCATTGTATAGCTTTGATTAAAAATTGATTGATTTTATCTGCAATACAGCCAAAAAATTAAATCTTGATTGACAATTATTAGTCAGTTAATAACCGAGGCGATATCAGAGTAAAGGTGCTTACAAGATTTTCTTTCTTGTAGACATTGAGAGATATCCCATCAGTAGATAACCCTCTACTTTGCATTACTAAGTATTTGGAATAAACTGATAGTATGGAAGCCGTAGAATTACAGCTAATTTCTCAAGCTTGGGGTACGTTTGTCATAGGTAAGATGCCTGTGTTACAAATATTTTATCTTTAATAAAAATTTTGTACTTTATATACTTGAAACCTACTATAAATTTCAAGCTTGTTAATGAATGGCGTGAAAGAGGATATTTCGTAATTATTTAGTAGTTAGCTATCAGTTATATATGAAATTATGATAGTTGACTACTGTTACTATCTATGAATGTTAATAACTCAAGACTAAAGGGAAAACAGGTTCATTTAACATTGAAACTTAAACATAAACTATTTAAATTTGAGTTTTTACCTATTTTAAAGGTATCTTTACTACATCAAAATAAATTTTCTACTTTTTCTAAGAGTAAAGATTCTCTCCTCAATAACTGTAACTTTGCTTTTTACCCATAATTTATAGGCGTTAACCTCAAAGTCTAATAATAGTAGATGATGATTTTTAGAGATTATTTTAAATATCTACTTGCTGATTTTTTTTAAGATAAATTAGATACAGTTGACTGATGATTTTCAGCTTATTGATAATAGCTTCAATTTTCTTTTGCTCTAAATTTTTAACTAGAGATTTTATAACTCCATTTTAATTTCAAATAATTATATATTGGGATGATTTTTGTTAAAAATAAATTCTGCCAATTCCTGTCATGATTATCAAACGAACTCCGGTAGTTATTTGACAATTTTTGAGTATTTAAAGCTGTTATAGTTTGAAGATAAATAGTTTTAAAATAACTGGAGTAATAGATTTCCAAAACATGAAAATTAACTAGGTAATTGCCATAAAAACAACTTTAAAAACAAACATTTTTTTTATATCAAATCATCCTATTATTTAGATTAAATAAATAGTTTTTAATTCCCTTTTAGGATGCTTTTTGTATGAATAATTGTTCATAATATCTGGGATAATATTGAACAAATAGCTATAAGTAATTAGTTGCAATTCATTATAGTTTTCTTCTAAATAATTATTATGTTTTCTATTGCTATTATGATTTTTTTGCAACTTATAAATGTAGTTTATGGCTCATGAATTAGGTAATTAATTTACATCAATAATATAAATAATTATAAGCAATTTGTATCAGCATACGTGAATATTATCACAGATATACGACTCTAATCCTAACTGATGACATAGTTTATTTATCATAATAAATACTGCTAAAGTACACCATTATTTACTAGGAATAAACTTTATTTAGTTTTTTGAGAAATCAGCTTTTAGAACTGTTCCGTAAAGATTGAGCATCCAAATATAATTGAGTCCATTCACTAATAACTTGATTAGTTTTTAGGTTTAACTCTTTAGCTATTTCCTCTAGAGTTGCACCTGACTTTAAAGCTTCAACTAAATGACGTTGTTGATGATTGAGATTTTGCCAATATTCTCGCCATTTACTAGGAGTCAAACCTAGGCTATTATCATTGAGAGAAATTTCTAGCCAACTAGCTATTAATTCTGGTTGTTGCTTGAGTGCAAAAACGCGAATTGCATGATAACTAACTTTTTCTCGTAGCCTATATATCTTTTGAACGGGGATATTTAAAGCTTTAGCAATTTCATACTGAGTATTGCCTCTAATATAAAGTCTTAGCCATTCTACGGCCTTTTGATCAACTTTTTCTGCTAAATATTTCTCAAATTCTTCTAGGACTTTAGACCGAAGTTGATATTTTTCTATTGTTTCCCCATCGTTATACTCTGATGTGACCACAGTGTCCAAGAAGCTTACTTTATCTTCGGTATCACCATAACTAATATCGTCTGAGATGAATTTTACCCATTCTTTGACAGGTACTTGAGTTAAACCACCTTTTTGAGTCCGACGTAGATAATTAACAAATCTATAAACCAGTAAAGGTTGATTACGAATTGGTCTGACACAATACTCTTCTACACTGGCCAACAATAAAGAGTTTCGGAGATGGGGATTTTTTGTACATTCGGCAATATTGGCCATTTGCTGTTGTAGGTAGCGATCGCTATTTAACATATCTTGGACTACTTCTTGGAGAACATCAATTGCACTTCGCTGGCGATCGCGACTAGTACTTACCCATGCTCGTATTTTTTCTCGCAGCATCACTAAACCACTCAAGCGCTGCATCAAGTTTTGATAAGCTTGTTCTGGTGAAGCTTCCAAATATCTTTGTCCTAGAATTCTATAAAGAAATTCTCTTCCTTGAGATGTTATTTCTTTTTGGACAGGAGTAAAGCTATCTAACTTATTAGAATCATTTCCCAATAGCCAACAAATAATACTATTGTGGACATCTGAGCTATGGTTTGGGTAGTCTTCTTGAAGTCTAGTTCTCCACTCTTGTGCCAGTGCTTCGGCGAAAGTCATTATATTTTTGATTCTAGATATTCAATTTTAGCTAATGGGCTAATGGAGGGAGTTAACCTCTGCCAAATTTTGCTAAAGTTGATATTTTCAGTTATTTTACTAAGATCTTTGACTACTAATTTAATATATAGTTTCAGTTGATTGTGTAGAGAAAGTTTTTGTTTGAGTTAAGTATATTTATGCAGTGGGAAGTCAAAACTAGTAGGAGGTAAAAATTTTCTATTAATTTCTATCTCCAGTATGGGAATTTTTAAATGAGGGACATTTGATTTATCTATAAACTTAAGTTATAGGAATTATTAAGCAAAAAAATTTTATCAACTAAAATAATCTTAAATTTTACTTTTAATAACATAATCTAATATTGGTTAAATATACAACTTATTTAATGAGAAATTTTTCAAGTCCTCAAGGTAATAAGCAAAAAATCTGGTCTCAAGCTTGCCCTTTTAAGTAAGACTTTTTCATTCTCCAAAACTAGTAATTAATTAAAGCTTCTAGTGCTGCTAAACTCTAGAATAAATTTGTGTAGGTACTTATTCAAGTTTATTGAAAAAAAATCAGAATATATTCTTTCATTATTGCTCTTCTAACTGACTCATTTTTTAAAAGTTATATAACTAAAATTTAATCCTTTACCCATGTCTAGAATTGTTACTTATAGTCCAGCTTATACAATAGTTCCTACTTATGAGTGTTTTAATAATTGCAGCTATTGTAATTTTCGCTCAGACCCCGGTAAAAGTTCTTGGTTGAGTCTATCAGAAGCAGAAAAACAATTATTATCTCTCAAAAATAAAGGTACAATTGAAATATTAACTCTAAGTGGTGAAGTTCACCCGAATAGCAAATACAGAAAAGCTTGGTTTCAACTAATATATAAATTATGTCAACTAGCTCTATCTTTAGGATTTTTACCCCATACTAATGTAGGGATACTTACTAGGTCAGAAATGGAGGAGTTGAAACAGGTAAATGTTTCAATGGGATTAATGTTGGAACAGATAACACCTAAATTACTAAAAATAGTCCATAAAAATTCTCCTAGTAAAATACCACACTTACGTTTACAACAATTAGAATGGGCTGGGGAATTAAGAATTCCTTTTACTACTGGTTTATTGTTAGGAATTGGAGAGACTGTAACTGACTGGAAAGATACTTTAGAAGCAATTTCTAATATTCATCAAAAATGGGGTCATATTCAAGAAGTTATTATACAGCCATATAGTCCTGGTTCGGAAAATAAATGGGTTTCTGATGGTTTTAATGTCAATTTATTGCCAGAAGTTATAGCGATCGCTAATGAAGTTTTACCCTCAAATATTACTCTACAAATTCCTCCTAATTTAGTGAAAAAGCCAGAAATATTATTGGCTTGTTTGGAAAATGGTGCCCGAGATTTAGGAGGGATAGGACCTTTTGATGAAATTAATCCTGATTATCCTCATCCTCACTATCAAGCTTTAATAAAAGTTTTGGAGTCTAGAGGATGGCAGTTAACTAAAAGATTACCAGTCTATTCTAAATATGATGATTGGTTACCAATAAATTTAAAAAATATTGTAAGTGAATGGCGTATAAAATTATCTATATATTGATAGTTTTTAATTTGTTTAAAAGTGGAAATAATTAAGTTTTGCTTGAACTTTCTTCTTTAAAGGCAGGAAATTAGGACGGGTGAAGCTAAATCTTGATTTTGAAGTTTCAATATGTCCCAGAGACAAGGTTATCGGTTAACCTAATTTGAAGTTTCAATATGTCCCAGAGATAAGGTTATCGGTTAACCTATATAAGTAAATTTAACAAGGTTTGTATTTGAATTTTTAGCTAACTATTGTTCCTCATAATGGTTAGAGGTAGAAATAAAAACCTATAGACTTGTTGAACAATCCTTACTTGACAAATAAAAGGATATATTTTAGAATTTACTGAATTATTTGTGGTTTAGATAACTCTTAAGCCTCTGCCTAACAATCAAAAATACAAATGGTTGTAGGTAAAATCAAAAAACAATTAACCTTTAACTTTTGCCCCTTTCTTTTTTATAAAGATGAAACCTATATTTCGGGCTATTATTCTAGCCTTCCTGGCATTAACTTTAACAAGTTGTTCATTACCACCAGATCAAATTGCCTCTCGACTAGAACCTAGTCTTGTTAAAGTATTTTATAAAAATCAACCCGGACATGGAACTGGTTTTTTTGTACCTGGAGAAACAGGAGTTTGTAAGGTACTGACGGCAGCTCATGTTGTGAACAAAGAAGGGGAAAAATTATTACAAACTAAAGATGGTAATGTCTGGGATGCTGCATCTGTTGAAATGTTTTCAGATGATATAGACTTGGCTTTAGTAACTTTTGAGCCAGAGAAAGAAAAATGTGATTATCCTACTCTCAAAATAGGTAATTCAGAGGATATCAAACAAGGTAGTTCTATATATGTTTCTGGCCTTTCTAGTCGGGATGGGAAGATGCTATCTCAATTTGTTAAAGGAAATGTTACGGCTTTGAATGTTTTTCCACAGGGTTATAGGGTTTCTTATCAAGCTTTGACTGTCGCTGGAATGAGTGGAGCTCCTGTTATAGATGAGAGGGGTAAGGTGGTGGCAGTTCATGGGATGAGTGATGTGGAAACAGTTAAAGGTTTTAGTTCTTTGAAAACAAGTTGGCCTGAGTTAGAGTTACAGACTACCTGGCAAGCTGAAGAAGTTGTGAATACTGCTATTAAACATTTGACTTTTTCTTGGGGTATACCTATTAGTTTCTTTAGGGAGTCTCCGTTTTACTATGACTCTGGGGATATCTATGGGTTAAGCTGGTGGATATTTTTGTCTGGTGCAGGAATAGTTGCTGTTAGTTTTATTTATGTTGGTTTCAGGTATTTAAATGTTTCACCATTTATTGCTGAAGTTAATAATTTGAAAACACAACTCCAGGATGAGGAAGACAAAGGGGAAGAGGTTCAGAAAGAGTTAAAGTCACTAAAAAATAGTTATAAGGGGTTGGAAAGAAAACTGGAAGCGGAAATATCGGAGAGATCTGAGGCTGAGGAGCAAATTCAAACTCTACAAGTTGTTGTGGAAAAACAAAAAGTGTTGGAAGTGCAACTAGAAATTGAGATGTCAACAAGATATCAGGTTGAGGAGCAAATTCAAACTCTACAAGTTGCTGCACAAAAGGAAAGGGAGTTGGAAAGGCAGTTGGAGTTTGAGTCTCAAAATACTGAAGATAAGTCTGGTGTTGATTTATTTCTGGTTTCTGAGGTGGTCGGTGACTATACTAAGTTGCGTGATCTATTGGCGGCTAAACAGTGGCGCGAAGCAGACTTAGAAACATATAAAAGAATGTTAGAGGTGGCGGGCAGAAACTTGAAGGGATCTTTGAGGGTTAAGGATGTGTATAATTTTCCTTGCAAAGATTTAGTGACTATTGACGAACTGTGGATAAAATATAGTGATGGTAAGTTTGGCTTGTCTGTTCAGAAGCAAATTTATGAGAGCATGGGTGGTACGAAAGACTATGACTATAAGGTAATAGAAGATTTTGGAAATAGAGTTGGGTGGCGTCAAGATGGAAAATGGTTGAGGTATCATTATTTGACTTTTAGTGAGAAGTATGAAATGGGGTGTTTACCAGTAAGTTTTTATCTTGAGAGGGTTGCTTCTCTTCTGTTTGCAGGAATGTGCAAGTTTATAGACTGTGATCTTTAGTTGTTTCACTTTTGTTTTTTGATGATTTTTTACTCTTTGAGTTTATCTGATGTTTAGGATATGCTCCTCTTTTACTACTAGAAAAGTGGCTGGGAAGTTGAGATTTTTCACACAAATTTTTTACACAGTTTTTTCACATAAATTTTTCACACAGTTTTTTCACATAAATTTTTCACACAATTTTTTTACACCACCAAATTTTTTTACACCACCAAATTTTTTTACACCACCAAATTTTTTTACACCACCAA
>JAGGDU010000205.1:0-7984 GCA_018457135.1 Trichodesmium erythraeum GBRTRLIN201 | reverse complement strand
ATTTTTTTACACAAGTTTTTCACACAAGTTTTTCACACAAGTTTTTCACACAAATTTTTCACACAAGTTTTTCACACAATTTTTTTAGACCGCCAAATTTTTTTGGTCAAAATATTTTCTGGTTCTAAGCGATCGCTTCTTTTATTATTCTATTAGTACTCACTTATTGTCATGGTTCTAGGTAATAATAGAGAGTTAAGGGTTTGATACGGCGATCGCTTCTATTATAACATAAAAAATTTTGATATTCTCAAAGAAAATAAGTTGATGTTCGGGGGCTGAAAATAAGATAGTTTAGATGTTCTCAAAATAGGTAGTTCTTTCTATATTTCTGGTTTTCCTAGTCGGGGTTAAAGGCTCCTAACCCAGTTTATTGAAAGTGATGTTTCTGGTTTGGAGCGGTTGGCGCGGGGTTCTGGAGTTTCTGCTCAAGTTTTGAGTCTGGGTGGAATGAGTGCTTCCCCTGTTATGGATATGAGGGGTAAGGTTTTGGGAGTTTATGGGATAAGTCGTCTGGAAATTATCAAGTCCTTTGTTTTACAAAAAGGAGGTTTATTGACTCAGAATGGTTAGCTACTTACGAGGTTGTGCAACGAGTAGAAAGGGATGTTCAAAGTTTGACTTTTTCTTGAGCTCAACTTATGGTTTTTGACTTGACTAGTACTATTTTCCTGCTAAAAGATCTTCTTTTGCTAAAAAAGGCTGCAAATAGATCACAGATGACTCTCTAGAAAAATTAGGGTTTTCCTGTTTTCCTTTAGTTACTTGATGAACAATGGTACCGAGATGTAGGGCATCGGTCATTTTTCTCAAGGCTTGATAACCATCTACTCCTACGTCTAAAGTTAACAATAATGGGCAGTTGCTACTTAATTTGGTGTTGACACAAATGACTTCTTGTTTGGGAGTGTTAGGATCTTTGCGATAGTCTAAGGATAGAATGCCATCTTCGCGAAAATTTTCTAGTCGTCTTTGTATTTCTTCACATCGTTTAGCGGGAGACCAACCTCCTCCCATGGGTATCACCATACCTAACCAGGGTTTTTTGCTTTGATCATCGTCGTATGTTACTGTCCAAACTTTTTTGCCTTGTGTTGTGTCTGTTAGTAGCTCACAATAAAAACGGTTGGTTTTTTTTACTAACAAAGTCGGTCTACCTTGCACAATATCAATACTTAAACCTATGGCGTCTAATAATAATCCAATTATGTAAATTATTAGGCCTACTGCTGCTATTCCTGTAATTTTTTTGTTTCTTATCATTGGTTTATCCTAAATTATATCTATATATAAGTTGTGATAATTATGCAAAGTTAATTACACGTTTGCTTTTAAAAAGTTAAGTTTCAAAGGTTAAATTTTAAAGGTTAAATTTCAAAGTTTAAATTTCAAGGTTTAAATTTCAAAGGTTAAGTTTCAAAATTTACTAGAAATTTACGTCAAGGGTCATTCAACTCAAGGGTTAAAAGTTAGTAGATAAGTTGAGCGATCGCTTTTTGATAACTAGAAAAAATAGCTCTCTGTTTTTGGTCAAATATTTTTCTGGTCAGCAGCAACCTCCCTAATAATTTCTATATTAACTACATATCTGCTTTTGAATTTTGATTATATATATTGTGAAGCTCAAGAGCAACTTTACCTAAAGTTTTCTTCAATATCAGCTCAGGAATTTCCAGAAATTTCCACTTATTAGACTAGAGGTGAATTTTTTCTGTTATTTATTTTTCGGTTGTCAGTTTTTGATGGTCAATTTATTTGATTTTTGTAGTTTGTTTTTAATCATCAATTTTTTTCTTTGGGAAAGCTTCCCTAAATAATTTTAGCAATAAAAATAAGTTGGGTCTCAGATGGTAACTAAACTTTTGAGAATAATTTTTTCTGTGGTGACTTATTTAGTGAATAATAGGTTTTTTTGACTTAGCGATCGCTACATTAAAATTTTATCTAAAAATATGACTTAATAACTATATAATGGCATAGATAGATAACATAAGTTAGTCAAAAAAGAAATATGAAACATAATTATTTTTTACTTTTTTTTGTATTCTTAAATATTATGCTTTTTCCTAAAAATGCTTATGGTGACGAAACGTGGACGACTGAAGAATATAAGGTAATTTATCTCGAAGACAGAAAAAACACTGCAGTTTGGAGGTATGGAGATAACGTTGGACATGTTTTTATAGATGGTTTAGGGGGTAAAACTGAGGGCCGAGGGTCTTATCATGGTTATTGGGTACAAAAATCCTCTTCTCGTCGTTGCGATACTTATCGGGAAGATATAAATGGTAAGCCTACTTATTATTGGGGTAGATTTGAGATTAAGTTTATTGACCCTAATTTTCCTTCCCGTTGGCAAGCTAAGCTTGGTCTTTGTGATCAAAAAACTACTATTATTCTGAATGGAACTCCATCTGTTCTTGACAATTAGAAAAAGTTGTTTTATTCTGAAGGTAGATGAGTATTATAGGAAAATAGTGGCTCTTTTTAGGGAGTGGTCATTTAATCAATTTCTAGGTAAAATGAACAAGGCTTAATTTTAATACTTCCTAACTGCTGCTCAAAATGAAATCTCTACTTCGTGCTTTTGGTTTGACTTTCCTGTCACTAACTCTGACAAATTGTTCTTTGTCTCCAGAAAAAATAGCTTCTCGGTTAGAGCCTAGTATTGTTAAAGTATTTTATCAAGGTGAACCAGGACATGGCACTGGTTTTTTTGTGCCTGGAGAAAAAGGGGTCTGTACTGTACTCACGGCGGCTCATGTTGTGAAAAAAGAGGGGGAAAATTTATTAAAAACTAATGATGGGAAGGAGTGGCCTGCTTCTCAGGTCGAAATATTTCCTAATAATATAGATTTGGCTTTGGTCAGTTTTCAGCCGGAAAAAGGAAATTGTAATTATTCGCCACTGAAAATAGGTAACTCAGATGGCCTCAAACAAGGTAGTTCTATCTATATTTCTGGTTTTCCTATTAGGGATGGGTACTTGGTATCACAGTTTGTTTTGGGCAGTGTTTCTCGTTTGGATAGGTTGGCCCAGGGTTATGGGGTTTCTTATCAGGCTTTGACTGTGGGGGGTATGAGTGGTGCCCCTGTTGTTGATGTTAAGGGTGAGGTTGTGGCTGTTCATGGGATGAGTGATGTGGAGGTTGTTAAGAATTTTGCTTCACTACAGGCAAGTTTGTCTGAGTCGGAACGCTCTGTTTATCAGGATGCTGTGCGACGGGTTGAGGCGGGTGTTCAACGTTACACTTTTTCTTGGGGTATACCTATTAATATGCTTGAAAATTATCGCGGCGAGGCGATCGCTCTGGGCATGGAAGGACAGGAGGTTGAGTTACAAAAACAACTTGAGTTGGAGCGGCGGAAGCGTGAGGAGGCGGAACGACGAGTGGAAAAGCTGGAGGCGGATCTACAAAAGGAACTTCGAGAGGCTGAAAAGAGGGCTAAAGAGGAACGGGCAGTTGAACTACAAAGGCAACTAGAGGAGGAAAAACGCCAGCGTGAAGAGGCGGAGCGACGAGAACGAGAGCTGGAAGCTGAACGACAACGGCAGAAAAAAAATGAGGTTTCTCTAGTTTCAGCTAAGGGGGTTGACTATCGGAAACTGCGTGACTTATTGAAGGCTAAAAAGTGGCAGGAGGCAGACGCAGAAACAGAGAGGGTAATTTTAAAAGCTGCGAGTAGGGAGTCGGAAGGATGGTTGAGAGGGTCGGATGCTAAAAATTTTTCTTGTCAAGATTTAGGCACGATTGACAAACTTTGGGTAAAATATAGTAATGGAAAATTTGGATTTTCTGTGCAGAAGCAAATTTATCTGAGTTTGGGTGGTACAAAAGAGTATAATAGAGATGTGTGGGAAAAGTTTGGAGACAAAGTAGGATGGCGTAAAGGAGGTGAATGGTTGTCGTATAGTGAATTAACTTTTGATGATAAACATTATGTGGGGCACCTGCCGTGCCGGGCGTTGGGCGTTTGGGGTATTTTTTTTATTGGCTGGGTATACCGGCTGCACCTTTTCGGTCGCTGGGTTATTCCACCTGTAGATTGTAACATATATTATATCTGGCGTCAAGGGGAAAAATTGGGGAAAGCTTTTTTAACGGTTTTTCTTAATTTCGGCGATCTGATACCTGGCACCAGGGGGAAAAAAAAGGAAAAAAAGAGGGGGAGGGCTCAGAGAAAAAAGTCAAAAGTAGAATTCAGTCAGCCAGAAGTTGGAAATGTTGTCAGAAGTCTCACCTAAAAAGTCAGAAGTCAGATTTTAATCTTAATTTCTCTTTTTTGAGCATCAAAAAATTGCATGACCACCTGTGGGTCATATATTAGGTATTAGGTATTAGGTATTAGGTTAATGGTTTTAAGTGTTAGTTTTTAGGTTTTAGGTTTAAAAATTAACTAAACACTTTAATTTTGGCCACACTGCGATATGTCATTACTGATCATCGAAAAATTTCATAGCCGCCTCCGGGTCATAACAATTTGCCAAAACAAACTGCCTGGCTACCTCCGCCACCAAATTTGAGGGAGGTTCCCAGTCTGCCCAAGGAAGTCGCATTTGTCCTGGAGAAACCTTATTCTTTTTCTTTTTTTTCACCTTAGGCAAAAACCTACTACCCCAACGACTACGCTTTTCCGGTTTTGGTCGAGGTTTGTATTTGTGACAAAATTTCCTATAGTTTTTAGCACATTCATCAAGAGTTTTTCCCAGAGACAAAAAAGCAGGATGCCACTTTGTGAGACCATCATCAGTGAGGCGGTCATAAGTGCCATAGTTAGAAAAGTCATAGAAAAACCCAGACTGCATATTAGCTGCTTTTGGGTTAGCGTGAATATAGCGAAGAGTATTCAAAGCTCGTTTTTTATCAGTATTTTCAAACCCGGTACTATGGTATCTCTTCTCCCAAAAATGCCCGGTACGGTTAAGCATTTGATTAAAACACATAGCCGTATACCAGTTTAACCAGTGCATAATTTTCGGTAAGTCTTCCCGAATGGATGGCTCTAGTAAATAATGAATATGGTTACTCATAATGCATAGAGCATAAAGTTTAAAGCCAAACTTATCCAAAGCTTTTTTTAAGGCAAACAAAAAAACCTGACGACATTGGAGA
This sequence comes from Trichodesmium erythraeum GBRTRLIN201, assembly GCA_018457135.1. Taxonomy (GTDB): domain Bacteria; phylum Cyanobacteriota; class Cyanobacteriia; order Cyanobacteriales; family Microcoleaceae; genus Trichodesmium; species Trichodesmium erythraeum. The sequence goes on along the minus strand of JAGGDU010000205.1, from coordinate 2,871 downwards.
CGAGTCAAACGAAACTCTCGGTTGTTGCAACGACAAGTAACATGATCGGAATATTGAGGCAAAAGTTGACGTGGTTTTCTAGGCATTATCAGTTAAGAGATAGTCGGATATATTTGAAACCCAACAGAATTAAATATGTTAAGTTTCCCCCGGTTCTGCGGCAAAACATTATCAGGGTGAGTGCGTCTTTTCCTGAGAATGTCAACAGTCTATCAGCGGGTTGTTTTTGTGGTTGAGCTTGTTGTTTTTGTGGTTGAGCTTGTTGTTTTTATAGTTGAGCAAGTTTATATCCAGTTAATAAAACATTTTCTGATGAGTCAAGCTAGGGTAAATAGTCATATTCTTTACGTTCAAAAAATCCATGCCAAATTGTTAAAGCTAATCAAATTTTTGGCAAAAAAAATTATCTGATTTGACATAAATATTATTTCTGAGTTCATAAATTTGAAAAAGATTTCCCCCAAGTTATTTAAGTTGGTAAAAAGAATAGGCAGTAACTGACTCCAGCAGTAGGATATTTTTCGATTTTACTGCCTAATTCATTGCCAATTTTTTCGAAAAAATTTCAAAGGCGACTTCAGTTTTTGATAAATTATTGACTCTTTTGACAGCTAAATAACAGTCAGCTTTTGATAAATTATTGATTTTTTTTGGTGAATTATTTTCTACAACTTACTGCCTTACGAAAAAGAGATATTAATTAGTTTTTGATAAATATTTTTTTCCATTCAGTTATTAGTTATGAGTACGATAAACCTAGATAAACTCAGATAAAGAAACCTAAAACTATAAGGCAAAGTAGTAGCTTTCTGGCTATTCCCCTTTGTTAGGTTTTACTGATAACGATGTGGTTACTCCTCCATGAAAAGCCCTATGTGAAAATATTTTTTATGTGAGAATATTTTTGTAGCCTAAAATTACTAGGGCTGCATAAGCTTCCGCTTGACTGGCAAAACCACCAGGGTATCCTAATGCTTTGCCGCCTGTTACTTGTAGCCTTAAGTAAATGTCAGGTTAAAAGAGACTTTGATATACGCCAGTAAAGTTACTTGGTGAAGCGATCGCTTCCTTGATCTGATATTTGCTAGTGTCTGACCGTAGACTTCAAAATGAGGTCAAACTTCTCCAAAATGTGGGAAAAAAATCACAAAAATATTTAACTGTTGTTGGTTTTGGGGCTGTTGCAGTCGTAGCAATTTTCTTGTATAATATTATTTATACCTCAAATTAACATTGATAACCCATGGATGCCATTATTTCCTTGTACTTGAGGTAGTAATAAGTCTGGGTTAATTAGAATATCTAAAAGATAGCTAAGTTAAGAACATAATAATGATAAAATTACCAGGTCCAAAATCTCCGGCTTTAACTCAAATTCTACAGTGGACAGCTAAACCCATAAAATTTATGGAAAAATGTGCGAGGGAATATGGCGACACATTTGAAGTAAAATTGAACTATCCAATTGTATTTATCAGCCATCCAAAGGCTATTGAGGAAATTTTCAAGGCTAACCCCAAAAAATTTGATTGTGGCTCGAGTAATAAATTAGCGCAGCCATTATTGGGAGATTATTCATTACTGTTATTAGATGATATTCCTCACCAACGTCAACGCAAACTGTTGATGCCTCCCTTTCATGGGAAACGAATGCAAGCTTATGGAGAATTAATTTGTAATGTTGCTCAAGAAGTAGCTAGCAAGTGGGAGATAGGGCAGGTATTTTCTATGAGAGAATTTACTGCAGAGATATCTTTAAAAGTAATATTACAAGCTGTTTTTGGTTTATATGAAGGAGAAAGGTACTCTAAATTAGAGAAACTTTTGGGGTCACTTCTCGAGTCATTAAGTTCTCCCTTGAAAACAAGTATGTTATTTTTCCAGTTTCTACAAATAGACTTGGGTCCCTGGAGTCCGTGGGGAAATTTTATTAAGAACAGGGAAGAAATTTACGAGTTACTATGTGCAGAAATTTCTGAACGTCGTCAAAAACTAGACCCGGAACGCTCTGACATTTTGACAATGCTTTTATTGGCAAGGGATGAAGAAGGGGAAGGTATGAGTGATATAGAATTGCGAGATGAGTTGATGACCTTACTCATAGCGGGACATGAAACCACAGCAACGTCATTATCTTGGGCTTTTTACTGGATTCACCATCAACCAGAAATTTATCAGAAGCTATCACGAGAATTAGAAACTTTTGGGGATGATCTAAACCCAATGACAGTTATTAACTTACCCTATATGAATGCTGTTTGTAGTGAAACCCTGCGTATTTATCCAGTGGTAATAATAGTTTCTCCACGAAAAACAAAATTACCAATAACAATAATGGGTCAAACATATCCAGCAGGAACAGCTTTAACTCCCTGTATTTATTTAACTCATCACCGAGAAGATCTGTATCCTGAACCAAAGAAGTTTAAACCAGAAAGATTTTTAGAACGTCAATACTCCTCTTACGAATTTTTACCTTTTGGTGGTGGTAACCGACGTTGTATTGGAGCAGCATTTGCTATGTTTGAAATGAAAATTGTGTTGGCAACTATTCTAAGACGTTACAGTTTAGCATTGGCAGAGAAGCAAGAAGTAAAACCATTACGTCGCGGTTTAACTTTAGCTCCAGCGGGTGGAGTGAAAATGGTTATGACTGGAAAACTTATGCAGACAGAAAAAAAGTTCCCTTCCGTAGCAACTGTATAAAATCAGGACTTTAAGTAAAATATAAAAAAATCGGCCATCTGTAGATCCCTATGTAGATCCCTAACAAAAATTATCCCTACTTGTTGAGCGATCGCTTTTGGTCCATATTTATTCATAAGTAATAATTATAATTCAAGTCAGGAAGACTATCTTCAAACCCCTTTA
>JAGGDU010000204.1 GCA_018457135.1 Trichodesmium erythraeum GBRTRLIN201 | reverse complement strand
CCGAACACAAATTCCTTTCTATATATAGCTTTCAACTAGCTTGTCACCCCGTGAGGATAACTGGTTATGGAAATGTAGAATTAGCAAAGCGAACTTTAACTAAAGGTGTCTTTGATTTTATAGAGAAGTCTGCCACAGCAGTTGAAGATTTAGTGTCAGCAGTTCAAAGAGCCATAGATACTCGTAAAGAAAAAATAAGGCGAGTGGGAAACCCTTTTACACCAATGACAGGTTTAGAACCTACGGTTTTTGGTGGCAGATGGGAACAGGATTCAAAGTTGAGCGCAATAGGAAAAACCAGAAAATAATATCACCTAAAGCTTTTTTTAGAGACACTCTCACCAAACTATGGGAAGACATTGAAGATAAAACTGATGTATTTGTCATCCTTCTTGACGATCTAGAAAACTTGGCAGCAGTTTCAGATATTTTGATGACATTAAAGTCAGCACTATCCACAGAGTCACTGATGGAAACTAAAATTTTAGTTGGTTTGGCATCAACTTCCACAAGTTGGCTAGAAATAACATCTGTTCAAAAACATCATCCCCTCTCTAGATACTTTTTGAGTAGAGTAGAATTGACTTCGTTAACTGAAAAAGAGGTTCAAGAAACCATCCGAGAGTCTCTTGCAGGAACAGAAGTTTCATTCACTCAAGAAGTCATGCAGAATATATTTGAATATTCTAGCGGACATCCATTTGAGATGCAGCTACTGTGTTATCACCTTTTCAGTAATCATCTTTCAAGAATTGTAGAAATTGACATTTGGGAAAAAGCTTTACAAGCAACTGTGAGGGATGTGGGAAATGCTATTTTTGAAAAGTGGTGTTCTGACCTCAGTATTGATGAAGCAAAAGTTCTAAGGATACTCGCAGAAAATGAGAATTCTGTAGCACTAGAAAAGCTGGCAACTACTTTTGAGACGGAAAATCTGATGATCCCTCCAAATTATTCAGTTGAAGAAGTATTGAAAAGTCTTTTGCAGCGAAAGCTGATTAGTAGAGATATTTATGGTAATTATATCGTCAAAGATCTGATGTTTCGTACCTACCTCATTACTCATCTGAATTACAATAGCACTGGAAGCCACTGAAAGGAGTGTTAGAGAAGTTCAAAAGCTTTCCCCAAATTCAAAAGCAAGCTACGGGTTTTATAGGAATTTTCATGTTACAAATTGAAGTGCGGAATCTTGGTTCTAATGAATATATTCCCTGAGAATATGGTTTCGCTTTGGATCTTCTAACTTTCTCAATGCTTTAGCCTCTATTTGCCTAATTCTTTCCCGCGTTAAATTAAAAGTATCACCAATTTCTTTGAGGGTCTTTTCTTGACCATCATCCAAACCGAATCGCATTTGTAACACATTTCTTTCTCGTTCAGTTAGAGTTTTCAAAACACTTTCTACATCTTCTTGCAAGCAATTTTCAAAGACATATTTTGTTGGTGTTTCCCCATTAAATTTAATCATTTCCTTGTAGATAATGTTTTCCCCTTTATTTATAGGGTAGTCTAGAGATAAAGTTTCTTGAGCGCATTCTATAATAAATTGCAACTTCTCCGTTGTCATTTCCATGCGTGTAGCAACTTCTTCTGCAGTTAGGGGAGAACATTCTATTGAAATTTGCTTAACTATTTTCTTAATTTGGGAAATAGTTTCGTAGAGATAAACTGGCAACCGAACGATCCGAGAATAGTCACAAATAGCTCTGGTAATAGCTTGTCGAATCCACCAAATACCATAAGTAGAAAACTTATAACCTTTTGTATGATCAAATTTTTCTGTGGCACGAAGTAATCCTATAACTCCCTCTTGAATTAAATCTTGGAAGTCTAGACCACGGTTTTGGTATCGTTTGGCAACTGATGTCACCAGTCGCAAGTTAGCTGTCACCATTTGATTTTTAGCTCGTCTACCTTGCTCGAGGCGATCACACAGTTCCCATTTGCTCATTTTGGCTTCTGTTGCCCATTCTATTTCGTTAGGCGAACGGTTGAGCTTTTCCTCTAATTTTTCATAAATTTTCTCTAAAGCTAATAGCCCATCAATTTGATGTGCTAAATGAATTTCTTCCTCAGGGTGCAAGCGGGCGAAGCTATTAACTTGCTTATAATAAAGTTGAATTGAGTCTTCAGTAAATGTTCCAGTAGGCGGTTCTATGTCTGGGTCGTAGCTACCTTCACTATTATGTTTATTTGTCAATTCTTCTGTAGGTTCACAATTATTTATAGCTACATTTTCTAGCCAGTAAGTATCATAATAATTAGGATTTTGACAATCAATTAACCACCATTTAATTGAAATTTTAATATTTTGATTTTCTCTTCTATGAGGAGCAACTATTATTAACTTATTATATTTTTTTGTGGCAATTAGCAAGAAATTATTTTTGTTTCTCAAGATTCCCTGAGAAATAGTTATTATTCTTTCTTGCTCTTTATAATTTGTTTTAAATTTTTCTTGTCTTAATTCTAAAAGAAATACTTGTAATTCCTCTTGGTTCGGATTATAAATTTTATAAGTATTATCAATCGTTTCTCTGCAATAACTTGGTAGTTCTAGTTGTTCAATATCTAAATGTTCAATTTGGAAATTGAAGCCAAGTTTTTCAAACAAAGCTACTATCTTTTTCGGGCTACTAATTTTTTTTAGATCGTCTAGTTCTAATGTATGCCCTATCATTATCATCTATCTCCAAAATTAATTTATCTTAATATCTTTAGTCCTCATTGATGTCAATTCAAGGCATTATTTTTTCTGTTTTTTTCGATTAGTAGCAAACTTATAAGAAACATTTTACTTCTATTTACTTCTGTTTCCTGAATTATTCTGATAGGTTTTTATGGGAATCATCTTCTGCACCGCTATCGTAATCGTTTATTTTTCCCTAGTGACTCAAAGCTTCAAGTCAAGCAAAGCCTTACCTTTCTTCAACACAAGTAGTAATCACCAGATAAAAGTTTTAGCTATTACTACCATCAAAGAGCTTAATGAATCCATATATTTTATCATTATACCATATTTATTTTATGATGTCAAAAATGATGCTTCAAATTTTTATGTAATTATGTTTGCAGGTGATTTATTAAATAATATATCACTACCATATTTCAAATACTATGTCAAATATTTGTTGTGTTGACTTATATTTCAAGAAAAAATTTAGGCTCATTTCCCATCTCTGAGTCAGGTAGAAAATTATTTTGTGGCGCGGGAGTATTTAGACACATTGCAGAAAACGTCCGTAGGGATTAGTAATTGGAGTTTGGTGATTGAAAAGAAGAAAAACAATTAGGCCTGAGCAATATAGTAGCCGATCATAAATGGTTCGGACATTAGTTAATCCTGAAATTATCTCAATAATTACTTTTGAATGCATCACTTTTTCCTGAGCTAAAGCTATATTTTATAAACATTTTTTTTAGAATATAACATAGTTGAAAATATAGAAAAATTATATTGCAAAGAAATAGTTTTTTTTAAAGAAGCATATTTAAGAGACTGTTTTTCAAAAAAAAAACTAAAGATGGCCATGAAAAAGTATTGAAGGTAGGAAAATAAAAAAAACAATGATCACTGTCAAATAAATGTCGCGAAAATCTTTAGCCAAGGCTCTAAGCCCTCGCCAGTGGGAACTACTCGAATCTCTGCTACCGAAACCTCTACTCAACGAGGGCCAAAACCAAATGCTAATCTCATAGAAGTAGTAAATAGTATATTCTATATCCTTTACTCTGATTGTCATTGGCGTTCTTTGCCCCAGGATCTACCACCTTGGCAAACTGTGTCAACAAAATTTTCTAAATGCAACGGATATGTTGTTTGGGAACAAATCAATCATACTTTATGGCGAGAGACAAGAGTCCAATAAGCAAGACTTAATGGAGAACCTACTGCAGCCATTGTTGATTCTCGTAGGGTAAAAACAACAGCAAAAAGGGGGAAGTATATGGTTATGATGGTGGTAAAAAAGGAAAAAGTCTTAAGGGTCATATCTTAGTTGATACTCAAGAAATACTACTAAGAGTAGTGGTAAGTGAGGAAAATATCGGAGAACTCTTAGGGGCTATAGCCTTGGTCATGAAACAGGGTGAAAATATTCCAGAAACACTAATTATACCACTTATCAAAAAAAATGCTATGCTTCATACTGCTATCACATATATGTAAAAAAATTACTTATTCATATTAAAATTGTTAATTATACCTACTTTTTCTAAAGCCTCAATGATGAACTGCTATCCTGTTAATGAAGCTACAAAATCCTGGTTAATATTTAGCAGAATTTCCTTAAATTTTTTCTCAAAAGTCTGATAAATCTCCAATCTGATACAACTGCCCAATTACTTCTTTTTTTTGTATCCATATTCAAGAACTAATAACCTACCTGCTGGTAAAATTTTTTGAGTTATTCAATGTTTTCAAATTGTTGACTCGGTTCAGGATGTTCACCTATTGTTATAGGTTTTTGGGTCTAACCCTTGCGATAGTTATGCTGTGTTAACAGTTTGTCTACAACTGTAAAGTAAGAATTGAGATGAGATCGATTACTTCGGTAGTCATAAGTCTCTAACTTCTAAAAATATTAACTCACTTAACAAAAAATCAAACCATAGTAAAGTAATTATCTCAATGAGTCACAGCTCCTTCTAAATGCAGGAAAACTCAACCAGTTATCAAAAAAATAACTGGTGAAAATGCTGTTGACTCAACAAAAAGTAATGGAAAAACTACAACTTGAAATTGAGACATTAAAACTTAGTCGAGAAACTGATAGTAAAACTTTTTCTAAACCCCTATCAACAGACTTGCTGAAAAAAATCAGACAAAGCAAAATACTCTAAAGATACTGGAAGCTCTGAGGCAAAAAAGAAACTCCACCGGGGGCAACCAGGTCATCAGAGTAAAATACCTCAAGGATTTCTAAATTGAACAGAATTGAAATCCTAAAACCTTATGTATGTATGAATTGTAGTCAAACATATTTTTAAGATGAGCCAATTCAAGTAGAAACCCAACAAGTAGCACAACTGGTAGCTAAAACCATAGAAGTACTAGAGTACCAACGTCACAGGTGTCACTCTAAAAGCTGTAGTCAAGAGACATCTGCGGATTACTCTGCTCAGATGATATAATTAACTTGATTTAGGGCTCAAGCTACAAGCTTTCTTGCCGTAATTAGGTAATTATGGACATTTACCTGAGGAAAAACAACAAGAGATGTTATGGGAGTTGGGAAAAATTAAGATTGGGTTAGAGACTTTAGTTAATAAACTTCAAAGTTGTAGTTAATAAACTTCAAAAGTTGGAGTCAGCAATAAAACCTTATTTAGAACAATTATCAAATTGGGTAAAAACTGAACAACCAGCAATTCATATAGATGAAACGCCTTCGCTACTCAAAGGAATTAAGTAGTGACTATCGGTATTTACAAATAAAGATTTCTGTCTATTTAGAGCAACAGACACTAGAACCTATCCCACTAATAAAATGCAATGAATCCAAATTGTATAGTGGCGGGCGCTACAATTGCTTCAATACAAGCAGAAATACCCTCCTATCCTACAACTAGGCGACGATATTTACCTTGATCCCAGGCAAAACAACCCTCTTGTTGAAAACGAGACACAGAAACTTTGATTGCACTTCCTGGTTTCTTTTTCCTTTTCCCAAGTCGTTTGGGCATTTGAGGTTTAATCCCTCTTTGATACCTTGCTTGTCTTTGTCGTTGCATCATATCCTTTATCAGTAGCAATGACTTGAAAGCCCTTACGTGGCCGTCCTCTTTTGTAAGTTTTCAGACTAGTACTATCAATTTAGCAGAATTAGCTGTTCTCTTTCATTGCCATTAACAGGGGTAATATAGTTAACTACTGGTTATCCATTTCCTTGGCTCAAGGTATGAATTAAAATCTCCTTCCCTTTACGGCCGTAAGCTATATCCTCTCCTTCACCCTGACCAGGAAGAAAAAGCTTCATCTACAGCTGTGTAGCTCCAATTGATTAGTCCTTGGTTGTTTGCAATTTCTAAAATTCGTCTTTGTAGATGTTTGAGAGTTCCATCTTCTTCCCAATGCTTCAGGCATCTGTGTGCTGAACTCTTGGAAGCCCTAATCTCTCAAGCTGTTACATCCCACATTTTGTGCTTCATTATGTAGCACTAAAAGATACATGAATCATCATCAGAATTTAAGCCAACAAATTAAACATATTAATTCTATAGAACACAAAAAAATCAGTGGCATGAGTATTGTTTGCAAACCAGAGATTTCTTTTAGCAGGAGAAAGTACAGGAGCAACTATACTCCTATTGATAGCATCAATTAATTTTTGTAACCATTCAAAATGATTCAAGTGGTGTGAACATATGCGTTAGTGTGCGATCGCTTATTATTAAAATCACAGATAATATTTTTGATAACAAGAGGGTAAAAACTCTAAAATCAAGCTCCTTTTTTATGTGAGATTAACTACTTTTTGTAATTGATTAATTATTAACAAATTTACTCATTGAAAATATTAAAATATCCATCTTAATATCGGAGTATTTATCAACTTTCTTAACTAGTTTTTCACTTCACTATTGTTTTTTTTTAAGTCTTTCTCAGCTCTTTTTTACCAAAATTATACAATAATAAACACAGTAACATAATAAACAGTATTGTTTCTACTATTTCTGGTTTTTTGACAAAAAAACTATCGGCAAAAAATAGTTGAGCTTTGAGAACTCTGAAACCACGTTCACAACTCTGTTGGTTTTTATAATTCCAGAGTATTTCTGGGCTTTGAACTTCTGAATACGACATGGAGTATGAGGTATACCTTTACATTCTTTCTGGTGAAATAGGAAAAATATCTTCAAATAACTTCCATTCTATATCACTTAATCCTTCAAATATACCTGGTATCTTCTTTTAATTACCTATACTGAGTAACGCTTATCATAGCGTCACCATTTTACTATATTTTACTATTAGTAGGATAGATTTATGATGTTGCTTTCCCTGTAACTTGAACGATCTTAGAAAATATTGGGAAATCAAAAACTTGTGAAAGAATAGATTTGTTAGCTCAATTCTGAGATACTTTTCCCGATGCTCAAGAATTGTATCTTTGTAGTGATAGATAGTTTATCCCTCAAGAGTGGTTAACTTACTTAGGAATTGAACCTCAAATTCCTTTCCCCCTGAAGTAAAAAGCAGATCATAATATTGGTGATTACTCAAAAAGTTTAGCCACATCAATTATCTTTCCTAACCTTCAAATTGGGGAATATAAAACTATTTTAGGAAAACGATGGGTTTGGTGCAAACAAGTGTATTTTTCAGCTTTACGTTCAGATGATGGAGAATTACTAATTGTGATTAGCAATAATTCAGCTTTCACAGCGCTCGCATTTTATGCTAATTGATAGGGGTGTGAAATACTCTTCGGGATGTTTAAAACCAGAAAATTAAATTTGGAATCAACTCATCTAAATCAACTTAAAAGACTGAGTAAATTATTGGCGTTAATAAGTTGGGCTCTATGTTGGACAATTTTAATCGGGGAATGATTACATAAACAAAGACCCTTGAAAATCAAAAAATACGGTCCTAGGGCAAAAAGTATTTTTCGTTATGGACTGGATCATTTACCGGCGATAGTTCTTGACATTGATTTAAAACAAAATGAATTTATTAATTGTTTAAATTTTTTGTCTTGTACCTAGAATAAAAACATCTAAATGTCAAGCATAAAGATTTAAAATATGTTGATTATTATCAATCTTTTACAATTACTCAGACTAACTATACTATAACAAATTTAGCACTATCCAAATCGAAAATATTAACCATGATAGAATCAACCATTATTTAAGATGTGAATCTTTAAATTAACAATCTTTATAATGAAATATTAAAGTATAAATTTTCCCAAATACATCCACGTATCTAGTTTTTTATCACACAGTAATTTGCAAAAAGTATGGATATAACATTGAACTTAGACGACGACAATATAACGCCAGGGTATATATAGTCATTTAACTTAAGAGTGAGACATTAAAATCCACAATAATCACAGATTATTTCATCTAAGTCTGTATTTGAAAGAGCATACATTATGGCTCTCTTTAAGGCACTAAAATCATGTTCAATATCCTTCAAGTCAGGAAAATAATTAGGCATAAATATGACCTAAAGAGCTCCATATTCAAGTATTTATTTAATCACTATTTTTTGATGAATTGGTGCATGATTTATAATCCAAACTGATGTAATTTTCAATGATGGCAATCAACATATTCATAACCAGCCTTCCCAGTTTTCTACATTCAAACTTCCTATGAATATCATTGATGGAATTAAATCTTTTTTTCCTTTTTTTATACCAGGAACTAAGTTTTCTCTTTTTCCCCTTTTTCCTTGCCTATCTCCAGAAAATTTTCCCCTCTTTTTGACCACAAATAAAGACAATTTAGAAATTATTCAAATCCTGAATCCAAAAGAAATACTAAACTTTTAATCCCATATATTTTGATTAATTTCCATAAATCCTGATAAGATTTTATCCATTATTATCTACTTCTTTGCACCATAACATAGTTCTTTTTTTTCTGGTTATTTTCATTTTTTTGATAGACTTAAAAATTGCATTTGTACTTACACCGTAATTTTTTAGCTGTGTACTTTAATCTAGCTTCTGGATTTTCTGATTAATCTATTGACAATTCTCTTATATCTAGGGAACGCTAGAGATATTTTACCTTTGTTGCTACCAGTTCCTTTCTCTCAAGCCATCTGTAGATTGACCCTATTCCTATTCCAAAAACTTGCGCCGCTTTGCTGACTCTAACACCATTTTCTATTATTACTATTACTTTTTATCTTCAATCTAAACTATAAGCCATGATTTCTATTCCCATACTTTCTCTGTTCAATCTTATACTCTTTTTATTTCATTCTTAAGTTAAATGACTATATCCTTAACCTGAATTATTCATGAACAAAAAAACTAAAGGAAAAAAATAAAAATAAACATATTGATTAACGGTCGATAATCAAAATTAGTCAAATAACTTAAAATAACTTAAAAAAAAACTTAAAAATTTACAGTTATTTTTCTCAAAAAAACCCTAAAAACCTCAAAAATTTTCTTTTTAATTCTTTAATTATATGCTCCAAATTTGTAGTTATTTGAGCATAAAAACTATCATAAATTTATTGTTTTTTTTATCTCCATGTTTATGACTAAAAATTGAGAATTTATAATTTTCTATAGCCCATCTAATTTTATCAATACTTGATGAGGGTTATTCCAACTTTTTTATCAGCAATAAATATCATCAAATAAATGAAATTTTTGATTAGTTTGATAATAATTTAATCTGGCTTTATCTAATAAATAATTAATTTTATTCTGAACACTGCATTACTACTAAATCCAAAAACATATTGTACATTTTGATCTTCACACACTTTAATTATTTCTGGTAAAGAAAAGTATCGATCTCCTCTTAAAATAATCGAAACATTTTTTCATGCTTTTTTTTATTGCCAAAATCACCATCATAAAATTCCCTTTATTCCCTTGGCCGAATGAGAAGTTATTCCCCCTTCATTGTAATATTAAAGTAACACCAGTTTTTGCCTCATTAATTCAACAATAAAAATAGATTTTTTACCCATCAAAATCATGAAATAAACTTAGTTGTTGATTACCATAATTTACCCCATCGTTTTCATCTATATCTAAGCTAATTTTTTTTGATGCATTTCTGAATAACTTTCAATAAATGGTAGTCCTGTATATGTAGTGATAAAATTACAGTGAAGCGATCGCTTCATTATA
>JAGGDU010000203.1 GCA_018457135.1 Trichodesmium erythraeum GBRTRLIN201 | reverse complement strand
TACAAAGTGTATCCTTGCTTAATTGATGATTGGGAGCACCTAGTAAGCAAAACAGCAATGACCATTGTAGTTGGAGAAAACTGCCGTCTGAGAGACTATCTAGCTAGGTTACATCGCAAAACTTTGTGCTACTCAAAGTCCATTGATATGTTGTACAGATCAATTCACTTGTTGATCTATTATTTGAAACATCAACAAATTCCTCAATTCTCCTAATCATTCGTCATTGTGCAACGCGACTTTTCTTGTGGGAGAAGTCGCGATCGCAACATTCATGCCACAAAGCAGCAAGAAATACTTGTCTCAATATAAATTAAAACAACTATAATAGCTATTGACATCCTCCTCAGCTGTGCCGGCGCACTTAAACAAGTGAGCCGTAGCACCGATGCAAGTTGACCTTTCACAGGCTGCTGCTACTTTAGTATTACCTACTTCAAATGAGCAATAGTCACCCCACTACCTCCATCATTTCTAGCAGCTAATTCATAACGTTCCACCAACGGATGTTCCTGCAAAAATTCATGGATACCCTGCCTCAACTTACCAGTACCCTTACCATGAATAATCCACAACAAACCATATTCGATCGCTTTCGATAACGCCCTATCAACTTCAAATTGAGCATCCGCAACCCGACTGCCACGAATATCAATACTATTTTGAGAAGTACGAACAGCCAAACCATTAGAACTTACTTTCGGCGGAGTTTCCTTAGACTTACTTTCTACCTTCTTGCTCCTTTGAGACTCCAAATTTTTATTCTTCTTAAAAGACTCAACCCTCTCACCATCAAGAGACTCAACCTCCCTCAAATTAACCGTCATTTTCATCACCCCAAACTTAACAGTCAACTCATCATTTTCATTAGGAGCGCTCAAAACCTCAGCAATTTGACCAATTTTCGGAATTCTAATGCGATCGCCCTCCTTTGGCATAAAACCTGGTTTCTTTGGTGGGGGAGTAGCAGAAGGCAAATATTTCTCAGAAATTTCATTAATAGCATTAGTGGCTTTCTGAGCATTTCTAGCAGTCAGGGGACCCTGTTGCAAATTCCGAATTACCCTTGCTATTTCTGCTTTTGCCTCAGCAATTTTTTCTTGTACTGCCACCTCCTGCGCCAACTTTAATTCCCGTTCCCGTTCCTTGAGAGCAGAAGCTTTTCGGGCAACTTCCTGATGTAAAGACTCAGTTTCCTGTAATAATGCAGACGCTTCCTTAGCCTTAGTTTCCTGCTTTTGTCTTTGCTCCTCCAAACCTGCAATTACTTGATTCACATCCTCAGAACTGTCCCCAACATAATCTTGCGCCCTATCAATAATATCCTGTTTTAAACCCAACCTACCAGCAATAGTCATAGCATTAGACCGCCCAGGAATTCCCCATAGTAAACGATAAGTTGGTTGTAAGGAATTACTATCAAATTCGACTGAAGCATTTTCAAACCGTTCATCTTCATATTTAAGAGCCTTCAACTCTCCAAAGTGAGTAGTTGCCACTGTTAATAGTGCATTATCTGCCAAATATTGCAATAAAGAAATTGCTAAAGCACTACCTTCAGTAGGGTCAGTACCAGCACCAACTTCATCCAACAAAACCAGAGTAGACGATAAATTAGAACTTTCCAGATTTTCATTCCCAGACAAATTATCAATTTCCGAATTATTTTCATTCTCAGAAAAATCATCCGAGTCTATTACCTTTGAGTTTTGAGTTTTAACTTTTAACTTTTGACTTATTATATTTGCCTTACTAACATCTATAGCTTCTAAAATTCTAATAATTCGCCGAATATGACCAGAAAAAGTAGATAAACTTTGCTCCAAAGACTGCTCATCACCAATATCAGCCAATATTTGCTCAAACCAAGGTAACTTTACAGGATCATTAGCAGGAATAAATAATCCCACTTTTGCCATAAGTGCAGCTAATCCCAGAGTTTTCAGAGTCACAGTCTTACCACCAGTATTAGGACCCGTAATTGCTACCACTCTCACTGGAGGTCTAACCTTCACATCAATAGGTACTACCGAATTTTTTTGTTCATACTGCTGTTGCCATACCAGTAAAGGATGTCGTAATTGACCCATAGTCATAGGTTGCTCAGAGTCTAGGTCAGTAAATTGAGGTGGTGTAGCTTCCAACCATAAACTATAACGAGCCCGAGCTGTAGCTAGGTCAATAATAGTAGTAATTGCCAACAGCTGATCTAAATCCTCCTTAACTTCTGCCACCTTCTGAGTTAAAGCTTGCCGAATAGCTTCTTCTTCTCTTTGAGCTTGACGTTGCAGTTGTCGCATTTGATTATTCAGGTTGACAACTGCATTAGGTTCAATGTATAGTGTAGAACCAGTCGTAGACGTATCATGAACAATACCAGGTACAGCATCTTTTTGAGGAGCTTTAACAGGAATTACAAAGCGATCGTCGCGTTGAGTAATAATTGGTTGTTGAATAGCATTAGCTTTCCGTTGTAAAATTCCTCGGAGAATATTGTCAATACGATCGCGTAGGCGGTGTATTTTTTCACGAATTCCTGCCAATTTAGGGCTAGCTCTATCCGTAACATCTCCCCGGTCATCTATACAACGATGAATTTCTTGTTCTAACTCTGGATAAGTCCGCATATCCGCCACCAATTCCGGCAAAACTGACAGCTCATATTCTGACTCATAACTATCAATTGCCCGACGCAACTTACGAACACCTGCCAGAGTTGTAGCAATAGCTAAAAGTTCATATCCAGAAAGTATACCACCTAATTCTGATCTTTTGAGGGAACCACTGATATCTTCAATTCCATCAAAAGACAAGCCCTGCACCAGAAGAGTTTCTAGTTTGTATACTTCCTGAGTTTGAGCTAATAAATGTATTGTCTCCGTCCTTGTTAACGGAATTGATAAATGACTAGCTGTAACTGCACCCAATTTGGTACCTGTAAAAGTGGCCAAATGTTGACACAAGCGAGGCCATTCTAGTAATTCTAACGTCTCAGATTGAATCAAAGCTTATCTATAAAGGATTAATGACTATGAAATATATGATACTACAATTACCAAAATTATGTGTTCAATGATCATTAACTCAATAATCTAATTACACCACTTTTAAGGACATCTAAATACACTTTAATACTAGCTTATATTGCCCTCATTTCCCAAACCTAATTAACTCCAAAACTGCTCTAAGAATCAAACATGTAGCGCCCGTATATTCCCCAGAATAATTGTATCTCAACATTGATCTAAATTTGCTATATTATTCTTTGACCTTGCTGTTAGGAGATTGTCAATTTTAGCCTCAAAAATTTTGTTTAGGTTTATTATTAGCCACTGACTCTACTAGTCCTAAAGCAATAAAGTTACTCAACAAAGCCGAACGCCCATAACTAAGTAAAGGTAGTGGGATCCCAGTCACAGGAGCCAAACCAATATTCATACCAATATTTACAAAAACTTGGAAGATTAACATTGATAATACTCCAATGGCTATAAGAGAACCAAAATTATCTTTAGCAGTGTAAGCAATAATCACCAAGCGTAGACAAATAAACCAAAAAGCAAACAGTACAAAAATACAACCAATGAAACCAAACTCTTCCCCAATAGCTGAGAAGATAAAATCCGTATGTTGCTCTGGAATAAAATTCAGTTGAGTTTGAGTGCCTTGATATAATCCTCTACCAAAAAGTTGTCCAGATCCTATAGCAATGCGAGATTGAATCAAATGATATCCTGTACCCAAAGGGTCTTGTTCCGGATTAAGAAATCCCGTTAATCTATCTTTTTGATAGTCTTTGAGAAGATGCCATAAAGTTTGCGCAACATTTGAAGAACAAATATTAATACCAGCAACTATAGGCGTCCATAACCATCCCCAAGGTAGACTACGCCAAGCTATTAAGGCCATCAGAGTTATCCATGCAAACCAAGCAGGGGTATATAGATTATGAAGAATAATTGAGAAAATGGGAGAGACAAGTAATATTAACCACCCAGGATTAATATTACCCCAGTAAAGCATTCCTATAGTAATAACACCAAATATTAATGAAGTACCCAGATTTGGTTCTAAAAAAACTAATAGCCAGGGAATGGCTGTAACAATTAGAACTTGAAACAAATCGAATAGCTTTACCTTAGGCTTAGAAGAAAGTATTGCTGCCAAAGTAATAATTATTCCCACCTTAGCGAATTCCGAAGGTTGAACATGAAAGCCAGCAACATTAATCCACCGTTGTGCTCCCAGAGCTGAAGTACCTAGAGCCTGTACCGCAACTAGGGAAATATTGGTCAAAATGTAAATTGCCCATTTCCAGCGAACTAACACTTCGTAGCGACAACGAGCAATAATTAGGGCCAAAATCAAACCTACTCCTCCTGTAAGCCAATGCTGCCACCAGTCTGTCAGCCCCTGATTTTTTTCCACACTTTGGATTATAATTCCACCAAAGATCGTCATTCCTATATAAACCAGTAGTAATTTACAATCTATATATTTCCAGCTTGAAAGGAGTGATTTTCGGCCATTTCTTAAGACTAATTTATTCGTCATATTTTTAAAGTTTAGATACTTTATAATTTATAGTATTCTCTATACCTAATACATTTACTAGGGTGGAATGTCTGCATAAATTCAAATTTTCTTTGACTCAAAAAATAGAATTGAAGTAAAACCCCTTTCAAGCAGAGTTAATTCTTCAAGTCCTCTATAGTATTAAGGCGTAAAATTTTATTTTAATTATCAACTAAAGTTCCTAGTTCACTGGTTCATAGAGGTATTCAAACCAGTTACCATCTAAATCTCTTCCATAGAAAGAAGCTGTGCCATCTCGGTGTTCATGGATTGGAGATACTTCAACTTCCTTGGCTTGGAGCTGCTTGTATGCCATTTCCATTTCTGAGCGATCGCTAAACACAAACCCAAAATGTGGCCCTGCTTGCTCATATGTAGGACTCAAAAGCGCCAGTCCATCATCTCCTGCTTTGAGATATGCCCAGTCAGAATCTTTCCAGGTTATTTCCATGCCTAGATTTTTATAGAACTCTACTGATTGGTCAACGTCCTGGACACAGATAGCTATATGGCCTAATCTTTTTAATTTCATGGTAAAGAGTTATTAAAATTTATCTATTCCTAATTGTATTGTGTATAAATACACTAGGTCGTATGTAGTAATCTTATTTTATTCTCTGTATATAAATCATCAGAATATTTATTTTATCTAAAAGCTATTTAACTTGAGATTACCAAGTTCCCCTCAAAAACTATTGCCTTTAAAAGCTAAAAGTATTATAGGAATTGGCTTATAGCATTTATAGTTGTTTTGAGAAAGTTTCTAACCTTGAGATAGCTGTCAGCCAAAGCTCCCAATAGTTATGCCCAGAACTTCTCACTGTCTAGTATTTAATATTGATCCATTATTTTATTTGTCAGATTCAGGTAAATCAGAAAATTTAATGGCAAAAGCTAAGTCAACTAATTCTCAGTAGTAAGTAATGGGTCAATTCCAAAACCTTTACAAAATTAGATAGATCAGGAAATTTCTGATTTTCGTTCCTAGGCTCCCTATTAATAGAGGTAGTAATAGATAACTGATAATTAATAACTGAAATGATAAATCCTCCTATTAATTTGATACCCTAACTAAAATGGTATTGAAAATAAGTAAAAATAGTGGATATATCGATTGGACGCGGAAAAACAGCTCGTAGAGCTTACGGAATTGATGAAATCGCCCTAGTTCCTGGGCAAAGGACACTTGATATAAATTTAGTAGATACTAGATGGAGTATTGGTGGCATTGAAAGAGAAATACCAATAATTGCTAGTGCAATGGATGGAGTAGTTGATGTAAAAATGGCCGTTCTTTTATCAGAACTAGGAGCAATGGGAGTTCTCAATTTGGAGGGTATTCAAACTCGCTATCCTGATCCAGTGCCGATATTAGAAAAAATTAGCTCTGTTGGGAAAGAGGAATTTGTGAGTCTAATGCAGGAACTGTATGCTGCTCCTATTCAATCAGAATTAGTGCGACTCGCTGGCCACTAAACCAGGAAACTGGGTATAAATGGCCGTTCTAAATCAATACATAGGACACCCCGATTTGGAATAACTCTTATTACCTTGATAGTGTAATTCTATCCACCTTGTTGTTGGGTTGACAGCATAGGCCACAGGGTAGCGACTGAACATCAATCCCTGAAGCTGGTCTAAAAGCGGGAAAATACCAGTTACCGAGGAACGATACCGCAAGCAAAGGTTGACAAGTGGACGAACAGGAAGGTAATTAAACTCTCGTAAATTGAAACCGTTCCTAAGGTAGCTATGGGATGTAGGACGAAAGTCAGAGGGTTAATGGACATAATTATTAGTTCGATTATGTCAACAACCATATTAATCCCTCCGGGAGATTTTACCCCACTAAATCAATCGTAATAAAGGAATAAGGGAACGAGGAAACCTCTTTAAGACACCTAAGTAAATAGGTCGAAAGCTTAGGAAGCCATTCAAGGTTAATCTACACAAAGTTGTAGGTTTTAAGGAGAGTAGGATTGAGTAAGAAGCATATTATGCAGACGTACTCACTGTTAGACGTAATATAGAGTAATGATTAGTCATGAATAAAGCTGAAATACTAAAAAGAAAATTGGACAATCCAAGGCCCTTTTCAAGTGTGGCATGGGACACGTACGATATACCTAACCAGGTTTGTGTTAATCCCAATCTCAAATGGAAAGACATCAACTGGAAAAAGGTAGAAAAGTATGTGTTTAAGTTACAAAAGTTAATCTATAGAGCATCCAGCCGTGGCGAAATCCGCAAAATGCGTAAATACCAAAAACTTCTGACCAAAAGTTATTATGCAAGGTTGCTAGCTGTTAGGCGTGTGACTCAGGACAACCAGGGAAAGAAAACTGCTGGTATAGATGGTATAAAAAGCCTTCCCCCAATGCAGAGGTTGAACCTGGTAGAAATGTTAAAGTCACAATATCTTAAAGCAAGCCCAACCCGTAGAGTCTGGATACCAAAACCAGGTAGAGAAGAAAAACGTCCACTAGGCATACCCACTATGTATGATAGGGCACTTCAAGCACTGGTAAAGTTAGGCATGGAACCAGAATGGGAAGCACTTTTTGAACCTAATAGTTATGGTTTTAGACCAGGACGGTCAACATACGATGCTATTGCAGCAATCTATGTCAGTATTAACCACAAACCAAAATATGTTTTAGATGCTGACATATCCAAATGTTTTGACCGAATTAACCATGATGCACTGATGGGAAAAATTGGAAAATCTCCATACAGACGATTAATCAAACAATGGTTAAAATCTGGAGTATTCGACAATAAACAATTCTCAAACACTGTGGAAGGTACACCACAGGGAGGGGTAATATCACCCTTGCTAGCAAACATCGCCCTACACGGTATGGAAAAATGCCTAGAAGATTATGCAGAAACCCTCCCAGGGACAAAGCGTGATAATCAAAGAGCATTATCCTTAATACGATATGCCGATGACTTTGTAATCCTACATAAAGACATCAAAGTATTGTTACAAGCAAAAACTGTAATACAGGAATGGTTAAACCAAGTAGGGTTAGAACTAAAACCAGAAAAAACCAAAATTGCCCACACTCTGGAAGAATATGAAGGAAATAAACCCGGATTTGACTTTCTAGGATTTACAATAAGGCAATGGAAAGGTAAGACAACCAAACAAGGATTCAAAACACTGATTAAGCCATCATCTAAGAGTATTAAAACTCATTATCGGAAGCTGGCGGATATAGGTGACACCTACAAAACCGTCCCTACAAAAGCTCTAATAGCTAAACTTAATCCGGTAATTAGAGGATGGGCCAACTACTTTTCCACCGTAGTCAGTAAAGAGGTATATAATAAATTAGACTACCTTCTATGGGAAAGATTAGGTCGATGGGCAAGTAGACGGCATCCAAACAAGTCAGCCAAATGGGTCAAGAATAAGTATTTTCCTCGCTGCAAAGTCACCAGAAACTGGTTACTTAACGACGGCGAATATATACTTAACCAACACTCAGACGCTGCCATAAAAAGGCACGTCAAGGTAAAAGGCAATAAATCCCCATTAGACGGTGATTTGACTTATTGGAGTAGTAGAATCGGCAAACACCCAG
Source organism: Trichodesmium erythraeum GBRTRLIN201 (assembly GCA_018457135.1). Lineage (GTDB taxonomy): Bacteria > Cyanobacteriota > Cyanobacteriia > Cyanobacteriales > Microcoleaceae > Trichodesmium > Trichodesmium erythraeum. The sequence goes on along the minus strand of JAGGDU010000203.1, from coordinate 1,679 downwards.
GTGTAAGGAAAGAAGTCACAACGCTGTTAAAACGGCAAAAGAATAAATGCGCATTTTGTGGACTAACCTTTAGATCAAATGACCTCATGGAAATAGACCATATAAAACCAAAGTCTGAAGGCGGTGATAACTCAATTAAAAACAAGCAACTGTTACACCGACATTGCCACGATACTAAAACTGCTTTAGATAATAAAACATACACAAAACCTAAGTTACAGGACTTACCTGATGAATACCTATGGGTAGATGATATGTTAATTCTAACACAGGGATGTACCTATGAAAAAGGACGTTTAGGAGAGGAGCCGGATGAGGTGAAAGTCTCACGTCCGGTTTTGAAGACGAGTCGGGTAAGGTAACTTACCTGGCGAATGTTTAACTTTACTTCAGTTGTGGGCTAACCTGATACCGGACTAGAAAATTTTAAACTTTTGTTGAATGTCCAATTATCCACATACCAATTTCTAGAGAATAATGGCTAGCTTTAATTCCTTGGTCTTAATGGACTAATGAAGCCGAATCTGGAATTAATTTTTTATTATTGAGCAGATCCAGAATTGTTTTTCATAATAGCACTGGGAGCCTGAGTAGGAATGAAAAAAACTAGGGATAAGTAATAGAAAAACAGCAGAGCAAATTATAGAAAACTCTGATTGACAAGAGTTATATCACTCAAAAATACTATATAAATGAAGCTGTATTGTTAAACATTCGCCAGGTAAGTTACCTTACCCGACTCGTCTTCAAAACCGGACGTGAGACTTTCACCTCATCCGGCTCCTCTCCTAAACGTCCTTTTTCATAGGTACATCCTTGTTTTAGAATTAACATATCATTCACCCACAGGTATTTATCAGGTAAGTCCTGTAACTTGGGTCTTGTGTATGTTATATTATCTAAAGCAGTTTTAGTATCGTGGCAATGTAGGTGTAACAGTTGTTTATTTTTAACTGTGTTATCACCGCCTTCAGATATTGGTTTTATATGGTCAATTTCCATGAGGTCGTTTGATCTGAAAGTTAGTCCACAAAATGCGCATTTGTTCTTTTGTCGCTTTAACAGCGTTGTGACTTCTTTCCTTATGCCTGGATGTTTACCAATTCTACTGCTCCAATAAGTCCAATCACCGTCTAATGGGGATTTATTACCTTTTACCTTGACGTGTCTTACTATAGCAACGTCTGAGTGCCGGTTAAGTATATATTCGTCGTCGTTAAGTAACCAGTTTCTGGTGACTTTGCAGCGAGGGAAATACTTACTCTTGACCCATTTGGCTGACTTGTTTGGATGCCGTCTACTTGCCCATCGACCTATCCTTTTCCAAACTAGGTGGTCTAACTTTGAAAAGGTTTCTTTACTGACTACAGTGGAAAAGTAGTTGGCCCATCCTCTAATTATCGGATTAAGTTTAGCTATTAAAGCTTTTTTAGGAGCAGTTTTGTGGTTATCACATATATCCGCTAGCCTCCGATAATGAGTTTTTATACTCTTAGAGGACGGTTTTATCAGTGTCTTAAATCCTTGTTTGGTTGTCTTGAATTTCCATTGCCTTATTGTGAATCCTAGGAAGTCAAATCCAGGTTTGTTACCTTCATATTCTTCCAAAGTGTGGGCAATTCTGGTTTTTTCTGGTTTTAGTTCTAATCCTACCTGGTTTAACCATTCCTGTATTACGG
>JAGGDU010000202.1 GCA_018457135.1 Trichodesmium erythraeum GBRTRLIN201 | reverse complement strand
TCAGGTATACATTATACCCTTTTTTTTACTATTTTTTCACTAAAGTCCCGATAGTTTTTTATATCAGGATGAAAATTACTTTCTAAACTGTTTCATCTGTGCTTGCCCATGGAGTCTTATAAGTCTTATAAGAAAATGGGTTTATGGGAGGTAGATATTAGTATGGTGCAACATTTAATATCAACCTGGTTTCTATGCTTTTTTTACAACGATACTACCGGATTTGATATTAATTCTTCTAAAAAAGATTGACCAGCTTTTTCCAAATCAGAGTCAATAGCAAATGTCAAAGTACGCAATCTTACTTGACTTTCACCAACTAATTGATTAATATAATTAGTTAGTCTTTGAGGATAAATCAAAATAGCTTCGTGACATTTTTTATAAGTTGCATAAGCTACCACTTGGTTAATATCATCTGTCGATGGTCTGCAATCCAACTTATATTTAGTATCAAGAATATAAACAACCTTGCAAGTTTTTATTTCATAAATAACTAAATCAATTTTACAATAAATTTTATCATCAACAATTTCTACTTTTTCTTGTTCTTTAACTCTTAAATTTGAGGATAGATGCAATTTTAACCATTTAGCTACAAATTTTTCATAGAGTTTAGCCATATCTATTAAAAAAGGTAACATTGAGTAATTACCCTGTTGATGACTAGCTCCAATATTATCCAAAAAAAATCGACATAAACCGTGTAAAACCTGATAATCTTCATTCAAACGATGATATTTTATATTCAGACAATCACTAGATTTAAAAGGTTGTAAAGTTACCAAACCTTGCAAAATATGAAAAGCTCTTGTTACAGTTACAGCGACTTTTTCAGAACAAAAACTACTACGGCTAATGATAAACAAAGTCCAAGCCAAAATTTGATTATCAGGAATATTAGCAGTATGTTCTTGATAATCACATTTTAAACTAACACCCCAGGGTTTGTGCATAACTTGCCGCATATTTAATCGTCCCCGAATATAAGTTAAATTTTCTGTTTTTGGCAGATAAGCACGATGAAAACCTTTTCGACCTCGCTCTAATATTTTTTGAGCCAGAATATTAACTAAACAGTTGTAAAATTCCTGTAGAGAATTACAGTTAACTAAACCATCTAAAAAACAAAAACTTCTGAGGTTGTAGGCATATTCCAACATTCCAAATAGGTTATGAAGTGGTACCTTAGGTTTAAGAATGATGTGAAAATCCAGAGTTATGGGAATATAACCCACCCACCCTTGAGAAGTAAATTGCCATTTGTTGTTGGTTTTGGGAGTAGGAAATTCAACTTTAATTTTTTGACCTTTTTGATCGTATTCTTGCCATAATTTAGTAGGAATACTATAATCAATTTTATCTGGTGAAAACTGGTAAGGTTGATATTCAGTGAGTTCGATGATTTGGGAAGATTTCATATTGTTTTTGAAGCAGACATAATAGATACTTTTTGCATCTGAGATGTGGGGAAAAGTCTATATCTAACAAATTGTCTTTGACATCCGATGTTGAATTTTTTCCCACCGAAAATCATTGACTTTTTCTGGTTGAGCAAAGAAATATTCCTCTAAATATGGTTCAATTTCCATTTGCCAAATATCTGGAATTTCCTCTGCAATATTTTTTCGGAGAAAGAAGGAAACACCGACTTGATAGTTGGGGTCGTTTATTTCTTGGTTGACTGCTTCTAAAAGTTGAGTTAACCCCTCCACTGAAAAATTTGTTTCTATTTCCTTGTAGTATTGAAGCAATATTTCATACTTAGGGGAGAGAGTGATGAAAGCAAAGCGACGACGAAGTGCATGGTCTACTAAAGCAATGGAGCGATCGGCAGTATTCATAGTGCCAATGATGCGAACATTTTTAGGAATGCTGAATAATTCTGCACTACCAGCAAGGGGAATTTTGGCGTCGCGGTATTCCAGGAGGTACATAAGTTCGCCGAAAACTTGGGAGAGGTTAGCCCGGTTAATTTCATCAATGATGAGTACGCAAATATCTTGATTAAGTGCTGCTTTTTGACAAAATTGTAGGAAGCGACCGGGAACAACAGGGTAGGTGAGTTTACCATCTTGGCTTTGGGGTCGAATACCTTGAATAAAGTCTTCGTAGGTATAAGCAGAATGAAATTGGATCAGTTCCCAGAAGCCGTCACCTCGACTGATTAAGTGTTGGGCGAGTTTTTGAGAGAGGAAAGTTTTGCCTGTACCAGGTGGACCTTGGAAAATAGCCTGTTTTTTACGGTTGATAGCGCGTATCCATTGGGTGAGTTCTGTTTCTGTGAAGTTTGTTTCTTGGGAGCATTGAGTTAGAGTGTATTCTGGTTGTAAATTAATCACATTTATTTTTTGATCTTGATCTTGATTAGTTTTATAGATATTGTCTGTACTCTTTATATTTTCACTAATAAAATTGTATTTTTTTACATCTACCAACCAATAACAAAACATATCAAACAAATCATCATCTCGCATTGCAGGTATATTTTGCTTCTGCATTTCTTCAGCTAATTCTAAAATTAGATTATGGCCAGTGAGATTAATATATGGGTATTCAGTTAGCTTTTGAGTATGTTTTGTGTTACTTAAATAATTAATTACTTTTCTGGATTTATTATTAATTAAAAGAAAATCATCTGGTTTGACTGCATTCAGAATAGGTGTTATTATTCCTATTTTAAATTCTCTAGAATATGGTAATTTAGAAAAATTTTTACAAGCTACTAAAAATTTATGATAATCTGTAATACAGGAAGTTACAAAATTATAAATTGCTCTAGTAATAACAGACCAATCTTCTTGCTTTTCCAACCATTGAAACCATTCACTTAAATCAGTATTGCTAGATTCACTCAAGTAAATCCATACACCCTTTTGTCGATTACTGGGAGTATTAGTATGAGGTAAAAGTTTCCATATAATCAACTCTGTTATGTCTTCCCCTGCCTTAGCAGCAGTAGTTATTTCTTCAAAATTCCGGCGACCTTGTTGACGTTGTTTTTCATAAGATGCTCTATGATTTAATCCTTCTAAGCTATAGGGATATGAGTCAGAAAATTCTTGAAAAAGTTGAACAAATAAAGTTAGTTGTTGAATTGCCATACACAGTTATTTTAATTTTTGGTGTTGGTTATTTTGACTATGATTGTGCAAGAATTGCGATGGCCTAACTCTTAACTGAAAATAATTTTTAATTGGGCTAAATAATGGTTTCATAGCTTGATTCACAAACGCCTTATTTTTGAACTATTCAAAATCATAGTCTACTAATTTCTTAATAATTTCAAATTCATTAGGTTTCAAGTAACGATAGCTTTGAGGTGGCCTAAAAGTATTCAATTCTTGTCTTAATTGTTCTAATTCTACTGGATTACTAAAAGTTTTAATTTTTTGGAAAAATATTCCAATCCCCAAATCTAATCCTGAATAATAATCGTAAAATTCTTCCTGGGTAATTCCTGCTTTTTCTTCGACTTCATCCCAAAGGTAAGAGATATTTTTTTTGATAATTTTTTTGACTTTAAAGTAACCAACTACAGCTTTTTTAGGAGATGAAACATAAACTATAACTAAATCATCTTTATCTAAAGAAGGAAAAACACGACGTAATTCAACTTTTTTTGTTTTCTGGTAGAAAATTTTATCAGCATATTCTGGCTTTATAGATAAAAGAACTGTATTTGGCATATTTGAATAATCCTAATTAATTTTTGTTGATTTGATCATATATTTTAGCAAATTGATCTGGTGTTATTTTAAAAGGTCCTTGAACAGTTATCTGTTTTTTTAGTATATCTTGAAGTTCTTTTAAAGTTATAGTATTAGTGAACACTTGAGTATCACTAAATCGAACAGCCATTATATCTTCATTAGGATCATTGTTGGTGATTTTTATTAAATCTTCTAATTTATATATACCTAGATTACGAAATTGTCTATATAATTTTTCTGGTTTGTCTACTATGACTTCATCTAATCGAGAACAAGCTTTAATTACTTTTGTTGTCCCGTATGGAAAAGATTTATCATTGCTGACATACCATATAATCCTACCAATTACACCAGGTTTTAAACCGCCCTTAGAACGATAAAATACAAGTTCACGTTTAAGTGCTAATTCAGTTTTAGAGCCAAATAACCAATAATTAGCTAACTCTTCATCAAATAAATCTTTTGCCCAAAATGGTTTAATAGGAATAATCCATGTAGGCACATTAGCATCAATTATTTTTGCAGGCCACAGAAAACGTTCTATTTCTATTGTAGTTTGTGAATTTTTCGTTGATTCAGATTGACTAATAGTTTTTGCAAATTTTATACAAAAATTTGATTGATATTCTAATTCAAATTTAGCTAAATCATTGAGACGCTTAGATAGATTAGATGCTGTTTCTGCTACGGGAATATTTACCTTTATATATTCTCCCTTATTCTTAATAAAAGCATCTTCTTGAATAGCTTTAACAACTATTTCTTCTAAATAGGGGTCAGTGATTCTTGTAAAATATCTGTTCTCCTGAGCTGAAATTATTATGGCATGAAAAATTAAATAACGTGCAAGTGTTCCACCTAAAGAATTATCTTTAACTCTTAGTAATGGAATTTCTAATTCAGAAGATTTTGATTTATTATAAACAATTAAACCGACTGGTTGATTTTCTTCCATTACAAGCTGATGACATATAAACTTAGAACAATTACTAATAAAACTGCGAATTTTTTGCTGAAAATATTCTTTTTTCTCACCATTTTTTTGACTCCAAAAATAATCAGTCAGCCCCTTGATTTGATTGATCGGTACAGATTGAAGATTGATTTGATTTGAACCCGCTAATCGTACAGGTTGATATGTAGTGCTTCTACGAATTTCATCTAGGTTAATAATGAGGTTACTAGGATTAGTTATTTCTAGCTTAAAAATTTTATAGATTTCATCGGTTAAATTTAAAATATGTGAATCACGAGTTACAAAAATTAGGCATTCAGAAGCAAGTGTCATAGCTAGCTGACGTATTTGTGATTGATCAAGTTTGAGATTACTTCCTTCCATAAACTCTATAAAAGAGTTTAAAAAAACCTCAAAATTTTGCTGATTATATGGTAATTTTGTAAACTTTTCTGCATTGAGACGTTGATATTTTCTATCTTGGGAATCAGTAATATTATTAATAGCATTAAAAATTTCATCAGTGACACATAACTCTAAGTCATCTTGTAGCCAATCAGCAAGTAAAGACTCTGATTCTTCACTTTTAAAACTATCATTTTCAGACAAATCAAAGAAAACATTTATATCAATAATTGCACATAGTTTAGAATTGAGCTTTTCGGTAGCATTAACAGAAAATAAATTGGGATGACCATGATCTAGCCACCAAACTGTTAAGGGTTTTCCTTCCTTACTTTTTCCAGGCTTTTCATTTAAGGGAACAAAGCCTAACTTAGACCACATTTCGTCTAATCCATAATCGCGACGGCATTTTAACTTAATACCATAAAAATCTTGATGCCTTTGACTTAAATAATTTACTAGTGTCCTAGTCAAACCCCTACCGCGGGATGATTCAGCAACACATAAATGAACTATTACAAGATGATTACTTCGACGAACCTTTCGGTACATCAGATAACCAATAAAATTTTCTTTTGGATCTAAAGCTATAATAATTTGGCCACGTTTTGCATAATCAAAAAAAGTATCGTAGGATAAATGACCTAGGGTTTTTGTATTAGCATCGCCCAATTTAATAACAGCTTGTAAATGGGGAGATTTTTCGTCAATTTCTATAGTTTTTATTTTTTCTGTCATTTTTGATGCTTTTTGAAATCACTTAAGGAGACTTAGGTGTTTAATCTTAAAAATTCATGGTTCGATTGTCATTTATGACTTCATTTATCAACAACCATTTAGAGGTGGTGTATATATGACTTTCTCTTAGGTAACTTCCATCAAATAAGTTACTTTTAAATGTTTTATAACGGTAGGATTATAAGTATTTAATATTTTTGACAAAAATCTATATTTCAACTTTTTTATTGCTATAAATAGCTTGATATTATTTCAGATCTTAAAACATAATTTTCCCTAAGTGGGCAAATTTCGTGCAATATGGAATCAATATGACTAACTCCATATCTGTCTACCAGGAAAGTTTATTTTATCTCTTAAAACCGAATTTTGTAGTAGGTTAAAGATTTTACTATTCATATGACGAAAAGAAAATATAGGCAAATTAAAATTTTTTGTATATAAAACACAAGCAAAACCCAAGACAATGTGATGATACAAAGAAATAAGTTTAAAATTCTGAATATACTAACAGAAAAATCTAAAATCTAATGGTTGAAGCAAAATCCTATAAAGAGACCGTAAACCTGCCCCAGACTAACTTTAATATGAGGGCTAACTCAGTCACCAGGGAACCAGAACTACAAAAGTTTTGGGCACAAGAACAAATCTATGAACGTCTTTCTCAGACCAACCCAGGGGAAATCTTCACCCTACATGATGGCCCACCTTATGCTAATGGCAACCTACACATTGGCCATGCCTTGAATAAAATCCTTAAAGACATTATCAACCGCTACCAAATCCTCCAAGGGCGAAAAGTTCGTTATGTTCCTGGTTGGGACTGCCACGGTTTACCCATAGAATTGAAAGTTATTCAAAATATTAAATCAGCAGAAAGGGCAAAACTCACACCCATAGAATTACGTCGCAAAGCTAGAGACTTTGCTCTCGAAACTATAGACAAACAGCGTGAATCATTCAAACGTTATGGAGTTTGGGGAGACTGGGAACATCCCTACATGACTCTCTCTCCAGAATATGAAGCTGCTCAAATTGGGGTATTTGGTAAAATGGTTTTGAAAGGCTACATTTATCGTGGTCTCAAACCTGTACATTGGAGTCCGAGTTCTAAAACTGCTCTTGCAGAAGCAGAACTGGAATATCCCGAAGGTCACAAGTCTCGGAGTATCTATGCTGCTTTTAAAATCACTAACTTGGCAAAAGCAGTTGAAAAGTCTCTCGAATCTTATCTAGAAAAACTCTGGGTGGCCATCTGGACTACAACACCTTGGACTATTCCTGGGAATTTGGCAGTTAGCGTTAACCCAGACCTTAATTATGCTGTTGTCAAACCTGATGCTGACTATGCAATGGGAAAAGACAAATTATTTATAGTTGCAGCAGAAGCAGTTGAACGTTTATCAGCAACTCTGGGCACAACTTTAACACCTGTAGCGACGGTTAAAGGTGAAGACTTAGAAAACTGCACTTACCAACACCCACTGTTTGACCGGGAAAGTAAAATTGTTATTGGTGGGGACTATGTTACTACTGAGTCAGGTACGGGTTTAGTTCATACTGCTCCCGGTCACGGTCAGGAAGACTATATCGTAGGGCAACGTTATAGTTTATCAATTTTGTCCCCTGTGGATGGCAATGGGAAATTTACTGCTGAAGCCGGAGAGTTTACGGGGTTAAGTGTTTTGGCAGAAGGGAATATTGCTGTTATTGAAGCACTGCAAAATGTTAATTCTCTATTGAAAGAGGAACCCTACGAACATAAATATCCCTATGATTGGCGCACTAAAAAACCTACTATTTTCCGAGCAACTGAACAATGGTTTGCTTCTGTTGAAGGTTTCCGCAGTGAAGCACTTAAGGCGATCGCTGAAGTTAACTGGATACCTGCTCAAGGAGAAAACCGCATTACTCCAATGGTGAACGATCGCTCTGACTGGTGTATTTCTCGACAAAGAAGTTGGGGTGTACCTATTCCTGTATTTTATGACGAAAAGACTGGGGAACCTTTGCTAACTGAGGAAACTGTTGCTCATGTGCAAAAAATTATTGCTGAAAAAGGTTCTGATGCTTGGTGGGAAATGTCGGTGGAGGAACTTTTACCAGAAACCTATCGCCAAGATGCTGAGAAGTACCGCAAAGGAACGGATACCATGGATGTCTGGTTTGACTCTGGTTCATCTTGGGCGGCAGTTGCTCAACAAAGGGAAGGGTTAAGATATCCAGTTGATATATATTTGGAAGGTTCTGACCAACATCGCGGTTGGTTTCAGTCAAGTTTGCTGACTAGTATTGCTACTAATGGTGTGGCACCATATCAAACTGTTTTGACTCACGGTTTTGTACTTGACGAGAATGGTCGGAAGATGAGTAAGTCTCTGGGAAATGTGGTAGACCCGGTAATAGTTATTGAAGGTGGCAAAAATCAAAAACAAGAACCTGCTTATGGTGCAGATATTTTGCGTTTGTGGGTTTCTTCTGTAGATTATTCTTCTGATGTACCCCTGGGTAAGAATATTCTCAAGCAAATAGCAGATATTTATCGCAAAATTAGAAATACGGCGCGGTTTTTGTTGGGAAATATCCATGATTTTGATCCGGCAAAAGATGCTGTTGCTTATGAGGAAATGCCAGAACTAGATCGTTATATGTTGCACCGGATTACAGAGGTGTTTGCTGAAGTCAAAGATGGTTTTGATAAATTTCAGTATTTCCGCTTTTTCCAAACAATTCAAAATTTCTGTGTGGTTGACTTATCTAACTTTTATTTGGATATTGCTAAAGATCGACTTTATATTAGTGCGACTGATGCTTTCAGACGTCGCAGTTGTCAGACAGTCTTAGTTGTCGCTGTAGAAAATTTGGCAAAAGCGATCGCTCCAGTTTTACCCCATATGGCAGAAGATATTTGGCAAAATCTTCCTTATCCGACTCCCTGCAAATCTGTATTTGAGTCTGGATGGGTGAAATTAGAGGAAAAATGGCATAACCCAGAGTTAGTTAAGTTATGGGAAGAGTTACGAAAAACTCGCACTGAAGTTAACAAAGTGTTGGAAAAAGCGCGGGCAGAAAAAGCAATTGGTTCGCCTTTAGAAGCTAAGGTATTGTTGTATGTAAAAGATACTAAATTCCGGGAGCAAATACAAGATTTTAATCCCATTGCTCAAGGAGAAAAAAGTAAGTCTGAATTCTGGGAAGCTAAAATCGAAATTGAACCAGAAAAAACAGAAGATAAAACTACTAATAACCAACAAAAGTTTCCTGATATTTTTTATACTTATAAAAATTTTTTATCAGATTTTTCTAATACTGTGAGTAAATTACTTAGTGGGTATAAAAAAGCTTTAGGAGGGGTGTTTTTGATGATTATATTACTGTTATCAATACAACTAACAGTAACGGTAGTAAAAACAATTGAAAAACTGCCTCTAGTAAATTACATCATGATATTAGTGGGAATTATCTACACAATTCGCTTTGTTACTCATAATTTGTTATTTGCTAAAAGTCGCCAAAGTTGGTTAGATAAAATAAAATTGACTGCTGAAGATATATTAGGTAAAGAGGCTTTATCTACTCAAAAGAAAAATTTGGCAGACAATACAGTTAAACAGTCAGCAACTTTAGTATATCCAGAAGGAGTTTTTGTGCCCCCCCAAAAAGTCGAATTTACCCCAGAACCACAAGTAGTAGAAACAGAAACTTTACCTCAACAACCTAATAATGTTAAAGCCATAATTCCTTCTGGTAATGGGGTTGATGAATTACGTTATCTATTTATTACTTCTCAAGTAGAATTATTAGAATCTCCAGAATGTTTAAGTAATCTCGAATATAAGTCTATATTAGATTCTTTAGGTATAGGAGTAGTCAAAGCAGATGGTGAGAAATGCGAACGCTGTTGGAATTATTCTACTCATGTTGGTGACTTCTCAGAAGATCCCACAATTTGTGAACGTTGTGTTGTTGCTTTAGCAGGAGAATTTTAACTGTCTTGCAAAATTTTGTAGGGGCAAATGGCTATTAGCCTCTACCTATTAGACATCTCCAAAATAGAAAATAAGATAAGATTGTCATGTTCATTTATAATTTTATTTAGGTAGCTATACCAATGAATAAAACTTTAGAGTACATTCATAATTATCCGAAAGAAACAA
>JAGGDU010000201.1:2183-10102 GCA_018457135.1 Trichodesmium erythraeum GBRTRLIN201 | reverse complement strand
TAGATAAATCTTTAAGGGTAAACACTATATATAGTGTCTTTGCGTAAGTCCTGATCAAAAACAATTAACCCTCAAACCCCAAAATACCCAGAGACCATTTAGTTCGCCTATGAGTATTTTAGGAAAGCGGATGGCGAGAGTCGAAACTTTTGAATTATATTTATGCTACATTTTGTATTAAAAAATGTAAGACATAAGCACTCTCCTACTCCTTAAAAAGACCTTTTCCCCTAAACCCTAATTAGTATATATCTTAAACTATAGCGCTATAGTTTTTTTTCTCTTCACATCAAAAAAAATTAACCCTCAAACCCCAAAATACCCAGAGACCATTTAGTTCGCCTATGAGTATTTTAGGAAAGCGGATGGCGAGAGTCGAAACTTTTGAATTATATTTATGCTACATTTTGTATTAAAAAATGTAAGACATAAGCACTCTCCTATTCCTTAAAAAGACCTTTTCCCCTAAACCCTAATTAGTATATATTTGAAACTATAGCGCTATCCTACTCCTTTAAACCCTAATTAGTATATATTTGAAACTATAGCGCTATCCTACTCCTTTAAACCCTAATTAGTATATATTTGAAACTATAGCGCTATCCTACTCCTTAAAAAGACCTTTTCCCCTAAACCCTAATTAGTATATATTTAAAACTATAGCGCTATAGTTTTTTTTCTCTTCACATCAAAAACAATTAACCCTCAAACCCCAAAATACCCAGAGACCATTTAGTTCACCTCTGAGTATTTTAAGAATGCGGATGGCGAGACTCGAACTCGCAAGGCAAAGCCACACGTCCCTCAAACGTGCGCGTATACCAATTCCGCCACATCCGCTTTAGTTAGTTAGGATTTGTCAACTAAACCTCTATGTAATTAGAAATATATTAGCTAACAATATATAACGATAACATAAAATTCTGGAATGTTTACAAGAAATTTTCCCAAATATTTTTCAGATAGCAGTCCTCAGAATACTAAATAAATTCTCCACACTCCCAAATTGAGTCATAGTAAGAATATACAGTACACCCAACTTCTGAGTCAAACAAAAACATCTTTCCAGATTACCCAAAATACTCTATGCTAACTAAAATAATTGAGTGAAAAGCACGAAAATGCGTTTCTCTAAAATTCTAATAGCCAACCGAGGTGAAATAGCTCTGCGTATTCTGCGCACCTGCGAAGAAATAGGCATAGCTACCATTGCAGTCCACTCAACCATAGACTGCCATGCCCTCCATGTGCAACTAGCAGACGAAGCAGTTTGCATTGGTGAACCTACTAGCAGCAAAAGCTACCTCAACATACCCAATATTATCTCGGCAGCTCTGACTCGCGACGCCACTGCCATTCATCCAGGGTATGGCTTTCTGGCAGAAAATGCTCGATTTGCAGAAATCTGTGCTGACCATGATATTACCTTTATTGGTCCATCTCCAGCAGGAATTAGGGCCATGGGGGACAAATCTACAGCCAAAGAAACCATGCAAAAAGCTGGAGTTCCTACAGTTCCAGGAAGCGATGGTCTTCTGACAGATGAAAATGAAGCAGTGGCGATCGCCGAAAAAATTGGCTTTCCCCTAATTATCAAAGCCACAGCTGGAGGAGGAGGACGAGGGATGAGACTGGTTCGCCATCCTAATGATCTGTCCAAATTATTCCAAGCAGCCCAAGGAGAAGCAGAAGCAGCCTTTGGCAACCCAGGAGTTTACATGGAGAAATTCATTGAACGCCCACGTCACATTGAATTTCAAATATTGGCCGATAGTTACGGAAATGTGATTCATTTGGGAGAAAGAGACTGCTCAATTCAACGTCGCCATCAAAAATTACTAGAAGAGGCTCCCTCTCCAGCATTAGATCCTAAACTCCGGCAAAAAATGGGGGAAGCTGCGGTCAAGGCAGCCAAGTCTATCAACTATCTTGGTGCTGGTACTGTAGAATTTCTTCTAGACCAGTCAGGTAAATTCTACTTTATGGAAATGAATACCAGAATTCAAGTAGAACATCCAGTCACAGAAGCAATTACAGGACTTGATTTAATTGCCGAACAAATTAGAATTGCCCAAGGAGAAAAATTACAGTTAACCCAAAAACAGGTCAAGTTTAATGGTCATGCTATAGAATGTCGCATTAATGCCGAAGACCCAGAACACAATTTTCGCCCCCATCCAGGTCGTATTAGTGGATATCTACCACCAGGAGGCCCTGGAGTCAGGATGGACTCTCATGTTTATACAGATTACGAGATTCCACCCTACTATGATTCTTTGATTGGTAAATTAATAGTTTGGGGGCACAACCGTCCCACTGCTATCCAGAGAATGAAACGTGCTTTAAGGGAATGTGCTGTTACGGGAGTTCCAACTACCATAGGTTTTCATCAAAGAATTTTAGAAACTCCTGAATTTGTTGATGGGGAAGTCTATACCAATTTTGTTGAAAATATTATGAACCAAGACCCAAAATAATTCCCAAATAATTGCTTGGAGTTGTCTTAAATGAGCTACTCAAATAAGTAGGTATTATATTGCCTTTCCATAAAGGCATTAAGATATTTTCAGGGAGATAAACTTTGATAGAGCTACTTTTATTCACCCATACTATAAGTGCTAAAAATTTTTAATAATGCAGAGTAAAACGTGTCTTAAATTGGGGGTATGTCGCAATGCCTATTGTGAAAACCTGTAGATGCTTTTAAGTATTTAGATCGCCTTGGTGCCTTGGTGCTTAAATAATTTTAATTATAAGGCCCAGCGGTTAGGCAACTTATCAGGAATTCTCTTGCTTAGTAGGTTGCTTCTACACTACAGTAGTTACTCTTACTATCTGAATTTTACTGCAATTAGTTAAGCTTGATAAGTATAGCCATATCAATATATATAAAGTTATATCAATAAAATTTCAGGAAATCAGTAATAGTTAAATAGCTCCTTCATAATTTCCGCAACGTTGAAAATAACTTTACTGTTCTTTTCGCTACAGCATGATTTTCAATAAACCTTGCTGACCTAAAAGCATCTCTCGCAGCAAGCTAAAAATAGCTACCCAAATAATTGGGCTAATATCTACCCCTCCCAAAGGGGGTACAATTTTTCTTGTGGGAGCTAAGAATGGTTCCGTAGGTAAAAATATCAAATTAAATGGAAATTGATTAATATTTACTTGAGGATACCATGTCAGAACAATTCGGAAAATAAATAAGAAAGTCATCAACCCTAGGGTAATGCTCAGAGTCCAATTAACTAATGTCATATAGTCCATAAAGCTAGAAATTAACTTTTGTAAAGAAAACTAATATTATTGTATTGCAAATTATTAAGCCATAACAATATAGCCAGGACTTACGAATGTCTTACAAAAAAACAAATTTATGCCCCTAATTGTGTTTTTTCCCTCTCGCTAAATTTCCTTAAGTAACCCAGTTTTTAGGATTTTAGCTGTATCGGTCCTACTAGCCTATCCATCACAACGAAGTTATAGAAGTAGTAAATTAAGCTAATATGCATTTAATTCTTATGTTTTTTTGTGTTCCTAGTTAATCGGCCAACGTTTATGACTTCTGATTTTTAAATCATGACAAAAGTCATAATTATAGATAATAGTAGATACTAGGGAAAAATTTTAAGTAAATGATAAATTAATATAGAGAAATAAGAGAAATCAATTTTTGTAACTAAGGGTAATAATTTATGACTCCTTCTTTATTAAACTTCGTCTTCAGTCTGTTGGCAGGAATTTTAATTGTAGTTATTCCAGCTACAGTTTTTTTGATCTTCGTCAGTCAAAAGGACAAAGTTAGCCGTTCTTAGGCTCCAAATATTTTTTTTTATAATTCAAAGGTTGATTATACAGTAATGTAGAAGACTTTCTTCTTTCAAATTAGCCTGCTCTTTATTTGAAACCTCAGCTAAAGTAGAGGGAAGACAGTAATAAAATTGTCAAATCCCAACAAACTGAGGTTTTTCTTTGTTAAGTTGAGAATGTATGATCAAACAAAGATTAAGTGTAATTTATATATAAGAAAACCTTAAAGCCCTAATAACTGCTCTGTTGGTAGAAATTGTCGACTTTAAAAGTTAACTTAATGACTGGTTAGGAGATTTATAATGGTAAATTTAGGATTTGGATTTCAGACTCTCATGGGAGTTATTTTGGCCTTAGCTGGAGCTGGCCTCTACTTTATGCGTGCATGGCGTCCGAAGTTAGCAAGAGATCATGATATTTTCTTTGCGGCAATTGGTCTATTATCTGGAGGTATTTTAATATTTCAAGGCTGGCGACTAGACCCAATTTTAGCTTTTGGTCAGTTCTTATTAACCGGTTCTACTATGTTCTTTGCAGCAGAAGCCATAAGTTTAAGGGGACTAACAACTAAGCAAGCGAAAGAACGCACATCTCCTATAGTAGATGAAGAACGCTCAGTTAGTCCTTTTTATAGCTATGGAGAAACAGGGTTTGATGAACTAGAGCCATTAGAAGAATATCCGCCCAAACGTCGCATTAGAGGCGCGCGAGATGATGGCTATTCTCGATCAGATTATTATGAAGATGACTACCGCCGTCGTCCGACTCGCAGAAGCAATTACGATCAACCAGGAGAACCAAAACCAAAATTACGCAAGCGTAGTACTCGTTCTGAAGATTATTCTAGATCATATCAAGATTGGGAAACTTCTGTAGATCCAGAAAATAGAGGACCTCGTTATGATAGTCGAGAGAACTTTCGTGATGACAATGGGCAGGAAAATATATCTTCTCCTTATAGAAGTCGAGATAGCTGGGAAACTTCAACTTATGAAGAAAAAGTATCCCGTAACCGTAGTGGTCAGTCTACGCCCATAGCAAGTTATTCAGAAGAAAAAACTCCTAGAACCAGAAAAATTCGTCCTCCAGAAGCATCATCTACTAGTAGAGAAGCGAACCCTACAAATTATGTAGAGTATACTCCCATGGACTATACTGATAATGATGTTGATGGTTCTACAAACTCTTAATAATAGTAGGAATAAGGCTAGGGTAGTTATAGCTATTAATGACAAAACTTTGTATAAGGGATATCTTAGGAAAACTTTAGCTCACTTTTGATGAAGTGTACCTTATTTTCATTGGCATTTCACTAGGGAAGTCAAAAGAAAAGTTTTTAGTTTCCTTATTCCTTGTATTGAAAAGCTAGCTTAATAGGAAGTTTTATTACTTAGATTGAGAATGACAAATGCTCAGAAATATAACTGAGTCATTTAGATTTAAATTATGATTTAGTTAAAGCTAACTAAAGATACCTTCTACATCCATAATAGTTATAATTCCAATTTTTCTAATCACTAAAACTATTTATATTTTATGAATTCCGTAAATCCTTATTTATTGAGATAAAAGAACTATTAGAAGGTAAATGACAGCAGAGTAAATATTGAAAATTATGTAGTTTGGGCATCTTTATCCCGTAGCTGTAATTTATAACAACAGAAAATGCTGTAATATATAGTTGATAGCAAGAAAAAATTTAATATAACTGGAAGAAAAATTGTATTTATTACTAACATCAGCCGCGATAAATTTTTGCTATAAATATTTAGTGCTGATTAGGAGTTAGGTATCAAACATTTGGAATTGCTGAGCTAAAGTTAGAAGGAATAGAATCGTAAATTCAAGCATTTTTTCTTTTTATGTTGATTATCTATTTTTACTCAAAGTAAAGATTAAAAGAAAATTATTTGATGGCTCAAGCTTGTTTGTCATATTATTTTTTAACCCTTAGTATAACAAAACAATTAGTTGTTTAAATTAGATTCCACTAGGAACAATGAAGGTCAAATTTTTGCAAAAAGCTACATCAAGAATATTAGCACTAGGGATAGGAGTAAGTGTAAATTTCACTAACTTTTCTGTTGTCAATGCTCAAATAAGAGCAGATAAAACTATAAAAATTCGGTACAAAAACCAAATAGAATCAATATTTGTTCAGAGTATAGAAGAACAAACTAATATTCGTGTTTATCAACAAACAAATCAAGCAGTAGTCTCCATAGATACAGATAAAGCAAACGGTAGTGGTACGATTATTTCCCGCGATGGAATGGTACTAACTAATGCTCATGTCGTGTCCCAAGGTGGTATTGTAAAAATCACTTTAGCAGATGGAAGAAAAGTTGAAGCAGATGTCATAGGTTTTGGTGAAAAAGGTTTAGACTTAGCAGTTCTAAAAATTAGAGGAGAAACAAATCTTCCTACCATTAGGATAGCTAGCTCTGGTGATATAAAAGTAGGTCAGCGAGCTTTTGCTATAGGTAATCCTTTTGGTAGATTTCAAGGTACTCTTACTGTAGGAATAGTTAGTCGTATAGATGAAGAAAGAGGTTTGATTCAAACAGATGCAGCTATTAATCCTGGTAACTCTGGGGGACCATTGTTAAATAGTGCTGGAGAACTCATCGGTGTTAATACTGCTATACTTACTCCTAGTCAATTAGGGGGTAATATTGGTATTGGCTTTGCTATATCTATAGATAAAGTCCCAGAGTTGCTCAAGGCAGTTCGAGAAAGACGAGCACCTTTAGTCGCTCAACATTCAAGAAGTAGGATGTTTGATGAGGACTTTGCTAAAAAATTAGACTTTGATGCTTTAATTGAAGTTCAAGGCAATTTAGATGGAGAATCTAATGTATTACCTGTAGATAATAGTTACTATGATCTTTATGCTTTTAAAGGTAGAGCAGGTCAAAAAATTTCTATTGATATGAGTAGTAATCAAATAGATTCTTACTTGATTTTATTAAACTCAGAAGATCAAGAATTAGCTCAAGATGATGATAGTGGGGAAGACAAAAATGCTAGGATTATAATTATATTACCAAAGGATGGAACTTATAAGTTATTAGCAAATTCTTATGAAGCAGGAGAGTCAGGAAAGTATGAGTTGAAAATTGAAGCAATTTCACCTAAAATGAGAATTTTATTTGAGCAAGAAAAGAGTAACTTTTATAGATAAATTGGATGATTTTTTCTCGAATACTTATTTATTAGGAAGAGAATATAACATTCAGAGAATAGAGTGGAGGTTGATTACTGATACCCAGTATCTCCATTGATGATTTTTTTTCAAGTTATAGCTATTGTTAAATAAATGATTGCGGGATAAGAAGATTATACTTTTAGTTTTAGATTTTATCTCAACTAAAAATATAATATATAGAAAAAATTTAATATATAATATATAGAAAAAAAATTTATAATTAACTAAGTTACGATAAATTTTTTCATAATTTGATTTTTAATAAGACTTAGGTAAGCATCTAAAATTATACACAAGAAGTATATGTTAAGGTTGTTCCCTCTACTAGATAAAGTGATGGATATGTATCCCACTTTTATTCATATTTAAACATTGATTTTAAACTCTGTTCTACTGATGAAGACAGTGTACCTATTGTGTAATTATCTTCATTGAATAACTTAATTTATGTTGAATGTTATTTTTTCCAGCTTATAATTACTAGGCTTATGTATAGGAATATTTTTAATAATTGTTATACATACTAACTAAAATCTTCAATAATGTTTTTTAGTTAATAATTATTTGTGGTTATTTCCTACTATGCTAGTAGACTAGTTGGATAATTTAATTAATATATTTGAGGTGATTAATGCATCAAACAAAATTTTGGGCGATCGCTCCTTTTGGTCTACTAACTATTTTGGGAAAACCTTTACTTTCCCCCGCACTTCCAATTCATCAGGCCGTTGTTAATTTTAGCTATGTAGATGAAAGTTCAACGAAGTCTGAAATTTTTGCCCAGGATACTTCATTTCCCAAAGTGACTCCATCACCAGAAATGACTCCGACTTTAGAGGACAGTCCATCACCAGAAATGACTCCGACTTTAGAGGACAGTCCATCACCAGAAATGACT
>JAGGDU010000201.1:0-2083 GCA_018457135.1 Trichodesmium erythraeum GBRTRLIN201 | reverse complement strand
CCGACTTTAGAAGACAGTCCATCACCAGAAATGATCCCTCCCACCCAAGAACCAGAAATAATCTTACAGCAACCAGGAATGCTTAGTGATGATGATTTAGTACTTCCATCTGATGAAAGTGTTTACGATGAACATACTTTTGAAGGGACAGAAGGTCAGGTAGTAACTGTAACTGTAGAAAGTCCTGATTTTGATACTTACTTAGCAGTTTTTAGTCCTGATACTAAACTACTGGGAGAACATGATGATATTAGTAAGAAAAATACAAACTCTCAACTAACAATTACTTTACCTATGACAGGTAAATACCGTGTAATAGTTAACTCTTACGATAAAACAGGTAGAGGTGAGTATAATTTACAAGTAATTCAATCAGGGCAAACATCAGATTTTTGAAGTTCTTCCCAAAGAAGCGTATTATTTACTGAATATTTTTGGCGTTGCTGAAGACAAGGGCTGAAAATAAGATTTGCTCTTCAAGCACTTTTTCCCTGCCAAGATCATGTTCTGTTGAATACACATAATAAAAGTTTTGTGTACACAAGTGTTGCTAAATTTATTCTGGGATAAGCTTTGTGGTGATTTATCATAATTAGATCTCTCGGAAAATTAATCTCAAATTTTTAAATTTACTAGGCTAAAACTTAGTTTACCCAGAGATCTATTTAATTCTGGTCAATGATAAGCACTTAGGTGAGAGCGATCGCGATGATCTAAAAACATCCTTACTCTAAAAGTAGTACGATCATATTTTTTTTTTCAACAACATTTTCACCAAATATTATTTTATCCTATTTGCTCTCTTTGTGCAACAAAGCTTTTGACTTGGTAAATTGAATTAGTAACTTGCTTGCTTTACAAGGCGATCACTACAGCTTTAAGTACGCTTTTGGTTAAACATTAGATTTTCATCATCTCACCAAAACTATTGAAAATAAAACCATAAGGATATATCAAACAATGGATAATGATTTAAATATTCAGGTTGTACCTGTAGAGTTAGAGAATGGCAATGTAGTAAGAGTTGAAGCTACTGTTCTTAATGCATCAGGAGATACTTCTGATCAAGAAATTGAATCAGATGTGGCAGCTAATATCAGACCGCTCAAAGAAGTAACTGATACAGTAAAGGAAATTGCTGCAACTGTGAAAGCTTCCATAGATCAAGTTAAACCAACTAAAGCTTCTGTTGAATTTGGCTTAGAATTTGGTTATGAGTCAGGAAAGCTAACAGCTATGATCGTGAAAGGAACGGCAAAAGCAAATCTAAAAATTACTCTACATTGGGAAAATATTTCAAAATGAGGAATAGTATAGATGCCGGACGCTTGTACGAGTTATTTCGTAGTTGCATAGTACGAATTAAAACCTCAAAGAGTTTTGGTACAGGCTTTTGGGTCACTCCTGGACATATTCTTACCTGTGTTCATGTTATTGAGGGGAATGATCACGATAGTATTGAAATTGTCTGGAAGCAAAATAATTATCAGTGTACAGAGATTAATATTTTTCAAGATGCTGACCTGGCTTTACTTAAGGTTGAAATAGAAAGTCATCCTTGTGTGTTTTTGGATGAAGACGCTTTACCAGGAGATGAGCTCTATAGTTATGGTTATCCTGAGCAAAAGCGAGATGGGGCTTCAATTACAATGATTTGTGAAGGGCCTACAGATAATAAGAGGTTTTTGACGGTTAAGGATGAGAATGTTAGACCTGGGTTTAGTGGCGCTCCTTTATTTAATCAAAGAACGTTCATGGTTTGTGGTGTGCTCAAGAGTGAACGTAAGTTTCCTGTTAATGGTAATGTACTACGGGCTTTGGGTGGACAAGCAATTCCAACTGCGAGAATTTTTGATAAGTGGCCTAATTTAAAAATATCTAATCAGGAGTTCCATCAAAAGTATCAAAGTTGGAGAAAAGAACTGGAAGTAACTAAACAGCAAGAACAAAATTCACCACAATATTCGGCACAATATTCTATAAATAGTTCTTCTGAAAATCCGAGAATTCAATCTTTAAAAAATCAGAAACAAAGAATAGAGTCTCAGATAGCTGAACTAGAAAAACTAAGTCATTTATGTAA
>JAGGDU010000200.1 GCA_018457135.1 Trichodesmium erythraeum GBRTRLIN201 | reverse complement strand
CCTTTATTTGAAGAATTGTTAGGGTTAATAATGAATAATAGCAGCAACCTTTAACCAATCATCAATTAAATCTCCTAATAAATCACTTATATCCCCTATGCTTTTATGACTACACCCATAAAAGTTTGGTTAGAAACTTCAACTAAGTAGAATGGAGAGGGGCTAGGTAATCCTTGAAAATATTAAGTGCTTTAGTCTTTTTGGAGATGTCTACTAGCTAATATTTTAGTTGCAGCTTTAAAAGGACAGAAAAGATACCAAATGAGTTATATAAGTCCGGTAGATGCTAACCATTGATAAACGAAATTGACTTCAATTATGTTGTGTAGACATAAACTTTTTCTTCCTACAATTTTTGCTTTTGAATCTTAGAGGCTGTTTGAAAAGGGGTAGGAGTGTAGCTTTATCAGCCAAAGCAATGAGAACTTAAGCGCGCTCATACTCATACTGAATCTGTCCAAAAGGAATTAAAAATGCCTTAAATTCAAAAGGTGTAAGTTTTTTGAATTTATTCAGCAAGCCTTAATTATTCTTAACTTAATTGGAGTTAAAATTGTATTACGACGTTTAGGAAAAATTTGACCATAATTAGTTAATTCTAATCGATGATGAGAAATAATTGTTGCTAAAGTTAATTTCATTTGATATAAAGCTATGTCTGCACCAATACAACCACGCATTCCTCTTCCAAAAGGTAAAAATTCAAAAGAGGAAAAACGATGTTCAATAAAACGCTCCGGTTTAAACTCCTCTGGTTGATCATAAATATCTTCGCGATGATGTAAAATATAAGTACCAACTGTTACTAACATTCCCTTATCAAGTTGATAGCCATTAATTTCTGTTGTATTTTTAACTATTCTAGGAATCATAAACATGGTCACAGGATATTTACGCAAAGTTTCATTACAAACTGCACTTAAATAAGGAAGATTAAACAGACTCAGAGGTTCTGGAGAATCCCCTAAGTTATTGATTTCTTCTAATAGTTTTTCTTTGATTTTACTGTTACGGTAAACTTCATACCATGACCAAGCTATAGATGCTGCTGTTGATTCATTTCCTGTAAATAATAATGATAATAATTGACCTAATAATTCTTCATCATTGAGAAAATTTCCTTTCTCATCTTGAGCAGTCATTAAAAGACTTAAAATATCTGTTCTTTCTTGGTTAGGATGATTCCGGCGCTCGGCAATTTCCTGATAAATTAGCTGTTGTATTTTTCGCCTTTGTTGCAAAAAATTTCCCCAAGGACTTACCAATCCTAAATCTTGTTGTAGAAATTTAAAAAATAAAGGAAAACCAAAAACATTAGCAGCAAATAAGCTTACCATGTTAATCATCAGTTGTTTGATTTTTTGATAGCGCTCTTGTTGATAGTTACCAAACAATAATTTAATCATTACTTGCATAGAAATTTCTTGAGCTATTTCTAATGCTGAAAACGATTGATTGAATGGTAAATTTTCAATTAAATTATTAACTAAATTACAAATTAATTCCCCATAAGTTTTTATATGTTTTCCATGTAAAGCAGGAATTAATAATTTGCGCATTTTTTTATGATTAGTTCCTTCTAAGATAAAAAAAGAACTATCGCCAAAAATAGCAGTTAATTCACTATCAAAAGAAGTAGTTGTCAGATCTCCTTGACAATTTTCAATAATTTGTTTAGCGGCTGAAGGAGTATAAAATACCATTAATGGTTTACCAAAATTTATCCCTTGGGCATAAAAAGCATCTTTATAACTCGAGTAAGCCTTTTGCCAATAACTAACTGGATTAGTAATATAATTAAATCTTTGTAGCCACAAGGGAGTTTTTAATGCACAAACTTGTTTCATCCTAGACCTCCTGAAAAGTTTAAATTCAATCAACAGGACTTACATAGTGTCGCTATATGTAGTTTCTTTTTAGTAATTATCTTAAATATTTACACTACATTTATTTCCTTTGCATAAGCCCTGATTAATTCAAGATATAGTATTAATAATTTCATCCTCCTATTACCTATTCCCTATTCCCTGACTTCTGCAAGAAGTCTAAGAAAGTGTCTATAAAATAAATCTTAATATTTGTTTTATAGACACCCTCTAAGCATTCAGTAGTCAGCTATCAGCTTTGTTACCTTCGTGGTATAGTTGACTTCTCGAACACGAGCTCCTGTTTGGTCAAAGTGCTCCCAGGGACTACTCAATAGTCCTGCTTCATAGATTTCGCTTTTTTCTCTCTCAAAAAAAGTCTGGTTTTTGATTAATAAATTAGACAAATGCCCGGCTGACATGGAGACGCCCATATTCTCTAAAAACTCTAACAGTTTGCCTTAGGTCATATTTCCCCTATAGTACAAACTAATGATTAAGGTTTTGATTGCCGGAGCAAATTCTCCTTCGTAACCTAGTGGTAATTCTGCCAAAAAAGTTTTTCGGTTTTGAGGTAAGTAGTATTTTTCCTTGCGAAACAATACGTTATCTGTTTTTAGTAAAATATCTTGAACAATTACTTCTTCGTAACCTTTAAACTCTGCATATGCTGGTAGCTCTTCCTTTGAATAGAATACTATCTCTTCTCGGTCTACTTTTATTGTCTCCTTTTTACTGGTTTTACTATGTTCTCTTGGAGTTTTTCGTTTTTTCTCTGACGAGTGGTCTTTCTGAAATTCTCTCTTTTTGCTAGCTTTGATGTCTGGTTTGCCTTATTCACCTATGAGACGGTTGTTTCCGTCCCGTAGCTTTTGGTTTTCTTCTTCTAATTGTGTAACTTTTGAGTTAAGTTGTTCTACCAGATTCAGTAATAGTTCTACTGTTTGATGCACTCAGACCTCTGCAATCTTTCCTGGGTCAATTGATTACAGTAATGTGGTGACTAATTTCTCTGATGATAGTTTTTGCCTCATGAGTCATATTTTACAACACTAGGTGTACTTTTTCTCTTCTTTCCCCAATTTATTGAGCGGATACTAGTATTTATTTAGTAGCTACAATAATTCCACTAGGAGCCCAAAAATTACAGGGAATACGTTTTATTTTTGTAAATCCTGCATCTTTTAAACATTGCTCATGATCTTTCCAAGAGTAAATCATACCACCCTCATGAGGAATAGAAACAAAGTAAGATGAATCTAAGGCTCCCATCAAGGGTCCATCTTCATAATCATTACTCATCATGTTAAAAATAACAACAGAGCCACCGGGGTTAAGTGCTTCATAAGCTCGTCGTAATAAAATGGTATTTTTATCTAATGACCAAATTACTAAGACATGAATAAAGAGAAAACAATCTTGATTTTGAAGAAATTCATCTACAAAAATATTAGATTTAAATACTGTTATTCTGTCACTTAATTGGTTTTGTTCAATATTTTTTTGAGCAATTTTACAACTATCAGGAATATCCATCAATGTAATATTTACATCGGGAAAAGCTTTGGCTAAAGCTATTGAATTTGTTGCGTCTCCACCACCAACATCTACAATATTTTTGAAGTTAGAAAAGTCAACATTTTCAAATAGTAAAGGATTAACTAATTTTGACCATGAACCCATAAAGTTATAAAATACTTGGTCTAGTCCTGTATTTTGATGTAAACGATTATATAAATCTTCTCCTTTGCCTTCAAACCGACGTAAACCAACGTTTGTATTTTGACGTAAAGATTCTACATAATCTATACAACCACGATATACAATTTTTGCTTCAAAAAGAACTACATCATAAAATTCTTGCCAAGTTTTTTCCAGGAATAACATCTGAATTACTAGACTATTATGATATTTATTTTCAACTTTTATTAGTAATTTTAATCCTGTTAAAGCTAACAATAAAGCTTTAGTAGGATAATCTTCAAGTTTTAATTTTGTACTAATTTCTAGAGCTGATAAATCTCCTTGATTGAATAGTAATTCAAATACACCAAGTTCACAACCAGCATAAAGATTTTGAAATGCTAAGTGGCCATGTAATAGCAAGACTAAATCATCCATTTTTAAGGAGTCTTGATTACTATTAATTAACTGCAACGTTTGTAAATCTGTATGAACATTATGAGAAGAAATTTCTATCTTTTTCATCATCAAATTATCCTTGTTGATTTTGTTATTGGTAAATTAATTTTTTGTAAGCAATCAGCTATTAGCTGTCAGATATGAACAATAATAACCCTTTCTTTTATGCGACGCTTACGCAGTTACGACCCAGGAGGCTAGGTGATTAATTAATGCTTACGATTTTTTTAATCACTAAAATTTATAATTAGGAAACAAGTTCCTTTTTTAGTGCATATTGACTTGACAGTGATAAATATATACCAAATAGAACTATACTACAAAAGATACTATTTGCAATACTTAATTGTTCACTCAAGATACTCCAAGCTAAGATAGTACTTAGGACAGGATCAATTAACATGATTATAGCTACTAATCCTGATGATAAATAGTTTAAAGAATATGTTATCAATCCTTGACCAATAACTTGAGAACATAAAGCTAAAGCAATAACAGCTAACCATCCCTTCAATGAAATAGGAAAAAAATGATTATCTGTAACAATAAGAATAATTACTGTGACTAAAGTAGCAACTAAACAACACCAAAACATTAAAATTTTTGTAGTAAACTTGGTTAAAAGATGTTCCATAATTAGTAATTCTAATGCTGATAAAACTGCTGATATTACTGATAATAAATCTCCTTCTAGTTTAATCATTGAGTCTGAAAAATCGTTGAACCCTATTAAAATTGCTCCGGCGATCGCAATAATCATACCTGTTAAAAATTTAAGATCGAAAAACTTTTTGAAAAAAAGCCATCCTCCTAAAACAGTTAATAATGGGCGTAAACCATGAAGAATAGTAATAGAATTAGCTACACTGGTTTGAGATAGTGACCAAGCCCATAATAGATGAATACCAGCAAATAAACTTCCCATTAAAAGCAATAAACCAATCACTTTATAAGTATAAACATGATTGTCATCCGAGGAAGTATGAGCTGATGATTTTTGACTAATAGTATCGATAAAATTCCAGAGTCCAAATATAACAGTAGCTATCCAAAAACGATTAAATACAGTAGCTTTTGCACCAATTTCAGTAATACTTAATTTCACAAAAATAGGTCCAAAACTAATAGCAGTAATAGCAATTAAAAGTAAACTAAAACCAAAAATAACTGTCTTTTTTGACGATAAATAATTAATATCTTGTAATTTATTGTTCATTATTATTTACTTAGACAACATTATTTACTTAGACAACAGGCTAAATATGTCCATAATAATCACGATGAACAACAATAGAATAAGCATAATCTAATAAAGTACCCCAACTAAAAACGGGAAGATTAATTGCTTCTTGAATAGCTCTGGCAAAAGGTTGCATTCCCGAACATTCTAATAGCAAAACTCCTATCTGGGGATGTTTTTGTTTAAAATCAAGTGCAAATTGGGTTAATTGTTGCTCAATTTTTTCATAATCAGCATTTCTTTCTAGAGGATTAGAATTCATATAGAGTTCAGTCAATTCTGAACAATTATTATTTTCAAATATTCCTTCAATAATATAATTACTATTAGAAGTAATTCCTACTCCTTGTAAATGAGCATTAGTTATAATGGTTTTAGAAAAGACGATAATACCTACTACTTGATCTTGTCTAATTAATTGTTGTGCTAAAGGTACTTGTAATAAACTAGACATAAATACCGGAATCTGAACACAATTAGCTATTTCTGTCTGAAAATAAGCAAAATAACCACATTCTCCAGCGATCGCCCGACAACCAATTTTCTCCAGTTTTTGAGCTGCTATCTTAATAGGTAACAAGAAAGAAGATTTATCTTCTTGAAAAAGTAATTTTTTCCCATCTAAACCTTCAGCAATTTCATATTGAATAGGAAAAGGGTAAGCACTAGCATTGCGTGTATCACCAGGAAAACCAGGATATATTTCATCCAGAATAATAATACCTAAACCCATGCCATAACAGTGACGCGAAGGAGAACTTTTAATATTATTAATTCTGAGATTACGATTTTGATAAATCATATATAAACCTAAAATTATTGTAAGTTAAGGATTTAGATAGAATGAAATAGCCCTGCCTCTTTTAAGGGGATGAAAAAAATATTCAACTCAGTATTTCAAACCTTCAACTTTAGTTCGGAGGTACTGATAACTGATAACTAAAATTACCCCTATTCCCTCTTTTCTAAAGATGTCTAATAGCACCTATCTTTACTAATTTTTCTTTGTCATGTCAATTGTTCATTGTTTATATTATCAGCACCTCTCCATCTACCCTTCATAAACTGAGCTAACCAATAAGACTCAGTTGGTGATAGAGGTTGAGTAATAGGTCTATCGGGTGATGTGTGATAATGGTTAGGCAAAAATCCTCCTCTAGGTTTACCTGCTCCGACATTGCCCCAC
This sequence comes from Trichodesmium erythraeum GBRTRLIN201, assembly GCA_018457135.1. Lineage (GTDB taxonomy): Bacteria > Cyanobacteriota > Cyanobacteriia > Cyanobacteriales > Microcoleaceae > Trichodesmium > Trichodesmium erythraeum. The sequence goes on along the minus strand of JAGGDU010000200.1, from coordinate 3,682 downwards.
ATAGTTTTAAAGGTAGAAGTATCAGGTAATTTTCGGCTATTAGAAGGAGAAAGCCAAACCCTTAATAAGAGACGATCGTAATCTCCTGACTCTATTTCCCAAGTAGATCGAGCATGATAAATAATATGATTATTAGCAATGAACCAGTCACCAGGTTCAAGTTTCATTGTAATGCCCACTTTTAACCCTATTTCTTCTAATAAATCTAAACCTTGCTTTTGTTTTTGAGTTAATCGTGGACAATCTGGAATTAATTGACTTAAAGCTACATAACCACTGGAATATTGAGTGGTAAATTTTCCTTCATAAATACACCATAGCGGGTAAGTTATCCAATTATTTTCTCCCTCGAAAAAAAAGGGAATTTCTTTAAATAATTCTTGGGCAATATCAGGATAATATTTAAGCATTTCATTGTAAATGGTAATAGCACTAGCTAAACGGTTTTCACCACCAATTCTTGCTTGTCGAACACATAATAAACTATTAAGATCGCAGCGATCTGTATGAAATTTAAAAGCATCATTAGACTGTTTATTCTCTTGAGAAGAATTCTTTGCTTCGGCTTTTATCTCAGTAATAAATTGATTTCTTTCTCTAATAGGTGAATCAAAATCTGAATTTGACTCTCTTATAGGTACTCCAATCTTTCTAGATAAGGCCAGATAAAGATCACTCAAATCTGTTTCTAAATATTTATGTACTGGTATTCCTTTTAAAAGGACAATTCCACTTCCAAATTCAAGTTCTTCGGAAATATCTTTAAAAGTTTTGAGGAGGCTATTACTTAAGTTGATATCCTTGTTTTTAGAAATTTGTGATTTTTTAAAAGCTGTTTCAATTTCTGCAATTTCTTGATTGGTAAATCTGTAATTCCAATATGTAGAATTAAATAATTCTTCACCCTTCCAAGCTGAAGGAATATTGAGTATTTCTATTGTTTTATTCATTATTTTTATATTTAATATTTCTTTTATTTCTCAGACAATTCACTGATTTTATCTACACCTAACCATCTTACTTGAAGATAACGATCTAACCAGTAAGACTCAGTTTTAGATAAAGGTTCACAAATAGCCTGATTTGGAGGTAGTTTATGATTAGGTAAAAAACCACCTCTAGGTTTACCGCCTTGGACATTTCCCCACATTTTTCTAAAAGTTGGCGTATCAGGCAATTCTCGACTATTAGAAGGAGAACAACAAACTCGGAACAAAAGACGATCGTAATCTCCTGACTCTATTTCCCAAGTAGATCGAGCATGATAAACAATGTGATTATTAACTATTAACCAATCACCAGGCTCTAATTTTATATTTATTTTAGATTTATTACCAATTATTTGTAATAAATCAAGACCTTTTTTATGTGTTTCAGTTAAAGGTAAAGCTCCAGATACTAATTGACTAAGAATTGGATAAGTGCTAGACAGTTGAGTAGTAAATTTATCTAAATGAATAAACCATATTGGATAATTAATCCAACCATCTTCCCCATCAAATAACCAAGGAACACCCTTACATAACTCCTGTGCAATTTCAGGATGAGATTGGATCATTTCATTATAGATATTAACAGCACTGGCAAAACTATTTTCTCCACCCACTTTTGCTTGTCTAACACAAAGTAAATTCAACAAGTCATAACGATCGGTATGAAGTTGATAATTGTCGTTTGACTGTTTACCATCTGAAGATGATTTTGACTCAGCTCTAATATAAGTAATAAATTGTGTTTTTTCTCTAAGAGGCGAATTAAAATTAGAATTTGATTGTCTAATCGGTAGTCCTATTTGTTGACATAAGAATAGGTAAAAATCAGCTACAGTTTCCTCGGAATATTTATGGACAGGAAAACCTTTTAACAGAACAATCCCCCGTCCATTTTCTAATTCTTCAGAAATACTTGCAAAAGTTTGTTTAAGTCGCTTAAAATTAAATTTTTGATTTTCAGAAAATTGGTAAATATTAATGCCGACTTCTATTTCTGCCACTTCTTCTTGAGTAAAACTATAATTCCAATATGGAGAATTAAGTAACTCTTGGGCTGTCCACGCTGCCGGAATGTTTAGTAATTTCATATTATTGACAAATGTAGTAGTTTTGTTTTTTGTTATATTAACTAAAATTACATTATCACATTTAGAGTGCAACAGTAATGAGATATAAACAACTAGGTGATAGTCAATTACAGGTATCAGAAATTTGTTTAGGTACCATGAATTATGGTAAACAAAATACCTTAGACGAAGCACAAAAATTACTAGATTATGCTTTTTCTCAAGGAATAAATTTTATTGATACTGCAGAAATGTATCCTGCTCCTACCTGTGCCAAAACTCTAGGTAAAACAGAAGAATATATTGGTAAATGGTTAAGTAAAAAACAACGAGACAAAGTTACTATCGCAACTAAGGTTTGTGGTAGACCAAATGAAACTTTATCTCTAAATTGGATTCGAGAAGGAAAAAGTTGTATCAATGATGTTAATGTTCAAAAAGCTATTGATGGTAGTCTTTCAAGATTACAAACTGACTACGTTGATTTGTACCAAATTCACTGGCCAGATCGTTATGTTCCTTTATTTGGTGCATCTGATTACAATCCTCGTTATGAAAGGGAAACAATACCAATTATTGAACAATTAGAAGTTTTTGCCGATCTAGTTAAAGCTGGAAAAATTCGTTATTTAGGTATAAGCAATGAAACTCCTTGGGGAGTATCTGAATTTTCTCATTTAGCACAACAATTAGGATTACCAAAAATTGTTTCGATTCAAAATGCTTATAATTTAACAAATCGAGTTTTTGAAATAAATCTAGCAGAAACTTGTCACTTTCATCGAGTTGGATTAATGGCTTATAGTACCTTAGCTTTTGGCTACTTATCAGGTAAATATTTGTCTAAAATTCCCAAAAACTCAAGATTAGATTTATTTCCTGGGTTTGATAGACGTTATCATAAACCTAATTTTGCCGAAGCAGTAAAAGCTTATGTAGATATTGCTCATCAATATGAGCTTACACCTGTTCAGTTAGCACTAGCTTTTGTTCGTTCTCGTTGGTTTGTTACTACTACTATTATTGGAGCATCAACAATAGAACAACTTCAGGAAAATATTTCCAGTATAGAAATAGAATTAGACTCAGATATATTAGCACAAATAGATCAAATTCATGCCCGTTATCCTAATCCAACTTCCTAATAATTCTCAGAGGGTGTCTATAAAATAAATCTTAAGAACTGCAGTAAGATTGATTATTGCTGGGTTACGGCAAATCACACCAAAATATTAAGTTTAACTATTACAGGACTTACGTAGAACCACTATATATGGTGCGAAAAATTATCATTCTCAAGATATTGCCACTACAATTAGTGCCGTTGCGTAAGTCCTGTATTAATCTGTGCCTAATTAACCATACACAAAGATTTAATATTTTATTTACACACTATTTCTCCATGAAATTGTACTTAGAGATAATAAAGATAAGAATATTTAGTTTATAGTCCTTTCACTCTAGATTGAGACAAGTGTTTCTTGTTATTAGAAAGTGTCTATAAAATAAACCTTAAGAACTACAGTAAAATTGATTATTGCTGAGTTACGGCAAATCATACCAAAATATGGTGGTCCTGTATATGTAGTGATAAGCCAATATAAATGATTATTTATTGACATT
>JAGGDU010000199.1 GCA_018457135.1 Trichodesmium erythraeum GBRTRLIN201 | reverse complement strand
CTAAATATTAAGGTTCCTGAGCCAGGCAGTAGCGTGGATGAGGACGGAGGCAAACCCCCAGAAAACGTCACCGACATCGGTGTGTTAACCTCATACGAAGAGGAGGACTCCATCGGTCGTCGAGAAAAGAGTTATCGTGATGTCAACGACTACCGCAAGTTTACTTTGAGCGCTGAGAGTAGTGTCGATATCAACCTTACTGACCTGAAGGGTAACGCCAACCTACAGCTAATTGATAGCGACGGTAGTACTGTGCTAAATACTTCTGCTAATGGTGGTAGGAAGGACGAAAACATCAACCTTACTTTGGAAGCGGACGACTATTATGTGCGAGTGTTTCCCAGGGGTGCGGCTAAAACTAACTACAGTCTGAATATGAGTGCGAGTGAAATTGGTGAAAGCATAGACAATGAGCCACCAGGGATAGCTCTCGGTACGGTTACAGTTGGTGCTGATCCTCTTACCCAAGGCGGTGACCTCGGCTTCACGGAGGGAGGCGTAGTTGACACCAAGGACTATTACAGCTTTGATATTACCCAGGCTGGTTTCGTAGAGATCAAACTTGACGACCTGAACGATAACGCTGACCTGAAACTATACGATGAGACTGGCGAAGTAGAAATTGGCAGTTATACTAACTCCGGCAATACTCCTGAAGAGATTTTCACCTTCATTAGTGCCGATACTACCTATGTGGTGGGTGTATTCGGTCTAGGTAATCAAACTTTTTACGACCTGAGCATTTCTCTCTGATAAAGGAAACATCGGGTTTTGTCAGAAACCATAAAACATCACTCTGAAAATTAGAAAAGCCTAACAATAAGTTATGACCAAAAGATCGTTTTACCAGTCCTCAATAACCTTTGCTAGTCAGGGGTGATAGAAAGCAATGAAAACTCAGCGTTCCTTTGATAATTTGCTCATACAATTAATTGAGTCAGAGGAGAAACTATGTTTTTTGGAATACCGTACGAAAAATATACTTAAACTTGATATGATAGCAAAAATATTAGCACAAATTATCAAAAAATATCAAAAACTTGAAGTCAAACACCCAGAGCCAACTATTCCCAAACTGCTCTTTTAAATAAACTAGAACTTAAGGTCAAAAAAACTCTTTTCTGGGCCCTTATTTATATAGTAGTTTTCAGCAAACTTAGAACACACTTATTACAAACAAAAATGCTTGTAGGAACGTTCCATGGAACGTCCCTACTTTAGTCTCACTAAGTGAAAACCTCTATAAGCCCTAATGACTTTCAATTTTCAGAATAGCTAATAGCTAATAATCAATTCTATCAAGAATATAATTAGCTATTAACCATCAGCTACTTATTAAACACCCATTAAACTCAGCTCTTCCGCCAGAGCATCTATAGTAAAAAGAATTTGCTCCTCTGTATGATTACAAGTAATAAAAAAGCGTAATCTGGCCGCATTTTGTGGTACAGACGGGTAAAACATAAACGGAACATTAATCCCTCGCTTAAACAAACTTTGGGACAACATTACAGACTTAATAGATTCACCTACAATAATAGGTATAACCGGAGAATCTTTACTCATACCAGTATTAAGCCCCCGCTCACGAGCAGACTGCAAAAATAGTCGAGACATTTCCTGTAGTTTTGCCACCCTTTCGGGTTCCTTCTTCAACAACCGAATAGCAGCTAAGACCGACGCCGTATCTGGTGGAGAAATGCCCACACTATAAACAAACCCTGGAGAAGTATACTTAAGATATTCCACTAACGCTTTAGTACCAGCAATATAACCACCGCAACTAGCAAAAGACTTACTCAGAGTACCCATCCATAGGTCAACATCATTAGGGTTAATCCCAAAATACTCACTAATTCCACGACCATGTTTACCAATAGTACCAATAGAATGAGCCTCATCCACCATCAGAAAAGCTTTGTAATGTTTTTTAATCTCAATAAACTTTGGTAACTCTGGAATATCACCATCTGTACTATATACACCTTCTATAGCAATAAGTACCCGCTTATAACGATGACGGCGATCGCGCAGTAACTTCTCCAAAGCTTCCCAGTCATTATGAGGAAAAGCAATAATAGTTGCCCCCGATAATAAACAACCTTGGAAAATGCTATTGTGACTTAAAGAGTCATGGAGAATTAAATCATTTTGCCCAAATAAATGACTAATAGTAGTTACATTAGTAGCATGACCTCCAACATAAAGAATACTATCTTCTACACCAATAAAATCAGCAATTTCTCTTTCTAACTCCTGATGTAAAGGCTTTTCTCCTGATAATAACCTACTAGCAGAAACAGAAGTACCATAACGATTAATAGCTTCCTTTGCAGCGTTAGAGACAAAAGGGTCACCACACATACCCAAATAATTATAGGTAGCATAATTCACCAGTTTTCTACCACCAATAACCGTAGTATTATTATTAACCCGTTCTTGAGGTATAAAGAAAGGACTACTAATGCCAGTAGAATTAATATCTGCCAATTGCTTTTGCAGTTGTAGATATTCTGGATAGAGGTCAAACCTATAATATTCTAAAGGAATTTCTTCAGTTTCCGTAGTTGGATTAGAAGTTGAGACCTCAACCTCATCTTCTAATTTTTTGTGAACATTTGGCCCAGTATCCTCCGAAGTATCTTCTACTAAATATTCAGCCAAAGACTCAATAGTAGGATAATCCAACAAAAGAGTAGGAGGAAGTCGCCGACCCAGAAGATTTTCTAATTCTCCAGAAAGATTGACCACTTCAATTGAGTTAAGACCATAATCAGTAAAATCCCGCTGAATATCTATTTGATCGGTCTCAATTTCAAGCCGTTCGGCCAATTGGGATATCAACCAGGACTTAATATTTTTTCTGACTGGAGATAATTGTGGGACTTGCAAAGCAGGGTCTCGATCAGTCATCTCTAAGGACAGATGTTGTTTGTCTTGCTCATTCACAAGCTGGTTCAACAATTTCATTGTTCACTCCTGCACCACATTAAAATTACTTATCACTCAGTTTTTTTCCAGTAGCTTATAGGCAATGGCACACAATTAGGGTTAAAAAGTCACTTGAGAAAATCAGAAATCAAACTTCTGAGGTAAGTCAGTAGCTTTTTAGTTGTAACAATTACCTGAAATAGCTAACTATCTCAACTGATTGACCACCCCAAAAAAACACGAGGGAAGGTATGATGGTTATTGTGCCACTATCTTATACGAAGTAGGCAGAAGCAGCTAGATTCAAATATTTATAGTACTACTGCAACAAGGCGCCGAAATTTATAAATCCTCAAGCCCACTTAGGGAATACTTCTAAGCTCTAACTTTGCCCCTTCCTTGTGGCTTCTGAATTCTGATTTGTATGTAGCCCCTAAACATTTTCTTTAATCAAATATTTTTAGAGTTCCAGCTAAAAAACCTTCGCGACAAGCATAACGCTGGACTTTTCCACTAGAAGTTTTGGGAATAGCTCCCGGTTTAAGCAATAATATTTGATAAATCTGTAAATCGTGATTTATTGACACAGACCTTTGGATAGATTTAATTAAGTCTTGAGAATTATCAGAATTTTTATTCTCAGACTTACCATTACGCTCACTGAAAAAACCAACTGCTACCGAGCCCACAGATTTATCAGTAGATTCATATTTTTGACTCTTTATTTTTGACTTTTGACTTCTCTCAAGGAGTTGACGAAATTTCCGTTCTACCTCAGCTACTACTACCAAACGTTCTTCTCCTCCAACTTCTACAGAAAAGCTAGCAATACAACCTGGTCTAATCAGGGGATGGCTTTGCTCCACTGTCCATTCAATATCTTGAGGGTAATGATTTCGACCATTAATAATAATTACATCCTTAAGGCGACCCGTCACAAATAATTCCCCAGCCTCCAGAAAGCCTAAATCTCCAGTTCTCATAAATGGCTCTTTTCCGGGTGCTTCAGCTAAATAAGCAGCAAAAATCTGCTTCGTTGCTTCTGGTTTTTGCCAATAACCCCCAGCAATACTTGGGCCAGAGACCCAAATCTCTCCTACCTCTCCCTCAGTACAAAGAGTTAATTTTTCTGGATGAACAATCTTAATCTGTTGCTCTGGCAAAGTTTGACCACAACCCACTAATGTTTTTGTTCCTTCTGTTGGGTAAACTAAAACAATCTGGTTTTTTTCCAATGCCCTAGCTGCAACCTTAGTTTCTACCGGCGGAGAAAACTTATTACCCCCAGAAATAATTAAAGTAGCCTCAGCCATCCCATAACAAGGATAAAAAGCTTCTCTGCGAAAACCACATACAGAAAAAGTATTAGTAAATCGTTCTAAAACTTCAGCACTAATAGGTTCTGCACCATTAAAAGCTACTTCCCAACTACTTAAGTCTAAAGTTTGTATCTGTTCAGGCTTAATTTTACGGACACACAAATCATAAGCAAAATTTGGTCCCCCACTAGTAGTACCTTGGTACCGAGAAATAGCTTTTAGCCAGCGCACTGGACTTTGGAGAAACATCAAAGGAGACATGAGAATGACAGGAAAAGCCCCATATAAGGGTTGCAATATTCCACCAATTAAACCCATGTCATGATAAGGAGGTAGCCAAATTACTCCTTTACTTTCACCAGAGTGTCCAAAACATTGATGAATAAGACCAGAATTATGCAAAAGGTTCTGGTGGGTAATCATTACCCCTTTAGGTTTAGCTGTCGAACCAGAAGTATATTGGAGAAAAGCAAGGGTATTCTCATTAATATTCGGTTCAAGCCATTGATCTGCAAAATAGTCCGGAATTTGGTCAGTAGCTAACCAACCTAAATTCTCTAATTCTGGAGTTTCTGAGGCACGAGGTTCTAGGCTAGAAATGATAGATTTAGTTGTCAAAGCTATTTTGGCCTTACTATCTCTAATAATTGTTTGGATCCGGTCTAGGGAACGATTTGGCCTAGGGGGGTAGGCAGGAATTGCTATAACCCCTGCATAAAGACACCCAAAAAAAGTGGTAATATATTCTAGTCCCGGTTGATAGAGGAGTAGGGCAACTTCTCCTTGTGGACATACTGACTGGAGATAGGCAGCGATCGCCCGTGAACGTTGTTCCAGTTGTTTATAGGTAAGGTTAACTGTTTCTATTTCTCCATCTATTAAAAAGCTGTAACCTATTTTTTCCGGGTTTTGGATAGCTCTATGTTGTAATAAATCTACTAATGTTTTAATTTTTTTATTTAAACTACTCATTTGATTTTGATATAAAAACACAAAAATAATTAGAAAGGCACGACACAAATTTTAACGCAAATATACAGATTATTAGAAATAAGAAGTAATAAAAAAAGCTCATAAATAATATTGTAAAATCAATTGATACTGCCAAATATCTCTCATACTTGGAAACTATAACTTTTGAAATTATCCTAATTCAATTGTTAATTGAGATCAACCATTTTTTACTGATTTTTAGAGAGTACATTTTGAAATTTCATACAACTAAAATCAACAGATAAATTTTTGAGAATACATACCTCGAATCAAAAAAGGATAGTGCCATTGAACTACCTAAAGGAATTAAAAAAAGGTTTATGTAATCTGTAGAGATCACAATTATAATCAAATTTTCCCGATGAATTACTTGTGAGCAAAAATTAATCTGAAGCTGCCAAATTATCTATTTGTAGTTAGAACTATTATTTTAATCTCAAGAAAAATCACACAACAGCATATTATTCTCAGAACTATTGCAAGTCGAGGAATAAGCTTTTCTACAGCCGAATACTTGCCAAACAAGAACATCTGGTAATTAGCCTAACACGTCATGTTCCAGCAAAACCCTTCCCTCGTGAATTTGTCACAGTTAATTTGAGCGATCGCTATGCCACAACAGAAACTCTGGCTAATTAAACTCAAGCAGTATTTTTTTAATAGAGTAGTCAATAATGTAGCAATAGTATACCCACAGCCACTAGAATAAGTAAAACTAGATAAATGTGAAGCAGTTATTGACTTAAATTTGCCTGTTGCTATACAAACAGTTCAAGCAGTGTTGCCATCAATGAAGGAGAAAAAGTAAGACCGTATAGTTAATATTTCCAGTATTGCTGCTTTAGGAGCCCAAGAGCTCACCAGTTATACTGTAGCTAAAGTAGGAATGATTAGTTTAGCTCCTACTTAGGCTTTGGAGCTAGTATCAAGTAAAATAAATGTTAATACTGTTACTCCCGGAAGAATAGAAACAGAAATGGGTCAAGATATTTTTCCACCTGGTAGTGAAATTGAAAAGCAGTGCATAAGTGGGAAACCAATGAAGCACCTTAGTAAACCTTTAGACGTAGCTGCAACTATTGACTTTTTCTTTTCAAAAAAGGCAGGTTATATTACTGGGCAAACTCTTTTTGTCGATAGTGGTTGTAGCATTGATATACATCCTTATTACAAGGCAAGATAAATTATTGACTTCAATGCATATCTAAAAATACTAAACTTAATAAACTTTACCACAAAATTCTCAAGTATAGGTTTAACAATAATAGCTTTTACTAGAATTAATAACTCATCAGGAGAAGACTATGCACATCCTAAAAGCTAGGCTAATTAAAAGTGATAACTTTTGACTCTATACAATCTTACATAATATTATTGATAATAGTAATTTTGACTATAAAAGTTTCATTGAAAATCAACCCATTATTATTGATAATAGTAATTTTGACTATAAAAATTTCATTGAAAATCAACCCATTATCAAGTTGCTAAAACTTGGGATATTGTTCAGCTTAAAGAGCAGATTAATATTAATTATTTAGATATTACAAAAAATGCTGTATTTTCCAGAAGAAGTAATATATTTAGATATCCAGTTGATGATATAGAGCATTATATTAATAGCTCTATTCTAGTAGAAATTAATTCCCCGAACAGCGATAATGCTTAAACTATTATCCAAAAATTTGACAAAGTAATATATATTGTTTGCGATCCTAGATATGTATCAATTTCTTAGTCTAATTTTGTATTTTCCCATTATGTAAAAAGATATTTTCCTTCTTTTACTGTTTATGAAACTAATTGAGCAACTTATTTAAACAAAAATCCGACAAATATTTATTATTTATGATTGGATGAATAATATGGAAATATTTTTAAAACACCAGAAATATTTGAATATTCACTTTATTTTTAATGAAAAATTACTATATAATTTTGACCATGAGCTAGAAAAAATTTTAAAATATTTGGAAGTTAATTGATACAAAAAAGCAAGAAGTGAGATTAAATAAAAAGTATCATTTAATAACATGAATACAGATGTCCTAATCATAACAAAATGAAAATCATGACAATCAGTAGACATTTAAACAGATGCACAGAAAGAGGAAATTTTGCAAATAGCAACTCCTCTATTAAAACTATTTAACTATAAACTGAATAGTCAAATTATTCCCTACCAAAATCACAAAAAAAATTGCCAGAAAATATTATTTTTTTTAGATTAAAAAGTAGGATTAATGAAACCCTAAAATTATTAAAAATTAACTATTTAAACCCAGGATTAAAATATAAGGATTAAAATATAAAATATAGTTAAAAAATATTCGTTAAATCAAAAGTGTATTAGTGATTTTTTTCATTGAATCTTTTCTCATTATCTGCAAATATATTAATCTTGAATAACAGTTAATTTATATAATTCAGAAACTTATAGAAGCTACAGAGAAGGTTTATCAAGGAAATTGTGTAGTTTTAAAAATAAAAATCAAAACAATTAACCTGATTTCTTTATTAGGTATTAAATATCATAATTATATCTTTTTTCGTAACAACCAAAAATTATAAATTAGTTTTTTCAATAATTAATTATCTGATAACATAGTCCTCCGAAACAGCCAGATCATACAACATATTTCTAGCAAAGTCTTATTGTAAAATTGACATACATCTTTATTCTCAGGCAATATGAATCATTAATTCAAATTTCTAGGTAAAAAGTCAAAGGCAATTTAATTCAAAAAGTAAAAAATTAAGATAAAATTCTTGATGATTAACTTTTAAAAAATCATTAATGACTGAAAATATCCTATATCCCTGGAAACAAGAAACCATCATTCACCATACTCAAAGGCTGTTATTGAGCTATAAACATTGGACTGGTCAATGTCTACTCGATATAGATGGAACTCCACAACTTATGGCTCAAGCATTATGGGAAACTTCATTTGTTGTTGCTTCTCACGGTATAGAAGAAAACCCTATCTTAAATTATGGTAATCAGCAAGCATTAGATTTGTGGGAAATGACTTGGGAACAGTTCACTCATACCCCTTCTTGTGAGACAGCGCAACCTTTACAGCGCGAAGATCGCCAGCTATTACTGACCCAGGCAAAAACTCAAGGGTATATTGATAATTATCGGGGAATACGTATTTCTAGCAAAGGCAAACAATTTTGGATTTCAAATGCTATTATCTGGAATATTCTAGATGAAAATCAACAGCAATGTGGTCAAGCTGCTACTTTTAAGCAGTGGAAGTATATTTAGAAGTGGCTAATGCCCTTGTTTGGTCATGCTCTGATGTGGCTAGTTTTATTACAGGTTATTCCATCGCAATAGATAGTAGTTATACTCTGAAATAGTCGCATTTGTATTTTCTAGTTAGGTCTAGCCTTTGCAAAAAAAGAGGAAGTTTTTATTCATAGCAACTCCTCTTTTAAAACTATTAAATTATTCACTAGAAATCTCCAAGAGAAAGCTAAAAAAAGAATATTGGTAAAACAAATTAGAGCTGATGCATAAAGTAAATCTTAAATTCAACAGATAGAATAATTTTTTTATCTACTAACGTGAAAGCAGATACTATAGAAGTTCTCTGTTAGCTTAATATGGTTTTGACAAAAGCCTAATATATTCACATTTATTGATTTTTATTTGTAATTACCAGTTCTTTTTTATAATATTTTTAACGATTTTAAAAATTACTGAAATAAATAAATAATTCAGCTAAAAGTAGGGGATGTAGAGCAAGCCTTTGGCTCATACTACATCCCATTCACTGTCAATAAAGTTTTTTTTTAGTTAAAGTATTCTTCATTTTCTAAAGGCTCACCCATTTATATATATAACTTTTAACTAGCTTATCACCCCGTAATTTATTAACTATATTTATCACTTCAACACATATTATAATAGTCTAATAAGTAATCATCTGATTCTGAAACTAGTAATAACGATTTGCCTTTCATCTTAGCCAACCAAAATTTTCTATTCGTCATACTATACAGAAATATTGGCGACCGGCTAAAATGCCAAATGAGATTCAGAAACTTGATTCGATATTTTTATGTTTTCAAAGAGCTGAAAAATCTCCCCTATATCTATTCGGTGAAATAATTTCCGAAAATTATCGTATTAAAACATCAATTAAGATTCTGCTTGAATCCTTTTTATTGCTTTCTCAATTTTTGCTGCATCTTCAATTTTTCCTTGTTTTGTTAATAAGTCTCTAGCTTTAGTCAGAGATACTAACGCTTCAGGTCGTTTATTTTCCAAATACAAAGCTACCCCTAACTGATAATGAAGCACCGCTAGTTCTGGTTTAAGACGAACAGCGTTTTCAAATTGGGATATTGCTTCCGGTAAATTATTTTGACTTGCCAAAAGACTACCTAAGTTAGCATAAGCTTCTGCAAATTCTGAATCAAGTTCAATAGCCTTGCGAAATGCTGCTTCTGCTGATTTTAGATCTCCTTCTTTGTAGAGTTTAATCCCACGCTCGAATTCTGTTTTAGCTTCTTGATCGAGAGCGATAATTTTGGTATTGCTTGATTGAAGTTGTTTTGAGGTTAGTTTAAAAGAAGAAGCACCAGCTTGAGTAGTGGTGAGTATGGTCATAATAGCAGTTATGGCCCATAAGCTGTACTTAGATTTTGTATCAAACATTTTTGATAATTTTAGTAGTAATGGTTACTGAGTCCAGCATACTACCTATTTTTCTATTTTACCACTTCTCTATCAAAAATAAATCTTTATAATATTTAAGCTTTTCTCTGCTGTCTTTTCGAGGTATTATTAAAAATATATCAAAAATTTGTTCAATATGAGTATATTTACTCTTGACTTTAATCTAAAGGTTTATTAAAAAACAGGGGTTATTATCAGGATTTGTCATTTTTATACTTGTAGTCTGATAAAAAGAATGGCATTTTTGTCAAGTATTTATTATATTAAATAACATAATGCGGTAATCATAATTGATTCTTAGAAATCGTGAAATAATCAGGCGATCGCTAAAATGAATAAAGATTAAAAATGATGAGGCATCA
>JAGGDU010000198.1:6364-10538 GCA_018457135.1 Trichodesmium erythraeum GBRTRLIN201 | reverse complement strand
ATTGATAACTGAAATGACTATTAACTAAGCATTTCAACTATTAAAACTCTGACTTGCATAGGCATCCATAGTTAATGTCAAATAATTCAAGCTTTCAGAAACAAAAGAAAAAGTCTAGATAAGGGTAGTTGATAATTGATAATTGATAACTGAAATGACTATTAACTAAGCATTTCAACTATTAAAACTCTGACTTGCATAGGCATCCATAGTTAATGTCAAATAATTCAAGCTTTCAGAAACAAAAGAAAAAGTCTAGATAAGGGTAGTTGATAATTGATAATTGATAACTGAAATGACTATTAACTAAGCATTTCAACTATTAAAACTCTGACTTGCATAGGCATCCATAGTTAATGTCAAATAATTCAAGCTTTCAGAAACAAAAGAAAAAGTCTAGATAAGGGTAGTTGATAATTGATAATTGATAACTGAAATGACTATTAACTAAGCATTTCAACTATTAAAACTCTGACTTACATAGGCATCCATAGTTAATGTCAAATAATTCAAGCTTTCAGAAACAAGAGAAAAAGTCTAGATAAGGGTAGGTGATAATTGATAATTGATAACTGAAATGACTATTAACTAAACATTTCAACTATTAAAACTCTGACTTGCATAGGCATCCATACTATATGCGGGTACCCGCTTGTTGTAGTCTAATCTATTGCCTGTAAAAGATTCAGATAAGCTTTCAAAAGATTGAGAATTCCAGTTACGCTCGTGGATAGGCTTTGTTTGCTCACCTAAGAAGTAAGCTTGACTTCCTATTACTGCAGCAGCTAACCAAGCAATTACAAATAGTGAAATAACGATAACCATAATTTATTTTGTTTATATTTATTAACTTTACTGTAAATAAATGTAACAAATTCTTGCTTGGAGTGTCTAGTTTATGCTTGTGTGGAAAACCAGATAAAAAGCTATGAAAATTTATACCTGTTAAGACTTGATATAAATGTTAAATTATGATATGATGTAAGTAAAATTTTTTTTTAATGTAAGTCATACTGAAGTGAGGTAAGAGGAAGCAATAAGAAGCTTTTAGAGATAGCTTGCTTGAAGTGGTAATTACAAGTGTATTTCTAGAGCTACACTAGAATTACTAGAATTAGTTTTAATTTTTGAGTTCACCCCCTGAAAGCTATGCTTTATAAATATTTTTATAAATATTTTTCCTAATATCAAGTTTGAAAAAAAATATAAAAGTTATGGGTAGGTGTTTTAAGAGGGTGTTTCGGGAGAAAAAGTGTATTGAAAAAGATATTTTTTTTAAGACGACAATACTCTTTCTCTCTTTTCTTCTAATATCCACAAGGTTTTCAGAGGTTAGGGCTCGGGGATAGGCTGTAAGCAGGGGTTTATTTTTGAGTTATCAAGTTATGCCATGCTTGAATAAAATTTCCTTGCATTAAAGCAGCAATACCATTTAATGACCTAATTTCTGGTTGATGGGGATCAATTTCTAAAGCTGACTTTAATGCTATTTTCGCTGCTCCAGGATTAAGATCGTATAAATAGACAAAAGCTAAATAAGCATGAGCAAAGGCGTTTTGAGCATCTAGTTTAGTTACTCTAGTTAAGGTAGCGATCGCTCCCTGGGCATCTTTTTGTAAAACTTGGGCTAAAGCTAAACTATAGAGCCACTCTAAATTATCTGGTTCCTGTTGCAAACGATAGGTTAAAGTTTTTTCTGCTTGCTGAGTATAGTCTTGAACTGGATCGTATTGGTTAACTCGCGCTACTTCCGCAAATATGGTTTCCAAACCTTTTATTCCCTGGGGTAACTTTTGGCCCCACGTCCGCAACTGGGTTACTAGATCTAGTTCTGGTGCTGGTAACGCTTGTGCTTGGGGTTCAACCTGTACTCGCAGGGTTGGTTCTACAGAAATGGGATAATTTTCCCCGGTTTCTCGGTTAAGATAGGTGGCTTCTAATATATAAGTTCCCGGTACAATGTTAGATGGGAGTAACATTCCTGTTCGTTCAATAATTTCGAACCCGACTTCAGACTTATTTGCTTGAAGTAGACTAGGGTGTAAACTGCCCATGCCGATACCGTGGTCGTGAATGAATTTGGTAAGAGGTTTTTCTGATGCATTATTGTTAGAAGTTAATGGCTGAAGTTCTGTTTGATTAATATTTTCTCGGCGATAGGTTAATAAGACTAAACCTGACTGTAGTTTTTGCCAAGAACCGGACCATTTGTAGGTAATAGGTATGGTTGTTCCTGAGCGAATTTTTGGGGATAAAATTATATAGTCTAGTTTCACTTTTTTTTGTGGTTTGGTCAGGGGATGAACTTCTACTGGTAAAAACTGATTATGATATAGATTTAAGTTACTATTATCTGGTAACTGCCAGCTTTTTTGTAGTTGAAAGTTTGGGTGTTTTTCGATGAGGTTAACAATAGCAGCTTGAGCTTTTTTGATTCTTTTGACAGAACCTTGTTCATCGGTTTTTGTGATAAACCAAGATAGCGATCGCGCATCTTGTTCTACTTGTTTGAAGTTGGTTCCTACTTGCCGACCATAGACTTGTAAGTTTTGCAGAGCACCGTAATAATTTAAGTTATGTTGATTAATTTCTGGAGTGGAAGGTAAAACTCCTAAGGTTGACCGTAAATAGGGGTTAGTTTTGATGATTTCAGCAATTATTTGTTTATGGGGCCATTCTTTGCCTAAATGAGCAGAATAAGCTGCACCAGGACTTAACCAAGCGGTGATTTTTCTGGGGAAGTTTCCACCTACAGACCAGATATTTAATAGCATTAAAATAATTGCTAAACTAATAGTAAGATAGCGAATTTGTTTTCCTACTTTTCTTGGAAATTGCATTAAACCAAAGGCTAATAAAATTGATAAGGTTGGCAATAATGGTAAGGTGTAACGAAAGTCTTTGTTGATGTTGAGGGAGCAAATTAGATATCCGCCGATTAAAAATATGGATAGCCATTGAAAAGAATGGAGCTGAGTGGAAAGGTTTTTTTGTTTTTTATTGAGCCGGATTAAGTAAAAAATTAATCCACTAATTGGAATGATTAATAGAGGTAAGGAAATATGGTTGGGGAGTAGTTTTCCATAATAAATCCAAGCATCTAAACTTAATAGGTTGGGGTCTCCTTCGGCTATGGCAGAGTCTATTGTTGCTCGTTTACCGGAGGTTAACATTAATAGCCAATTTGTTCTTGCCCAAGGGTAAAAAATTGTGATGGATAAGCATAGAGAGTAAGTGAGTTGAATTAGTTGGTTCCATTGCTTTTTTTTGAGAATATTTATAGTTACCCAAAGTAAGGGAAAAAACAGAAAAAATATTGTGGTTTGCTTAACTAAAATTGCTAGGCCAAAAGTTAAGCCAAAAGCAGTTGCTAATAGCCAATTTTTGAGATTTTTGGATTGAGATAGTTGATCTATTTGAGGAGATATTTTTGTGATGTTGGTTTTGGTAAGGTTGGTTTTTTCTAAGTCTAAGTTAATTGCTTTTTTTTCGGTTTTTTTTGTTGTCTTTTCGCTGTTGTCTATTTCCTGTTTATGATTCGGTTTTGAAAAATACCAAAGTGTTAAACAAGTGAAGCTTAAGGTTACTATTGCTGTTAGGGGATAGTCGAGTAAAAATTGTAAACGATATCTATATAACCCTGGAAATAATATACATAATACTGCTGCCCAAAAACCTACTTTTTGATTAAATAGTTTGCTGCCTAAACTGTAAACTGAGGTTAGTAAAATAGCACTAAATAATAGATGTACTAAGGTGGCTTGGTCAGCTCCTCTACCAAAAATATTTTGAAAGGGAACTGCAAGAATATAAGTTAAGGGGGGTACTTTTGGGGAAAGCTGCCAAAGGTTTTTCCACCATTCTCCAGAGAATAATTGTAGGTTTTGCAAAGCACGCCAGTAGGTTAGGGAACTTGTGAGATAGTCGGCCTGATCCCAAGCTGGAACTGATTTATCGAAGGTAAACCAGAGGCGATCGCTCACGGCCCCTAATGACCACAGGATAGCTAGGGTGAGAATATGATTAATATTGGGTTGTTTTTTTTCTTGGGCAGTCATAAATTTGAGTTATCAGTAATAAGTGTAGGTTGGGTAGAACTAAGTGAAACCGAACACAGACTTTATTTTGGTTGGGTTACTCTTGAGGTTCTTCCTCTGTACCTATAATATTTGAC
>JAGGDU010000198.1:0-6264 GCA_018457135.1 Trichodesmium erythraeum GBRTRLIN201 | reverse complement strand
AACCGGAATTTGAGTTATCAGTAATAACTGTAGGTTGGGTAGAAACAGGTGAAACCTAACACAGAATTTATTTTGGTTGGGTTACTCTTGAGGTTCTTCCTCTGTACCTATAATATTTGACAGTTTAACCGGAATTTGAGTTATCAGTAATAACTGTAGGTTGGGTAGAAACAGGTGAAACTGAACACAGATTTTATTTTGTTTGGGTTACTCTTGAGGCTCTTCCCATGCACCTATAATATTTGACAGTTTGACATTGAATTTTACAGTGAAACCGTTGACGTAAGATCATCAAAGCGCTATAATTTCATAAGTATAAATTTCTTAGAAAAAAACCATGACAGACGATAGTGAATTCCTTGATATAATGTCCGACTTGGAGCTCAAACACATCAACAATATTCCTCCTATAACTTTTCTGGGGCAAGTATCTGTGGAAGTATTGCCAGCGGTGGAGATAATTGAAGAGGGGTTAGCTCAATTTCAGGAAAATTTAACGAACTTTGCTGCTTCTGAGACTTTTGAGGCGGATATGTTAAATGTCTTTGGGGAGTCGGGGAAAGTTGATCTGGGAAAAACTATTGTTGATACTTTGGCAAAGGGTGAGAACTTGCCACAGATAAATATTGTGCCAGTAGAGCTGATGAACGGTGCGGCGGGGGGTTTTGACTCTCTGACTGGTATGGTGTATTTGACGGATAGTTTGATTAACGAGAATTCTGTTATTGGAAGTGAAACGAGGCAGTTTCCACATCTGACGGATGTACTGGCAGAGGAGTTAGGACATTACATTGACTCAAAGTTGAATACAATAGATACTCCTGGAGATGAGGGAGAGTGGTTTGCGGCGTTGGTTCGCGGTGATGTGTTGAGTGTGGAGGAAGTTGAGGGTTTGCGCGGCGAGGATGATATGGTAAAAATTTTAAATGGGTTGGTTGAGGTGGAGGCAAGTTCAGAGTTGAGCTTCAAGATCAGCAACTTCCCAACGGGTGATCAACCTTTTGGGATGGCGGTAGCAGATTTTGATAAGGATGGTTTTAAGGATATTGTGGCGGCAAACGTTGGGTCTACAACAGTATCAGTGTTGTTTGGTGATGGCAAGGGAGGGGCATTAACTGCAACTACACATGAAGTGGGAGGTAAGCCTGTTTATGCGGCAGTGGGAGATTTTAACAGAGACCGCAACCCAGATATCGCAACAACAAACCAAGATGACGATACTGTAGCAGTTTTGTTAGGAGATGGGAAAGGTCGGTTTAGTAGTCCTAGCGAATTTCCTGTAGGTGATGGCCCATCTCAACTAGCGGTAGCTGATGTCAACCAAGACCGTAAGCTAGATATTGTAACCGGGAATAGTGGTTCCGATAATGTTTCAGTATTGTTAGGAAGCGGCAATGGTAGTTTTGCTGAAAGCATTAGCTATCAGGTAGGAGCAGATCTTCCTGCAAATTTAGTCGTCAAAGATTTTAACGGTGATGGTAAGCTGGATATTGTGACAGCAAATGGTAATTCTAATAACGTTTCGGTGCTGTTGGGAAATAGAGATGGTGGCTTTGACTTCCTCACTAGCTTTATCGCGGGAGGAGATACGCCGAGCGGTATTGTCGCGAAAGACGTGAACGGAGACAAGAAGCAGGACATTGTGATAAACATGGAAGACTCAGACAAGGTTTCTGTCCTGTTCGGTCTCGGAGACGGACGTTTTGGGTTTCCAAATAGTTTCCCTGTGGGAAATAGTCCTGAGGATATCGCTATTGGAGATTTGAATGGCGATCGCAAGTTGGATATTGTTACAGTTAATAGGGAGTCAAATAATATCTCAATATTACCAGGACAAGGAAAAGGAAGCTTTGGTAGTGCAATTAATTTTCAGGTGGGGGATGCACCTGAAGATGTTGTAGTAGAAGATTTTAATGCTGATGGTAAGCTAGATATTGCGACAACTAATGGCGCTTCTGATACCATATCCATTTTACTAAATACCACCAAAATGGCAATATTTCCCAACATTGCTATCTCTGACACCAAAATAACTGAAGGCGACAAGGGACGCAAAAATGCCAAATTTACTGTTACCCTCGACAATGAAAGCGACCAAACAGTAAAAGTCAACTACGCCACCGCGAATAAAACCGCCAAAGGGAACGAAGACTACAAACCCACTAAGGGCACCCTCACTTTCAAGCCTGGGGAAACTCAAAAAAATATTACCGTTCCCATCCTGGGAGATAACAAAGTAGAACCTAACGAAACTTTCAACCTCAACCTCAGCAAACCCAAAAATGCCAGACTCAAGGATAAAGTCGGTCTTGGGACTATTACCAACGACGACAAAAAAAACCCGCCCCAAATATCCATTAGCGACACCAAAATAGTCGAAGGCAACCGAGGACGCAAAAACGCCAAATTCACTGTCACTCTGGATGCCAAACCAATAGAAACAGTTCAGGTAGACTATGGTACTCGCAATCAAACTGCGAAAGCAAACCAAGACTACAAACCCACCAAAGGTACCCTCACCTTCAGACCTGGTCAAACCCGTAAAACCATTACTGTTCCTATTTTTGGGGATAATAAAATAGAAAATGACGAAACTTTCCAACTCAACCTCAGCAAACCCCGAAATGCCCAACTTAAGGACAGACGAGGCATTGGCACCATCCGCAATAACGACTTGCCTAAACTATTCATCAAAGATCGGGAAATAACTGAGGGTGATGATGGCAAAAAACAACTAACATTTGATGTCACCCTCAATGCTAAAACTCAAAAAAGAGTTGAGGTAAGTTATGCTACTGCTGACGGAACTGCGAAAGAAGGTTCGGACTACCAAAAAACTCAAGGCAAACTTATTTTTCAACCGAACCAGAAGAAAAAAACAGTAACAGTTCCTATTCTTGGGGATCTCTCGGAGGAAAGCAGCGAAAACTTTACAGTTAATCTCAGGAAACCTAAAAATGCTAGGTTGGGAGACAAGGGCGCCATTGGTACTATTAAAGATAATGATCGAGGTGGGGAACAGCCAGGGGAAAGTTTCCAGACTGCCATCAACTTAGGGCAATTCACAGGGGAAGTGGTGAGAACTGACGAAGTCGGTTTTAGCAGGGGAATATATCGCAATACCAACGACTTTTATACCTTCCAAACAGATAAAGAAAGTGCTTTTGTACTATTCCTTGACAATTTATTACAAGATGCTAATATTGGTTTATATGGTAGCGAGGAAGAAGTGATCAACCAGTCTAAAAATAGCGGTATCGAACGAGAAAGTATTGTGACTACATTAGACCCAGGTACTTACTATGTTCGGGTATATCCCCAAGGTGCCAGTCGCACGGACTACCGTCTCAGCCTCAACTTACTTTAGAAGAGGCATTATATAGGATGTCGGGTTTAGACACTAACTAATATTTATGAAGGTAACGTAGAAGGTAGAGGGCAGGAGGCAGACAGGTTAGAGGAGAATCAAAAAAATGTGTTTTAGTTTCCCTAGAAATAAAGCATATTATTCGGGGTTTACATGAAATGCTCTATTATATTGATATCTGTAAGAAGAACTCGGGCTTTTTCTTCTACTTTATCTACAGGAACAGAAATGGTAACAGTACAATTTCATATAGCTTTTGGTTTGGTTCCATTTTTTCCGTCTGTTGCTTGCTAGACAGAAAAGACATCTAAAATAATTGGATATGATGATAGAATGTTGACTGGGATAATAAGATTAAATAAGGTGTTTTTGGGTGTTACTATTTCACTAAACTAAACTCCCCCCTTCACGTCTAAAACTGTTTCATTTTCTTCAGGTTGGAAACTATATGAAATGATTTTTAAAATATTTGTAACTAAGGTTTATAAATATACTTTTTCAGATACCTACACCGCTTCATATTTTAAGTAATATTGTTATAGTATTTTATTAATGACTTAATTTTTTTTTTCTGGAATATATTAGTAAGCTTTATGAGAAACAGTACAAAAAAGACCGTCAAAACTATTATTATAGCAGCTATTACCTCTATAATTATTTCCCCAACTTTTGCTTTATTCAGACCTGTTATTGGGAAACAAAATATAGCGATCGCTCCCCAAAAAACTACAAGTGTTAGAAGTCCTGAAAGAAATTATATTGCCACAACTCCACAAATATCAACTGGAGCTATTGTACAACTAGAAGGTCTCAACTTACCACGGCCGAAAGTAACTGGAATTACCACTATTCCTCTCAAATTTTTAGACAGTGGAACAGCATTTACTTTAACAGCTACTTTAGGGAAAAAATCCGGTGATTTTTTATTAGATACAGGAGCTTCTACTACAATGATTTCTACAAAAATAGTCAAAGAATTAGGATTAAAAGGAGAACCTATACCAAAAGAACTTTTAACTTATGCAGTAGCTGGAGATGAGTGCCCCGAAATGAAAGCTAATTTGCATCGTTTACCTGTGTTAAAAATTGATGATGTTAAAGTCGAAAAATTAGCTGGTTTAGAGTTTACTACTACTATAATGCCAGGAGAATTATCAGGAGTTTTGGGGATGGATATTTTAAGTAATTTTGATGTAGAAATAAACCCTAAAACCCAAGAGTTACGGTTACTATCTCCCACGATCATACCCGCTAAAAATATTAAAGATGCTATCCCACTTAAATCTAAATTAGGAGTCATGTTAGCCGAGGTAGAAATTAATGGCAACGGTCCGTTTATTTTTATGTTAGATACGGGAGCAGAAAGTATTTTTATTTCTCAGAAATTAGCTAGTCAGTTAAAAATTACTGCTGCCGAAAGACAGGCAGTTCGAGTCCAGGGTTTTTGTGGCATTGAAATGGCAGAATTAGCTTCCTTAGCTCAGGTGAAAATGGGAAATTATGAGTTGAGAAAATTAGAAACAGTAATTTTATCTTCCCCGGTATTAGAGTTATTAGAAGTTGATGGAATTTTAGGGCAAAACTTTTTTAATAATTATCAACAACATTGGCGCTTTGATCAAAAAAATGAAGAATTTCCTTCAGGAGGAAGTTTATTATTAAAACAGAGTAGGCAGTAGGTGGCAATTTTTACATACAAAACTTGTACTGAGTCAGGTTATTTTCATTTTTGACCCTGATCTAGTTTAGGTTAGGGTTCTCAAAACTTTTTGCGGGTAAAGCTCAAAGTTTTTTTCCCTATAGTCTAAATTTGTTGTATAATATTTTATTCAATATACCTAGCAAAATAGCTGATTTTTATAGGGTTTTAAAAACTTTGTTCTGTACTTAGGGTTTTCATTTGAATATAGAGCTAAACTTATTTTAAAATCATACTACCTTAACTCTTCCAACAGCTTATCAGTAAATGGGTTTTCCCCTGCCTGAAGTGCTTTTATCCATTGTTGTCGTTGTGCTTTTTTCTCCTCATTTCTCGTCCATTCTACATAGACTTGAAAATCAGCGATCGCTCCCTCAATATTCCCTGTTAATGCCCTAGCAAGTCCGCGACTATCAATAATTTTGCCATCTTGCGGGCTCATGGCAACTGCTTTTTCACAGGCAAACATAACATCAGCAGCTTTTTGATCAAGACTACCATCCCGACAAAGTTTATTCCAGTTAAAAGCAGAAATTTGGGTGGAGTCGATCCTTTCTGCTTTTTCGTAGGAGGCGATCGCTTCTTTAACCTTTCTCTTCCTCAGAAGTTCATCCCCTTTATTCAACAAAGCATCCACTGCCTGATATTTAGCTTTAGCTTCTGGGTCAACATTTTGCCAAGTAGGGGTAAATGCCACTTGATCAAGTTCTTTTGCTCGTTGGTATTTTTCCACTGCAGCCTCTATTTTTTCTTCTTTTGCTAATTCCGTTCCTTCCTCCATCAGTGTTTCTGCCTCAGCTAATAATTTTGCCCAAACTAGAAAATTTGAGTTGATGTTGATATCAGAATTCCATTTTGCTGCTTTCTTAAACGTGGCAACTGCCTCCTTAACCTTCCCTTCCCTTGCCAACTTTTCTCCCTCTATTACCCAACTACTAGCAGCTAATTTCTTGCGTTCGTCAGTTTGGCAAATTCTGAGTTCCTCTAACTTCTGGGGATGGGCAACTAAATGATTATTTAACCGCTCGCAACCATGCTTAGTTAAATCTTCTATCCGCCAATTTGTCCACAGCTTCACTGTTTGATCACCACTGGCAGTTGCAATAGTCTTTCCATCAGGACTAAACGCTACACCATAAACCGAATTCTCATGGCCGGTGAGAGTCTGCAATAATTTCCCCTGACGGTTCCACAACTT
>JAGGDU010000197.1 GCA_018457135.1 Trichodesmium erythraeum GBRTRLIN201 | reverse complement strand
GGTTTTATTGCGGTATGCGCAATAGGAGTTTTTACTCACTTACTTCGGCTGACAAAGTTTTATTGCGGTATGCGCAATAGGAATTTTTACTCACTTACTTCGGCTAAAATGGATTTAAGAGTAAGATATTGTCAATTTGTTAATTTTTAAACTTAATACCTAACACCTAACACCTGACATCTGACACCTGACACCTCAAAAATTTATCAATTATCAAATAACTTTAATATTATGGAATTTTAAACAACCATCTTGAAGTTAATTTAAAGACTATCAAAATTACTAATTTGAGGTATCTTTGAAAATTTAAAGTCAGATTAGAGATGTATTACTGTTGTGCTTTGCAACAAAGTTCTATCCTTTTACAATTATGAGCAATAATCAGAAAAAAATCCTGGACTAAATTCGCTGGTTTACTAGGTGGAGTTGCTGGTGTATTTGGTGGAGTTGCTGCTTTGATTACAGCTATTACTCCTTTTATTAAGTCTGAATCAGAACCATCAACGACACCGATACCTACTCCATCCTCGATGGTTAAGGAAGTGTCTTCTTTAGAATCTAGAATTAGATTCTTTTGTGGAACTGGTGAGTATCGAGGTAAGAATATTCCGGCAATAATTGTAGAAAATACTCAATTAAATGAAGAAATAATTGTTATTTTATGGAAGTTAGACAATTATTATTTTGGTAAAAAGTATCCACCAAAAAAGCGATGCGAAATGGTGTCCCAACGGTTCCAGAATATATATGATAGAGGCGGGTTAAAATATATTGTTCCTACCTTAGAAACTTGGGTTCCTAATCAGGAAATTCCGGTAGTATGTGGAGTTAAGCAAATAATGACTTCTTGTAATAATGAGGATTTACTTTTCACTTTGCAGTCAAATGATGATCCAAATTTAGTGGTGCAAGATTTGATGAACTGCCGGAATTTTCCTCGTAAAAATCCGCCAATATTAAGAGGGGAAGAACCTCCTAATACTTTTGCTGAAGGTAAACGAGTTTATTACGATTTTTCTAATGTTTTGAATAGGTGGCAACTAGAGGAATATTCTCAAGAAAAGCCTGCATTTTAAAGTTTAATTCCATATACTGTCTGAAATAGTTTTATTGCGGATGTCGCCATAAAAATTTTTACTTATAAGGTTTTATTGCGTATGCCGCAATAGGAATTTTTGCTTGTTTCCAGAGGCTCAATCAGTTTAATTTCATCTAAATATCTAGATATTATCTGAAATAGTTTTATTGCGGATGTTGCAATAAAATTTTTACTTACAAGATTTTATTGTGTATACCATAATAGGAATTTTGACTTACTTCCAGAGGCTCAATTTTGTAGAAGTCTATTTCAGAAACCCTAATAACTTATATTGTGTTCAGCTATATTCTGATCAATTATCTTTTCAATTTAAAGGAGTGTTAATTATGAAGCTTTATCAGTTAACAACAACAGCAATAATTACTTTAGTTTCTATTATTAGTAATCCTCTAGAAAGTTTTAGTCAAAAGAAGTTTTTTATTCCTCCAGCTTTAGGGCAAGATTCGTGGGTTAATTCTCCTACCCGAATAGAAATCACAAAAAAAACATCATTACAAGAAATTAACTATAAATTAATAGAAATAGATACTATGAGAAAATATAACGCGCCTGTATCCGAAGCAGATAAAAAAGCTATTATAGAAGACTTAGAAAAAATTGAAGCCCTGAGAAAAAGTCGTAATTTAATTATTAATTATATATGTTCAGGCTATAATATTGCTGAAGCTTGGGAAAAGGCAGTTAAAGCTTGTGAAAGAAGCTTAAGAAAGGGAGATGATCCAGATATATTTCACCCAATACATGAAGCTTACTTTGGTGCCAAAAAATACAACAAAGCAATTAATTCTCTGAAACAGTCTCTAAATAGTGATAATAATAATTATCCTTTTGTCTCATATCAAAAACTAGGATTAATGTATTTTAAATTAGGCGATTATCCTGAAGCAATTAGGCAATATCAAAAAGCAGTAGAATCAATAAAAAAATCCTATGAAGGATATAATTGTGAAGCTTGCATTCATGATTAATTTGCTTCTAATCTTTCTTTAATTCAGTCACATTTTGGATTTTCATTACTCCAAAATGGTAAAATAGATGAAGCTGAGAAAAAGTTTTTAGAGGCTATGAAAAATGATTATAAATCATGGAATCATACAATCGCAAACCTACTCGAAAAAAGTGAAAAATTTGAATTATATGGTGGTTTCGACTTTCAAGGCTTTTTAGTAGGAGAAACTGGAATATTTACTCATGGATTAACAGAATTGCGAATTAAACAAGGAAAATATACAGAAGCTTTAGAATTTGCTGAATATGGTCGTACTCGCATACTGTCTTATCTAATCAATAAAAATAAAGAATCATCTATTAATATTGATAAAATTCAAGCCATTGCCAAACAGCAAAATGCAACATTAGTTAAGTATTCCATGCCAACAAGTATTAATTATCCTGGCATGAAAAAAACCTACAAACCACAACTTTATATCTGGGTAGTTCAACCAACAGGAAAAGTTGATTTTGCCAATATAAATCTCAGTTTAGTTAACTCTAAATATAATAGCCTTTTAGCCAATAACAAATCACTAACTCCAGAGAAAAAATCCAACTCATTCCCTAACCTCATCCCCTTTATTCCCCTACTAATTTTTATTTTCGGAATTTCCCTCAGCCTAAAATTACCAGAGCAACGAAAACTTATTTTAATCAGTAGTTATTTCATCATATTTGTAACTACTATTCCCATCATAAATAATCAAACCACCAATTCCAGTAATCAAAACTCAGATCAATCATCAGCAATTTCCTTAGCTAATATTTCTAGAAATACATTTGTCGAAGTCAGAGGAAATACAAGAAACAATTTATCTGAACCTGTAAAAAAAGGGAACTGTCAAAATCAAGATGATTGTTTAAAGCAAATGCACAAAATTTTGATAGAACCCATTGCCAAACTATTACCTAAAAACCCAGAACAAGAAGTAATTATTATTCCCGACGGCGAACTATTTCGAGTTCCCTTCGCCGCCCTCAAAGGAAGTGATAATCAATATCTAATTCAAAAACATACCCTGCGAGTATCTCCCTCCATCCAACTTTTGCAATTCACTCAACAACAAAAAGCTCAAAAAGCTCCAAACTTATTCAATCAAAACTTAGTAGTAGGTAATCCAGTAATGCCCATAGACCACAATGGTCAACAACTCAAAGCTTTACCAAATGCCGAAAAAGAAGCATCGGCGATCGCTCAACTATTAAACACTATTCCCATCACAGGTATAAGAGCAACAAAATCCAGAATTATCAGACAAATGCCCAATGCTAACATCATCCATCTAGCTACTCATGGAGATCCATCTCGTTTAGCTTTTACCCCTTCAGAACAAGAACAAGGTTTTTTAGGAGAAGGGGAAATTTATAAATTCAACTTAACAGCAGACTTAGTTGTGTTAAGTGCTTGCGAAACTGGGTTAGGAGAAATTACCAGTGATGGAATAGTAGGTCTTGCCCGTCCTTTTATTGGAGCAGGAGTTCCCAGCATAGTTGCTTCTTTATGGCAAGTTCCTGATGCAACAACTTCCGAATTAATGATAGACTTCTATAAAAATCTGAAAGCCAAACAAAACAAAGCTCAAGCTCTCCGACAAGCAATGTTAACCACCATGAAAAAACATCCCGAACCTGTGAACTGGGCAGGATTTTTCCTCGTCGGCGAATCATAAGCAAATTTTACCAAAAAATTGGGTTTAAAACCTCCCCCATAAGCGGGCGACCTTCCATGTTATAATAAAAATATTTTGAATACCCGCCTTGTCTCATAAATACTGTAGAAAAGAAAATATAGTCAAAACTCCGCCCATTAAGAGATGAATTTCTAAATCTGAAAGCTTTCAAAGCAGCCTTAGAATTTTTAAAATATGAAGACTAAAAAAGTTAAAACATTTGACTGTTGACTTCTTACTTCTTACTTCGGCTTTGTTGCATCAAAGTGGTAGAAGTCTATTAAATCAGGATTTATCAATAAATGTCACTAATCCTAAAGTCTTGTAATGCAAGGATTCCAGAATATTCTTACAACAAAGCCATTACTAACTATTTACTGAATTAACTTTTCCCAAGCTTGCCATAAAATCTCCACAGCCTCTGCCGGACTATTAGACAAAAATTGCCTTGCCTTCTGCAAACACATTTGTGCTTTTTGTTCATCTCCAGACTTCCTAATTGCCAAACTTAACCACAACCAAACCATGGGTTGCTCCGACTGAATATCCAAAGACTTAAAATAACATTCCACAGATTTTTCATACCTATTAGATTGATAAAACAAAACACCTAAATTCCGCCACCCTTGCCAATGATTTGGTTGTAACTTCACCGTTTTTTTATAACAAAAAATAGCTGAATTATAACGTTTCAACTGATAACAAACCTCAGCCTTCTTATACCAAGCATCATAATTATTAGGTCGAATATTAATAGCCCGGTCATAAGCAGCGATCGCCTCCTCAGTCTTCCCAAACTCCTGCATAATTCGACCCTTAATAATCTGGGGAATTCCCCCCAACATTTTTGTTAACAAAGAAGGATTATTACCACCCATTTGAGAAACAGAATCAGCAAAACTTTTCTGATATTTGATAGACTCTAATTCTTTTAAAACCTGTTCTACAAACTGATACCTTTCATTAATATTCGGAGCCAAAAGCTGATCAATAACTCTCCCCAAATCTTCACTAATATTAGACTGTAAATATTGTCGCCAAACCCATTGTCCCTCAAGCACATCAAACAACTCAAAAGGCGCAACTTGAGTCAACAAATATATACAAGTAACCCCCAAACTATAAAAGTCACTAGCAGGAGCAGCCTTTCCCGCCAACTGTTCTGGGGCCACATATCCCGCACTACCAATCATCGTTCCAGTTTTACCCAAAGAAGAATTCGTAATTACCTTACTCGCCCCAAAATCAACCAACACCAACTGGCCCTTATTTTCCCCTCCACCATCAGGAAGGGTAATAGAATTGCGCCGAATAATATTTTCTGGCTTAATATCCCGATGAATCACCTGGCGTTCGTGGACAAACTCCAACACAGACAACAAATCCCAAAGTAACTCCTGAATTTGATTTTCCGTAAAAGTCCCATTAGCAACCAATTCTTGCTCTAAATTTTGCCCGTCAATAAATTCTTGGACTAAATATTGTTGTTCCCCCTGTTGAAAATGAGCCATTAATTCAGGAATTTGGGGATGTTGACCCAACTCATCAAGTCTTATAGCTTCCCGACGAAACAACTCAGCAGCTTTTAGAGCATTAGCACTATTTTGGGGAAAAAATTGTTTAATTACGCACCTGGGCAAAGAAGGTTTATACTCATCCACAGCCAAAAAAGTTTTACCAAAGCTACCTTGACCAATAGGTTTAATAGCACGGTAGCGATCGCCCAAGAGCAACTTAGCTCCACAGCTTTGGCAAAATGTATTTCCAGATGGATTATATGGCTTTCGGCATTCAGAGTTGAGGCAGTAACTCATCCGTTTAACTTAAAAATTTAGTTAGTGATAGCCTATAAACAGGAAATGCTAGATTCCCGAAGCACGAAAACCAAAATTTTCAGGAAGGGAAAATTTTTCATACCTTAGCCGAAAGATATTTCAGTTACCAGTCATTAGTATTCTAACTGCTTCATAACACTGATATAAAACATCACAACTAGTAATAACAGTAATGTTTACTTCCAGCTTTTACCAGATAGCTAATAATCAGAATCCCATACCAAGAGCAAAAATAGTTTCATAGGCATCAACAGTTAAGGAAACCCTATCTCTCAATTATTCCCAGCTAAAATATTAAATGTTCAACCTAAACCAATATTATACCCAATATTTTTAATTTTTATTATTATTTAGCTGGTATTTTGTCAGAGTTACTTTCGAGAACTACATTAGGAATAGGTACTTCTTCAACTGCCGGATGTCTTTCTATAGTTAAAGCTGTTTGCTGAGAACCAGATAATCTTTTCAGAAGTTTAGGTTTTGGGTCATGTAACAAATAAATAATCTGGTCTCTTGGTTGCCAATTTTCACTAGCAGGTAATACTTGAAGACTTCCTTGTCGTTCTACCAAAAGTGGTATTAATGCCCCAGACTGAATCAGTGCTTTAAGATGAGTCTTTTGAAACTCAAATCCCAATTCCTTAAGCACTGTCTCACCTAACTTCACCTCTTGATCATCAAGATATTGATTCCAACTTTTCAGATTTAATTCAGTTGTAAATGCTTGTTGAACCTTTTCTTTATTATGATGATTTTTCTGCTGGGGACTTTTTGGATAAACAGCTAGTACCCTTGGTGGCTTAAACTCCTCTGCTGCTCTTTGAGCCAAAACTAAATTTACTTCCCCATTGTTAGTCATTGCTAAGAAAGTTCCTACTGATTCTAAGCCAGCTTCTTCTAGGACATTAACATCTAAGGCACTACTTTTATATGCTTGTAAACCTTCTTTCTCTGCCTGCTTACAAGATTCTTCATCTGTATCAATTAGTACCATTGATTCACCCCTGTCTTTAAATATCTTTCCAATTAATCGAGATAAAGGATTTGAACCTACTATAACAGCACCAGTAGCAGCACTAGAAGTAATTCCTAAAAATTGAGCCACAAATTTTGCTGTCAACCCTTGACTAAAAACTGTCATCATAATTGTCAAGAATACCAAAGCTTTAATAGAGTCACCACCATTGATACCATTCTGAGTTAACAAGATAGCAAACAAAGAAGAAACTGAAGCAGAAACTATTCCTCTAGGAGCAACCCAACTAACAAACATCTTTTGTCGCCAATTAAGCTGACTATTCCAAGTACAAATTAATATATTGAGAGGACGAACCAGAAACATCAAGCTCAAAACTGTAAATATACTTCCCCAACCTAGGGCAACAACACTTGCCAAAGATAGGTCTGCCGCTAATAGAATAAACAATACTGAAACACCTAGCATTGTCAGTTGTCCTTTGAAGCGCCTAATTAATCGCAATTCTGGTATTTCAGCAGCTCCAACTACTATCCCGGCTACTACTGTGGCCATTAACCCAGATTCACTGCCGACTACTTCTGCTAGACCAAACATCCCCCACAAAGCAGCTAAAACCACTAAGTTTGCTAACTCTTCAGAGAGAAATTTGGCTCTTTTCAAACTAAACCCAAGTAGCCAACCTCCTGTCCCACCAATAATAGTGCCCATTCCTAAGCGCACAACTAGGTCTCTAAATAATCCTATAGGGGCAGCACCTTCATTTAAGACAATATTAAGTACCAATACGGCTAGAATTGCTCCTATAGGATCAATGAGAACTCCTTCTCCCTCAAGCAAAGTAGCTAATTTTCGGTCTACTGATACCTGTTTGAGCAATGGTCCTACTACTGTTGGCCCTGTAACAACTACTAGGGAAGCATACAAAAATGCAATTGGCCAAGGAAATTCTCCTAACCAGTGAGCAGCCATACCTCCACCAATTAGTGTGATTAATGTCCCTATAGTAACTAAGTTGCGGATACTGCCCGAAACTCTTCCTAATTCTCTTAGTTTCAAATTGAGGCCACCTTCAAACAAGATTAGGGCTACAAATAGAGAGACTATAACCTCTAGACCACTTCCTAATAGGTTTGGATGTACTAAGCCCAAACCATCTTTACCCACTAAAATACCAAATAGTAGCAAAAAGACTATTGCAGGTACTTTAAGGTAGGCAGCCACAACTTGGGAAGCTATACCACTAGCTACTGTAAGGATAATCAGCAGAGTTATATTAAACGGTATTTCCATAAGCGTTTTTTCCAAGTCTTACCAGCTTTTTTCTCAGGGTTCAAATTTTGGCTCTGAAATTTTCTATTTTAATTTTTGCTGGTTAGTTTTTCTAGATTTTTTTGATTTAGGGACTAAGTTCTTATTTTTTTTGGTTGATTAATTCTTGATTTTAAACCATATTTTTGGCAGTAATTCTTTATATAAAACAATTTAACTACTAAGCTTTTTATTTTTTCATTAATTTATTTGATGGCCTAATTTATTTTTGTATACATTGAATAATTTTTGTCCATTTTTTGCTAAAAAGAGATTCATATA
Organism: Trichodesmium erythraeum GBRTRLIN201; assembly: GCA_018457135.1. Classification (GTDB taxonomy): domain Bacteria; phylum Cyanobacteriota; class Cyanobacteriia; order Cyanobacteriales; family Microcoleaceae; genus Trichodesmium; species Trichodesmium erythraeum. The sequence continues at coordinate 2,487 of JAGGDU010000197.1, read as the reverse complement.
TTTTTATTATAACTACTATTAACAAAAGTGGAACTATACTGAATTTTTCACTCTTGCAGAAATAGAGATAATTTATATAATTTTCTAATCGTACACTAATATTAATAGTATTTATGGTGATGGCGTCAATTGATGAAAGCTAATTCTATAGACTTAAGAAAAAGAATACAGATATTTGGGATTATGGAAAAAAATCTACCAATAAACTATATCAAAGGTTTAGAAGGTTTAGGGTTAGTAAAAGTGTTATTCAATGAGTTGAGTCAAAAAGTATCAAATAAATGGAGATATTATACCTTGAACTCAAGGTGTAAGCCCTCCTTATAAATTAAATAGTGAAGAGTTAGTAATCTGAGTATAAATAATAGATAAAAATAATAAGGCAGCTAATGAATAATTATGTAATTTACTGGAACCTGGCACAAAAGTAAAAGGGATAAAAGTATAATTAGTCAAAATTTATGCTATAGCCTTTAGAAAATATATATACGCCTGAAAAATTAAATTTTAAATTCAATCTGAAAGATTAGAACATCAGGAAATAGTCATAGAAATTAAGGTAGATAATTTAGTTTTATAGGTTAATTAGGATTGAGTATAACACAGCACTTCGACTATATACTATAGCATTAAAAGAGATAATGGCTAGAGGAGAAACACGGATCAAACTAGAACAAAATATTTTGACATTGAGGGGCTATGTATTCAGAAAAAGTTTTTAATATTTATGCAGCAGTGGACGGAGTAATTTTGGGGTGCATAGCATTCGATACTAAAGCTTTTCTGCTTAAAGAAGTAGTAATATTAATTGTTGGATAGACTTTTTGTCATAATGGATAACCTTAAAATTCCTAAAAAGGAGAAATAGTAAAATAAATTATTGAAGAAATTGAAGATAGTCTCACATATCTACTTAACCTCCTAATTCACCATAATTTTCCTTCTATTAAAATTTTTATCAAGGTTTAATTGATGCTATTACCTAAGAGATATTAGAAATTACTCAAAAAAAAGATATTCGCAACTGGTTTACCCATTGTTGTTATTACAACTGAACTTTCCCCCTACAAATGTACTATAATTTCTAGGAAAAAATATCTATCAATACTTTTACTTACCCTATCTCCTACTTCCATATATGGATACAAAAAATATGTTTTAATTTATGAATAGGGATTGCCATATAATAAAAATTAATAATAAAAATTATACATATACAACAGCATAGCTCAAGATACTCAAATGGTTAAACATCAGAGCTCTTTTCTTGTGGATATTTTTAGTGAAAAAATTGCGGTTAACTACCTTCAAGTGGGAACTTAGTGATTTTTATCAGGAGGAAAGTTCAGTTTTCTTTATGAATAAAAAAACGTACTAATTAGTCGGTTAGGTGAGAATAATTTCACTATATCCTATTGCTATAACCAGCTCAAGAACCAAATATTCCACACTTAACGCCGTTTTAAGAGTTCTTTGATAAATAACTTCTATAAATTTAATCACTAATTAGTTAGTAACTTTCCTGGTTATAGTAATCTATTATTCATCGATAGTTTGCTAATTTATCCGTTAGTAAATTTATGCATTTTATCCCCAGATAACTGCCGATAAATAGAATAAATTATCCTCACAGGTATATTAGCAAATTGAGCTAAAATCAAATTATATAAATAACCATATTGGGGATTATTTTTTAGTAACAAAAGTTCGGAAAATATATAATTTTTTTTAGTTATTCTATATTCACGAGGATTATATTCTATCCTAATTTGTTCTGGTTGAAGCAGTATATGACCAATAATTTTTCCTTTTTTATAATACCTAGCTTTAATAGAAAGCTCAAGTCATCTATCCAGCTACCAGAAAGGAAAATATTTAAATAGTAAAAAAAATTATTGTATATATAAATATCTGCCAAAGTTGCTTGTAGCATTTGATTATTCCATACTTTTTTCTCCAATTTTTTTGTATGACGTATATGCTAATTTTTTATATCCTTGAAAATATATAAAGGATCGAGTTTATTATACAAAGTATAGTTATTTTAAATAAAACTGAGACACTATTTGGCACAATAATTACGAATAAATTCATCAAGAGATGTATTGATAGGTGAATATATTCTAGCTCTTTTTAATGCGCTAAAATCATGTTCTTAGTTATTTAAATCAGGAGAGTATTTTGACAAAAATAGTAATTGGTGACCCCATGCTTCTACTAATTCTCTAATAACGTTTTTTCGTAATTAATGGTGAATTATCCGTGCAGCAGTACACTGGGAATTTTTAATGATGGTAATAAATGTTTATCTAACCATTGTTCAAATCCCACAGCATTTAGACTTCCTTTGAATATAATTGGTGCTATTAAATCTTTTTCCTTTTTTCTTCTCCCGGCTACTAAATTTTCTCTTTTACCTCGTTTTCCCTCTTGCTCACCATAAACTTTTTTCCCTTTTTTTGACTAGGAATAAATACAGTCTTGATT
>JAGGDU010000196.1 GCA_018457135.1 Trichodesmium erythraeum GBRTRLIN201 | reverse complement strand
AGTTAACTTCCTGATGGAAGTTTTTGGCGATCACTACTTTCATGCAACAAAGCCCCTTTAGATGGAGGCTTTCCATTGACAAAGGTTCAACTGTACGGTTGTTGTTGACATAGACATTGGTAAAAGAAGTCCCGAAGTCCACTCCTATTTTCCATCGATATTGGAGCCTAATTTCCTCGGGAGTCTTCAGCAAAATTAAACCAATGCAGTTTCCCGAACTATCCTGGCACTCAATAAAACTGGGAAATTCTTCTAGGCGATCTATTTGATAAGCACCCCGACCATGCACAAGGGTGACGCTCTTTTGCTTCCGGTAGATACACTTGGAAAGTATCTTCTCCAAACTCAGCATCGTAATAAAAAGCATAATAAGAGTGCCATCCCTCTCCTCGGAAATTCGGCCATATTTCCAATACCTGCACTTCAGGCAAAGCATTTTCCTCTTTTATCGGATAATTTTTATAAATTTGATAATTCTTCGGCTGCCGAGGGTCATCTTTGAGCTCCGAAAGGGGCAAGTCTAGGATGACTCGCACTTGGGGTCCGTCGCTGCTATTTATTTGAGCTAGCTCGACCTTGGCAATTAAATCTTCTGGAGTAAAATAGTGGAGAAGTATAGGCTTGAGGGGTATTAGGGGCGTAATGCTTTGACCCTGAAAAATTAACTTCGTCCCTTGGGGTAAGAAAGCTCCCGGCAGGGCATCCTCTTGGTTTACAAACCGGAATTCTTCTAGGAATAAGTTCTGGGAATCTTTCCACTCAATATCTGGCAACATAATTTCTTTTTTAGTGTCTATAATTGTAAACAAGCTACCTGAAATTTACTTATTACATAATATAGGAGTCTACAATGAAAATTTCAGATCAAAAAAATCCAGCTAGACCTCAAATAGGTGTTTATGTAGTCGCTATAGCTGTAAGTACAGGTTTGACTTTAACTGCCATACGCGCTTTTCCTAGAATATTTCTACCCACAGATAACAGGGAAACGAGTCAAAATAAACCTCAAAGTCAGCTAGTAGTAAATACAAAAGTTCCTCAGATAGCACAAGTACCAATAAAAGCTGATAGTTTTGTCGCCACTGCGGTTGAGAAAGTAGGACCGGCTGTCGTACGCATAGATACAGAACGTACAGTAGCGCGTAATACACCCAATTTTTTTAATGACCCATTTTTCCGTCGCTTTTTTGGAAATGATAGTTTTTCCCAAGTTCCTAAGAAGTTTCAACAACAGGGACAAGGCTCTGGTTTTATTACTGATAGTAGTGGTATTATTTTGACTAATGCCCATGTTATTAAAGGTGCAGATTCAGTTACAGTTAAGCTTAAAGATGGGCGGAGTTTTGAGGGAGAAGTAAGAGGTCTTGATGAACCTTCTGATTTAGCAGTGATCAAAATTGATGGGGAAAATTTACCTGTTGCATTTTTAGGAAATTCTGCTCGGGTCAAAGTCGGCGACTGGGCGATCGCTGTAGGAAATCCCCTGGGGTTAGATAATACGGTAACTTTGGGTATTGTTAGTTCTCTAAACCGCGCTAGTTCGGAAGTTGGTATCCCTGATAAACGTCTTGATTTTATTCAAACTGATGCTGCTATTAATCCTGGTAACTCTGGAGGTCCTTTGGTAAATTCTCAGGGAGAAGTTATTGGTATTAATACAGCTATTCGTGCTGATGGGCAAGGTATCGGATTTGCTATACCTATAGATGAGGCAAAGGTGATTCAAGAAAAGTTAGTTAAAGGTGAAAGTATACCTCGTCCTTATATTGGGGTGCGGATGGTTACTTTGACTCCAGAAATTATTGAAAAAATTAATAAAAATCCCAATTCCTCAATACAGTTGCCTGAGACTGATGGTGTTTTAATCGCACAAGTAATTTCTAATAGTCCAGCAGCTAAAGGGGGTTTACGACTTGGGGATGTGGTTACAGAAATTGATGGTCAAAAAATTGCTACTGCTGAAGAATTACAGAGTATAGTTCAGAAAGGTCAAATTGGTAAACCTCTAAATATTACGGTAAAACGTGGTAAAGAGACTCAAACGTTTTCTGTGAGTCCACAAGAATTACAGGATGCTAATTAATCAAAGTTGTTTCTTAATTTCGTAATTATTATTATAGTTATCGAATGCGCTTACTTTGGAGTTGGAAGATTCTACTATCATGGCAAAAACTCCAAGTAGGGCTTTTGTTTTAGTGACAAAACTCCTACGAGATATGAATGAGACTGACACTAAAAGATTTGATATTACTTTTCAGCAGAAATAGTAAAGGTAGAGTGGGCAAATATGAATGGACTCACTATCAAGCTAGAGTCATAGCTATTTTGCCACTTGTTTGTCTGGTTCATAAATGGGTGAAACTGACTGCGTTTTTCAGTCTACCTAAAAGTTACTGTTGACTGATGCTTTTCTTGAATTAACCTGGTAGATATATATCTACTAAATCATTACTAGTTATTGTTGTTAGTTCGGGAGTTCAATTATAGAGAGGAAAGTATTACCACTATCACTAGAAAAACCTATTAACACTAGGGTATAATCTACTTTGCTTAAAATTAAAGGTATTAGAAGTGATACCATTAGCTGTAAATTTTGGTAGCTCTGCATTTAACACAGTATTATTATGGATATTCTTAGTGAGTAGCTCTGCATTTAACACAGTATTATTATGGATATTCTTAGTTTGCCTATAGTTGACAAGTATAGTTGAAGTTTTCTGCGCTCTTAAAAAGACTTGTCAGTTTACAACTTAAAAAAAACTACCAAAAGCCTGATTCTGTAAAGATTGTACATGTTGGAAAGTAATAATCCTTGAATTATTTTCTCTGTCTAGGTTAGAGTGTTTTCCTTGGTTTAGCAACACAACTCTCAAGAATGGGTAAAAGACAAGTTCGCCTCTAGAGGGAAATATCCTATAAAGTTATGACTGTTTAAAAATCAATTACTTTGACTAAAAGTTAAATCACTAACTGCAAATAGGGTATTGACGTCTTTGCTAAAGCCTTAACTATGATACTGAATATAATTTGTGGAATATTTATTTATAGGAGTGTCCTAAGTTCTTCTTTTATTTGTCCCATTGTTTTCATTTGAGAAAGATACACCAAATATTTGAGCAGGTATACTAAAAAAAAACCAGATGATGTTCCAAAAATGGGTTGAGATAATCAACTATTATAATATTCTCTTAATCTTTATTGGGTAGATATTTATTGTAAACTATTATTGAACATAGCTATATAATAACAGTACATATGACCAGTATAAATAGATAAGGTGAATTTTGAGCAAGCCTTCGTTTTTTACTCTGATAATTCTGAATATTGATCTGGTTGAGATTAAGAGCTGATTTATAGATAATTAATTTGTTCTATACAGAATACAGCTAAATATCTTGATGTATAAAATAAATTAATTATATTAACTGGAGTAATTTAGTAGTTTAGCCTTTCACTTGACTTGAAAAAAAACTCTTAGTTAATTCCTTTTGTGGAATGACAATAATCAGCTTTTGTGATACCTCTCTTCTTCCCCATTTTCAGATAAAAGCTGGCCAAATTATAGGTTAATACTCCTGAATATCTAAGCTAATGTTACATTAAATACTTTTTGTTTATTACCTATGTAATATCAAAACATATTAGGCATAGAGTAATATCAAAACACATTAAACAGAAAAATATTGTTGATAACAAGGACTAATTAATTCATGAAGACTACTTTTCGACAACAATCTCTAATTACAGCTTTTTTAATGACTGTTTCTATAATGTTTTATTGTAGTTTATTTTTGAATGAAGCTAACAGTCAAATGCCCAAGTCCTCGTCTGGAAACAAGTATCCTAAAGGTTTTGTAGATAGTTATCAGGCAAGTTGTCAATTTAATGCTGTGGCAAAAGGCTTGTCTCAAGAAAAGTCTAAAACTATATGCGATTGTACCTTAAATCACTTTAGATCTAAATATACTTTAGAAAAATTTCAACAACTATTGAAACAATCAACAAAGGACAAAACACTAGATGAGTTAATAGAAGTTGGAGAGCTTTGTGCTGAACAATTAATCAATTGATATAGCAGTTCTCAAGTTACGATCATTAAAAACTTGGGCTTACTTTGTGGTTAACTGAATTACCCTTGATGAAATTTCCTAAATCTACTTGCTTAGGGAAGGCAAAAGGTAGAAGGGAAGAAAAAAACAAGAAGGAAAAGCTTTTTTGATGACTTATTATCTAAATATGATAGGACTTAGATAACTGCACTATATGTAGTTGACTTGTTCCTAGAGACATTTATCACAAAATGTAAAATTAATGCATCAAAAAATCCCTATTATGAGATGATAAAATAATGACTAATTTTCCGAAAAATATGGACTTTGGTTATATTTATCCGACACTAATATTTGCTCAATTCTGACAGGAACTACAGTTTAGTTAATTGATATAACTAACTAAAAAAAATTAGCTATGATACAATAAATTCTTATGGAAAAATATCAGATTTAAGTTAACTATGGGCTACTATGCTAACATAAGATTTATGGCGAGATCTCAAAGGGGACTTGACAGTTACATAAGAACTAACTATATGGATTTTAACTTACACATATATAGGGATAAATGCCCTTAGATGAAACAGTCTTCAGAAAAAAATCGGCGACGGCGCTGGAATATTTCTAGGTGGGCGATCGCTAAACCTTGGCTAACTATCTGTTTTTGGTTAACTGTAACTATAGCAGGGTTATTTGCTTTTACCAGTCTCAAATATGCTTTATTTCCAGAGGTCAGTTTTCCTGTAGTAGTGTTACAAGCTCAGGGAAATTTTGACACTGCGATAGAAACAGAAAATGCAATTACCGCTCCTATTGAAAATGCTGTAAAAGTCCTGGAAAAGAAAGGGATGTATGAATTACGTTCTTCGACGTATCCAGGTCAAACAGTTATAAACATGGCTTTTAGCACTCTCAATAATTTAAAGTCGGCAACAGCAGATGTGGAAACTGCCCTCAAACAAGTAACTCTACCTCCAAAAACTAGTTTAGAAATAATTAGTCTGGACTTAAATGAGTCGGCAGCTATTAGTTATGCTATTACCAGTGACAGTCAAACCCTGAAAGAATTGACTGAAGTTGCTCAAAATCAAGTTATTCCTACTATTGCAGAATTACCAGGAGTTTTAAAGGTTAATTTACTGGGTGATACTTCCAGAAAACAAAAGGATGGGGAAAAATTAACCTCTAGGTCTGTGCCTACTTTAGTTAGTTTCAATGCTAAAAATGCTATAGCTTTTCAAGTAGTTAAACTTGCTGATGCTAATACTCTAGAAGTTGTCAGTAGAGTAGAAGCAACTGTAGAAAAATTGCAGTCTGACTTACCAGAAATTCAACTCGTTTTAGCAGAAACTCAGGCAAATTATATTCAGGAGTCAACTCAAGCTACTATTGATGCTTTATTATTGGGAATTATTCTGGCGGTGCTGGTGATTTTTCTTTTCTTACAGAATTTTCTGGCAACAATAATTACAGCTTTAGCAATACCTGTTTCCCTATTGGGTACTTGTATTGTGATGGGGATCTTTGGGTTTAATTTGGAAACTATTACTCTTTTAGCATTGGCAATAGTTATTGGAATTATTGTTGATGATGCTATTGTTGATGTGGAAAATATTGTTAGGCATATTGAGGTAGGAAAAACTTCTAGGCAAGCAGCAATTTCTGGTACTGATGAAATAGGTGTAACTGTTGTTGCTTCTACTTTGACTATTGCTGCAGTATTTCTACCAGTTGCTTTTATGGGAGATACTCTTGGTCAATTTTTTCAACCTTTTGGTTTGACGGTTTCTGCAGCAGTGTTAATTTCTTTGTTGGTTGCCCGCACTTTATCCCCCGTATTGGCAGGTTGGTGGTTGGGAAATGGAGCCAGGAGCCAGGGTGGAAAAGGCAGTCGGCTTTCTGCAGGAGAAATTAAACTGAGGCATAAGTCTGGTTTATCAGGGAAATTTGCTGATTTGAATAATGATGACAATAAGCCAAGTTTATTGTTTGGTCTCGTCAGTTCTGAGGAAAATTATGCCGCTTTGAAGGAAGATAAATTGAGGCGAAGACCAGAGTGGGAAAAGATTTTATCTAATCAATACCAAAGATTACTTAACTGGTCCCTAGACCATCGCCAAATTGTTATGGCAATAGCTTTATTGAGTTTTGTTGCTGGTGTAGCAATGATTCCTCTAGTTCCTAAGGGGTTGGTGCCTCAGCTCGATCGAGGAGAATTTAATGTTATTTACTCTTATCCTCTGCCTAATTTTCTGAGTAATACTGAAAAATCTCTCCCTCTCGAAAAAATTCAACCACCTCCTAATAACTCAATTTTTGGAGAGGGTGCATTTAATTGGATGAATAATTTAACTGGTTCTCCCACTAGAATATTGTTGAGAAAATCTCGTAGAATAGCTCAAAAAATTGAGAAGGTAGTTTTGTCTTCCCCAGAGGTGGAGTCTGTTTTTAGTATTGCGGGTTTCCATGGTGAACCAAATAGTGGCAAAATATATGTGAAGTTGAAAAATGAGCGATCGCTAACTACTGCTCAAGTACAGGAGCAAACTCGCATTGCTTTATCAGAATTAGAAAGGGTAGCTATCAGTGTTGAGGATATTCCTTTTGTGGAGACTGGTACTGGAAAACCTTTTGAAATTATGCTGTTGGGAGATAACCGGGAAATTCTCTACAAAAGTGCGACGGAAATTCAAGCTCAGATTGAAAAAATACCAGGTTTTGTAGACATAACTATAACGTCTCAGTTTCAGAATTTTGATAACCCGATGGAAATAACTCGCCGTGGTCTGAAACAGGTTGTGTATATTACTGCTAATCTTTCTGATACTCTGGGGTTGGCTGATGCTATTAATTTAACCGTTCCAGCGGCTCAAACTATTTTACCAGATGGTGTGGAATTAGATCTGGGAGGAGATTCTCTGAGGGTGGGAGAAGTTTTTGGTAGTTTTGCTTTGACTTTGGGTTTGTCTATTGTTTGTATGTTGGCAGTGCTGTTGTTACTATTTGGTAGATTTTTGGAGCCTTTGGTGGTAGGTTTGTGTTTGCCCCTGTCTATTGTGGGAGCAATGTTAGGGTTGTTAGTGACTCAGAGTTATTTTGGTGTTATTTCCCTACTAGGTCTGATTTTTCTTCTTGGTTTGCTTGACAAAAATGCTTTGTTGTTGATGGACTATATTAATCTATTACGTCAGTCTGGTTTCGACCGGAAGGATGCTATTTTGGCAACTGGTGTCGTCCGACTGCGACCCATTTTGATGACGACAAGTTCGACGGTTTTAGGAATGTTGCCTATCGCTCTGGGGTTAGGTGCTGGGGCAGAGTTACGACAACCTCTGGCGGTGGCAATTATTGGGGGGTTGATTACTTCTTCTTTGTTGAGTTTGGTTGTAGTTCCTGTTTTGTATACTTTATTGGAAGATTGGTTGGATAATCAAAATGGTTGATTTTTTGGGCGGCGGAACTCAAAAGTTAAGGGTTAAAAGTAAGGTTTGATGGGTTTAGAGATTCAACGTCATTTCTGACATCAGATTAAATGGGCTGGGTTTGGTGACAAAACATGTTTAGTCAAACTACTCTTGTTAAATCTCATGTCAACAATATCATCCTTTGAAGTTTTCAGTTCTCAAGGGCTGATCGATTTTGGTTTGCGTTTTTCTATGCTCCCGATCCCTTAAGCTTAACTGAAAATAGTTTTTCATTTTGCTAAATTTAGGTTTTTGATGTTGAGCCACCAATATTGTCAAAAAGCTTTAGTGATTTTGGTTTGCGTTTTTCTATGTTCGCGATCGCTTAAGGTTAACTGAAAATAGTTTTTCATTTTGCCAAATTTAGGTTTTTGATGTTGAGCCACCAATACTATCAAAAAGCTTTAGCAATTTTGGTTTAACTTTGCAGTGATCGCTATCACTTAACATTAACTGAAAACAGTTTTTCATTATTTAGGTTCCCGACATGGAGCTACCAAGGTCCGTGATTTGAAAAGCTTATAGAGCGTGACTTACAGCAATTTTTATGTTGGTCAACCACAGTAGAGACATTGCATATAAGGACATTCCCTGGAAGGTCTTTATGGGGCTTTGGTTATGGTTATGTGGTTCATCAATTTGAAAAAATTATATGGGAGGCTTGACGGATAATTTTTTATAATCAAGCTGAAATTATCAGTTAATGATGCTATAATTAATATCGAAAATAACTATAAATATAAACTATTCTCAAGAACTCTATATATACTCTAGAGTTCTCCTGAATTATTTATTCTAACCGTTAACCTGCCTTGGAAAAATTGGCATTTATTGAGACTTATAACTTATGTCTATTATTGAAATGAGCAAAACTGTCACCCTTAATGAAGCTAGTGCAGTAGCAGAAACTTCTACTATAGGAGCCGCTACAATGGATAGTACAGCAACCACTGTTACCTTCAAGGAAAAAAAAGGTGGGGTTGTTATTGCAGATGGAAAAACTAGTGGCATAAAAATAGTTTCCAGGGACAATATGATAACCGATGCAGGAGGGACAGTCGCCCTCACTCTGACAGAAAAAACTACAGGAATACACTTAGAAGATAATGTGATCTCAATGACTGGGAATGAAACAGAGGCTGTGGTAATTACGGATGAGACTAACCTCCAACATCAAGAAGCAGGGATAAATAAGAAGGCTATCTCTACTAACCTCAACCTTGGTATCTCTAATGAGTTAGACTCTCCACAAGAAATAGTATTTATAGATTCTAGTGTAGGAGGTTACGAGGAGTTAGCTAATGGAGTTTTACCAGGAAGAAAAGTAGTTATTCTGGACTCTTCCTTAGATGGTTTCGGGCAAATTGTTAGAGTTCTCGAAGAGCATCCTCAGGTTTTATCTATACATATAGTTTCTCATGGTACGCCCGGCTCTTTATTTTTGGGTAATAGTGAATTCAATCTCAATAGTATTGATAGTAGTAATACTCAGACTCTGGAGTTAAAAGCCCTCTCAGTAAAGAATATATTGCTCTATGGATGTTATTTAGCTGCGGGACCTTGTGGTAGGGAATTTATTGAAAAAGTACATCAGCTGACAGGGGCGAATATTGCCGCTTCGGCGAGGTTAACTGGTGGTAAGTTTTTGGGCGGTGACTGGGAGTTGGAGTTTGTTAGAGGTGAGTTGGAGGTAGTTCTACCTTTCACAAAAGAGATACAAAGAACATGGGGTTATGTTCTTTCAGCTTTTGAGGACAGACCAGCAGTATATCAAATCAGAGAAGGTGTACTCAAAGAGCTAAACCCATTAACAAGAGAGTTTATCGACATTGGTGATACTGGCATCGCAAGCATAAATGCAGCAGGTCTTAACCGTGCTGATAATTACATGTATGCCATGGAAAGGGTGACTGGCACTAGTCATAGACTTGTGAGAATAGACTCAACCGGTACTGTTGAATATGTCACAAGCAGTGGTGGTACAAGTAGCAACAGCGCCGATGCTTTTACTCTTACTACAGCTAACAGCTCAAAACCTGCTGCTGGAGATGTAGACGACAAGGGTTATTTATGGGTAGTCTTTAAGTCAGAGGATGAGGATAGTATAAACTCATCTGTGTACCGGATCAAACTTACTGATCCAAGTCACGTCTCTACAGGTGAGATAAATACTATTTGGACTAACGTGGACTGGCATGAGATAGCAGAAGACGTAGCCTATGTTAACGCTGATGGCAAAGACTATCTTTTTGGCGTCAATAGTGTCGGTCGAATTTTCGAAATAGATATCAGCGCTGCTGCTGTTGATCAGGACGTAAACACAATAACCCAGCTTGTGCCCGACATGAGTTCAAGCGTAAACATAAGGGACGCTAATGGTAATAGTACCACAAATCGGCTTATAGGCGATTTTATTAGTTTTGATCCCATCACTGGTGTTGAGCGGAGTAATTTTGAAGCAGCTTGGACTGGTTCTGAAGGGGGGTTATATGTTAGTAAGAATGGGCAAGCCTATAACATGGCTAACTTTAGTCCGGATGAACAACCGGACCGAGCGGCTGAAGAACTTGTTTCTAATACAGATGGACAGAATATTAGGGAAACTGATGGTGTGTCGACGAGTGACCTAAGCTCGGTTTTCCATATCCCACTAATAGACTTAAATGGCACGGAGACAGGTGATAAGAATCTTGATGATGTAGATTATGATGCAGGTACGTTTACAGAAGGTGATCCTGCGGTTGATATAGTCGAGACGACAACTGGCACGGTTCCAAATCCAGAAAATCCCTCAAATCCCGTTTTTAACAATGGTCTAATTATCAAGGATTACATAAATATAAGCGACCCTGATAATATTACTACTGCTACTAATAATAATAACAGTGGTGTTGTTTCTGCTGGCGATAGGTTAGCTACAGCAACTGTTACCTTGACTAATGCCTATGATGGTGACGAGCTGTTAGTTAGTAGTGCTACCGTGGCAGATGGAGCATCAACAACCGTAGGAAGTATAACTATTGCACGTGCAGGTACAGGAAATACGGCGGGAACTAATAATATAGCTCTGACTCTTACACCTACAACAGGAACTACAGCTAGTGTAGATGATTTTAACGCAGCAATTAAAGCTATTCAGTTTAAAAACACTAGCGAGGCTCCAAACAATACAAACAGAACTATACAGTTTGTCCTCACAGATGCAGATGGTAACACATCAGATG
>JAGGDU010000195.1:22314-94462 GCA_018457135.1 Trichodesmium erythraeum GBRTRLIN201 | reverse complement strand
GGATTCATTTGGGAGACTTCATACATAAATGGTTTTGATAATTTTACCTTATTTTTTATTTTGGAGATGTCTAAAGATTTTTAACATTATATTTTTGAGCTTTCCCTTGTTGTGGTTTCCGATGATAATTATGATTTTTAGTCCATAATTTCCCGATGGTAGTCAATTAATTTTTACTATAGATAAGACGCAATGGAAAGATAGTAATATCTTTGTTATTTCTGTCAGATGTAAAAAACGAGTATTACCTATTTATTGGCTAGTTTTGAATAAAAAAGGCTCTAGTAATTTGGCATAACAAAAATGACTTATTAAACTAGTTTTACGGTCATTAAAAAAATATAAGTTTTTATTTATTGCAGATAGATAATTCTATGGTGTAGAGTTATCATACTGGCTAAAAAAGCTAAAATTACCTCAAAAAATTTATTTTTTTTCAGGCAAAAAATGAATACTGACTATAAATAAAACGGTTAAAAGTACTATTAATTCACTAATTTAGCCGTATATCCGGGAAATTCAATATTTTTAAGTAACATTAATATTACTCATAAAAATAATTTAGGTATTTTAATTTAGCTGCCTATTGGAGAAGAAAATATAAAAATAAAATGGATAAATAACCTTGGTACTTGTTGACAAATATTGAAAAGATAAAATTATCAAAAATTATCGATCGAGAATGTTTATTGAAGCTATGTTGTCTAGTTGTAAGAAAGGAAAATATAATCTAGAAGTTAGTCAGGCTAATATACAACGTTTTACTAATTTAATTGTATTAGTAGCCATTGCTTACACTGCTGAATTTTATCATGGTAATTATATCAAAAAATTAGGATATCAAAGATATATTTGTCGATAAAAAAAACAGGGCGAAGAGACAGAAAAAATAGTAATTTTTGGGTAGGTATGTATGGTGAATTATAGGTACTTGCTGGGGATTATTTAGTTTATATTGTTCAACAGATAATAAAGCTTAGTTCTCAAAAAAAGTCTGATTATCAAAGGTAATTAAAAGCTCTGTCAATGTTAGATAATATCTAATTACTTACAGTCAATGTCTAGCAATTCATCTGATCATTAAAAAAAAGTCAATTGATTTACATGAATGTGATGTAATTTTATTATTGAATAATAAATTAACCTAATTTCAGTGATGTGAATTAGCTTTAGCGGAGGATGGTGGCGGCAGCTATACCGCTAACCTACATCCTAAAAAGAATAATTATTATTCTCAAAAAAAACGTCAATTTTTGACGGATTAAATATCTGGAGAAGCACTATCTATAAATGGTTTTAAGCTGCTTTTAACCCCGTGAGGGTAAAATGTGTAACTGTTTTTGAAAAGCATTTCCTAAAAAATTAAGCGAATGGTGAGCCCTTATTCTTATATTTTGTGACTATAGTAATTAATGTTCAATTACATTTATATGACTATTTTATTGCCATTAAAATTTGGCAACTTTTCTATAGCAATTCATAATTTTTTTGCCTTAATAACTTAATTAATCAGCAATCAAAACATCTCCTTAATCTATATAATAATAGGTAGTTAATGCAATGGTTATTTTGCTTTTTGTTACTGATAGTGCTCGTAACTACTCTGTAACAACCACCAAATAAACTTATACCCATTCTATTTCTATTCTAATAATATTTTTTGAAATTAGTATTACAGATTTTTTGTAAGTATTGATAATGTTTACTAGAGATTTACAAAATTATTATTCATACTAGATTAAGAATTAAGCTTATTAAGCAATACAATGCTAAAAAATTAGACTTTTAGCTGATAAAAATTTTTAAATTATTCACAGCAAACTCTAATTCATTCAATTTTTCTATCAACCTGCCCGACTACTCTAATTCCTGCCGCCCTTCTAAGGCACGCGCCAACGTCAACTCATCAGCATATTCTAAATCTCCTCCCATAGGCAGACCAAAAGCAATGCGGGTAACTTTTGTAAAAGGTCTCAACAACTGACCCACATATAAAGTAGTAGTTTCTCCTTCCACACTGGGACTAATAGCAATAATTACTTCCTGAATATTTTCCTGACTCACTCGCCGTACCAATGGTTGAATACTCAACTGTTCCGGACCAATACCATCCATAGGCGAAATTACTCCACCCAGAACGTGATATTGACCCTTATATTCCCGTGTTTTTTCCAAGGCAATTAAATCACGGGAGTCACAGACAACACAAATAACTTCTTTGTCTCGCTGAGGGTTGCGACAAATTTCACAAATAGGTTCAGCAGATAAATGGAAACACTTCTGACATAAACCTATTTTTTTCCTCGCATCAACCAGAGCTTCAGCTAAAGCTTGAATTTCTGCTTCCGGGCGCTTAATAATATATAGTGCTAAACGTTGTGCTGTTTTCGGGCCAACTCCAGGCAAACGTTGTAATTGTTCAATTAACCGAGCTAAAGGCCGTGTATAAATTTTAAATTTCCTCCGAAGTTATTTAACTTATCAGTTATCAGTACCGACCCTGCTCAGCATCAGACTTGATATACTGAACTTTATTCTTTTCATCCCCTAAAAAGAGGAAGCTATTGACCTGAATTTTTTGGTCAAATATTACTATCCAAATTTTATCATAATCTTGGGTATTTAATAACTATCAGCCAAAGATAATAGAGTGCATATTTACCGCTAAAATTGAGACCGTGGAAAATATTTAAGAATCCTTTACATAGATGTGTCAATCCACTACTAGGGTGTCTAGGTCAAAGTTGTTGGTGAAACCTAACCTCCCGACTACCTTCTTTGGAAAGGAAAGGGGAATTGAACCCCTCTCTTTGAAAGAGACGAGTTAGGACACATACACCAGAAGTATTAACTTGTATAAGCCTTAACTTTACTATCAATTCCTGTAATATCTGTACCTACAACAACAGCATAAGCTCCTAAATCTATAGCTTTTTTTGTCATTGCTGGAGAAGCAATTCCACCTTCACAAATTGCCGGAACTGCTATTTTTTTTACCATCTGCTTTAATAGTTCAAAGCCAGGGGGAGATTCTGTTTTAGTTTCCTCAGTATAACCATACAGAGTAGTAGCAATAAAATCTGCACCTGCTGCCACTGCTACTTTTGCTACTTCTATAGTATCCACATCTGCCATTACTGGTTTTCCCAATTCATTGTGGATGAAATTAATTAATGTTGCTAAAGTTGCTCCATCCGGACGTCTTCTGAGAGTACCATCAATAGCAATAATATCTGCTCCAACTTGAGCGATCGCTTCTGCATCTGATAAACGGGGTGTAATATAAACTTCAAAGCCTGGTACTTGTTGCTTCCACAAACCAATGATAGGTTGAGTAATTCTCTGTCGCACTGCCCGAATATGTGATGGAGTGTCTATTCTGACTCCCACTGCACCTTGATTTATAGATGCTTGTGCCATAGCTGCAATTACTTCTGGATGATGTAAAGGGGAGTTCGTAGGAGCTTGACAAGAAACTATTAAGCCTTTTGGTAATAGTAGATTAGGATGTTTGTTAGTCATAATTAAAAATAGCTTTGATTTTGGTCTTTTCTCTCTCCGTTCTAGTACCGCTTAAACATAAGCTTGTAGTACTCACTACTAATCAGTACAATGGCCAAAAAATTAGGTCTCAAAAAAATACTCACCACTAGTATTTCTGGTGTTGGTGAATTAGAGTCTGATTTAAGTTCATAGCGATCGCTGTAAATATCCATAAGGAACTGGAACATCCCAAAATTTTAGATCAGGACTTAAGCAATAACATTATATATAACCTACTAATTTATTTCAGGCTTTTTAAAAAAATTATAGCGATCGCCTCAAAATAGATACCATATTCAAAACCAGGGTAAAAAGCACATAAGAAATAAAAATAGTCCTGAATATTATTGTAGGCTTCTTGAACTTTTGGCTCAAATAGTCTGAAAGTAATTCGTGTTTGACTTGATCAATAGTTTTTTCTATTTTTACTGCTAATCTTTTTAAGAATTTCCATACTAACATAGCACAAGCTATGTGATTTTTGAGAATTTTTCTAAGGCAAAATTAACAAGATTTTATACCTGTTAATTGCTTAGATAACTGACAAATAGCAATTGATTTTAATTAGCCAGTAAATGTATCATTTTATTCAATAAATATTCAAGATTAACTGGTTTAGTTAAACATTCATCCACACCAATAGCATCACAATATTCCCGATTTATTTCTGTATTCAAAGTAGTTAATGCCAAAAATTTAATATTTTTACTGCTGCTTGTTGTGCGTAACTGATCGATAATTTCTATGCCATTAATTCCCGGTAACTGCATATCTATAATTATAACAACAGGTTGCAATAAAATGACTTGCTCAACAGCAGTAGAACCTTCTATTATCCACACAACCTTTAACCCTGCTGTTGTTAAAATATCACAAATTACTGTAGCGATATCTTCTTCTTGTTCGATCAATACTACACTGCCTTGTAAAGATAAAACATTTGATAAACTTTCTCCTTTTTGTTTACGTTTTTCATTTCCTGATTTAAGTTGTTGTGCTGGCAATTTAACTGTAAAAGTAGAGCCGACATTGACAGTAGATTCCACTTCAATAATTCCATTATGAAGTTCAACTAATTGTTTAGTTAAAGCTAGACCTAAACCAGTACCTCCTTGTTGACGGTTATAAGGAGAATTTAGTTGTTGAAATTTCTTAAATAATAATGGTTTTTGCTCTTGAGAAATTCCCATACCAGTATCTTCTACTTGAAAAATTGCTGTATTTTTATATCTCATAACTTTAAGTCTTACACTACCCCCATTAGGAGTAAATTTAATCCCATTACTCAGAAGATTAAAAAGAATCTGTTTAACTCGTCTTTGGTCAGCAGCAAATAGATCTAATTGTGGATTTACTGTTGGTTCAAAAATTAGTTTAACTTCATTCTGTTCCGCCTTTTCCCTAAAATTTTGCAAAAGTTCATAACTAATTTTAGACAGAGAAAATTCACTAATTTTTAATACTGTTTTGCCTGCTTCTACTTGAGATAAATCTAGAATATCATTGATTAATTCCAGGAGATGTTCGCCACTATCATGGATTATTTTTAAATAATCTCTTTGCTTTTGTATCGGCATTTTCTTAGCTCCTCTATTGCCATAAGACCACTGCAAAAGAGTTGAAGAAATACCAATAACACAGGTCAGAGGAGTGCGTAATTCATGGCTCATTGTAGCTAAAAATTCACTTTTAGCACGGTTAGCTGATTCTGCACTTTGAACCGCATCATAAAGATCCTGAATTCGCTCAACTACCCGTTTTTCTAAAGTTTGTTTTTGCTTTTGTAATTCTCCATATAATTGAGCTTGATAAATAGCGATAGCTAAATGTTCTGCAATTTCTTCAAGAAATCTTTTTTCATCATCTTGCCATTCTCGCTCAGAACATTGATGAGCAATTAATAATCCCCACAATTTTTGATCAACTATAATTGGTACTAATAATTTAGCTTTTATTTGATGTTGTTCCATCAATTCTAGTAGCTCAGGAAACTTCTCATAAGCTACTTCAATATCAGCTATAAAATGAACAGAGATTTTACTATATTCAAATAAAGAACTATTAGGAAGAAAAAAGCAGTTTTTTCTCTCACTTAAACCTAATAAAGAAGAAATTTTATTAGATACCAAAGACTCATACTTGACGGAGCCTTTTTGTTCATTTACTGTTGTAATATTATCTGTTAATAATAAGGGATTATTCAACTCATAAATCAATAATCTATCTACTTGTATAAACTTTCTGACCTCCTTCACAGCAGTTGATAAAATTTCTGGCAGTTCTAAACTTTGACGAATTTGAGCTGTGACTTGATTAAGAAGTCTTTCTTGTTCTAGTTTTTGATTTAGAGCTATCTCAATAGGTTTACATACTAATGGATATTCTTGATCATTCATAACTGAATCTGATGCTAATAATTTCTTATTTTGTAGCAAATTAGTTTCTGTTATGAATTCAGTATTAGTAGTAGATTTGCTATGAAAATTAATTTTTGATAGCTCAGTATAATTTTTTTTTTCCCTTGGTTTTTGATTACTTGTCATCCTGAAAATAGAATCTATTTTTTCATCAGAAGTCAATAATTTGATTAATTTCAAGGTAAATTCACTCTGGATACTACTATTATTTGCTTGAAGATGATTAATTCTATATTTAAGTTTAGATCTTATGAATAACTTAGTTTTGTCTGCCTCTAATCTATTAATAATTTGGTGTAAAAAAAATTTAATTTCCTCTGGATCAAAACTTAACCCTACATTAAGTTTTAAACTTCCCAAATTTTTCGTATTAAAGGGAAAGCTAAAAGAGTTAGATTGTAAACTATAACTTTTTTCTTGCTGTTCTCTATTCTGGCTCTTAGGGTTTGATAAATCCTTGATGAGTTTGCCCCACAAAAGCCCATTAAACTTCTTGGAAATAACTGCTGTGAATTTTACCCCTGGAAAAATCAGGGATTGAGTGGTTGCCAATATATCTTCTGTAATGATTATACTGTCTAAACCTTGAACGGTTTTTTGTAATAGTTGACTTAACGGCTCAAGTATATTTAAAGGCAAAATTAAGTCTGGTTTTGCTGGTGGGAAACTGGGCATATCCCCAATTATTTTGTATGAAATAGCCATAATACTTATATAATATTTTAGCGCTGGACAAAGATTATTATTTATGCAATCATTAAATACTAATTAAATGTTAGATTATTTAATCTAATTTGTAACAGTATTTATGCAGCAAAAGAAGAAACCTAGTTGATAGCAATATTATTATTTTCAAACTAATAAATTTCGTTTAATTACCCAATTTTTGGGTAAATAATGCAAATTAATTCAAGCTTAATTTTTTTCATTTTTTTAATTTATTTCTGATTATTTTTAATGATAAATTATACTCAATTATTACATTCTAAACTTGCCTCATAACAATTTTAAAGTCAATTTAACTACTTGATAAAAAAGAGTAGTAAAAAAAATAGATTACAACCATAATTACCTTGAATTATTATTACTAAAAGTTACAAAATGTTGGCTATATTTTTCCAAACTAGGTTATTGCAATATATGAAATTACCTGAAAATAAAAAAATATATAATAGTCTATAATAGCTTTCCTATTAGTCAATTGCTAGATTGTATCAGCACTCCTTCTCTAGTTATTTAAGCAAAATTTTAAATTATCATCCTGTAGTGATCACAACACTAAATATAGCAAAAAATTATGTTTATAAACCTCCTGATTATAGTTTGGTATAAAACTAGTTTTAGATTGATATAATTACATGATTTATTATTGGCAGAATCAAAAATTTTCCTAAATATAGATAGAAAGTTTCAATAACAAACCCAGAAGTATCATTCAGTTCTTCCAAAATTATATACTGAAGAAAATGATGATGATGAACCGACTGGTTTTCTATTAAACTCAACATTTATACCCTAATCAAAAAAAATTGAAAAGAAACTCAAACAGCAAAAAAAAATAAATCAGCTCTAAGGGAATAGAGAGTAGGGAATAGTGGTAATTAGATATTTTCTAGGATAAAAAATGCCTGTTTACACAGCATTCGGATGGAAAAATTACCCTAGGTAAGGAAATTACATCAATGCCATAAAAATTCCTATAAACCCGGCTTCCTAAGTATTGATACTTTTTTGATATTAAAGTTTTTGCTTATTTATATTTAATTTATATTTAAGCGAATTTTTGGTAACCGTAAGTGCCTTATTCCATATCAGGAATCAGGAATTAGGGAGTAGAATAGGGAACAATTAAAAAATATCTACCTACTAACCGTACCATATTAATAACCGAATATGTTATATCTTAATCAATTAAATTTAGGAGAAACAAAATGAAGTTACCAACTTTTTTAGTTGTAGGCATAGAGAAAGCAGGAACTACATCAATTTATCAATATTTAAACCAACATCCCCAAGTTTATATGAGTCCTGTCAAAGAAACAAACTTTTTGGAGAGAGATTGGGAAAATTTTCAAGGGAAACCAAATCCAAAAATAATTGATACTTGGGAAAAATACTGCAACCTTTTTAACGATGTTCAAGATGAAGTTGCTATTGGTGAAGTATCTCCTAATTATCTTTTTCATTATAAATTTTCATCCTTAAGGATTATTAAATACGTTCCTGATGTGAAAATGATAGCTATACTTAGAAATCCAGTAGATAGAGCTTATTCTGACTATTTAATGCACCTTCGTGATTCTATAAATATGGAAAAACTTCATTCTTTAACTGAACAAGTTAGATTTCGTGCTGATACTTCTTTCACTCTTAAAAAAGGATTTTACTTTACTCCAGTTAAGCATTATTTTGATACTTTTGGGAAAGAAAGAGTGAAAATTTATCTGTATGATAACTTGTCTGAAAATTCTTTGGGAATGATGCAGGATATGTATCAATTTATTGGAGTAAATAGTAACTTTATTCCAGACACCTCAAAACGTCAACAAGTTGCTGCAGTTCCTAAGAACCAATCTCTGAATAATTTAATCAAAACTAAAAATCCTGTCAGAGCAGCAGTTTCATCTATTTTAAGGGTGGTAATGCCTCGGGAAATGAGACAAAAATTACGCTCTAGCTTAATCAATTTCAATTCAGGAGGAAAAGAACTCAAACCTCTTTCTTCAGAAGAACGTCAGCTATTAATTGATTTCTACCGTGAAGATATTCTTAAGCTACAAAATTTGATTCAAAGAGACCTTTCATCTTGGTTAATTTAGGGAGTAGGAGATTGGGAGAGTTGGGGAGTAGAAAAGTTGGACATTAAGGGACTTATAGCAACATGGGCTAGTATGTTTGCACAATACAAATTACTACTGATGTAATATATTTGAAGGTATTGGTAGTAGTAGCATAAATTTGTACTACATTTAAAGATAACAGGTCTTACACAAAGACACTATATATATTACCACTATATTGTCATCGTGTAAGCTCAATATTTGGGCGAAATAACCATCTATATATCGAAGCTCTTCCTATCCCAAATGTATGAGCTGCTTTGGTAATTTTACCGCCATTTTCTGCAAAATTTATTACTTTTTGTCTGAAGTCTAAACTGTAAGACATAGCTCAAAATAGTTTCTAGTTGACTTAATTTTATTGTACTCAATTTTTGTTTCAATCTTAATTAAAACGACTATAGAGCCGACTACCTCATCTATACCTTCCCTGTTCCTCCGTAGGGACGTTCCATAACAAAAATGCGTTCATGTCGCATTCGCGTTAGCTCCCTACCTACTCCTCTGCTCATTAAAAGACTTTTTCAGCAAACCCTAAATAGGCAAGATAATCTCTGTTAAAATCTTCTACTACTTAGAAGATAGAAATGTCAAAGTAGCGATCGCTAAATTTTGACTTCTGAAATTGAAAGTACCTTACCCACAAGTACGAGAGCCAGATGCTCCCACCCCCTACTCTCCTACTTCCTAACTATTGAGGATAATATTGAGCTAAAAACTTCTCAGCCTCAGAGCGATCGCTCACCTTCCCATCCAAAGTCGCAGCCAAAATATCATCCAACATCAACTTAAACTGACGCCCCGGCTTATACCCCATCAATTTTAAATCATTTCCATTAAAAACAGGTTTAACATTTGCCCACTGAGTCAAATATTGCCAAATTTGGCGTCGCATCCAACGGTCACATTGCACAATAATCAAAATCAACATTCCTAAATCATATTCCCTCAACAACCACACCACCTGACTCGGAGTATCACACTTTGGCAAATTCTCCATAACCATAACTTTTGCCAACTCCAACTCCTCCAACCTCTTCACACTATCCACAGACAACTGTAAATTTTTTCCAACCAAACTCCGATACCCAGACTCTAAACTAACTATCAAAACCTCTAAGCGCATTTGCCAATGAGACAATTTCTTGTCAGGATCAAAACCTTGTAAACACCTATCAAGTAGACACACCTGTCGCCATAAGTTCCTATCTAACACCAAGGTGCGATGAATACAACGCAACGCTCCCAAATTTCCTAATAACCTTAAAGCAGGTTTCCAGTAGGGAGCTTGCAAAATATATTTCAACTCACTTTTGAGTCGAGTTTCTAAAGCCGGCGCTCTTCTATTCTTTTCTCCCTTTTTAACATTTTCGCGGTCATATACTCCACTATTAATTGCATAACGAATATATTCCTCTGTTTTTGACTCGATCTCAAAACCCAATCTTACCGCAAACCTGACTGCCCGATAAATACGAGTCGGGTCTTCAATAAAACTATTAGCGTGTAATACCCGAATTTGTTTCTGTTGCAAATCTAATAACCCACCAAAAAAATCAAGTAATTCTCCAGTGCCTGGTTTAGTAAGCCGTGCTGCTAAAGCATTAATAGTAAAATCTCGACGATATAGATCTTGGCGAATTGAACTTACCTCAACTTCTGGGTTAGCTGCTGGATAGGGATAAAATTCTGTACGAGCAGTAGCAATATCTATCCAAAGGGAGTCTAAAACTAAATCATGGTGCCAGAGAAGAGCAGCAGTTTGAAATTGACCATGAATTTCTAAACGTGCTGTTGGGTAAATTTTTTGCAGTGCTTTTCCCAAGTTTACCGCTGGAGCATTAGCTACTGACTTAGAGCGGCAAGTATCTACAACTAAGTCTATATCTGTTAATAATAGAGTTTCGTCAAATTCTGATAACAGTAAATCTCTGACTCCTCCTCCGATCAGGTATAGTTGCCAACCTCGTTTTTCTGCTAACTCAGCAACACAACTGAGAAGTTGCCATAGTTGGGGTGCGAGACGTTCTTGTAGAAGTTCGGCAACTGATTTACAAGTTTCACCAGGAATGCAACCTAGTTGTTGATATTGGGGACGTTGTTGTTGATGCAATTCCCGTAAAACGTCGGTGCGGGTAACTATTCCGACTAAGGAATTATTTTCTAAGACAGGTAACCGCCCGATATCGTAAGTAACCATTAACCTTTCAATTTCTGGGAGATTTGTTTCTGGGGAAATAGTTTTAAGTTGGGGTGTCATGTAACCTTTAACTGGAGCATGGCTAAAACCATGATGGAGAGCAATGTCGATATCTCGCCGAGAAATAATTCCGACTAATTTTCCAGATGAGTCTACTACTGATAAACCAGAATGGTTATAGCGTAGTAGTATTCGGTGAGCTTCTTCTATGGATGTCTCTGGAGGAATAGTCCGAACTGGAGATGACATTAAATCTTTAGCAGTCGGTGGGTGAGGAATTTGATTTTTGAGTTGGTCTACGAGTTTTTCTAATGTTGCTTGGGGGTTGGTGTCTCGGCGACTAACTGCTGCTGCTCGGCTATGACCACCACCCCCTAGAGGTTGGAATAGTTGGTTGAAGTTGGTTTCTGGGATGCGCGATCGCCCGATGATATTTAGGCTTTTTTCTGTTGTGTTTTTGAGGGAGTGGGTATGAGCTAGTAAGAGAGCATCTATTTCTGTGAGGTCAATTAAGCTAGAAGCTAGACTGGATAAACCACGAACATGTTGATCAGTGTTTAATAGTATCCATCCTATTTGATAGGTTCTCACGGTGGAACGTTGTAAGTTTTCTAGAGCTAGTTTCAATAAATCTTGGAGTTGGGGTGATAGGCCTGGTTCTACATATTCGCCGATGACGGATAAACTTGCCCCTTGCTGCATTAACCATGCTAAAGCTGTTGCGTCTCGTGGTGTTGTATTGTCAAAAGTTAGTGAACCAGTATCAAGATGAATACCAAGAGCCATAATTGTTGCTTCTGCTGGAGTTAAGATCGGGGAAGAATTATTTTTTAGAGTCTGAAGTTTTTCTACTATTAGGGTTGTACTGGCTCCAACTGCTTCTATATAAGTTTGGGTGGCTGGAATGTCGGTTTGAGTTTCACAGTGATGGTCGTAGATGACAATTTCTGATAGGTGGGGTAAGTCTAACCATTCGGCGGTTTTTCCAAGTCGGGAGCGTGTTTGGGTATCTACTATATATATAGATCTGATTTTTTCTGGGTTGACGGAGCGGCGCTCGATGATGGCAAATTCGTCTCGATGGAGGGCCAGGAATTCTTTGACGGTGGGGTGGCAACCGCCAGTTAGTAGGAGGCGACTACCTGGGTGGAGGTGGGTGAGTCCGACGGCGGCGCCGAGACCGTCAAAGTCTGCTGTTGTGTGGCATAGAATTAGGTCCATTTCTGGGAAGTTAAATATTTGAATTTAAGATTAGGTCAGGACTGATGCAAAGGATCTAGTTGTGGTTCGGTATCTGAGTTAATTATTCAAAATACACTACATATAGGGGTACTGGATAAGTCCTATGGGTAATAAAAAAGTATTTTATTTCCTTAATTGTATTATATTCAGGATTTATGAAGACGAAACAAAAATGAAACAGAATTTTTTGGTTATTGGCCATCTAAGGTAGGTTTTACTTGGCGATCGCTTCTGTTAGTTATTTTTGAATGTGTTATACTAGGTAGAGGGTAAGAAGTTATCGTAAAAAAACATTTACTTGAAAGACTGAGAGAATTACAGGAATTGGTTTACAGCACTTATAGTTCTTTGGAGAGAGTTTAATACCTGATTATTGCTGTCAGCTTTAGTTAGCAATGGTTACTCCCAGAACTTCCCACTGTCTAGTAAGAATAAGTATTGAGGAAAAACCCCGGTTTCTGGGTTTGCCTGGGTAAGTCCACCCAAAGAAACCAGGTTTCTAGAGTAAGTCCTTGTTTTTAATAAATCTTCATTGAACCAGACAAAACTTATGATCGCTCAACCCCAAGATTATCAAAAAATTACCCTAGAAGAATACCTAGAATGGGAAGCTCAACAGGAATTTCGCCATGAATATGTAGATGGTGAAATTTTAGCTATGGCTTGAGCAAGTATTCCTCATAATGATATTGCGATTAACTTTTGTACAGCTCTCGTACCTCATCTCCGTCAAAAAGGATGTTGAGTTAATATGTCGGATGTGAAAGTTCGCGATAGTAAAAGTGATCGTTATTTCTATCCAAATTTAGTTATTTCTTGTAATACTGAAGATTTAAAGTCCCGTCAGTTTATCGAACATCCTACAGTAATTTTTGAAGTTCTTTCCCCCAGTACAGAAAAATACGATCGCGGCAATAAGTTTAAATATTATGGTCAAATTTCCAGTTTGCCAGAATATGTTTTAGTAGACTCAGAATCAATATCTGTAGAAGTTTTTCAACGCGGCGAGGGAAATTTTTGGCATTATTGCGAATATATAGAAGGTGAGTCAATTACATTATCTAGTATTGAGTTTACTTCTGCTATTGAAGTTTTATATGCAGGAGTTAACTTGGAAACTGATACTGTCCAGGGAGAATAGAAAGAATGGCCATTATTTGGTCGAGTATTAATTAAACTATAACGTTATAGTTTTTAGATTTTAGATAAAATAGATAGGGTAGCGATCGCCTAATTTCATTTTAGTTGAGTATTAATTCAACCATTGAACTATTGACATTTTAGATAAAGTAAGTTTCAAAGTAGTTTCAATGAGTTCTCTCAACCTTTTTTCCGAAATATTGCTAATTCTATTGTAGTCAAAAAAGCTAATAAAAAGCGGGCGGAAACTTCCGCTGCATATTGACGAAATTGGTCACTTTTATCATCATCAGCATAATCTTGAACTCCCTTAACAATAATGATGGGAATTTCCTCAATTTCTGCTACTGCACCAATAGCTGCACCTTCCATTTCTACTCCTAATATTTTCCGTTGTAATTTTTCGATACGTTGGAAAAGTTGGGGGTCTTTTTGTACTTTACTTGTAGTAGCAATTACCCCTGTATGAATTTGAGAATTTAAGGGGTCTTTGTAATGTTGGTATTCTAAATATTCTATTCGGTCATTCTTAATTTCTTTCTGAGCTTTTTCAGTTAATTCCAAGGAGTCTATTTTTAATAATTCTTTTTCTTTTAATTGTTGAATTACTTTTCTCCAATCTGGGCATTCTGTTGGCCTTTCTGGGTGCTGGTCAGGACGTAAATATTTGTCTGGTTGTTGTTGAAAATCATAGAGTTTGTGGAGTAACCAACGTTCTTGATGATAGTCAGATTTTGGTCTAGGAGTTTGAATAGTATTTAGCCAATCTTGGGGAAATTCTTGAATGATAAATTCCCATTGGCGTTTCAAGTTATAAGTGCGAATATCATGGAATATTTCTTCAGTAAAAATTTGTTTATCACCTATTGATTCGTAATGAGTAACAAGTTTACCATAGTCAAATTTAAAGACTCGATTTGCAACAATTACATCACCTAAAAAAGTCTTTTTTTTATTACCTGCACAAACTCCGGTCATTGCTAAACAACGAGGTTTTAATTCTGAAATAAGTCGAGTGGCTAGATTATTAGTGTAGTTTTCTCCCATTTCTACAGGACGAGCCGCTACTATATTTAATTGAGTACCGTTTTTATGGTTGAAAGTAGTTTTGTAGTAGGAATAATTGGAACTGTCTTTCAATTCTTGCCAACTCTTTCCAGATTGATTATCACAGTTTTTCAGAGCGTTTAATTCATCTTTTAGGGCTGTAATAATTAGAATATCAATAGTAGGTGTTTCATGAGGTATTTCTATTTTGAATTCTGGTTTTAATTCTTGGGTTTTGAATTCTGCTTTTAATTCTTGGATTTTGATTTTACCGATATTAATAATTTTCCGAGCAAACTTTATATCTGTATTCTCTAAGTTATATCTTTCTGGTTGCTTCAAAAGATAATCTAACAAAGCTATTAAAGGATGATAATCTAATCTTTGACTAGAAACTCGATAGTCTTTAAATTTGGAGACTAAAATAGTAATAAATTCATAAATATTTAAGTTAAAATCAAGACCAGCGATAAAATATTGAGCAAATCCAGCATTTTTCAAAATAGCTTTTCTTCCTGCTATACCATCAATATTTATCAAAATATTTTCCAATAATCTCTCTATTTTAATCAAATCGTCCTGTGATATATCTGAGAATATACGGGTGTTTGGCATTTGACTTTTCTTCCATTATTGATGTTTTAAATTTTAGCAGCTATCTACAAAATAAATTGTTGACCTAAGAAGTATATTAAGGTGTTAAAGTCGTTTCAATGACTTCTCTCAACCTTGTCCATACTACTTCTCCCTTAAATTTTTCCCAGAATGATGAAGGTTGGTCATAAAAATAAAGTATTTTTTCATCTAAACAATAAATAACAGGAACTTCGTACCATAATAAATCTAGATTTTGATCGAAAGGATTTTCTTGACGTATTTTAATTTTAGTTTCTTTGTCTAAGTTTTTAACCACAGCTATAGCAAAACAAATATTACAAGGTACCCTAGCATTTAAAATTTGTGTGCCAACAGATGAAGTAGCTTTATCTTTTCCATATTCTAGGCATTGAGTAGAATACTGTCTTAAACTTTTTGTATTTATAGAGGGAAAATAATCGATGATAAAAAACGCATCTCCTCTCATATTAAATGCATCGAAATGAAGTTCAAAATCAG
The DNA here is from genome assembly GCA_018457135.1 of Trichodesmium erythraeum GBRTRLIN201. GTDB lineage: Bacteria > Cyanobacteriota > Cyanobacteriia > Cyanobacteriales > Microcoleaceae > Trichodesmium > Trichodesmium erythraeum. The sequence goes on along the minus strand of JAGGDU010000195.1, from coordinate 78,917 downwards.
TGATTTTTGCTACACGCTCAAATTCAAACTTTCTATCTTTACTTAGAACGTTATTTTGTATATCTAAAGCACCTTGATTTTTGAGATTTTTCTCAATTTTATTCAAGTAAATATCTAAATTTTGAGTATTACGTTTTATTGTTTCAGGAGATTGATTTTGCAGATATATTTTAATTTGTAAATCTCCCCTTTTCCGAAACGTTGCTAAATATTCAATATCTCGATCATCTAAATGATAAAATTTTTCTCTAGGTTGATTAATTACATAGTCTATAATGAATAACAGTGGATGATAATAAGGATTTTGTCGAGAGATTCTATAACTTTTTAAGTCAGCAACTAATATAGTTATAAATTGCTGAGGAGGTAAATTAAAATCTCGGCCATTTATAAAATAGTCATCTATTCCCGCTAACTGTAAAAATGCTCGCCTTCCAGAAATAGAATCAAATTGCTGAAATAATCTTTGGAAAATTAATTCCAGTTGTGTAATGTTATCTCGGTTTAAAATAGAAAATATTATTGCTTCAGTTGAACTCATTATTTTCTCCTTAATTAGGGTATTAATTATCTTCTAAATCAAGCTCTGTAAATTAGAGAGTTGAGAGATTGACTCTGGGATTGTTTTGACATCCTCTCCTGCCTAAAGCCGAGGAGATTCTTATCTATCAATCAAACAGATTAAGCTGCTTGAAAGACTCAAAGCGGGTTAGCATTTCATCACAATTAGCTGGCTTTTTACGGCAAGTCTTACCTTTGCTCAATGCTCGTTTTTGTTCAGTCTCCGACTGACCGTCGGCGACTATATTGAAAAGAGATAATTGTACAGGATTTTCTAATACTTTAGTTTCAATTACTTCAACCTTGGTTCTCAGTTGAACAACTTCTAAAATATTTACAGCAGCATTAACATCACGGTCATGGTGTGTGCCACATTTCAAACAATTCCACTCTCTAACATTTAATTCCTTTTTACCTCCACGAAACCCACAATGAGAGCATTTTTGACTCGTAGGTTCCCATCTGTTAATAACTCTAAACTCACGACCATATTTTTGACATTTAGTTTCTAATAATGTCCTAAACATTCTCCATCCTAAATCAGAAATAGCCTTAGCTAGTTTTCTGTTTTTAACCATACCAGAAACATTTAAGTCTTCTAATACTATTGTGTCGTATTCGCGAATTAACTTAGTGGATAGTTGATGAAGAAAATCAGTTCTAATGTCTGTGATTTTAGCATGAAGTTTAGCTACCCTTAATTTAGCTTTTTCTCTACGCTTACTACCTGGTATTTTCTGAGCAAGCTGGCGTTGAAACTTAGCTAATTTTTTGAGATTTTTCTTAAGTGGTTTAGGAGCTTCAAATTTCTGACCATTATTCAATGTAGCAAAAGTAGAAATTCCCAAATCAATTCCAATAGAATTATCAGTTTTGGGTAATGTTTCAGCAGATGTTTCTATTACAAAACTCAGAAAATATCTATTAGCTGAATCCTTAATTATTGTGACTGATGTAGGTTCAATAGGTAAGGGTCTTGACCAAGCAACTTTTATTTTACCTATTTTGGCTAAATATACCTTATCTTGACTTAGCTTAAACCCTATTTTTGTAAACCTAGCAGTCTGTTTTGACTTGCGCTTCTTGAATTTAGGAGATTTAATTTTCATTCCTTTACGCTTACCTGTTGCTGAGTTAAAAAAGTTTTGATAAGCTTGATGTAAATCGTTTAAGGATTGTTGCAATGGAACTACGGATATTTCGGTTAGCCAACTTCTCTCAATTGTCTTTTTAGCTTGAGTAATAAAGACTTTTTGAAGTTCGGAATTAGTTGGCTTTTTCTTAGTTGATTTAAATTCTTGAATACAATAGGCTAACCCATCATTCCAAACTACTCTTGTACATCCAAATAATTTAGCTAAATTAATTTTTTGTATAAGGTTTGGATAGCACCTATATTTATATCTTAGTTTCAATTTTTTGAGTCCTATCAATTATTTACACTAAATATTAACAGCGTAGCTCTTTGAGATTTATATTATATTGACTTTGCAGATATTTTTTAATTTATAAGTCTCCTTTTTTCCGAAATCTTGCTAATTCTATTGTAGTCAAAAAAGCTAATAAAAAGCGGGCGGAAACTTCCGCTGCATATTGACGAAATTGGTCACTTTTATCATCATCAGCATAATCTTGAACTCCCTTAACAATAATGATGGGAATTTCCTCAATTTCTGCTACTGCACCAATAGCTGCACCTTCCATTTCTACTCCTAATATTTTCCGTTGTAATTTTTCGATACGTTGGAAAAGTTGGGGGTCTTTTTGTACTTTATTTGTAGTAGCAATTACCCCTGTATGAATTTGTGGATATGATGGGTCTTTATAGCGTTGTTCTTCTAAATATTCTAGTCGTTCATTGTTAATTTCTTTCTGAGCTTTTTCGGTTAATTCCAAGGAGTCTGTTTTTAATAATTCTTTTTCTCTTAATTGTTGAATTACTTTTCTCTAATCTGGGCATTCTGTTGGTCTTTCTGGGTGCTGGTCAGGACGTGAATATTTGTATGGTTGTTGTTTAAAATCATAGAGTTTGTGGAGTAACCAACGTTCTTGATGATAGTCAGATTTTGGTCTAGGAGTTTGAATAGTATTTAGCCAATCTTGGGGAAATTCTTGAATGATAAATTCCCATTGGCGTTTCAAGTTATAAGTGCGAATATCATGGAATATTTCTTCAGTAAAAATTTGTTTATCACCTATTGATTCGTAATGAGTAACAAGTTTACCATAGTCAAATTTAAAGACTCGATTTGCAACAATTACATCACCTAAAAAAGTCTTTTTTTTATTACCTGCACAAACTCCGGTCATTGCTAAACAACGAGGTTTTAATTCTGAAATAAGTCGAGTGACTAGATTATTAGTGTAGTTTTCTCCCATTTCTACAGGACGAGCTGCTGCTATATTTAATCGCGTACCATATATCTAAGTTTTGATAATAAATCTATATTTATTACATTATCAATTAAACTCTTTATATTAACTTCATTATAAGGATGATTCTCACAGGTAGTTTTTAGTCTACCATTACGAATCCATTCTTTTAATTTTTCAAGTTTATAAAAATGTGGATTCTGGCTATTTTTACAAGCAGCACAAGTACAAGGAAATAAGTGATTATATTTGAGTCGATTATTATAGGAACTGTGAATTTTATCTAATAGGTAAGTTACGAGAGTCATTAAAGCCCGTTTTTGTCGTCCAGAAACCCTAATTTTTATTTCTCTTCTGTCGTAATATTCAATTACCTCTGCTCTGGTTTCATTTTGCTTGATAATAACTCCCCTTTTCCAAACATATTTCTGTTGTTCAATATCTCGGTGCATATCTACAATAAACTGAGTGATAATTCCTCTGGGCATAAATTTGTAGGTGTAACGTAAAATCAAATTGTTATTTTCATCCCAGTCATATTCTGGTTGATTTTCTGTTAAAAGTTGAGGGGCAATATAGGTCTGAGAATTACCAAGAATTTTATAACATAGTTTAAATCTAATCATTAACTGGAGTAGTTCATCGCGCATATCCACATATTTTTCTTCATTCCAGATATTGGTTAAATCATCTTTGGTGAATTTGCCGAAGTTATTATAAACTGTCGGATTATCTAAGATTTTATAAACTGCCGCTATTCCCCATTCTGGTTTGAGAATAACTGTTTTATTTAACAGTGGGTTATCCTGAAAATGAAGACAAATTCCTAAGTCATGTAAATAGCGACTTAACTGTAATTTATACTCCAATTTTGTCAAGCCATTTTGTTTACAAATAGATAAATATTCTTCTAGACTAATATAGTTACGGGAGTCTAATTCTAAGATTTCCCGGACTTGTTTCCAAGTTTTAGGTAAACTACTGCCAATATGGGGTAATTCACTAATATGATGTTCGATTTCTCTGATAATTTCTTCTAAACCGCGATTAGTTTCAAGGTTGGTAGCTAAGATTTCTTTAATGTTAGTAAATTGCCCTTGCAATCCCCGTTGATTAATTTCTCGTTGCCGTTCATGTTTCTCATTTTTCACAATTAATAAGGGGCTATTATCGCTTAATAATTCTACTACATTGAGCCAATAATAAAAGTCTGTATCTTCTTTGCGGGTATCAGCGACAAGGGTATATAGGGAGCGTTTGGTCAGGAAAAATTGGTGGGTAGCGTGATAAATTTCTTGTCCGCCAAAATCCCAAATATTTATTTGAAAGTCATTTTGGTTTTTTGTCTTAAAGTTGTACTGATAAACTTCAATTCCTTTGGTTGTATCTTCATCTTTGAGTTGATAGTTTGGGTTGATAATTTTATTAGCTAAAGCTGTTTTACCAGCTCCAGCTTCTCCAACAATTAGTAATTTAGCTTCACAGATATAATCTATTCCTTTTTCTGGAGGAAACTCTGCCAAAAACTTTTTAATAACAGGATGAATTAAGAAAAACTTCTCATTACCTAATTTGACCTCCTCCCCATCTCCAAACTCTTCTTTTAACTCCTCAATTTCCTCCCCTAACCCCTCCTTTTCATCAACCAATAACTTTGCCAAAACATGAGAATTAAGCACCAAATTTTGATACTCTTTCCATAAATTAGTCTGCTCCAAAGGTTGAGCCAAAATCTCCACTAAATAAGGAATTTTTTCTTGACCAGCTAACCCCAAAACCGGATTATCTTCCGGCAAACTTTCAGATAAAAAGCTCTCCATTTCCCGAATTGTCCTATCGGGATCTAAATAAGCTTGAGCAATCCATTCTTGAACCATTCTTAACTCTCCAGATGGTTTTCTCTCCCCTTGTTTATCCAAATAAAACCACAAAAATTCAGCCAATTCAAAAGGTCGTCGCCAACCAAATTTATCCTCCAATTCCTCCAACAAAACTTCCCTCACACAAGGCTCAACCTCATAAACTCCCTCTTGTAAAGGACGACATAAAGAAGACAACAAAAAATTACTTTCTCCTATCCAAGGAATATTTTCCTCATCCAAAAAATTAATCCGAATTAAATTAACTAATTCAGGAGTTAAAATCAAAAACAACCCACAATGACAAGCAAGCTTAAAATTTTCTTCTCCAAAACGACGCTCAAATCTTACCACCTCTTCCACGGCATTCTCCGGAGATAGCCATAGCTTTCTAACAACCGCCTCAATAGTTTTAACCATGCAAATTAACTCCCATTGGAAAAGGATATCCTAACAATATTTTAACCAAATCATTTAATCCTTGTGGATTTAAAGAATACATAGGAATAAACGTAGCAATATCTTCAGCAGTGGTCATCCTCCACTGAAATTCTGGAACAGGGTTTAACCATCCATATAAATAAGTTTTATCAGATAATTGCCGTATAAATTCCTTAGTTTGATGGAATCTTTCACTATCATAAGTGCGCCGTGCCGCCCCCCCATCACTAACAATAACCACACTATTATTACCAACTTCCTGAGATAAAATTTCCTCAATAGGCAAAGGCTTAGTTAAATTAGGTTTAGTAAATAGATAACCCCTCGGCACATTGTGAAAATAAAAAATATTCTTTTGATTTAACAACCCTACTTTTTCAATACTTTCCTGTAAAGTATCAATCAACAATTTAAAAGGAGACATGGAACCTTCACAGTCAATTAACAAAACCAACTTAACTTGATTTTTTCTAGAAGGTTGTAAAACCACACCAGAGAAAAAACCCATTTTATAAAATAGATTAATTGTTCCTTGAACATCTAAATTTTCCGGCGCACCCTCTCGTTTTAACAACCTTAAATTACGCCAAATACTAGTCATTTCTCGGCGAGTTATTGGTAAACGGGGAATCAAATTATAACTTTGTCTAAATCTCAGTTTTATTGGGGTTATTTCTGACAGAGATTTTCTCGAAAAATCGCGAATTGGGATTGAATTAGTTGGTTGATTAGGTTGAGGTTTATTTTCCTTTTGAACTTTAGATGAAACTTGAGAAATAGGATTACTATTAATATCTAAATTTTCAGTCTTTTGAGGAGGAGAAGTAGAATCCTCATCAATTTTAGGCAATGGAGATTTATCAGCTTCTAGTAATTGCTTTTCTAACTCAGGTCTAACTAACTCCTCAAACAATTGATTAAAAATATATTGGTCTTCTAAAGACTTAACCCATAACAAACATAAAAGTCGTTTTAAACGTTCAATATCCTGCCACGCCCCTCGAGATTGAATCATTTTAATCGCCAGTAAATATTCAGAAATTCCCACGGGAATATCCTTTTGCCTCAACCTATTAAATAAAGGCAATAAAATAGTTTCAAATTCAACGATTAATAATTCAAAGTCAACCATTTATTAATTTTCAGCTTATCTACTGGTTTGGTATTGGATTTTGTTGCTTTATTAGTGTTTAGTTTCGCGAATCAACCAAATCTAAGCTCTTTTACCTCAACCTATTAAATAAAGGCAATAAAAGAGCTTCAAATTCAACAATTAATAATTCAAAATCAATCATTTTTTAACTTTTCTATAGTATTTTGGTCACTTTGATTTTTTACTAAAGTATGGAGAAAAGGAAGTTGATATAATTTAGTCTCCCTTAAAACTTCAGCTTTGATTTCCTGATACTCCTGAGTTGTATTATTTGGCAATCCTCTTTCTAAAAGTCGCAACCAATTAATAAACTCTCCCGTACTAGGTTTTTTCCGCCAAGAAATATCGTCACGAAGTTCTACAAATTTAGTTAAAGCAACTTCAAAAAGAGGAGAAACATCCTGTTGAAAATGATTAATAATAATCTTCCTCAAATCCTCCTTATTCGGAAAGCCAATATAATAAAACAGACAGCGACGTAAAAAAGCCTTAGGTAATTCTTTCTCTTGATTACTCGTAATAATAATCAAAGGCAAAAAATCCTTTCTGTCTTCCCGCTCCTCTCCTCGAAGAGCATCATATTTCAAGTTTTTTACCTCCTTTACTTCAAACTGTAACCTATCTAAAACCAACAGTAAATCATTAGGAAAATCAATATCAGCCTTATCAACTTCATCAACCAAAACCACCGAAGGAATATTATTTTTATCAGAAAGCTCAATAGCCTCTCCTAACTTGCCCAACTCTATATATGTTTCCCGGTCAATAACATTAGTTACTTGAGGTGAATTATTAATATCTTTCTCCTCTAATTTACCCTGAATCAATCTATATTCTTGAAGGTCATATAAACGGCGAATATTATCATAAGTATAGAGTAATTCTTCAGCCCGAATCGTAGAACGAATATAACATTCTTTCAAAGGATAACCCAACTCATAAGCAATAGAATAAGCAAGACGAGTTTTACCACAACCAGGTTCACCTTCCAACAATAAAGGGCGGCGTAAATAGAGAGCATCATTGACTGCCTCAGCCAAATTTTTAGAAGCAATATAAGGTTCTTTTTTTATGGGTATATCTAGAAATTCTTTCCCCTTTTCGTCTTTTAATCGTTCATACTTTTGGTCATTACCTTGACCTTCATATTGTCTATTTGCTAAGTCGTTCATTTTTTCAATATTTTTTCAATTAATTGCTCGTAGTTCGTCAATAATTCCTTCAAGAGTATTATAAGTAGAAAGCAAATGACCATCAGCATTTCTTAACTTTCTAAGGCATGTATTTATCATATCATCTTGTATCTGTAATTTTTGAAGATAACCCCTAAACCAGTCACATAATTCATTAATTTGAAATGATTTAGGTATGCTCAGGTTAATACAACCCTGAATAGATTGTTTTATCTTAACATTAGCAAAAATAATAATTAAACAGCGACTTTTATTTTCTAAATAGCAATTACATTTCGTTTTTATTTCTGATAAAAAAATATCTGTCATCGAATTTAAATTTTTTTTATTGATATTGTAATTCCAAATTATTAATACAACATCTAAAGGATCAGTCTCAGCTAATAAATCAGTTATTTGATTTATGTTGTTATTTTTTAAGTCATCATCAATTGATTTTAAATTCCGACTCAATCTAATCTCACGAGACCAATAATCACGTTGAGTTTTCTCCTGTAATTCGTGGAGAATTCTCTCAATAATATAATTCTTTAAAATTGTGTACTCTTCCCCAAGACTAAAAGCAAAAACTCCTTGATAATCTAATGCTTTTCTAAATTTGTAGACTAACTCATCTAAATCATATTTAACAATTATATTGTTATCTTTATTATTATCTTTATTATTATCTTTTATTTTGATAGGTGTTTTAGATGTCGGTATTTCATGGTTTTGTTGCCTTTTTTTAGACATACGTGAACGATGATCAGGAATTTGGTTTATTCGCGATCGCTTGGGCTTAAGTTTTTCAATATATCCTTTGATAGTCAATCTTTCATCTGGATCTAATTTATTTTGCAAATATATCAAAAAAGATTCTAAATCTTCTGGTTTCTTTAAAATTAAGCTATAAAAATTAGTGACTAACTCTTTCACAGGTAACTTGTAATCTATTGTCGTTATATCAATTTGTACCTCACTAATATTTATCATTGCTTTTAAACCTTCGCTAGGTTTTTCTAGCCCATTAAAATAGTCAGTTAAAATTTCCTCTAACTTAATTTTTTCATCAATACTCAACTTGAACATAAATCAGCTTATACCGGTTTTACTTTAACTATAATTTACTATTGATATAGAGTGGTAAATATCCCCATCATTACCGAATCATTGCAATGATTTTATTAACAAATAATTGTTCATCAGAATCTTTAAGTAAATGACTCCGAAAAACTCTCAGAAAAGATAGAGAATTCTCCCTACTTTTAAAAATTTCAGGATAAAAATTAGGAATTAACTCTCTCACAGGTAAATTGTAATCTATTGCCGCTGTATCAACCTGTATCTGACTAATATTTACTAATGACTTTAAATGTTGACCAGGTTTCTGCCGAGCATTAAAATAGTCAATTAAAACCTCTTGTAATTTCATACTTTCCTCAAAATTATCAGCCAAAAAATTAGAAGACTTTGGATGACTTTCCCCATTATATTCTTGATTTCTACTTAACCAAAACTTCCCTAAAACCTCAAAAGCAAAAGCACTAGCATGACGAGCAGCTATTTCTTGAAAACCCCCTTCATCCGCCCTACTTTTCCCATCAATTAAATCAGAAATACCCCGAATAATTAAAGCCGAAACCTGTTGATTAGCATGAGCAACTTTTAAAATACCATGACCTTCCATTTCCACTGCTAAAGCATCACCATAATTGTGCTGAAGAAACTCAAATAAATCTGATTTCTTATTAGTAACCACCTTTTCTCCCGCAGCAATAGGCTCAACAAATACATTAGGTTGAGCTGAATCAGAAAATCTAGCTAACCAATCTCTTTTTCTTGCCTCAGCTTTTGCCCGTTGAATCAAATTATAAGTTGAACGGCCAACATCCGGCCTTGGCCTAAAAGTCTCAGCCACCTTTCCCGACTCATAACCATAAACCTTAGTAGCAGCAACCACATCTCCCAATTGGACATCCTTAATTCCTCCAGCTACCCCAACAAATAGAATCACATCAGGCTTAAAATAAGCGATCGCTCTCTCAGCCTCCATCGCTGCAGGAGAATTTCCAGCACCAGTCTGGACAATACCCACTTCCCACTCTTGGCCACCAACAGAAAATTGGCCCCTCTCATAAATTGTCCCATTAGGGTGTATCTCCTCCCTCAAATCACTAAGATGAGCAGATACCGCCATATATTCGATACGAATTGCTGTTAAAATAACCGCACAAACCATAGCTTTTACCTAGTTGTAATTGAATTGCTTTGTATTATGGTAATTTATTTTTAAAAGTGTAAAAATAGAACAATTTTTCAAGAAACTTTAACTGATTTAAAATATTGCTCAATAGACTCTATTACCAACTTATTAAAGGTAAACATTCAGCACTTAAAAAATCAGCTCTCAGGTTTTGAATTTATGCAAGTAACTACTAAGGTTACCTGATGACCAATTACATAACATACCTAATATACGGATGCTGTCTAAACAAACTTTTTAATTCTCCTTAGAGACTAATTCCTACTTCCAATATAATCAGTGAATAACTCATAGCTAATAGCTGAATTCTAATCCCTGAATGCTTACTATTAGAGTGAATATTATATTCAGGCGATCGCATAAAATAATATTGCCTAATTGATAATTATATTAACCCAGTAATTTTAGCCGTCAAAAAAATCCATGAACGACAAAAAAACCATACTTCAAGCTTTTCTACTCGAATATGAAAAATTGAAAGAAGAGCAACTAAAACGTATTGAATTCCGAGACCAAATGATTTATATAACCCTAGGAATATTTGGTAGCATTCTCTCCTTTGCTCTATCAAACAAAACTAATTTGTATGCCCTCTTAGTTATTCCTTGGGTTTGCCTAATTCTCGGTTGGACTTATATAGTTAATGACGAAAAAATTTCAGCTATCGGAAAATATATTCGACTGACTCTCACTGAAAAAGTCAAAACACAAACAGATTATTCAGATATAGAATCTATATTTAGTTGGGAAATTGCTCATAGAAGTGATAAAAGAAGAAAAAGGCGCAAAATAGAGCAGTTAATTATTGATGAAATTACCTTTGTTTTCTCTGGTTTAGTAGCTTTATTTACTTTCTGGTCTCTAGAGACAAATCTTCCCTTAGTAATTCATATATTTTGTACCTTTGAACTTCTTCTATTAGCAGTTCTAGCCATAGAAATTATCATTTATGCCGATCTAGCTAAAGGTCGATAAATTGCAATTTTTATTCTTAATAATTAAGATAAACTTAGACGATTATGAGAATATTTGACTATTAGTTAAAATCAGGATTAGAATCAAAAAAAATCTAATTTCAAGAAAATGTTTAAAAAATACTTTTAAGGATTGATAAAATCTAAAAACTCACCCCTTCCCCACAAAAAAAACGGGATTTTCACACCCTCTCTTTTCCATGAAGAGTGGTTTGGAGAGAGGTTTTTTTATGAGTTAACAAACAATTTATAAAAGCAGAATTATTTACTGAATAATACTTTAATATAGCCATCCGTATTTCTTATGTAAAATCACACGCCTTCAATTAAAATAGCTTTAACTCCTGTGACTTCAACATAAGTGACTCCTGGGTTAAAATAGCAATTTTTACTTTTCAAATACAAAACTTCTGCCTTCTGCTGTCAAGCCAAAAATATCCCTATTCTAGATTAATGAAAACTGCTATAAAACTAGGAAAAAATCTGAGCGATCGCTGCTTTTAGCCACATCAGAAAGTCTAGTTAACCAATCAACAGATATATACTATATACAGTAGATTCTAAGTAATCCTGTAACCCCACCATAAATGTACCCAAACAAGCTGTCCTCAACCTTCTGAGAAACTTACAATTATCTACATAAATATCTGAAGATCCTCACCCTATATCAATTCTATTCAGTGCTTCACTCTGGCAAGGTTTTTTGGTAGTTATTGGGGTGCAATTCAGTTTTGAATTCAAGTAGCATGAATAAAGATAATTACAGACTATCATAGAGAATAACAGATTATAGCCAACAGCTTACATGCCCTCAAATACCCAATCAAAGAATATTGTATTCAACTAACCAAAATACTCTTCAAAAAAACCTACAATAATCTGAAAAATCTATTATTATCTCTTCTGTGGATATTCGATTATATTTCTCAGAGTTATCCTATTCCTATTCGCTAATTTCAATAGCCTACTCAATCTGGTAAATTTTTATCTATAGTATAGACCTATACTTATAAGCGCAGAACATAATATAGGAGCATAGTAATTATTACTCAAAGACATTTATATCATTCTATCTATAAACTAGGATAAATTCTATAAATTTGCTTTCCTTGAAATTACCAAACACCTATCATTACTGAAAATTTATTAACTCAAATTAAAATTACAATCGCCCAGTATATGATAATCTAATTTTTTATACGATAAATTTGCTGTTGTACAGAGGGAAAAAAAATGCTAACGTTTCTAACATTACTATTTCAATTTTTACTACTTCTATTAGTAGTCTTATCCTTTATCTTAGTAGTTGGGGTACCTGTTGCCTATGCTTCTCCTCAAATCTGGTCTAAAGGTAAACCTTTAATTTTTATTGGTTCTGGTTTGTGGTTATTACTGGTAATCTCAGTAGGTGTTCTGAACTTTTTAGTCGTTTAGTCCAGGTTTAGCTAGAGCATCAAGAAATCTCTAAGCCATAATCTGAATTTTGCCTGAAATGAATCGGCTGTAAATTAATGGCCATTAAACCCCATGAATTAATAGATATTGTTTTTTGCACTCTTGGCCAAAAATTGACATAATCATAACCCTAATCAAGCTAACCTTTCCATTATGGGCCATCAGACAAAATTCATCAGGTAAAATCAAGGAGTTGGAAATAAGTCTGTTTGAACAGCTCGAGGAAAACTACAGGCGCGGGTTTAAACCTGTATTCTTTTAGGTTAAACTACTTGGCTTAGTTTAACAAAAGTAATCTGAATAGATTTATACCAGACAGACTAGAGGTATTTTTGGCTATGCCATTAAGAGTTAAAATTGCCGTGATTTCAAGTCCGTCGATTATATTCCCCTTAAAAATTCTTGCGACCTTAGTCCGGGAAGTGTCAATCTTGTCCTTCAAAGCAACATTGTGATGTGTCTGGAACAAAACCCAGCCAGAAATATCAAACATATAGCAATAGGACATTTCCTTCTTAAAGCATGCCCCAGTCCGATAGAATTCTGGGATGGTATAACCAAAAGTCCATCACTCAACTGGTTAGTCTAGGAGTATGTGAAATTAATCTAAATTGGCAATATACAAAATGTAAGATAGGAAACAATGAATTTTAAGAGACAGGAGATAGGAAGTTGGTTATTACTTACTATCTCTAGACTCTTAAAACAAATAACTATCACCTTTGACCCCAATAATTAACATTAAAAAAAAATTCTGATATGACAGTTTTCGAGGGAACGTTTACTCAAGTTGACTCTTTACGCTTTGCTATTGTAATTGCTCGTTTCAACGACTTAATTACTGGCAAGCTGCTTGAAGGTTGTCAAGATTGTTTGAAACGCCACGGTGTCGATCCAGATCCAGATGGTACTCAAGTTGATTATGTTTGGATACCAGGCAGTTTTGAAATTCCTCTAGTAGCACGTCAATTGGCTATGAGTAATAGCTATGATGCAGTAATTTGTCTAGGAGCTGTAATTAAAGGCCAAACTCCTCATTTTGATTATGTAGCTGCTGAAGTCTCTAAAGGAATTGCTGCCGCAGCATTTCAAACAGGAACACCTGTAATCTTTGGAGTTTTGACCACAGATACTATGCAGCAAGCTTTGGAGAGAGCTGGCATTAAAAGTAATAAAGGTTGGGAATATGCGATGAATGCCCTAGAGATGGGAAGTTTGATGCGTCAAATTAAGGGTAGTATTAATTCTTCACCAAATAATTATAGTATTACTGGTAAAACTCAAGCACTCCCAATAACTTCAAACGATTTTATAGAGTCTGATATATCTCCAGAAGTATAACTAAGTTCATCAAAGATTTACTCTCAAAAAAAAAATTTTTGCTTAGAGGTTGACAAATAAAATTATTTATGAAATTATATAAGAAGTAGTCAAAAATTGCGGGTATAGCTCAGTGGTAGAGCGCAACCTTGCCAAGGTTGATGTCGCGCGTTCGAATCGCGTTACCCGCTTAACTAAAACTATAAAATATTTTATACTATATTTTTGAAAAAATACTATAGGAATATTATGAGTACTATATTTATTTATCAAAAATCATTTATCATCTATCAGTTAACCATAATATAATTCTACGACTCACAGCAGAAGATTTTGTCATAAAGTATGGCTAGCATAAACTGTTGAGTCAGGTTCTAGTTTAATAGAGGCTTGAATTGCAATAATATAATCAATCTCAAGTTTTGGATAATATTTTTTCAAAATACTTTTTCAATAAATACTTTTGGTTACAGTAACATTATTTATTCATTTTTATCTAATTGAATTGCTGGCTTTTTCTCTGGGAAACTATAAGCAATTAACCCCGCAATTATATTCACTATAAAATTCGGCACACTTCGATATCAAGAGTGAACAAGTTATGAAATATTTTGTAATTTGTCATTGACAGTTTCAATTAATGAAGGTTTTCCTACACATTAATTTCTCCCATAAATTTACTAATTTATTTTTCGGTAGTCTTGCATAATAATGGTAAGATATAAGATGTTTAGAGTAATAAAATTCAGTTTGTACCAGATGAATTGTTCTAAATACCAGTCTACTAAAATTATAAAGCGTAAACATACTCACTTTGGTAAACGTCGCATCCCTTGTTAGCATTCTGGTCGACAATTTGTGGAACATCCTAGCAAACAGCCTATTAATGAAGCCAAAAGAATATTGATTGATAAAATGTTGCTAGAGCGATTAGCATTGGCTGCGATAGCTAGAACGACTGGCGTTTCCGCACTTATGGTTACAGATGTACGTCAATAATAAACATGAGCAAATTCAACAGGAAATTAATGTTACCCAAAAAAAACAGGCAAATTGACAATTTCCTATAAATGAAATGTGGTCTTATGTCGAGTCTAAAAGCAATAATCAATAGATTTGGCATGCTTAAGATATTAACGATCGCTCAATTGTAGGAGTATATATTGGCGTAAGGGAGCAAGTGCGACAGCTACATTGCTCTAAACAATTAGCTCAAGGTTTTTGGGAATCATTACCCTCAGTATATGGTCAATGTGCTATTTGCTATACAGATTTTTGGGGAGCTAGTCTGAGGAAGTTTTACTTTTAAAGCGACATTGAGCTATTGGTAAGGATATAGGAAAAACTAGCTATATAGAAAGGCTTAACAATATGATGGGAAAGCGTGTTGGAAGGTTAGTAAGAAAAGCATGATCTTTTTATAAAAAGTTAAGCAATCACATTGGAGCTATATGGAACTTCATATATTATTATAACGACACAATTTGTACTTGATCATTACTATGCAGGACTACCTATTTTTTATATTTTTCTGATAAGGAGTTACTAACTTTAGATTACTTGCGTTTAATTTCTTAAATAATTTTTGATAGATATAGCTTTGATATCCAAATAAACTTACCCATAAATTTTGATATCAAAAGGGAACTGGTTTCCGTTCCTATAGTTTACCTAATGTTACTGTAAAAGCTAAGATTTCTCAAATTTCATTAATAATTAAGTGGAGTGAAACATTCAAAATACCAATCTACTGAACTTTTACCCCATCTTGCTAATTCCTTAAAAACTTTATTTCTTTTTGGTCTTTTATTATGACAAATATATGTTTAAAAAAGACTAAAAAATCGCCCTAGAAGGGCTAAGTTTTAAATCCAATTTTTTGGTACAAAGTAAAAGGGTGAACAAGACAATTTACGAAACTACTAAATTGCTCTTCAATGATGGGTTACGACAGAGCCTAAATACCTTACACCTCAAATTTTAGCTATAAATAACTACTCTAGAATAGACCTCTCCAAAAATGCCAATTTTAAAATGACGGGGTAAAGTTTAGAGAATCTTTTCTAGAGATATCTCATAACGAACTATTAGCTTAAAACTATTTTGTTGCTAATTTCACGTTAGTAGCTAAACCAAAAGCTTGCAATAATTGAATCATCATCCAAGTTGTATCAATTTCCCACCATTTCAAACCATGACGTGCTGAATACTGAAAAGCATGATGGTTATTGTGCCAACCTTCACCATAAGTTAACACAGCTACCCACCAACAATTAGTCGAAGAATCACCAGAATCATAAGTACGATAACCAAACTTATGAGTGGCACTATTAACTAACCAAGTACAGTGAAAAACAGCTACTATCCTTACAAAAATACCCCAAACTACAAAAGACCAACCTCCTATAAAGAAAAGCAAAATACCAAAAGCAAATTGAATGAGAATAAAATTAGCTTGCAAAAACTTGTAAACAGGGTCGTTTGCTATATCTTTTGTGTAGCGAGATATTTCAGACTTCATTGGTAATTTATGGAGCATCCAACCCATATGACTCCACCAAAAACCACGATGAGAGTCATGAGGATCTTGTTCATTATCTGAATGCTGGTGATGAATACGGTGTAAGCCTACCCAATCACAAACTCCACCTTCACAGGCAAGTGTACCGCAAAAAATAAAAAAATATTCAAGCCATTTAGGAGTTTTAAAGCTGCGGTGTGTAAGCATACGATGAAAGCCTAAGGTAATACCTAGACCACCTGTAACCCAGTGTAAGAGTAGGGCTAGGCCAACTGCAGTCCAACTAAAGTTACTGGGAAATAGGGCGAACAAGGCTCCAATATGCAGGAACGCCATAAAGCCTATTATACTCCAATCAAGAGAAAGTGTTTTTGATGTTGAAATTGTCATAAAAAATCTTTAAGTTAATAAGTAGATAGCTCCAAAGAAACTAGCTTAATCAAAGCAGGTGTATATTTTTGCATAGGATATAGAAAATATTTTTTAAGAAAGTAAAAAATATTTTCTCATACTAGAACCTGGATGTTATTAATAAGCTATCAGCTTTTGGAATTAAGCTAGCTTCCTCAATAGAAACTGGCTTAATAGCTTTTATAGATATGGCCTCAAATATCCATTTTGTATAAACCGAATGGTAATGGGGGAGTTAAAGTTTCCTTAAAAGACCTTAAAAAAGTGATCTTAACTGATGGCTGATTGGTTATTGTTGAATGCTTCTTTAAGTGTTTAAGTCTAAAATTACAAGTTTATAAAACAGGAAATTTTTATAAAAAAATAGGACTATAAATATAGTAAATAAATATAGTAAAATTTATAAATTTTGGTAATTAATTGACTCGGAAAATTTGATTAATAAGAAAAGTCAACTATAATGTTGATACTAAGCTAAACAATGCTTTGTTTTTTAAGATTCTTGATTATTTTCCTCAAAATTGTCATAACCTTTTAATGAAACTTTTTTCTTTATAATTACAATCAGCCTTAATATCTATCTAAAATTAATTTTTTTTGTATTTATAAAGAAACTTAGATTTTATTAATAGCAATATTAATAAGATAGATTTTATTTTTTTTTTTATTATATCACAAATAAAACAAAAACAAATTTAAAAAAATAAATATGAATAGTATTGAATATCTACAAGCTGGAGAACAAGAGCTATATCCCATATTTTCGGAAATTGATAGCTTGGTTAAGCAAAATCTCAGGGGGGTAATAGATGCTTTTCGTCATCATCGAGTAGGTGTCCATCATTTTTCTGGAGTTACTGGTTATGGCCATGACGATATTGGCCGGGAGACTTTGGACAAGGTTTTTGCAGAGATTATGGGGGCTGAGGCAGCAGCAGTAAGAATCCAATTTGTTTCTGGAACTCATGCGATCGCCTGTGCTTTATTTGGGACTCTAAGGCCAGGGGATGAAATGTTGTCTGTTGTGGGCCCTCCTTATGATACTTTAGAGGAAGTAATTGGTCTCAGAGAAGAAGGCCAAGGTTCTCTGAAAGAATTTGGTATTAGTTACCGAGAATTACCCCTGACCGAAACTGGGACAATAAATTGGCAAGGGTTAGAATCTGCTGTTACTGAAAAAACTCGTCTGGCTTTAATTCAACGTTCTTGTGGTTATTCTTGGCGAGCTAGTTTAGCTATTTCAGAGATTGAGAAAATTGTCAAGATAGTTAAGCAAAAAAATTCTGAAACGGTTTGTTTTGTAGACAACTGTTATGGAGAGTTTATTGAAGACCGGGAACCGATCGCAGTGGGAGCAGATTTAGTAGCGGGGTCTTTAATTAAAAATCCTGGTGGCACAATTGTTATGGCGGGGGGCTATGTAGCAGGTAGAGCAGATTTGGTGGAAGCTGCAACTTGTCGGTTAACTGCTCCTGGTATTGGTAGTAGTGGGGGAGCAACTTTTGAGCAAAATAGATTATTGTTTCAAGGTTTATTTTTGGCACCACAAATGGTGGGGGAAGCGATGAAGGGAAATCATTTGACGGCTTATGTTTTTGATAAGTTGGGTTATGCTGTTAATCCTCTTCCTTTTGAAAAACGACGGGATGTTATTCAGGGGATTAAGTTGGGTTCCCCGGAAAAGTTAATTGCCTTTTGTCGAGCTATTCAGCAATATTCCCCTGTAGGGTCTTATTTAGATCCGGTACCGGGGCCGATGCCTGGATATGACAGTCAGTTGGTTATGGCAGGTGGAACTTTTATTGATGGGTCTACTTCTGAATTTTCGGCAGATGGACCTTTGAGGGAACCTTATGTGGTTTTTTGTCAGGGGGGGACTCATTGGACTCATGTTGCGATCGCTCTGGAGGCGGCTATTAAGGCAGTAGGGAGTAGTAGAGATATTCTGCAACATCCCTAATTTTTAGGAACAGGAGCCAACAATTTTTGGGGTAATCATAATTCATCATAATGCATCATGAAACGCGCAAATATCTTAATTTATAGTTTAATTCACGAACGCCGAACATGGATTATTTCCATAATATTTTCTCAAAATTATTCTAGAATTTAAAGATGTTCAATGATTTTTATAATAGGTTTAGTTTACTGATAGGAATTTATTCAAATGGGTGATGATAATTTCTAAATTCCAAATATAGTAATCCGTGGGTAGGTCGCGACAGATATAATAGTAAGAATAGCATATCCAGTCAAAATAAAAAAAATAAGCGTTATGGATGAACTAGATGATTTTATCAATCAAATATGCATAGTCTAAAGAAATAAAAAGAGCCTAAGCGGTCAAAATGATTTTGTCGGGAAAATCCTAACATGAAGTCAAAGAATTATTAAATGTTTCTCACAGTTTTATTAGGGAATGGAAAAACCAAGCACTATTTCATGGCGTAGAAAGTTTAAGGCTTCAATATAAAGGTAAGCATTCAGATATTAGCAGTCAGCTCTGAGTTTTTTAGTATATGCAAACAACTACTAAGGCTACCTGATGACTAATTACATAACAAACTTTCCTTTCCTTTCTTTTCCTTTCCTAACATACGGAATGCTACTTAACAGGAATTATGTGCAAACATAACTTTTTAATTTTCTTTGGATACTAACTAATTCGTCTTTCTAATATAATGAGTTAATGACTCATAGGTGATGGCTGATAGCTGACTGCTAAATGCTTAAATATCAAGTAGTAAAATGTCATTTAAATGCTGTCGAAAAAGAGCAAATAATTGAGTTATTGAAGGCACAATATTATCTGAAATTATCAATTATATTTACAAATTTACAAATTTACAAAAATATTTAAAGAAGCAATATAATTTAGTATTTGAGTTCTTAAAAAAATATTATAATTTGCTCAAATAAGCTGAAATAAGTTGAAAAAAAACTCAAAAAAAGAATCTAGCTAAAAATGATGAATTAGTGAAAGTAAAAAAAGTTAGGGAGGAATTATTGACTAAATAGTAACCATAAATAGAAGCTGAAAACCTAACAGTTTTTGTGATTTACTAATGCCATATTTTATGAGGTTATCTTTCAGGCTATATTTTGGTAAGAAAAGATAAAACAATATAAATTCCGATTAAAAATGATTGGAAAATACAAGCTTATTATAGAGCGTTAGACTATAAAAATAAGGGATTTATTATGCAATAATTAAAGAGTAAAAATACTGAAAATATCATTAAATTTGTTAAATATTTACAAGAGCAAAAATAAGAAAAAAAAATTTGTAATATTTGGGGGAGGTGCAACTGATCATAACTCTTAATAATTTCGAGAGTATTTGATGTTAATTAATCAAAATTTACCAGAAGAAGAATAGTTGATAAATTGTACAAAATTTGCTCCAAATTTCTCTGAACAAAACCCGGTTGAAGATATGTATTTTTCAGGCAAAAATTTAATCAGAAAATTTCATCATCTTTGCAGTTATTTTAAAGTATTTAAGTTATTAGAAGTTTTTGGTGTTCTGGTCAAATATTTGATTTTCCTAAACTTTTTCAGTATAGAATTTTGCCACAAGCAATTATAGGATTGCTATAGCTAGATAGTATTCTAGAGAATTAAAACTAGTTAATGCAAATAATTTGATATTATATACTGCTTCAGCACAGCTAAAACAGCAAATAAATTATCTTGTTTTGTTACTAAACAACGTCTTTTTAATGATTGTATTCCTTTCCATAAATCTGAGTGTAAAAGTGGAAAGTCTGGGGAAGTATTATAAATATCTACTGCTGTTTCTTGACTTGCCATCCATAATATTACTTGCTTTTCTAGCTCTGACAAACGCTGAAAATATTTGTCTAATATCGGTTCTAAATCTCCTAAATATATACTAGGGCAAGATAAAATTTGAGCTATATTTCCATTAAATAAATCTTCGACCGCATCAGCAATAATATTTAACCACAAAGGATTTCCGCTATAGAGATTAATCAACTCTAAGGATTGCTCTTCATCTGTTAAGTTTATATCTTTTAAAATTGCTACTGCTGACTTTCCTAAACCATCAATTTTTAAAGTCTGACAATGATTATTAGTTGATATTATTTTTGGTTTTTCTTGACTCAGAAGTAACAAACAACTTTGATGAGATAATGTAGCTATTTGTTGGAAAAATTTACCATAATTTTCATGTTCTTGCAGATAAGTACCAGCTAGTTTTCCACTAGCAAAAATTTCTTGTAAATTATCAAAAATAAGTAAACAACGATATTTCCGGAGGTAATCTATTAATTGATTGTTGATGGTTTGAGACTTAGAAATTTTTTCTTTTTTTTGGGATGTAAAATCTGTTTGAGATAAAAATTTAAGAATGTTTATTTGTAGAGATTCACAGGAGGAGTAGTTGTCAATATTGCGCCAGATTATATAATCAAATTTATTTTTTATTTGTGCAATTAATTCTACAGTGAGAGTACTTTTGCCGATGCCAGTTAATCCTAATATGGTGATGATGCGGCTGTGATTTTGTAGTATCAATTGTTTGAGGGTGGTAACTTCGGAGTGGCGATCGCACAGGGGATATAAATCAGGAGCTTCAGATAAATCATAATAATTTTCTGGGTTAGTGTTGTCTTGGTTTTGGTCAATGAGAGTGGGGGAAGATTTGTTTTTAGGGGTGGGAGATTGTTTGTTTTCTCCACAGATATTTATATGATTACTATTAATATTTACGCAGTCATCACCTGTATTTGAAATATGTGAAAAGTGGATTTTTTCTAATATGGAACGAGCATTAGATTTTTTGATATTTTTTCCTAAAATATCCGAAAGAAGTTTCCATAATTTTGTACCTACCTGTTTGATATGGTCGGGATGACGTTGACAATCATCTGCTATTTGGGGGTATTTTTTACCATTTAAAGTACCTTTTAATACTTCCTTTTGTAGAGAGGTTAAATGTTCTCTAGTTTTGGTGAATATTAAATTGTCTGCTAATTCTACTAATGTGTCAATGTCCATAGCTACAGGTAGATTGGTAGTTTAGTTATGCCTCGTATGACTTTATCACACTTTTTATCACTGGAAAAATTAAATAGCACTTTTTAACAATAAATTAGTTATAAAAAATAGTTATAAAAAATAGTTATAAAAAAAATTATTTTTTTTCACTAATTCACATTTTTTTAAGTTAGCAAAACAGAGATGTATGTGACTTAATAGAAAATATTATAACCAAATGCTTTACTACCTCATCTCCCAACTATTCAAAAAGAGCGATCGCAACATTCATATAACAAACCAATTCACAAATGTAACCTCCAAAAAATCCTGATAATTTGACAAATTATTCATTACTAGAATCAAACCATTAACTTTAGCAACTGCTGAATTTTACCATCAGCAAAAGAAAGCGTTTTACCACTATCTAGCTCTTTCAAGTCCTACAAACACTATATAACTTGATATCTTAATATTTTGCATAAGTCTAATTTAATATGAAATCTATAATTTTGACTTCCCATCTCTTTTCCCTGAATTCAAAATCTTCACAGTAGCTCCATCATTCAACTTCTGTAAACCCGAAACAATCAAATTATCCCCAGGCTCTAAACCAGACATTACCTCAGTCATATCACCCTTAACCAAACCCAACTCAATTATTTGACGCCTTGCCTTTTGCTCTTCACCTTCTCCCTCCAACAAATACACAAACCGTGTTTCCCCTTCAAAACCCACTGCTGTCATCGGCACAACTACAGCTTGACGCTGCTCCCAAATCACATTAGTTTGCACAAACTGACCGTCTTGTAACTTTCCAGAACTATTATCCACATCTACCTTAACCAAAACAGTTTGAGAATCACTAACAGTAGGAGAAATAAAACTAACCTTACCCATTCCCAAAACCTTACCTTCAGGACTCCTAACCTCCACAGGTAAACCCAACCACAAATCTCCTAGTCGCTCTAACGGAATTAGTAAATTTACACTCAATACCTGATTTGCCGTCACAGTAGTCATAATGTCACCATCATTAACAAAATCCCCAATCTTCACAATCATATCTCCAATCACACCTGCAAAAGGAGCTACAACTACTGTCTCCTCAAACTCAGCCTGCCAACTATCTACCTCTGCTAATGCTGCTGCTACCTCTGCCAAGCCCTCAGCAATTTCTTCAGGGCGAGTGCCATTTTGCAACTCTTCTAAATTACTACGAGCCTCCGCTACCTCCGCCTCTGCCCTAGCAATTTCTTCAAGGCGAGTGCCATTTTGCAACTCCTCTAAATTATTGCGAGCCTCCCCTACCTCCGCCTCTACCCTAGTAATTTCTTCAGGGCGAGTACCATTTTTTAGCCTTCTCAATATCTGGCGTTGTTGTTCTACCGCTGCTTCTAATGTTTGAATTGTAGATTCTCTATTTCTTTGCAATTGCGTCACTCGTCTTTTTGCTTCTTCTACCCTTGCCTGAGCTGCTTTCTCTTCTTGAAAAATTTCCTGAAAAGTTAACTCAGCGATCGCTCCTTCTGCTCTTAAGTTTTGGTTTCGCTTGACTTGTTCACTAGCTAATTCTAATTCTGCCTGTTGTACTTTTATTTGCGCTTTTGCTTGGGCAATTTCTTCTAAAAGACCACCGGATCTAGCATTTTCTAATCGTACTTTTGCCTCTTGTAATTCTGCTTTTGCTTGAGCAATCTCTTCATCACGAGTACCCGCCCGCAGTTCAGCTAACCTAGCCTGAGATTGCTGGAGACGGGCTCTGGCTGCTGCAATTTTTTCTGGTCGCGTGCCTCTTTTCATTTCAGCCAACCTAGCCTGAGATTGTTGGAGACGGGCTCTAGCTGCTGCAATTTTTTCTGGTCTTGCTCCTATTCTCAGTTGTGCTAAACGTGCTTCACTTTGTTGGAGGTTAGCTTTGGCTCTCTTTAAGTTGGCTTCCACATTATCACTTTTGAGTTTAGCGATCGCCTGCCCTTCAGAGACAAAAGTTCCTTCCTTTACTAAAATTTCTACCACCCTACCATCTATTTCTGGCTTAATTTTAATAGACCGCGTTGCCTCCATCGTTCCCACAAATTCTGAAGTTTCTTGGAGGGAGATAGTTTTTATTGGCATTACTTTAACCAGAGTACTTCTTCGTCTACTTGGCGGTACTGCTGATGTTTCGTTTGGTGTTTTATTGCTATGAGATTGCCACCATTGTCCTCCCACGAATCCTACTCCGAGAGTTGTAGTAATTATTGTTGCCAAAAGTAGAACAGAAAAATTCTTTTTGTCAGATCGATACCATTGAGGAATCGTATTTTTTTCCTCTTGATATAATTCTGTTTTAGTATTTTCTTGTAAATTTTCTATGGATCTAAGTTTTTCTTGAACAGCTGAATTTGATGAATTATGAGTTAGCATTTTTTATTTTATTTTGATTTTTTTTAATAATTATTTAGCCAATTAATATTAGAGTAAAAATGCATTTTTTTCTACTTTCTTAGATGAAAATTTATCATTTATCGCTCTTTCCTAGCCTATTTTATTTGTAAACTTAGGGATTTATTGAGTTTAATTTTAACTGCAAAAAAGAGGGAGTATGATATGGGGGAAAAGAATTGATAAATAAAAGTAGGATCATTAATTCGATTTTTTATGATCGGAGATGTCTACTTCCAAAACCAAGTTTCAGTAGTAGTTACTGATAACTGAAACAGTGATTACTTCATTTTTTACTTATCTGATATATATGGCCAAATAAATATATTAAGAAATATTAACTTATATTATAAACAAAGTTCTCAGGTTTTATAGTTAAACAATGAATTTGTAAAAAAATTGTCTAAAGTCTAAAAAGTATAACGTTATAGTTATAACCGTTTTATATCCGAGTAGAACAGAAGCAGCATTTTTACTTAATATCTCAACAGGCAGATTACAATTGCTATTGAATCAAAAGTGAGTCATCCGTGGGAAAAAAGTTGGCCGACTTTGGGATAATGCCACTCAACGATCGGGGAATACCAGAAATTACACCTGGTCGTCGCGGCCCTGAAGGTACTTGGAACAAAAATAATCGTACAGGAAATACTTTTATCAAAAATTTGGGAGAAGACCCGCAATTTTCCGCAGGGGAGTATCGGAATGGATACCAATCAATCTTAGAGTCTCTTTAAAAAGTATGAGAGAGAGTAAAAAAGCTCACATGGGGTAAAGTATGGTTAAGAGAATATACATATAAGAATGAGGAACGTATTAGGGAGTAGCAAAAAAATAGCTTACCAGTTAGATAGGTCCAATAGTAATAGCCCATTTAGGCAAACATTCATTTAGAAATTATTTAAGTCCTGACTTCAAAACAAATACTAAACTTTGACTCCCATATATTTTGATTAGTTTCGGTAAATCCTGATAATACTTTATCCATTATAATCTAATACTTTGCGCGATAACATACTTCTTTTTTTTCTGGTTATTTTCATCTTTTTGATAGCCTTAAAAATTACAGTTATACTTACAGCTAATTTTTCAGCTGTGTGTTTTAATACAGCCTCAGAATTTTCTTGTTAATCTATTGATAATTCTCTTATATCTAGCGCTTGATGACGATATTTTACCTTTGTTGCTGCTAGTTCATTTCTCTTAAACAATCTGTAGATTTACCCTTTTCCTATTCCAAAAACTTGCACCACTTTGGCGATTCTACTAGCATTTTCTATTATTACTATTACTCTTTGTTTTAAATCTAAACCATAAGCCATGATTTCTACTCCTATACTTTCTCTGTTCAATCTTATACTCTTTTTGTTTTATTCTTAAGTTAAATGATCATATCTGCTACCACCAAATACAGTCATATTTACTTATAAACTCCAATTTAAACCAGCAATTTTAGGAATTGCACCAAACCAATTTTTTTGAACAAAAACAATCCATTTTTGTTATCTTTAATGCATTTTGAATAGATTATTTTAAGAGCTAATTACCGACCCTTATATCCTTTTTTTTGTGATATCAATCTAACAAGTAATCAATTCCAATTACCCTAGGTTATAAATCATAAATTCGTTTAAATAAACTAGCTAAATAACCTCACATCATAGGATTAGGTTCAGATTTTTTTGCTTTTATAATTGACTCATTATCTATTTTTACTAATAACACAGGTCGAATATTATTTGTTAAATTTTGATGAGTATATTGACGATAAATAGCTTGTACCAAAAAACCGCCTGTCTGACAAAAATTTCTGCGCCGATAACTGCCAACTAATTCCTATTCACACTACTAAAGTAGCAACTTATTTCCAATTAGGAACCAGTTTTTTTAAACTCTTATTTCTTAAACTTGCTAACTGCTACTATACGCAATCTTGATTAACAATTTTCTGATATTTTTTATTAAAAATAACTAACTTATCTCGTTTTTTAATAACTATCATTGACAACCTAAAATTCATTTGTATGGTGCCATTATTAACTTTAATTTCTACCTGTAATAATTTTTTTTGATATGGCCTAAATAATTGATGTGCGAGTAGAATTTTACTGAGTAAATAATGGCGAGTATATTTTAAATGAGTAGACTGATTTTTATCCTTCCAATCTGTCAAAATATGTTATTTTATCAAACTATCAATATCTAGTTGATTAGTACCTAAAAAATCAATAATAATTTTACAAATTTTTTGACTTAAAAAAGGTTGATTACCACTCCTATCAAAAACTTTTTATCAAACAGCTTCTAGTTCATCAACCACTCCTTTTAAAACCTCAGTTAATTTTTTTCATCTTTAAAAGTTAACTGTCTTAATTCAATCCCATTATTAATATTAAAAGGAGTCTGTTTGCTATCTATAACCAAATCTTCTGGAGTTGCTGCTCCAAAAAAACAAAAACTAACCATTGTAATTAATTTTATAGCTTCTAATTGATGTAATTCAATATTTTTATTTGGTAAACTTAAAGGTGAAATAGCTTTTAATATTTGACTAAAAACTGCTTTAATATTTTTCTGATTAGACAAATTTTTAAATGTGCACTTAAATGTTGTTGATAGATTCCACTTTCAGTAGTAGTAGTATATTTTAATAGCTCTTCAATTGTTAATTCATCCTCCAACATTTTATACAATTCTAATCTGATTAAATAGGGATGACCTCTTATTATAGACATCAAAGAAACTACTACTGTTATTGGTAATTTATATAAATCTGCTAACTTAGTGACTTGCTCTGGTATAAATTCTTTTAATTCTATAGGTAAACCAACATTAAAAGGAGAAAGATGAATATCTAATTTGCCATAATATTCTGTAGAATAAGCAATTACCATTCGTAAATTTTCCAAAATTTCTTTATGGTTGCTCGCCTCATACCAACTTTTTAATATGAGAAAAAAGTCTCTAGATATTTCTGGATAGTTAAAAATTTTATCGACTTCATCTAAGATTAAAACTACTACTTTATCTTAATGATATAAGAGATCCTCAATTTTTTCAGTTCAAGATATTTTACCATTTTTGTCGTCCCATCTATTCCTGTTAGGAGCATCAGGAAACTGACGTTTAATATTTTTACTGAATGCTTTAATAAAATTATTAATATTTTTAATATTTTCTAGTTCAATTAGTTTGTCAAATCTGAGATAAATAGATTTATATTTATTTTTAATTGCATGAGCTTCTATCTGCGTTAATAGAGAATTTATACCCATTTGTTTTGGCATTTTAATTTTGATTAAACAATCAGGAACTTCTATATTTTTATAGTATTTTTCTTCGATATAACATTTTCTAATTCGATAACTTTCTATATAAAAAGCAGAATCTAGTTTTTCTTGTCTACCAGGAATTACAATTTTGCGAGCACTAGAAAAATATTTATCTTTCAACTTCTGACAAACTAAGTAGGGTTGATATTTATTGAATATTTCTACTAAAAAATCTTGAGACTATTGAGCATAACTATAGTTTTTTGAAAAACCAAATTTAACAGCGATCGCCTTTAATTTTTTACTGATATTTGTCATCTACTAATTCATATAATCAGATTTTTTTTGTTTTGATAACCAGCCAAAAATAACTTTAGTACTTATGACTCATTATCTGTTAATTAATAGTATAAAAATATGTTAAAATACTTCTTTATTAATATTTTTTATATCTAAATATAACACTGGTATTTTGCCTTTTTTTGAGATGATATTAATAGCTTAGTGGCACAAGAATTTTGCTTATTAATATATTTTTAGTATTTGGGGAATAGAGAGAAACAGAAAAGGGATGCAGTAGAAAATTACAATAATTATTGTATAGATGTTTAGATGAATATTCAAAACGTGAATTATATTTTCACCTATCTTCTGGCTTAATACTGAGGTGAAAAAAATGTCATATTTTTTCTAGGTTAATTCTCAGGGGGAAAAAATATCACATTATTATTTTTCAATGGTAGAAACCGGATTTGTATTTAGACCCCTTACTATACTTACTTTTATTTCCAATGACTCATTATCTGTTAATTAATAGTATAAAAATATGTTAAAATACTTCTTTATTAATATTTTTTATATCTAAATATAACACTGGTATTTTGCCTTTTTTTGAGATGATATTAATAGCTTAGTGGCACAAGAATTTTGCTTATTAATATATTTTTAGTATTTGGGGAATAGAGAGAAACAGAAAAGGGATGCAGTAGAAAATTACAATAATTATTGTATAGATGTTTAGATGAATATTCAAAACGTGAATTATATTTTCACCTATCTTCTGGCTTAATACTGAGGTGAAAAAAATGTCATATTTTTTCTAGGTTAATTCTCAGGGGGAAAAAATATCACATTATTATTTTTCAATGGTAGAAACCGGATTTGTATTTAGACCCCTTACTATACTTACTTTTCTTTCCAAGCAACCCGGTTTCTAATAAAATTGAAGGTGAAAGTTTACTTCACATTTTACCTATTCCCAAAAACCAAACTATGATTATTTGTAATGAAACAAATTCAAGAGAAAATCATTTTAATTTATCGGTTTTAGGAAACAACATAATTCAATTATCAAAAACAAAATAATGCTCAAATTTAGAACCTTAATAGTTAACATTTTCCCTCAAGCAGCAAACCGATATGGAGAGGTAATTATTGTTTCATATATCTCTTTTTTGTTGATTTTTTATTCCAGTTTTTACAATTTTTTCTTGATTTAATAAATTGCCAACTATTTGTCTAATTACTGCAAAATTTTCTAGAGCATTATTTGTTCTACTTCTAGAATTATCTTTTTGAAATTGAACATCCAGAACCCAGTTTAATTGATTTTAAATTCCCCAATAGCCACGAATAGCTTCAGCTAAAAGTTCAGAATTATTATCTAAACTACTAATGTAATATCTTCGTATCCCTAGTAATTTTCCATCTTTTTGATAACGAAGATAATCCACAAAGCCAATTGACTTGATATTTTTTCATTCCCCAAATGGGTCTACTTATTCAGCAATATTACTCACCATATAATAGTATAGATATTCCTGACAACCATGAGATAATTCTAGTTGACAATAATCACTTTGTGTCCTTTCTTTTCCTTCATTTTTAGATAATTTATTTAGCAATTTTTTTACCTTTTAATAAAAATAACCGTGATGTTTTTTGTATCTACTCAATATAATGGGGTAGGTAATGATTGATCACTACCCTCACCACAAGAGCAATGGAGTGTATTGGGCGAATCACAAAAAAGAATAAAGGATAAAAAATAACGACAGTGGAATACAGTTGGTGATCAAATATGAAATATGAGACAAGCATCTAGAAGTGTCAAAAATTAGTTACTCAGATTCTGCAAACAATCAACTCAAGGGTCATTGAAGACAAGTCTTTGTCTTAAAAAGTAGAGGTAATATTGAATCTGTGTGAGCGCCTTCTAACACAACTCAAAGAATTACAAGAAAAAAACAATCCCTAAAAGACGAAAACAACTTTCTGAAGTGAGAACAACAACAGCCCATTTTCAAAGTTAAAACACCTTGAAGATTTTCTCACAACTATTGAGTACAAAAAGAACGAAAGCTACCTCAAAACCATTTATCGAGTACTAAAAAATCTCAGCTCAAAATAGATAGAGAACAAATACTAGAGTATTTGATGGAATTACTGCCTATTGATGCACAGTTTAAAGATTTAGTTGAAGTAATCATTCAAGATCTTACCAACAGAACAGATAAGGTATTATTCCTTAAAAAGAAATACTACTGACCTCAAAAGGGAAAAACCCCTAATGGCAAAATTACCACCAGGTAGGCTATCAGAATTTGCTCCTCGAATAAAAAGTTTAATCTAAGGTTTGTACTATGGGGGAAATATGACCCAAGACCAACTATTAGATTTTCGGAGGGCGGTTTTGGGCATCTCTATATCACCGGGGAAGGGAGTCAATTTTTTTCATCAAAAACCAGTCTTTTTTTGAGACTCCAAAAAGCGAAATTTATCATTAAGTAGTTCCTGGCAGCATTTTGACCAAACAGGAGCCGGTATAGGAGCACCCAACTATACTACAAATCTAGTGTGTAGCCTTCTTTATACCATCTACTTTACTACTCCCAACAAAGAGCAATTAAGTTGACTTCAAAGTTTACGTAAATAGACCAGAACATGAGTTTATTCTCAACTTTTTTCCGTTCTCACTGTTGGAGACCTTACATCTACCAGATAAATGGCAAAAATCTCTGAAATTATTGCTCCAGTAATGTAATTGAATTCCATAAAGTTTAATGGGTTACTAGATAGATATTTACCATTATTAGGGTTACTTTTGCCTAAACCTATTTTAGAACTGGCAGGAATAGCTTTTGATCATCAGCTTTCTGACTCGCAAGTCAGAAAAACTCTCATAAGTGATGATGCGCCTCAGTTTAAGTTACTTTCAGTATAGAGTTTGCTTTGTGTTGGGTACATCAGGAACCACATTATCAAAAGTTAACTCCCAAGGTTAATTATCATCAAAAACTCCTCCAACAATTCTTGGATTATTTTTGGTATAATATTAAAAGTTACTAGCCTTTAACAGATGCTCCCATACTTTCGACTGCCTTAAGACTACCCTCTGAATTTTTAGAACTTTTCACAAATGTGAGTAGGTAATCAGCAGCTTGGTAGAACCAAAACGATTAACTGTTACTCTTCATTTGAGAGTTGCTGTTGGTGTTAGAGCATCCCCAATTGCCATTCCATAATAACCAGGTGCAATTAGCTGCTTGAGCTATGTTAGCTAAAAAGCATATCAGTTATGGAACTCAGACGATGGATGGGACTGCATCTTGGGATACTTTTATGTTCCGGGTTGCTACTACCCGTAAGCTAGGATTAAGCTTTTTTGAATATGTACACGATCGCATTTCTCAGACCATGAATATTCCTGCTGTGGCAACTATTATTTATGTTCGCGGAGCGTGGCGTTAGCCATATCGCTCCTTTATTCATTCCTTTGCTTGTTCTTAGCAACTAGAAATCATTGCTTACCCCACCATATTGAGTGGATACTTTTTGTCAAAGTAATTACATAATCACTCTGTTGTTTTGTAATTACTTTGACATTTTATTTCTGACTTCCCTAAGCATAAATGGTAACTACCACAGAGGGATAAAACTTTGAGAAGTTAGAGAATTGCAGTGATTTCAACTGCTGTAAAGTTCCTACTATATATGGTGGTGATGAGTAAGTTCTGGGTAAGCTTTTTAATTAAGTCAATGGTCTACTTAACAATAGAGAAATCAGTTCCTTTTAGGTTCGGTTTCCCTTCCAGAATAGCAAAATTACCGCCACTACCAAAGCCAGCCTCGCTACCATTCTCATTGTAGAACAAATCACCGGTTTCTTTGCTGTAAACGATAAATGCGTCACTAGTTTCAGCCTCCTCATTGTTAGCAACGGCATCAAATTCAGCGATAACGCTAAAACCTTTACCTAAAGTGCTTTCTAACTTATCAAAAGTTTTTTGGCTTAAAAGAATAGCATCCTGGCCACTTTTAAAATCAGTTATGGTATCTAGGCCAAAGTCTTCAGGCTTAAAAGAGCTATTGCTACTAAACTTAAAACGATCTTTACCCTGACCTCCAGTTAAGGTATCATCGTCATTACCTCCCATCAACATGTCATTACCCTTACCCCCAGTCAGGATGTCATCATCATTACCTCCCATCAACATGTCATTACCCTGACCCCCAGTAAGAGTATCGTTACCATCCAAACCTTTGAGCCGGTTTCGCTTTGTATTACCAGTAATATTGTTATCTAACTCGTTACCAGTACCATTAATATTGCCCTTACCAATCAATCTCAAATCTACTTCTTCGTCTTTGAGGGTATGGTTTTTGTTCGACTTGATAGCTTCGGGAGGCTTCTCACCTTGATTATAAAGCACAGAGAATTGATTAGTAGTCTCAGTGGAGAATTGAGCCTGAGCTATATCTATGTTGCCATCCTCATTGAAATCTCCCAAAGCAAAATTGTTACTTTGAAGAAAACTTTCACTTTTGGTTTCTAAGGTCTTGGGAGTAGTAGAAAAATTGCCTTTGCCATTCCCTAAAAATACGGATATTGTTTTAGGGGAGGAATATGGGGAATATGGACCAGGCAAATCTGGGGAATATGGACCAAACGAAAAATTATTCTTGAACGTTGCTATGTCGAAGTTACCGTCGCCATTAAAATCTCCTACGATGGCATCATCGATCTGCTCTTCCAATTTGACGGTTTTTCCTTCCTTAAATTTACCCTTACCTTGACCTAACAACACCTGAATTTTTTGAGATTCGTCAGGATCCATTCCTCCTGTCCGTACCACTAAATCTTGTTTGCCGTCCTTGTTAATGTCACCTCCTCCTACAAGGTCAATCAGATTTTCTACTTTAACATCAACAGATTTATCCAATTTGCCGTTTGTCTTGCTCAGGTCAATGCGGATCGAGCTTTCTCTAGATGTTTCAGTTGAACTGACTGTTATATCGTCTAATCCATCATTGTTGACGTCTTCAATGGAGAGGAAGGGGAAACTATCTTCCTCAAAAGCAACTTCTGTATCCAGAGTAAATTTACCTTTACCGTCTCCCAGAAGTAAGGAAATTTTTTGCTTGCTGGGGCCAAGATCAGAATAATCATAATATCCCGAAGATCCCGAATATGACAGAATGGCTAGATCGAGGTTGCCATCGCCGTTAAATTCACCTACTCCTACCAGTCCATCATCTTCTAACATAATGCTGGATGTTTTTAAGGGTTTAAACTTGCCATTTTTCTGCCCCAAGTCTATAGAAATTGTAGTTTTTCCAGAGGAGTAGTTGAAAACGCTCTTCACCCGATCCATCAAACCGTCACCGTTGAAGTCTCCGAGCGCTACTGGATTAAATTTGGCGTCGAAAGCTGCAAAAGGAGAATTATCAACCGCCTCAAACTTTTGGTTTTTTCTTAATCGTATCTCGATCTTGCTTGGGGTAGAGAATGAGGATGAGTAATTGCTTAAAGACAAATCATCTAAACCGTCGTTATTAACATCTGCAAAGGATATCAAATCGGTATTTATGACATTAAGTTGGGTATCGACGGTTAGTTTCCCTGTATCGTCTACCTTTAAAGCCGTAATTTTGCCGAAAGTCTCATTAGTTTTTGTGTTATATGCACTGGTAACTGCTACTGCGTCTAGGTTGCCATTTCCGTCGAGTTCTCCTATTTGGATGTCAGTGGGATTACCTAGCAACTCCAGACTTTTGCTACGCTTTGGAAATTTGCCTTTTCCATTTCCGAATTCGATGAAGACTGTTGTAATGGGGGATAATGTATCTGGGTCTATAGATCCTTCCAGAACTATGCGGTCTAATTTTTCATCTTTGTTGAAGTCTCCAAAGGCAAAATAAGCTGGTAGATCTTCGAATTCATAGAAGACTGGAGAGTCTTGGGATGGGATAAATTTTATCTCCAAAAGTCCCGGGTAGTTGGCGATCGCCTCTGATACAAGTTGATTTTCCCCTATTTGATTTTCCAGTTGAGAAGTTCCACCAAGAGCTATATTTCCCACTTTGTCTCTGGATGCAGCTATATTCGCTCCCGTTAACTGCTGGAGGCGGCCTATAAATTCTTCATCTCTGGCAACGCTACAGGCATATAGTTGAATTTCCTTGACTCCCCATTCCGAGAGTAAGTAGTTGTATTCATCTATGTTGCTAGCTTTAAGCAGCTTGTTGCCAAGATACAAAGTACCAGGCTCGCCGTGACAGATAATACTCAGACTTTCTGCATTTGTTTGGGATAGTGCTTCGGAGATTTGAGATATCGCGTCCCTATCTCCATCTAATAAAACTATAGACTTTTGCCCTGCTATCCCTCTGACTAATTGAGGGTAATGTTCTAGAGATTTATCTATTGCTACTAAAGACTTTTCCGTTCTTACTTCCTTAGTGAATGTTGATATAACTGAGGAAGCTGTAGCATTATTATTGTGAGCTACTATCATTATACACTTAACCTCTAAACTTTATCTCTTTTTTTTTGACTAATTCAATCTAGCATATTTTTTTGTAGTTAGGGGGTTTTAATAAACTTTAACACTTTCTCATTTTTGGAGTTTAGACTAAATAGTTGTCTAATTTTGTTTCAGATATATTAACGGTCGCAGAAACTGAACAAATATCAAAAGAACGACATGAGCATTGACTTAATCAAAAAATATAGGTTAAAAAGTATACTATTAGACCACTTTTCCCATTTATTAAACAAATGTCAACAAACCGAAATTATTCTAAACTTGAGTCGTTGAGTATATCACTTACAATGTCTGGGTCATTTTGAGTTAATAGACGGTGCTTAACGGGGTAAACCTGATAATCTGCTCCGTCTATTTCTTTTCTCAAGACAGAAATTGTTGTTTTCACAGCCTCATAACCAATCTGAATACTAGACTGCTCAATAATCAACTGTAAAGGACTATTGGGATTAAGTAATTTTGTAGCTTTATTTCTTGAGAGGTCTAAAATTCCAAAAACCTTAACTTTATTCTTCAAGGCAGATTCTGCTACTGCTGCAACTGTAACCTCCGTTGCTATATTTGATCCCCCCCAAAGTATCTGAACATCAGGATTATCTTCAAGTAGTTTTTTAACTTTTATAATATCACTACCAAAAGCAATGCTAACAGAGTCAACAATTTGAAAAGGGATACCCGAATGGTTGATCGCTTTTAAGACTCCTTGAAGATAGGGATAGTAGCGATCATATACAGCACCATCAACTAAACCAATTTGAACCGATTTTGACTGTAAATTCTTTTGAGCCCATTCTGCTATATATTGGCCTGAATCATAGCCCATTTGAAAACTATTTGTATTATAGCAAGCAATAGCTAAATCTTCTGCATCTATAGGATTAAAGCAGAAATCAACAGTGGTAATAGCTACTCCAGCATCCCTTGCCAGTTTCAGGGCATCAAGGGACTGAACAGGATCTTCAGGCGTTAAGATAATCCCATCCATGCCATCCTTAATCAACTGCCTAATTATTTTCGCTTCGTTCTTCACACCACCGGGATAAGAAATACCCCAAATTTCCACACGACGGTTAGCAGCACGACGCATCCCAAATTCATAGGTATCAGAAATACTGTCAGCATTTTCTGGTTTGAGCAAAGCTATCCTTAAACGGGGTAAGCGTGCTTGTTTGATTTGCTGTTCCCAATTAGGCATCCTATTGGTTTCCTGCCAATTTTTAGCCTGTTTAATTTGAAATATTGACCACATTTTTGCTCCCCACAGATCAGCACCTTTTAACTGAGTTTCTCGGAAATTAGTGGGGTTTAATTTAGCTTCGATCACGTTAGTCGTGCTACCAAAATCGGTAAAACGCAAGGAGGCATTCTCTAGATTAGCTTTATAAAAATCAGCCCCTCTTAAATTTGCTCGATTAAAATTCGCTGATTCTAAGTTTGCCCGATGGAAAATAGCATTATGAAAATTAGCCCATAAAGCTTTCATATTGACGAGATTAGCTTCAGAGAAATCAGCTGCTTGAAGGTCAGATCCATACAAATTACTATTATCTAAATTACTATTTTGAAGTATGGCTTTCTTTAAGTTAGCGCGTGCTAAATTAGCACCTTCTAAATTGACGTCCTTTAAATTCGCACCTTCTAAATTAGCATTTACCAAGTTTGCACCTTGAAGATTACTCCCCTGTAAATTAATTCCGGCAAGATTAGCACCTGAGAGATTTGCTCCTGTTAAATTTGAATAGGAGAGATCCATTGAATATTTATTAACCTTAAGTGAGCCTTGAGTGAAAGATAAAGATTGACAAGGACTAAGGGTAAGATTAGCCATATTCGCACTAACTGCTTTTAATCCTGGATTACTTTTGCAGCCTTTATTTAAAACTTTCAGGGCAGCAATTCTGCTATCACTATACTCATAGCTAGATTCCTCCCGTAGAACTTTTCGAGCATTTTGTATCTCCTGTTTTTGTCGACTAGGTATGGTAATCACATAAGATACCACGGCAAACAACAGTGCGCTCTGACTTAAAATAGCTGCTAACTTAATTAAAGAAATATTTTGCAGCCATTCAACACAATCAGAAATTTTTGTATCTAAAAGAGAAATAGGCTTCAAGAGTGTAGATTTTTTGAGCCTAAGTTTTTGATAAATTCTTTGAGAATTTTCATGATTGATAAACTCAGAGTTACTCATTTCTTTTGGTAAGTTTTTTTCTTTTTTATCCATTAGTAATTTTTCCTATTAAATTAATCTATAAAAATTAATAATTATTGAACAATTTTTCTGAATCATATTTATGGAAATCTTTAAATCCTTGAGGAGTTAAAATACTTATTAAAACTAGATTAGAGGAATTATTTAGACCTTTAGTAAAATCAATTACAACACCACCTAAATCAAACTTTGACATAGCAGCTTGTTTTAAAAAACTCTCACGATTGATTTCTCCTGGTATTGCTTTGAGAATTTTTAAAGTCATTTTTCCTATAATATATCCTTCTAAAGATACATGATCAAACTTACTATTTAGCTTAGATTTTGCCTCCTGAACAATAGGTAGATCAGAATCTAATTGAGGAACAACTTCTGTAATAATTACTTGATCTGTGATCCCGTATTCTTCTAAATCAAACTGTAATTCTTCTTTATGGGCAAATGATAGTGAGGAAATAACCCAAGGCTCTCCTTCCTTTTTAGCTACATTAATAAATCGTGCAGCATTAGTAGAAGTTGCTGCTGTTACGACTAATCTACAGTTTATTCCCGTATTTTTTTCCCACTGTTTTAATGAGTTATAACCTTCCTTTGTATAGGGAGTATTACGGGGATAAAACCCTATGGGGCCAAGTAAAGAATTGCCTTGATTTCCTTTTTCTTTATACTCTAAAACTTTTTCATATGGGCGTAATATACTCTGATCAACTTCTGCTTTTACTAAAGCATATATAAGCCCTTTTAATCCTGACATTCCATAGCTGTCATCTTGAACATAAGCACAAATTTCATAGGGTTTTACCCCAGCATTTAAAGCGATTTTTACCACAGCTTCTATTTCCTCTGCATAAGTCGCACGATAATTAATGATTAGTTCAGATCGCGAACGCAAAAGTTCAGAACCTGTAAAAAAACCAACGGCAGGAACATTGTTTTTCTTTAAAATTGGCAATGTTTCTTTTGCGGTCGGTGTACCAACATTTCCAATCATCAAAAAAATTCCAGACTTAATCAACCTTTGTGCTTTTTTACGAGCAACTAAAGGCTCATAATAATCATTTTTAAAGATTAATTGAATTTTTTTTTCCTGTACTAATTGACCATCAAGTGCAGCTTCTAAGCCAGATTTCATTCTATTGCCTAAAATCTCTTCTTGTCCTTCTAAAGCGAGGACAGAACCTAGTCGAATTGTTTGTTCAGTAATTCCTTCTGTGGAAATTGTATGATCTGAATTTTTTGAACCTACATTTTCAGTTAATTCAACATTAAGAGTGAGGGGTTTAAAAGGGTTCGGACTACAAGCCCAAGCAAAAATAGTCATAAAGCCCATACAACCAGCTAAGATGGTGGGACCTAAATTTCGTTGGTGATCTGTTTTTTTTTCTAAAGTCATGTCTAAAATATATCTCCAAACAAGGAACATTGAAGTTGCACTTCCATCGCCTAACTACTTGTCGGCTAAGGTAAAAAGGTTTCCGCGATATCGTCTCCTACTACCAAAACATTGATCTCCTTTCCTTAGTGCTTAACTGCTCTCGAAATCTAAGTTTTCTTTTTTTTGAGCCGAGAAAAGTTTAAAGGAATTTCGTTAAGCTCCCCAAATGTAATAATTTATTCAGGGTCTTAGGTATGTGGTAACTGTTTTCAAATCTGACTTGAGGGATCAAATCACAGTAGTCAGCTCCTATTAATATCTCTATCTCCGGAAAGCCTGTACCATTAACATACATTTTCCAGCATATTTGACGAGCATCATCCCTATACTTTTTTTTTGAGTTTGAGGATAAGATACAAATTAAGGAGCACAATTTGTGTCCATTGTGATTTTGCTTCCCAGATCAGCTTACTATTAGATCCAAATATGTTTGGACTGGCACCCTTGATATTCCATACTTTTTCCCTTTTATTCCCTTTGTCCTAACCTATAATTCACCCGATAAATATGTAGCGCACCCAATTAACTAAATTTTATTAATGGTTAGGATATTGAGATTCAAGTTGTTCTTAGGAGCTATATAAAAACAAGTTGTATAAATTTTACTTTAGATAAATTGTAAAATTGAGCCTTGATTAAATTTAGCTTCTATAAAAAAGCTCTCCAACTTACTTTTACACTAGCATTTTATGCTAACAGGATTTTTTTTAATTAACAATATAAATTGTAATATTTTTTAAAATATTTTTCCAAACTTCTCTATATTCTCTTGATTTTTAGTAAAGTAAAATTTATTATTTTAACTCTATCCTCTCTTCTAAGCAAGGGTATGCTTTGAAGTTAAAAATATTGTTGAGTACCAGGAGTGATAATGATTTACAGAAATTTAGTTACACTTCAAGTGTTTAGAGCGAGTAAACTGCAAGTCAAACAATAACTTAAGCATACTAGTCGGCACCCAGAAAAAAATAGCTACTTTTGCTTCAATATTGGAAAATATTCCAGCAAAAGTAGGCGATCGCTTCCTTAACTCTCTACAAAAATCTCTTATCAAATAATTCTTAACCACTTAAGCATTTGTAAATGAGATATCAAAAAATATCAGACTTTTCAATACTAAGAAAACTGAATAACTTCAAGCCAACCAAAAGCTTAAATCAACCCTTAATAACATTAAAAATTATACTTTTCGATAACACCTTATCAGTAATTTTTTTAGCTGTAACCAAACTCCCTAAATCTGATTTTTTTCCGGAGCATTAGGAGAAAATAGTTAACAGATGACTTTCCACTATTCCTCTCTCTGTTAAATTTTGATTCATACAACTAACTAATTCATGCATTTCTTTTCTTATGCTTGACCTACCAAAATATATATTTTTCCTGTCAAATAACAATTATATATTCTCATTATTGAATACATTATGCTTACATCCCCCCAAGAAACGCTATATTAGTAAATAGTCAACTAATACAACTATGAAAAAACAACTGATCGCGGTCTCTAAAAAATTAATAACCCTAATATTAGGAATCATCCTTATTATTAATTTACCCATTCAACAGTCATTAGCAGCATCCCCAGAAGATTTA
Organism: Trichodesmium erythraeum GBRTRLIN201; assembly: GCA_018457135.1. Lineage (GTDB taxonomy): Bacteria > Cyanobacteriota > Cyanobacteriia > Cyanobacteriales > Microcoleaceae > Trichodesmium > Trichodesmium erythraeum. Next base: position 39,641 of record JAGGDU010000195.1, on the reverse strand, counting down.
CAGGAATTACAACAACTACTTGAAACCCAACTTGTACGATCCTATCAACAATCAGTTGAAGATGCTGTTGATGCAAGAATTGATGAAATAGACAACTCCTTATGGTCAATTACTTTAGATAATACCGATCTAATATGGCAAAAAGTAGACGGAAAACCCCAGGTATTGATGGTAACCTGGACTTCCTGGGATGGCTATGATGACAAAATAGGTGAAAAAATGCAGTTAACCCGAGAAGTCTGGACTACTCCTGTTCCCCAGTTACAAACCTTTATATCCCAATTTAACCTCAATGAAGATAATTTAACCCTCAGACTGGAACAATATCTGGGCTTACCTCCTGAAAATGGTAAAACCAAATTTGTGCAGATGTGGGTTGAACCTAAAGACTTATTCCGTCCTTGCCCAGATCCAGAAATTATCGATACTAGCTGTAGCTTGAAATTTCCTTCTAATGTTGAACCCCAATATCAGGAATGGGTAAATGAAAAAATACTCACTTCTTATGGCAAGAATGGTTATCCTTGGACAAGGTTAGGCTATACTTATGATTGGGGAAGTATTACTACAGAAATAGGAGCAAGTGAATATGTAGTTCGCGTAGGTGCAGAGGTGGAGATAGATTCAGTTATTAATACTATTGAATATGTTCAATAAAATTAAACTTTGAGCTAAGTCTCAAACCAGCCCTAGTGCCCAGAAAAACTGTATAGTTTAAATCCAGTTGAATACTTATTTTATGGGTGGAAAGGTCCGGAGGTCCGGAGGTGGGAAGATTGAAGATTGAAGTAATTATAGAATCATCAACACATACTATATAATTAGATTCTATAGTAATCCTAAATCCTACATCTAAAATCATGATTTATTAAAAAATAGCTCCAACTCCTATTACTCCAGCTCAATTACCTCCTGCCTTCATGCAAACTATTTCTTTCACCCATCAGAAGGATGACTATCTGACCATTAGCACTCCCAAATATCTTAAGTTTTAGTAGATTTGCTGGTTTGGTGGTTTCAGGTTGAGAGCAAAGATAATTAGTAGGTTTAGTGGTTTCAGGTTTGGTGGTAGAGAGCAGAGATACAAAATAATTGCAGTCAAAAGTTATCCATAAAAACCTAGGCAAAAATCAATTGATTTGGTAGTAAGTTGTGATCAACTTGTTAAATTTTTAACCTGACACCTGACACTTGATACCTTAAATTAACAACTAATTCTATTTTTGCGAGGACATCAGTTACTATATATAAATTATTGATTCAATCTACCCATCTTTACCAATAAAACTTAAAAAAAATTATGAAAGTAGTTAAAATAACTACCCTCCATTATCAAGACGATCGCTCAGATAAAATTTATGAAGTCGAGCTATTTGAAGTTACCAAAAATCAGCATTATATGGTAAATTTTCACTACGGTCGTCGCGGTTCACGATTAAGAAATGGTATCAAAACAGATGGCTATGTTCCCTTGGTAGAAGCTGAAAAAGTTTTCCAGAAATTAGTACAAGAAAAAATTAAAGGTGGTTATCGTGACATTACTGGAGTTTCCCTAAATTCTCTCCCCAAAAAAACAGAAATTCCATCTCAATATCACCTCCGCAAACAAGCAATTTTGCAACATTTAGCTAGAGAAAAAACTAGTCGTCCTCTGGAAAAAATTATTTGGCGAGCCGGAGAATTAAAAATAGCTGAAGCTACTCCCATGTTAATTAATTTTATCGGTACTGGTACAAATTTCAGAGATTATTGTATTGCTTGGTCTTTGGGTTGGTGTGGTGGAAAAGATGCCCTCGCAGCTTTAATTAAACTGTATGAAAATCCAGCAACTTCAGGGTTTGTTAGTCGGATAGTTTTTGAAGGAATTTTGAAATTGTCTGACCCTGAAGTTAGAGTAAAATTGCAGACAGAAATAATCAATTTTTTATCCCCAGAATTAAGAGATTTGGCTCGTCATGGAACGGCAGAAAAATTTGAGGAAGTATTTAACCAACTTCTGGGGGAAGGTAACAGTTTCTCTGACATAGAAAGGCTATATCAAATAGATAATAAATATGTGCGACCTGCACTTTTAAATTTTCTCCGCACCGCTCCATTTGAAGAAAACTTTTTTCAACCTATTCGTCATATTTTTAAAATAGCTGAATATCGTCGAGACCCAGATGTTTTTGCCATTCTTACTTATAGATTTGACAAAGAAAATACAACTGGCTGGAAAGTTTATACTGAAAAAACTCGTAATTATTTACGTAAACGAATTTGGCGAACTTTAGAGAAACTTGGCATAGATAATGATATTGAATATATTAATTTGGCGGTAGGTGTTTTACTGCAATATTCTGATACTGATGCTATCTATTATTCTCAACTAGAAAATAAATTTGTTCATTTTTTAATCTTATCTCATATTCTTTACACAAATCATTCTCGTTATTATTTATCTTATGATCGACTAAATTGGTCCTTTGGTGGCTACTTTGGAAGAAGTAATAAGGAGGTAAAACAACGGGGAGAAGCTTTTCCAGAATTATGGGAACAACAACCGGAAATATTGGTAAAATTATTATTGGAAAGTAACTGTCACGCCGTACATAATTTTGCTGTCAGAATATTGGAAAATTGCCACAGTTTTCATCCCAAATTTGATATTAAAACTCTCATAGAATTTATCAAAAAACCTTATGATGTTACAGCTAGATTTGGATTTGAATTAGCTATAGAAAGATATAAAAAAATAGAACCAGATATTGACTTAGTTTTAGCATCAGCAAATAGTGTTTTACCTAAAGCACATACAGCAGCTTATCGCTGGATAAATGCACAACCAAATAGATTTATGAATGCTAATTTTCTGGCGGGTTTAATCACTAGTCAAGAACCAGAAACTCGTGAATTTTCTGAAACATTACTCAGGTCACATAGTCTTACGGAGGGTACTGCTAAAGTATTAATTGGCAAGGTTATTGCTGAGTTATTAACTTTCAAAGAAGAAACCCCCTGGATAGAAGAAGTCGCCCTAGAAATTGCTAATATATTGTTGAGTTATTTCAGCGATCGCCTAAAACAATTAGGGATGGGAGTTATTATAGATTTACTCCAACATCCACTAGTAGAAATTAAAGAATTAGGAGCAAATATTCTAGAAAAACATGAAACTCCTCCGGCTGAATTACCTACTAATTTAATTGAATCATTGATTGAATCTCCCTATCCAAAAATTCGGGAAATTGGAATTAGAATATTTTGGCAGTTACCAGAGGAAGTTTTGATAAGTTCTCAAAGAGATTTAATTATTGCTATGGCAGTTAGTTATGAGGAGGATATTCGGAGTTTAACTCAACCTATTATTCAGGATTTGACAAATAAATATTCAAATTTTGCCAATCACTTAGCCAGGGAATTTATTGATATTTTGGTAATACCAGAAAAGTCAGAAGGAGTTCACGATTATTTAGTGAATTTATTGAGGAATGATATTCCGGGATGGCAAGAGAATATTAGTTTAGAAAAAAATCTGCAGTTATTAAGAACTAAATCTGAACTCGCTCAAGAATTAGCAGGTTTAATATTAAAGGCAAATTATCGGCAATGGGCAGGAGATTTTAAAGCAATTGAAATTGTGAAGTTGGCAAATTATAAAGTTGTAGCAGTTAGACAAGCTGCATGGCAAATATTTTTGGAAAATATTCCTCATTTTCGGAGCAATTCTCAGGAGATGTTAGCTGCAGTTAAATTGTTAGAATCTGATTGGGAAGATTCTCGTAATTTTGCTTGGGAAATATTTCAATCTTATTTTGATAAAATTGATTGGTCTCCGGAAATAATGGTGAGTATTTGTGATAGTTTACGAGATGATGTAAGAGAGTTTGGGCGTCAATTAGTGATTCGTTATTTTGAGGATAGTTACGGTCAAGATTATTTGTTAAAGTTTAGCGAACATCCTTCAGGAGATATGCAGGTTTTTGCGACGAACTTTTTGTCAGATTATGCAGCAGATAATCTGGAAAGATTACGAGATTTACAACCTTATTTTATTAGTGTTTTGTGTCAGGTAAATAAGGGTCGGGTAGCAAAGCAGCGAGTATTTACTTTTTTAGAGCAGGAGGCAGAAAAAAGTGAGGCTGCGGCGCGAACTGTGGCTGAAATTTTAACTAGGCAATCTCTGACTATTGCTATTGGGGATAAGGCAAAGGCGATCGAAATTATGTTGAAAATTCATAATAGTTATCCAGAGGTTTCTTTGCCAATTTCTGTTAAGTCTGTTTCTGAGGTTCGGGGTTATAAAAGAAGTCAATAAGAGCTCAAAAGATGTTGAACCAGGACTTAGCGTTGGGAAGTAAAATTGACTTCGGAACTGAACTTGGAGAGATTCGAGTTGAAATTTCCTTTCAAATTTTTTGACACAGAAAACATTAAATAATATCAGGAGAAACAATTTATGTGCGCACTTACTGGGAAGACATTAGCAACTGCTGTTTTAAAATCTGCTGCTGCATCAGGCAACGTTCCTATTGCTCCACCTCCCACAGTTGAAATATATTCTACAAGTGAGATTTGGTGAAGTTTGTAGATTTTTAGCAGTTCTAGAACAGATCAATTATCAGTCCTTTAAGCAAATTAATCAAAAGCAGAAATCATCTATCTGCGCACTTCGAGTCGGAACATTATCTACTTGCACCCTGAATTTTATTTGGATTTGTTTATGACAAATCTGTTTCCATTTCAGTTATTAAGCAATTAACACAGAACGAAGAACCTTTTTAATAATTATGGGTGGATGATTAAATATCAAAGTATTGAAATATAAGTAAAGATTTTAGCTTTTTTGGAGCTTTGAAAAAGTTCCTGGTTTTGGGTCTAGTAAACTTCAAAAAAAATTAGTATTTTCTGCCATCCCATGGCAGTAGGGCATTTTTATTAAAGGCGATCGCAAAAAAAATCAAAGGGATCAATAAGAAGTGGTAAAATGAAAAAAGAGTGCTTAGTTTTTACTGTAAAGATATTATAACTAACAATATATTTGATAACTTGAAAAAAGTAAATTATTTTCGTCAAAATATGGTAAAATACATCAAATTTTGGTAGTATCAATCTTAAGTATTTTAACAATAAATAGTAGTTATAAACAGATTAATTGTTTAGTAACATTAATCGTTATAAAACTGATAAATAGCTTAAACCTACCATCAAAAAAGTAACCTTCATATAGTAAAACTAGGAGATTTATAATGGGAGCAAGAAAGTCAGAGATATTAATCAATTTTTCATGAAATAAACCTCAGTACCCACCTCCATCCCCAGTGTTGCTTTCAACTCAATAACAGAAAGAATATATTGGTTGGGTAATAATTGGGATCAAGTTTTAGCACTCTCTACTTAAATAGACAATAAAAATATATTTTTAATAAAAACTCAGGTGAGAAAAAAAATGAGAATAAAACCATAATCTCTTGTTTGAAAAGCCAGAAAACCGAGCTTTTAGTGAAACTCGGTTCTGAACTGATATTAGATGAAGCGTAATCGCCATTACCTACAAATTTAATAACCTTTTTCCATGAATAACTGCAGCCACTGTTACCAGATCACCTTTAATCTTATAAAGGACTCGGTAACTGTAAGCATAATTTTGTCGATAACTGTCGTCACCAAACTCTTTGACTACCTCTCCCCCTAAAGGATTATTAATCAAATTTCTAGTGACATTAATTACCCTGTGGACTACTGCCGCAGCATAGGAAACAGAGTCACGCGCTATATAGGAAGCGATCGCATCAACATCATCTATAGCTTTAGAAGACCAAACTACTTTATAACCCATTTACTCAAAAGCCCTTCAGCTTCTTCTTGTGTAATTTTTCTTTCTTTATCAGCTACTTCTAAACCATGAAGAACTTTTTCAATCACATATAAATGATATTGAACATCTTCAAGGGAGCAATTATCTGGCAATTTGCTTAATAGAGATTCTACTTTTTTCTTAGCGGTATTCATAAAGTTCATATTATTAAGTCACTGTTCCTAGGTGTACATGATCCACTGGACAGCGACATTTAGTGTGTTCTATTATCTGGCTTTCCAGACATAAAAAAGCGAAAAACACACCTCCTCTCAGAGGAACCTTAAAGGTATTAATCGTTTTTAGTTGTAATTTTTTTATTTTGAAACCAGGAGGCCTCATATACTTCCTTTAAATTAGATGCTTTCATGTTCCAGCGCCTTTCGCAAAAAAATAGTTCAGATTACCGCCCGCCTTGGCTCTAGATAATAAAATAGGAAATATAACTCATCAAAACATACTCACATAAGATTCTATCTTTGTCTTGTCGGTTTGACCCAGACTAGGTGAACTATAACACCCTAATTTCCATAGCTCAAAGCATTTGGGACCATTTTTTTCATTATGTTTAAATAACCACTTATATCAGCATTAATTAATCTTCCACTTCCTGTACGATACAGTCCTCTTTTCAGTCTTTGGCCACTCCATCTTGACTGATTTTCCTCAACCCATTACTGATTTAATGGCCAACAAACTAATCTGAGGTCAAAAGTTTCATATACTATCAAGAGCTTATCAAACAAAAGATCAAATAAATAGACCTACTTTCAATTTTCAATTTGTCCAGAGGCGGATCAATGGTTATAAACATAGATTTTAAAACCTTAACTACTGAATCAGGTGAATAACCTCCTTTTAGATAGGGACTCAAAAATTAACTTCAGTATTTCAAATCAGAGTAATAATAACTGATAACTGAAATAACCTCATAAGGTTAGCTTCAAAGTATAAGGCAAAATTACCCTAGTTGAAGATTTAGATTTTCTGTATACATAGACCTAGAAATTTTCATAATTGGCGATCGCCTTTGTCATCTTCTGAATTACCTCCATCACAGGTATACTTCCCAATTCACCAGTACTACGAGTACGAATACTCAAACTATTAGACTCAACTTCCTTAGCACCCACAACAGCCATAATAGGAATTTTTGCCTTCTCAGCATTACGAATCAACTTACCCAAACGCTCATTACTCATATCCACTTCAGCACGAATACCTACTTGAAGCATCTGCTCCGCAACTTCTTGAGCAAAAGGCCAAAATTCAGAATTAACTGGTAAAAGTTTAACCTGGGTAGGAGCCAACCACACAGGAAAATCTCCTGCATACTCCTCAATTAAAATTCCAATCAACCTTTCCAAGGAACCAAAAGGTGCCCGATGAATCATCACCGGACGTTTTCTTGTACCATCTTCTGCTACATATTCTAAATCAAATCGTTCCGGTAAATTATAGTCTACCTGCACAGTCCCCAGCTGCCATTCTCGCTCCAAAGCATCCTGGAAAATAAAATCTAACTTTGGACCATAAAATGCAGCTTCACCAATACCCTCAAAATGATCCATACCCATTTTTTCCACAGCTCGACGAATTGCACCTTCAGCTTTTTCCCAAGCTTCATCAGAACCAATATACTTATCTAAATTAGGGTCTCGGAAACTTAATCTAGCCTTAAAGTTCTGTAGTTGTAGACTTTTAAATACAAATAGAGTTAGGTCCACCACACTGAGAAACTCAGCATCAAGTTGTTCGGGTGTCACAAATAAATGAGAATCATCTTGAGTGAAACCCCGGACTCGGGTTAAACCACCTAATTCCCCAGATTTTTCATGGCGGTAAACAGTACCAAACTCGGCAAGTCGTATTGGCAACTCTCGATAAGAACGTAGTTCATTTTTATAGATTTGGATATGAAAGGGACAGTTCATTGGTTTTAAAACAAAACCCTGTTCCAGAGCTTCTGCTTGTTCATCCTCAGCCATCATCGGGAACATATCCTCTTTGTACTTTTGCCAATGTCCGGAAGTTTTGAATAAATCTATTCTGGCAATATGGGGAGTATCTACAGGTAAATAACCCCGTTTCAGTTGTTCTTGTTGAAGAAAGTCTTTCAGTGAATTTTTTAACATTGTACCTTTAGGAGTCCAAAGAGGCAACCCTGGTCCAACAAGATCGGAAAAAATAAATAGTCCTAATTCTTTACCTAGTTTACGATGGTTCCTTTTGAGAGCTTCTTCCTTACGTCTTTTATACTCAGTCAGTTGTTCTGGAGTTTCCCAAGCAGTACCATAAATACGTTGCAATTGGGCTTTGGTTTCATCTCCACGCCAGTAAGCACCTGCCACAGTTTCTAACTCAATTGCCTTGGGATTAATTTGCTTTGTACTTTCAATATGAGGGCCTGCACATAAATCCCACCAGTCTTCACCAAGATGATAAATGGTAATTGGGTCTTCTAAATCTTCAAGAATTTCTAATTTATAAGGTTCTTTAATTTCTTCAATTCGACGTTTAGCCTCTTCCCGGCTGACTTCTTCTCTAATTACGGGTAGATTACGTTTAATGATTTTTACCATCTCTTTTTTGATGGCTTTTAGGTCAGCTTCTGTAAATGATTCTAGGGTATCAAAGTCGTAGTAGAAGCCATTTTCAATCCATGGACCGATTGTTACTTGGGCTTTGGGAAATAGCTTTTGTACCGCCATAGCCATGACATGAGATGTGGTATGACGAATTTTTTTGAGAGTTTGTGACTCGCTAGTGCGGGGTAAATGAATTTTTTCTGATTTTTCAGGGGAAGAACTAGATTCTGAACTGGACATTAGTTATTTATTCTGAGGTTTTAATATTGTATATTTTTACAGAGATGGACTTAGATTGAATTTTAGTTAGGTTATCACAATGTAGGAGTTTGAAGTTTTAAAAACTAATACATATATATTATAATAGAAGTTTTGATTACTATATCTAGAGCTTACTGAATAAATATAGAATCTTGATAATACATCAGTTTAAGTAGTGGTATCTTAATTTCAGAAAAGTACCAAAAATATCAGTACTACGAATAGAAAATTTTTTACAAGAGGTAAAAGTTACTAACATACTGACTATAATTATTCCTCAAAAAAAAATTAGGTATTTTGGTTTCATTTAAATTGGATTTAAAAAAAAATAGATGTGTAAGTACAACTAAATAACATAATATTTACAGCCTATTTTAGGATAGCAAACTCCATCTTAATATTCATCTATTTTACTTTTTTGCTGTTCCCTAATACCCCCAAATCGACAAAAAAATTAGCTTGAAAGCATCATATTTCCCAGGAATAAAAAAAGTTGCCATACATCCATAAATATTGTAAGCATAATACTTCAGCTAAAGCGACTAATTAATGATAACTGAAATCAATTCCAAAACGACAAAAATTATGTCATTAATTAGATGCTTGTCTAGCAATTTTTAACCAAGTATCATATTTTTCCTGATTATTTTTTACCCATTCTTGAGCATGACGCAAAATATCTTCTTCTTTGTCTTCACCCTCTTTAATGCGTAAACTTTCCCTATTCATATCTGCTATTGGAATTTCTACTAATTCAAACCACTTTTTAGCTACTGGATTAGATTCTATAAACTTTTTATTAGCCACAATGCTCTGTTTACTTCTTGGAAAACCAAGATTTTTTCCATCTACTGACGTATCTTTTTCACTTAGACTTGCCATATTATTTGGTAAAGATGTGAAAGGAACTGTTAACCAGACTACATCTTCCCCTGGTTTTAAAACTGCAGATATCCAGTGGGGATTATAGGCATAATAGAGAATAGATTCGCCTTTCTTATAACGAGTAATAGCATCTGCCAGAAGCACTGTATATTGTCCACTATTATGTTCTACTGTATCTTCCAGTTCATACTTTTCAAGTTGATGGTCTATATTTAACTCACAAGCCCAACCAGGATTACAACCAACTAAATTTGCTTTGCCATTTTTATCTGAATCAAAAAGTTTGGCTATTTCTGGATCTTTTAATTGTTTAAGATTAGTAATATTATATTTATCTGCCGTTCTTTTGTCAATTTGATATCCTTGCTTTCCTGGGGGTGTTAAAAATCCAACTCCCTCTAATTTTTTTTCTCCACCAGCATTTGTGAAGAATTTTTCATGCCCTGGTTGATAGTAAACTGTGCTGTATTCTAAGTCTCCATTGGCAATAGAAATATAAATTACTGGATAATCACTTTGTTTTGGTTTATTGACTTTGTAGCCTAATTGTTTTAGACCAATATTAACAATTTCAGTTTGAAATAATTCTTCTATCCAACCACTATTATAAGCACTACTAATAATGACACTTGAGGGATTGGGTACTTGTTGACAGGAGGTAAAAATTATTAATAAGCTAGTTATAATTGTGCCTAAGATTATTTTTAGCGGTGTTTTTTTCATTTTGCTTAGATTAAATAAACTTCAAGATAACAATTTTATTTAGTAGTGAGAAATTTTGTTCCTGGTTATCAGAAAAGAAAGTCATTTCAGTTATCATTATTGGCCCCTAAAGCCAGATGTTTGAAATACATAAGGCAAGTATTTTTTTCATCCCCTCAAAAGGACAGTCTTGAAACCTAATTTTTTTGTCATCAAAAAAAACTGCTATCTTAAGAAGATAATAAGTTCTATCTCCATATTATCAGGTTAAGCTCCGTACTTTGACAAAGCATAAATTAAAAATAACATAAAACCATTATACAATAATTAATTATTTTACATTTTATCTACCTGTTTTCTGCTCTATCCTTTGTTTAAGCTATTTTTAGGAAAACCTGGATATTTCCTTAACTTCAAAATATCAATGACTTCGTATTTTACCCCTTAAAAAAACAAATTCCTGATAGTTAAGATTCTCTTTATAAAATTATTATTAAGATATTATAAAAATAGTAAATATCTTCAAGTGGAAAGACTTCAAGTGATTAAAATATCATTGCTTGACAAAGTATCATCTCATCCTCAATTTACAGTAAAAAATTATTATTTATCTTTTCTCCTAATCCCTTTTTTAGTTCACCAGGCAGCTTAATTAGCTGCTTTTTTTGCTATTTCTAACCAATTATTATATTTTTCTTGATTATTTTTTATCCACTCTTGAGCATGACGTAAAATATCTTCTTCTTTGTCTTCACCTTCTTTAATTCGTAAACTTTCAGTATTCATATCTGCAACTGGAATTTCTACTAATTCAAACCACCTTTTAGCCACTGGGTTAGACTCTAAAAATTTTTTATTAGCCACAATGCTCTGTTGAGTTCTAGAAAAACCAATATTTTTTCCATCTAGTAATGTATCTTTTTTTGTGATATTTCTCATATCTGGTAAAGAGGTAAAAGGCACTTCTAACCAAACTACATCTTTACCTGGTTTTAAGATAGCAGATATCCAATGAGGATTATAGGCAAAATAAAGAATAGGTTGCCCTTGTTTATAGCGAGTTATAGCATCTACTAATAGAATATTATATTGACCTCGACTATGTTCTACTGTATTTTCTAGTCCATAAGCTTCGATGTGATGGTCTATATTTAACTCACAAGCCCAACCAGGATTACAACCAACTAAATTTGCCTTACCGTTTTTATCCCAGTCAAAAAGCTTGGCTATTTCTGGATTTTTTAATTCTTTAATGTTAGTAATTTGATATTTATCCGCTGTTTTTTTGTCTATTTGATATCCAGCTATCCCATCAGGTGTCAAAATTCCAACTGCCTCTAACTTTTCTTCACCACCAGCTTTTTCAAAGAATTTTTCATGAGATGGTTGGTAGTAAATAGTACTATATTCTAAGTCTCCATTAGCAATAGAAATATAGATAGCTGTGTATTCAATTTGTTTTGGTTCTTCGACCTTATACCCGAGTTTTTCTAGACCAATATTAACAATATTAGTTTGAAATGACTCTTCTATCCAAGTACTATGGGCAGTCCGAATAGTTACCGTTTGAGAATTAGGAACTTGTTGACAAGATGTAAAAATTATTAATATGCTCGTTAAAATTGTTCCTAAGATAATTTTTAGGTTTTTTTGTTTCATTTCGATTTGATTGGGAAATTTTACTATTTATTAAATATTTAATTTTCTGATAATTTTTTGGTTGATAAACAGCTATCAGTTTTATAGTTTAGGGAACATAACTTAGAATTAAGCTTTAACTTAAAATCTTCAACTATAAAAAACAGCATAATGCTACTCAAACAATATGAATGAAAGACTAATAATTGATAGCTAAAATCACCTTTTTACTTCCTCGAAAACTTAATGATTGATAAATCATAGCTAATGGCTGATGGATGAATATTTAGCTTTTAATTATAACTTGATATAATTTTCGATATCTCAAACAGAATCATTATTTTTTATGGCTCGAAAAAATACCCAGAACGATATCATACAGTTACCTATTATCATATCCAGTATTTCCTAATTATTATTAGTCCTAGTTAATATTTCCAAAAGAAATACTATACCCTCAATTAATCTATAGTCAGCTCCTATTCTATTCTTAAAATTAGGATATAATATAAATTTGCAGTAAAAGATTTATAATTATAGTCATGGCCAAAAAATTACAGGTAGTATTGAATAAAGATGTTAACAAGTTAGGAAAATCAGGAGATGTTGTAGATGTAGCTCCTGGTTATGCCCGTAACTATTTGATTCCGAATAAAATTGCTTTTCGTACTACTCCAGGTGTTCTTAAACAAGTAGAACGTCGTCAAGAACAAGAGCGGCAAAGACAAATAGAATTAAAGCAGGGAGCATTAGCTCAAAAGACTGCTTTGGAAACAGTTGGTCGCTTTAAAATTGCCAAACAAGTAGGTGAAAATGATGCAATTTTTGGTACAGTTACTGATAGAGAATTAGTAGAAGTAATTAAGGAAAGTACAGGTCAAGAAATTGATAGACGCGGTGTTACTTTACCAGAGATTAGCAAAATTGGTTTTTACAAAGCTGAAATTAAACTTCATCCAGAGGTAATTGCTGAAGTGGAAATTCAAGTAGTAGGTCATTAATAGTTATCAGTTATCAGTTATTGGTTGAATTATCAAAACGAATAACTGATATCTGATTGACTAGATATTAAAAATATTAACCGTTATTAATAGTTGACTAACAACTTTTACTTTATAGATATATAGTATTTAGAACTAAAAAATGCGGAAGTTTTGTCTAAATAGGGCTTACTCAAAAACACTAACTATCAGCTATTTTTCTCTATCGCCTGATAAACAAATTCACCGTAAATAATATTATTAGATACACTAGGACCATCAAGTTGCCCAACCTTTTCTTCACCATTTTCATATCTTAATACTAGCTCATCTTTTTGAGTAATATCCCAAGTACCAAAACGATTCGTTGAATAATCATAAATGTGATAAAATGAACGATCATCGTCCAGGAAAATTCCTTCATATATGCTCCCATACGGAGCGTAAGCTAACCAATGATCACTAAAGAATTCTTCCCAGTCAGTAGGTTCAGGAAAATCTAGACTTTCAACTACATCATTTGCGATATCTTTATAGTCTTTTAGTTTATTAACAGAACCACCCACTGTCACAGTAGCAATTTCATCATTAGGCCCTACAGTACTAACCACATAATACTTTTCTTGAGATATTGAATTTTTGGCAGTATAAGTATTAGTAATTTGATTACCTTTTACCTTTGCTTTTCCTTGTGGTTCATAGGTGGTTTCGTCAATTGCCCAGGTATTAGCCAAGTTCTGTATAAGCCCTGTCAAATAATTCGATCTGACGCTTAATTCTACATAGACATCTGGATACTTTGTAGAGGTTAGTGTAAATGGAAAATACTGACCATCAACAAACGATCTTCCTTCAAATATTGTTTCAAACATTGATTTTTGTTTACCAACCCATCCTTCAGGTATTTCCAAAGAAACTCGGTTTTCAAACCCTACTCGTGTACCTGATTCATAAGTTTCTAATACCGATGGAAAAACTGTATTAACCTCCTGAGAACTCAAACTAAGTTCATAATTTGTTTTAGCATTACCTTGAGCATAAACTTCTACATAATAAATTCCTGGTTCTAAAACTTCTGTAATTTTTTCTGAATTTTTACCCTTGTTAGTCGATTTATCCAAAACTGTTTCACCGTCTTCATCAATTAATCTTAGATTAGAGTTTTGCTTCAGTTTATTCAGATTAATATCTACTTCTTGTTCTTCGTTAATCTCAAAAAAATACAAATCTATTCCATCTCGTTTACCATTTTCTCTGTAGCCAATTTTATCATTAACTTTCAGTTCTTTCTGAGATAATTTTCCTAAATTATTCGCTCCATCTATACTTTTATCATCAGGAACGTTTTCTAAAATCAAGCGATAAGGAGTTTTTGCATTTCCCACAGCAGATACCCGCAGATAATAATCTCCTGCATCTAAATATTCAGTAATATTTTCTGATTTTTTACCTCTTTTATTCGACTTTGCCAATACTTTTTTACCACTTTCATCAAATAAGTGAAGATTAGCATTTTTCTGGAGTTTATCCATCTCAATATTTACTTTCATATCTTCAGATATGCCGAAACTATAGTAGTCATATTTATCAACCTTGCCCTTTTTTTTGTAGCCAATTTTATCATTAAGTTTCAGTTCTTTCTGAGATAATTTTCCTAAATCATTCGCTCCATCTATATTTTTATCATCAGGAACTTTTTCTAAAATCAAGCGATAAGGAGTTTTTGCATTTCCCACAGCAGATACCCGCAGATAATAATCTCCTGCATCTAAATATTCAGTAATATTTTCTGATTTTTTACCTCTTTTATTCGACTTTGCCAATACTTTTTTACCACTTTCATCAAATAAGTGAAGATTAGCATTTTTCTGGAGTTTATCCATATCAATACTTACTTCCATATTTTCAGATATGCCGAAACTATAGTAGTCATATTTATCAACCTTGCCCTTTTCTTTGTAGCCAATTCTATCGTTTATCTTAACTTTCTCACCAGAAACTATATCTATTTCAGTTGCAGTATCAATCTTATTATCTGACTTTTGACCAGCTCTTAACTGAATATTTGTATCAAAATTATCACCTGTAATTTTATCAATTTCTTCTGTATTTTCAACACTTGCAGAATCTCTAATAGAGATAGATTCTAATTCATTTCCTAGGAAATTATAAGAACCAAGCGAATATTCAGTAGAGTTTATATTATCCTCTAAAGTTGAATTTTTTATGGTAATATCTGAAGTAGAATCGAAATAATTAATCTTATGATTTGAAAGTGAAAATAAATCACTTTTACTATCAGCTTTTGTGCCGAATAAATCAGAAAAAAATGAGTTTATCTCACGTTCAATATCCATTGTCTTTGCCCTCCAAAATTATATAAATAATTGATTTTACATCGAAGTTATCATGATTATGTTTTTCTCGGGTTAATTTTAATTATTTGTTCAGTTTTTTGTGTACTCCAGAGGTTTAATATCCAAACCCTATTTTCTCTTTAGTTTGAAAACTAAACCGATAAATATTCAGACAAACATAATATTTTTTTATCTCTCCCCTGCTCTCCTACCCCCTCGTCAATAAAATGTAGAAAATTTTTTGATAAATAGTATAATTATTAGCAATCTCTCAATTGCTTTTTCTTCTTTTAAAAGCAATGAAGCTGATAGTTGAATACTTACAAAATGATTTTTAGTAAATCTTAGATAAATGCAGAGCGATCGCTTACCCCCCCAAAATATTGAATCAGAAGAAGCTATTTTAGGCGGTATTCTTCTTGATCCAGAAGCTATTAATCGAGTCACAGAATTGTTACACCCAGAATTTTTTGCTATTCAAGCTCATCAAATTATTTATAAAGCAATGTGCCAACTTTATAGTCAAGGCAAACCTACTGATTTAATGACTGTTACCAGTTGGCTTTCTGATCATAATCAATTAGAAAAAATTGGTGGGCGAGTCAAAATAGTTCAACTATTAGAACGAACAGTTTCTGCAGTTAATATTGACCAATATGCAGCTTTAGTTCTCGATAAATATATCCGTAGAAAATTAATTCAAGCTGGAAATGAAATTTTTGATTTAGGATTTCAAACCGCTACTAAATTAGAAATTATTCTTGACCAAGCAGAACAAAAAATTTTTGCTCTGACTCAGGATAAACCACAACAAGATTTAGTTCCTATTTCTGAGACTTTAATTAATACTTTTCAGGAAATTGAAGATAGAAATGAAGGGGTTGCTTTACCTGGTCTTCCTTGTGGTTTTTACGATTTGGATGCAATGACTGGAGGTTTTCAACGGTCTGATTTGATTATTGTTGCAGGTAGACCTTCTATGGGAAAATGTGCTGCTTATGATACTTTAGTTTTGCAAAAAGATGGTAGTTTAGTTACTTTAGCAGAGGTTTATAAAAGGCAGGAAATAGAATTATTAACTTTGGGAAAAAATAGCAAGTTTTATTTGACTAAACCTAGTGCTTTTATTGATGATGGAATTAAACCTATATTTAGAGTAACCACAAAATTAGGAAGATTTGTAGAGACCACAATTACTCATCCTTTTTTGACGGTTAATGGTTGGAAACCTTTATCCAAATTACAGGTTGGAGAAAAAATAGCTGTACCCCGTCGGTTAAATATTTTTGGTAATGAAACTATTTCAGAAAGTAAGTTTTCTTCCCTGATTAATTTTGACAATTTATATCTTTTTCCTCTTGTATTTCAGTTAGAGAGATCCCAATTAGCTTTATTTATTAGATATCTATTTTCCTTAGATGGATGGGTGAAAATATATCAGAACAAGATAGTATGTTTTGGTTATTCTACAGTTAGTGAAAAGTTGATTAGGCAAATACAACATATTTTGCTTAGGTTTGGAATTGTTAGTGGTATTGAAAAATTTGAAGAGAAGAGAACTGAAAAAATAAAAGTCGTTAAAGAAGTTAAAAGTCAGAGGTCACATAGGGAGGAATTCACATTTGCAACCTACAGAAATTGTTATTGTGATGGGAAATGGCATTTGACAATTACTGATGCTTTATCTCAGAAAAATTTGATGGAAGATATTGGTGGTTTTGATTCTAAAAATTTTTATCTATTCGATTTACTTCAACCCCATAATTCCGGAAATCAGGAATTAGAAAATCATCTAATTTTCTGGGATGAATTAGTGAATGTATTAGCCAAATTTGCCGCATCTAAAAATCAGTCTCTAAAAAATAGAACTACCAAAAGAAATTCTCCTAAAAATTCTGAGAACTTAACTACTACTGAGACTATCTGTAGAAAAAATATTCTGGCAAATATGGAGAACCTTCCATCAGACAATCAAAATTTTGACTCCGAAAAATTAGATTTATCTCAACCCCATAATTCCGGAAATCAGGAATTAGAAAATCATCTAATTTTCTGGGATGAATTAGTGAATGTATTAGCC
>JAGGDU010000195.1:20592-22214 GCA_018457135.1 Trichodesmium erythraeum GBRTRLIN201 | reverse complement strand
TATGGAGAACCTTCCATCAGACAATCAAAATTTTGACTCCGAAAAATTAGATTTACCTCAACCCCATAATTCTGGAACTCAGGAATTAGAAAATAGCGATATTTTCTGGGATAAAATTGTTTCTATAGAACCAGTAGGAGAAAAGCAAGTATATGATCTGACTGTGCCAGAAACTCATAATTTTGTAGCTAATGATATTTGCCTACATAATACTAGCTTCGCTGTGAATATTGCTCATAGTATTGCAGCTAATCTAAAGTTGCCAATTGCTATTTTTAGTTTGGAAATGTCTAAGGAACAATTGGTATTAAGACTATTAGCTAGTGAGGCAAGAATTGAAAGTAATAGGTTACGAGCTGGGCGTATTAGTCAGAATGAATGGGAACCTTTAACTTCAGCTATTACTAATCTTTCTGAAATGCCAATTTTTATTGATGATACTCCTAATATTACTGTTAATGAAATTCGTTCAAAAACTAGACAACTTCAGAGTGAACAAGGTGGGAAATTAGGATTAATTTTATTAGATTATTTACAGTTAATGGAGGGAAATAATAGTGATAATAGAGTTTTAGAGTTAGCAAGAATAACTAGGAATTTGAAGGGTTTAGCACGGGAACTTTCGGTGCCTATTATTGCTTTATCTCAACTTAGTAGAAGTGTAGAAGCTCGAACTAATAAAAGACCGATGATGTCTGACTTGAGAGAGTCTGGTTGTTTGACTGGGGAAAGTCTAATTTGTTTAGCTGATGGTAAGAAAATTCCTATTTCTTGTCTGGTTGGTAATTCTAATTTTGCTGTTTTGGCTTTGAATGAAAATACTTGGAAATTTGAGTCGGCGATGGTCAGTCGAGTATTTTCTACTGGGGTTAAACCTATCTTTTCTCTGCAAACTTCTTCAGGAAAATTGATTAGGGCAACGGCTAATCATCCTTTCTTTTCTATGGGGGGTTGGAAACAATTAAATACTCTGAATATTGGGGATTCTCTTGCTATTTTGAACCAAAAAATGCTTAAATGTTCAATATTGTATGATGGTCATTTTTTGTCTCAAAGTGATTTTGGGCCAAAATATGGTAGAAATTTAGGGTCTATAGTTAAGTCTCATGAGTGGGAAAAGTCTACTGAAATTGATGTAGAATGGGATGAAATTGTCGAAATAATGCCTCATGGAGAGGCGGAGGTTTTTGATTTAACTGTGCCTGGTCTGCATAATTTTGTGGCAAATGAGATTGTTGTTCATAACTCTATTGAACAGGATGCCGATCTAGTTATTATGCTTTATCGAGATGAGTATTATTCCCCAGATACTCCCGACCAAGGTATTGCTGAGGTTATTATTACTAAGCATCGGAATGGTCCGACTGGTACGGTTAAGTTATTGTTTGACCCTCAGTTTACTAAGTTTAGAAATTTGGCGGTTGATAAAAGATAAGCTATCAGCGGTCAGCTTTAGGTTAGAGCGATCGCTCAATCCATAATATTTTCATTTTGGGAAGCTCTTTAAATGGTTGTTTTTCCCTTATTAATTTTTTTATCCATCCTGACTCAATGAACAGCCACAAATATTTTCATTCTGTGGAGCTCCGAGAAAAACAGCGGGTCAAAATATTTTCCTCCCC
>JAGGDU010000195.1:0-20492 GCA_018457135.1 Trichodesmium erythraeum GBRTRLIN201 | reverse complement strand
GCCTATATGCATGACTTTTTGTTCAACAAAATAAGTTTCCAGGCGATCGCCTTTTCAGTTATTAGCTATCAGCTAAAAAAAATCAAATAATTAATTGTAGGCTGGGTTGAACCAAGTGATACCCAACAGAACCATAATTTCGAGTCATAGAAAAGTTGGAGATACTTAAGAGTCAAAAAAAACACTAAGATTTTCATTCTGTGGAGCTCCGAGAAAAACAGCGGGTCAAAATATTTTCCTCCCCATTCTCAGATTTTTTGTGATATTATTAATGTTATAGGGGCTTACTTGCCTATATGCATGACTTTTTGTTCAACAAAATAAGTTTCCAGGCGATCGCCTTTTGAGTTATTAGTTATCAGCTTTCTACTTAAATTACGAATATCTAAAGGATGAAATATGACAGAGCGATCGCTGCTTTCATACATAAAAAAATCGGATAATTGTAGGTTGAGTTGAAGAAAGTGAAGCCCAACAAAATTGATGAATATTTTCAGTCTTATATCTACACATTGAAAGTTAAAATATGAGAAAAGGAAAGAGTAAGATATAAAGATATAAATAGCGATCGGCTCTTCAATATTTTGATAAAGTAAGTTAAATCAAGCAATATTTTCATCCGGAGTAATTTCAGCTTTTGAACTTTAATATTTATTCTATTTTCAGATTTAGAATAATTGTTTAGTTACTAATCTTCAGCAGCTAAATCTATTGAGCTTTGCTAAATTCCGAGAAATATTTATTATATTTTAAAATATTCTTCATCTTCTTAAGAGGATTATGAACTTTGCGTTCTAAATTTTGTGCGTAAATCCACAAAATTGAGGAAACAATTAACATAATTGCCCAGATTAATAAGGTTGTTTTCCAAGGGAAAGAAAACGTTAATAACCCATAAAATAGCAACATATATCCATTTAATCTAAATATTAATCTAAATAGTTCTAACAGACTGTTGACAGCATATTTCCCCAGAAACATTAATAATATACCATAAACGTTTATTGAGATAATTACAAAAATAAAGAATAGCCCTAGATTATAATATTTAATTGAATAGATAATAACTAGTGTATAAACAAAAATACTCAGTGGCCATCTTAGAATAAAGGAAAATTGCCGAACAGTTTGTCCATGATCTAAAAATAAAAGACCTCCTAAAAATAGCAATAAAAATTTTGCAAGTAATATAAGATAAAAGACAACTAAATTCATGTTACCAATCAATTCAATAAAAAAATCAGCCACCTTAATTACCATTGATGAAATTAACATGCTTAAAATTGATATAGATAATGCGGAAAAATATGCTCCTAAAAATACACCTTTTATATCCGAAAAAATATTACGCCAGTCATAACGGGTTGGACGGCGATATTTGATAAGACTAGAGAATAAGGAAAATTGTAAATGTATATTCAAAGTTTTAAACAGAGATAACCATCGTTCTGTAGGATTAGCTAAATCAATTACAAAATCTATAAAATCTTGTATTATTCCATCAACATCTTCTTTAATTTCATTAATATGTTCTTGTTTGATTTTTAATTCTTCTGATATTTCGCATCTTTCAAATATTTTGTAATAGCGATCAGAAAGTTCTGTTTCCAACTTTTTTAGTTGTAAAATATGAATTTTTAGTCGTAAAATATTAATTTCGTCAAGCAAGACTATCCCACATAAAGGAATTACTATTCTTGGGTCTATCTTGCGTTGATAAATTTTTTCAGGAGTACATTTACAACAAATAATCCAAGCCACTTTAGCCATACTTTCTCTTTCCGATGGCGGAAAATGAACTGCTATCCACTCCCAATCTTTTAAATTAAATTCCTTATCAACTTTTGCCATATTTACTACTCCAAGAAAACCTAATTATTTAAACCCCTAAATTCCGCAAGATTTAAAGCAGCTAACCTTTGAATCTTTTCATCAGAATGATCAAGTAAATCACTTAAAACTTCTCTCCCATAAGGAGTACCAATTTTCACTAAATCTCCCATTGCTATTTCCGAACCTTTCTCCGCTAAACCCTTCAATAAAGAGACTGCAATATCCCCCATATTAATAAGAGCTTGACGAGCATCTACCAAATTAATATCCTCATAATACCTAAACAAAATATCCGCAGCTTGTGGCAAATTTGTCTTAGATAATACCTTAACAGAAGCCCGACGAATTTCCAGATCTTCAGAATAATTCAAAGCATTTTCTAGGAACTCAAAAACAACTTTTCCCCTACCACTCGGACGAATATCAGAAGCAACTGCTCCAAAAGCTCTAGCCAAATTTTCATCATAATTTGCTTCTCCCAATTTTTCCTTAAACTCTTCAATAATTTTCTCCGCCAACTCAGGAGAAACTTCTTGAGCATCCGCTAAACATTCAAAAGCCGTCAAAGAATCTTCCTGATAAATAACCCCTATTAAATTTGTACTATTTCCCGCAAACCCACACCAAAGTTTGACCGTTTATCGCCAACGTTTCGGGTCATTTTTAAACCTTTCTATTAACTCATTTTCTTTCTCCCTCAAAGCCGCTGCTGCAAAATATTCTTGCAAAGTTAAGTGAGCAAATTGATATTTATCCCCCCTCTCAATTTTTAACAATAATCCACTACGTTCGACAATTTCTCTTAATATTAGTTGAGTATCTTTTTCAGGATTGAGATTCAAAGAAGGTAAAACTTTTTGAACTTGTTCCAAGACTATTTGATAGTCTAAACTTAGGTCATTTTTTTGTTGTTTACCAGCATTATCTTGAGCAAATAAAGCCAAATGTTGTAGCACTCTCCGCTTATGAGCACTCTCCTTATATTGATTAAAATTATTCTGCCATTGATTCAATAAAATATGAGTAGATTCTTGATAAAAATCTGACCGAGACTGAGGCAAAACAAAATTAACTTGAGTATAAAGATGAGCAACAATTGTCAACATTAAAGGATTTCTAGCTAACTCCATAATTAGAGGTCTATCTCTCAAAGTTTGTATGAGTTGATTGATAGATTTATCTGGTGGCATTTGATATTTCCATGCTTCTAAAAAAAGTCGCATTTGTCTGTCACTAAATTCTTTAAGATCCAATGTTTTTTCTACAGACTCAGCAAAATCATTGTAATAAACTGCTGCCCGACAAGTAATAATTACTCGACATTTATCGTACTTATCTAATAAATCATTAATAGCTTGTACAATTTGATAACGAATGGAACTTTTAACTTCATCTAATCCATCCAATAACAAAAATAATTTTCCTTTTTCCAGACTTTGCTCCACAAAAGAATTAGCTTTAGGAAAATCATCCCTATCCAAAGCTTCTACTAATTTATGTTTGAAAACTTCCATGTTGAGGGCAGAAATTTCTATTTCATTGAAGCGATATAACTCTAATAAAATTGGCACATATTCATTAGAGGAACTATTTAATTTTTCCCTCGCCCAAGAGAGAACAAGATACTTTAATAAAAGTGTTTTTCCTGCTCCAGGTTGCCCCTTAATAGTCAAACAATTATATTTTTTAATCTCAGAAAAATTAATTGGTTGATTATTAGCTTTTTCCAAGAATTGCAAATCCACATAAATTTCTTGCAGACTCAAAGGACGATTAGGACGAAAAGGAATTTTTAGTTGTTCGTGTTTATTAATGAGACCTATTTTATAGCGTTTTATAGAGAAATTCCAAAACCATTCAAAACCAGCAATTTGATTATATAACCAGTTGCCAATAGTATTAATAAAATCAGTTATCCAACCTTGTATAGCTTCCTTAAAAATTAACACAATAAAAAGTGCTAAGGCAGCAAACCATCCCAACCCATAAAATAGATCGTCATTAATTTTTTCCCAGAGATTACTATCTTTTGCTTCCTTGAGTCTTGGGTATTCTTCCTCATAAATTTTGGTAATTTCTGGAGTAGTTAAACCTACATAATTTTGCTCATATAGTTCAATCATTAACCTACTATCCATTGCCTTATCATTCTCAACATGACGTTCGGCATAGTCTTTAATTTCTTGAATTAAAACTGCACGGTTTTTAGTATTAGGTGTCTGAGTATAACTAGGTAATATCCAATTCCAAGACAATAGAATAGTTAATGTTAGTAAAAATAAACTAATCGAAAACAGTCGTTTAGAGGTATGTCGAAAAAGTTGAGTATAAGATAAATTATATTTAGACATATAAAGCTAATTATTAAATAATTCAGAAGTTAAATTATTACTTTGTTGTTTTGAGAAAAATAGGTTAAAATATTTAACTGATAAAGAATAACTGATAACTAATTCAAGGAATATTAAATCCTAGCTTAGGATAGGTTTCGGCTGTCGCCAACATAAAAAGGAAACAATATATATTCTTAATAGTAAAAATCATGTATTGCGGGCATCTTGCCAGCATAGCGATACCTTGTCACAACGGAAAACATTGTAACTTTTAACTTTTAACTTTTAACTTTTAACTTTTAACTTTTAACTTTTGAATGTATGCCGTGAAATAGTATTATTAACTTGGGAAACTCTATAGTAAAACTTATTCATCTTCATCAAACACAGGTGGCCAAAGTTCAAAAATAGATAATTCCCACTCACCAAATAATTCAGGAATAGTCAAAATATCTCCATTTTTTAACTCAATTTCTTCACCATTAGAACGATAAACTATAACTATTTCTTCATCAGGGTCTATCAATATTCCTACTTGCGCCCCTAGTTCTAAATATTTTTTTATTTTCTGTTTTAGAGATTTAATTCTATCACTTTGAGACTTAATTTCTACTACTAAATCTGGGGTTAATTCCCCAAAATAACGAACACTTTTTTTCAAACGTTGTGCACGAACAAAAGAAACATCAGGAACTTTCAAGTTAGTATCTGGAAGGATAAAAGCACCACTAGAATCAAACAAACGTCCGAGACGACGTGGGTAAACCCAACTGCCTAATAGTCTAATTAATTGAACGCCAACTTCACTAGAAATAATATCTGACGGACCCATCACTAATATTTTTCCTTCATCCAATTCTAATTGATAATCTAAACCTACTTGATTAAGAGTATCTTGCAGTATTTCTAAGTCTTTAACTGTGAGATTTGACATATAATTTATAGGGTTAGTTAAGGATTAAAAAAATATAAAAAGGAATAGAGAATTGTTCTCTATTCCCTATTAATAATTATAATTTTGGCAAAAGAATTATCAGAGTAGACCCAAAACCTATTGAAGCTATAATTTAGAATTTAGAAAGGTTTTTTTCTACATAGTGGCATACAATAATAAGTCGTTTAAATGCACAAAAGCTTATTAATCTCAATACTCCTATCAACAGACTAAAACACTGTAACAGTATTTTTGAAATATGGCATGAGAGCTTGTCAGAGGTTTAGCATTCCCGCCCTAGATGTAGTCAAGAGCTAAATAGAGACCATACTTACCCACCCCTCTAAGTTTTCTCCCGAGGAAGGATGGGAGCAGGTAGAGTTGTGATCAACAGAGGGGGAGAATATTATCTAACCTCAGAACTACCCTCAGGACTTCCCTGACTGAAGAATCCCGCTTTGTTACCAATGCACAAAATCAAGAATATGTCAATTAGCAATTCTCAATAATTCTACATCAAAAATAAGAGTAGCATTAGGAGGTATGACTCCACCAGCACCACGGGAACCATACCCTAAATCCGATGGTATAATCAACTTTCGACGTCCACCAACTTTCATACTACCTACTCCTTCATCCCAACCCTTAATAACTTGACCTACCCCAACTTTAAATTGGAAAGGTTGATTGCGATCGCGAGAACTATCAAACTTAGAACCATCCTCTAAAGTTCCAGTATAGTGAACCACAACTGTCTGACCCCTTTGAGGAGTAGCACCATCTCCTTCTACCACGTCCACATACTGAAGACCAGAATCAGTAGTAGTAACTTTTTCATCATCTTGAGCCATAATATTTTCTGCCATTGTAATTGTTGGATTTAGTATAGTACCTTCTGCCACTTGCTCCTGAATTTCAGTAGAACCTATAGTATCTGGTGTATTTTGAGAAGCAACCACATCTTTTCCCGAACCTATAATTTGAGAAATAATCAAAACCAAACCACAGACTATTGCTATTCCCAAACTAATAATAATTCCGCGCAAAATTAATCCTCCTAATTTAACTCGCAAAAAAAACTGTAAGGGTTTGGTCTCCAAATCTCGTTTCCCTAAGGTTTGGTCTCCAAACCCCTAAGATAAGATATTACAACCTATGGACAGATTATTATATTATCAACCACAAATGCTTATAAAAAAACCTTTTTATTGTGAGCATCTTGCCCAGTACAACTGTACCTCACCCTTGATAAAATCCCCTTATCTAACGCCAGTTGCGGTTTTCCAAATCTCGTATCTGACGCTCCAAACGATCCAAACGACCCCGCAGTTCGTCCAATTCCGATTGACGAGGAACTCCTAGATCCTGCATGACATTCCGCATTTGTCGCTGCATCTGAGTTTCCCAGTTTCCCTGTTCTGACTTAAGTTGCTGCATTATATCATCAACAAAAATCTTAGCTTGGTCTGGGTTGATCGTACCATCCTTAACCCATCGGTTAGTTACTTCCTGTATTTTTTCTGTCACCAGGGAAGTTGTACCAATGCCTATCATTAAAAGTTGTTGAAGTAAATTTTCAGTATTATTCATAATTTTTGGCCATAGTACATATTTTTAGTCAACTATATTGATTATGATTTATCCCAATACCCACTTTGTTGAGACGTAGGACATCTCGCCTAGTTAAATTAAACTTCAAATCAAAGTAGTAATTAAACTTATAAATCTATAATTTGAGATAATCAAAATGTTAAATTGTCCTCGTTGCCATCAAGCTGTTGATAGTCAGGCGATCGCTTGTCCGTATTGTCAATTTCCTCTGAAAGCTTTTGGTCATCCTGGTATTCCCCTTTATCAAGCGAAACCAGAAGAATATTTGTGTAATAAATGCTTCTACCATATAGACGATAGTTGCAATTTTCCCCAACGTCCCTACGCTAAAGATTGTATTCTTTTCCATGACCAATCTGAACCTCTTGTACCACATGATAATTATGATACTAATCATAATGGTAGGTTAAAAATTGTCAAATTTTGGTTTCAAAGACATCCTATTTGGTGGTTATTGTTAACTGTAATTCTGATAAGTTTTTTACTATCTTTTTGACTATTCCCTGGACTAAATTCATGGGAATTAGTTTGAGAATATTTTTATCCACAACACCCACTGGACTGACACATCTAACAAAAGTGTAATAAGGTTAGGTAAAGTTGAGGAAAGTAGTAAAATCCCGTCTGGGTAACCCAAAAATAATAAAGCTTTGTTAGACTGCACTTCGTTCTACAAAGACCATTATTTTTAGGTATGCCATAGCACGACAATAATAAACTTATAACTTCTAACTTCAGGTGATAACTGAGAGCTATATTTAAGGTACTTCCAATAACTGATTTTCTTCTGGTACTGACCTTTCTTCAAATACTGCTAAATCAAACCAAAAAGTTGTGCCTACACCAAGTTCACTTACGAGGTTAACCTTACTATGATGCTTATCAATAATATTTCTAACAATAGACAAACCTAAACCTGTTCCTTCCAAAGTATGAACACGATTTTCAACTCGGAAAAACCTTTCAAAAATAGCTTCTTGGTCTTCAGGTTCAATACCACTTCCTGTATCTGAAATTTCAATTCTGACAAACTGATTATTAGATTTTAAATTTAGTTCTGTTGGTCGAGGTGGAGGAGGAGAAACTATCCATCCTCCTTGTTCTATTTGTTCAATTTCTATATCAGATTCTAACAGATAAGCTCTAATTACTATTCTACCTCCTGGTTCAGTAAACTTCATAGCATTGCCTACCAAATTAGCAAATACTTGTAGTAATAAATCATAATGACCAACTACAGTAGGCAAGTTAGATTCTATATCATAATTTAATTCTATTTTTTTATCTTTAGCATTAAGATGATAAGTTCTTAAAGTTTGTTCTATTGGTTGAGCAACATCAACAGCATTTAGGTGATAAATCATACAAGATTCTAGACGACTTAAATCCAATACATCATTAACTAAACGAGTCAAACGATCTGTTTCATGATTGGCAGTCTCTAAAAATTCTCGTCTTTCTACTTCACTTAAATCTTCCCCATATTCATGCAAAGTTTCGATGAAAGATTTAATATTAAATAAAGGGGTTCTTAATTCATGGGAGACATTACTAATAAACTGACTTTTTGCGTCATTTAATTCTACTTCTCTAGTAATATCTTGTACAGTCATAGCAATTCCTTTAAGACTATTTCGGTATGGAGAAATAAAATCTGTTCCTAGCTTATTTTCATAAAGTGTACATTCATAAACTACAGGACGATTAGCAGAACTACAACTATCGTATGCATCATAAATACAACTTTTACAAAGAGATTCTGTACCTGATGCTCTGTATAAAAGAACAGTTGTTAATAAAACTCTAATTGTACGTTTATTTGGTTCATCTAAAGTACAACGATATTCACCCCCTTCTATTTCCCCTGTAGCTATTTGATAAAGTGGTCTATTTAATTCCATCTGTACAGCTACAGGTAAATTATCCGTCACCTTTCCACCAATAACCTTTTTTTCTTCCCAACTAAAAATACGCCGAGCAGTTGGATTAACTAAAATCAATTGTAAATTAGCATCTAACAATAAAGCGCCATCAGCAATTGTGGAAACTAAGGTTTCTAACTTTGCTTTTTCTGCCGTTAATTTTTCAATATTTTGCTTCTTATAATTTTCTAACTGTTCCGCCATTTCATTAAAGCTCAAAATCAGTTCCCCTAGTTCTCTTCCAAAAGATAAGTCTATCCTTTGTTTAAAATTTCCCTGAGCAATATTTTTGACACCTTCCGATAATTTCTTGATTGGTTTAGTAATAATCAAAGCATGAACAACTGCACCTAAAATTACCATTGCCCAGATCGAAACAAAAACTGCTAAAGTTACATCTCTAGTCAGATTTGAAGAGACAACCACAGTAGGATTAGGATTAATTCCAACTGCTAAAACTCCTAAATATTTACTTTCATCAATAAGGGGAACAAAAACATCCGTTAATTGACCATTAGGAGTTAAATGTTGTCGCACTAGAGGCAAAGCTGAATATTTTTCATCCTCTATATTGGCCATAAAATCTTCTGGCAGTTGAATACGACGACGGAGAGTAAGAGATGTTTTTACCTCAGATTCTGAGAAGGGAATACCTAAGAAAATCTTTCCTTCTTCATCAGCATAGAGCATATAACGTACACTAGATGTACTTTTGTAGAAAAGTCTGGAAAAACGGGCTACTTCGTTGCGATTGCCTTCTGCCATAAGTGGGGCGACATTAGCGGCTAATAATAAACCCAGGTCTCGACCATAACGAGTGTCATTCAGGCGAGCATCCTCCTGAATAGTATTTACTGCCCAGAAGCTTAAGCTACTCATTAGCAAAGATACTATCAGGGTAATAACTGCCATAAGTTTGCTCTGGAGGGTAAACTCAGACCACCAATTAGCAATAATTTCTCCGATTTTTTTGAGGAGGGGAAGCATTTTTTAAGTCAAAAGTCAAAATTTAAAAGTCAATAAAAGTTAAGATTACTTCTCAATTCTACTCTATATTAACTGGGGTAGTTAGGCTTTACCGAAAGGTTATATTGATTTTATGATTCAGTTGTGCTCAAAGGGAACGAGGAATAAAAAGTTGGTAACTCTATAAAAGTTGCGATCTAGCTGTCACACTTGCTCACCATGGGGTAGTCGCGCAGCATTATATGTTAGTGACAGCCAAAAACGCAACCAACTCCTTTAATGGAATTAAATAGATTTAAATTTTGTAGCTCTTGGGTTTACCTTTTTGAATCATACGGTTGATTATGTCAAAAGCTTACTAATCACTCTACTGGTCACTCAAGCTTTAATTGAAAGATAGAGTTTGTTTGATATGGGGTAAGTGCCTGAGTCTGAAATTTTTCATCTCCCAACTTGCCGACAAACATCACTTTGCTCTTAGTCACATTGTAGTTTTCTTTGCCGAATCCTGCGCAAAGGGATCTAGATCCGCGATGATAAGCACTTTCACCTTTATAAATATTCCCCCTACTTGACTAATAAATCTGAGGTTTCCATCTATTTGGATAGGGAATGGCTCTACTCTAATTTCTAATTGCTAAAAACCTGACGACCTATATCTCTGCGATAGTACATTCTTTCAAATTGAATACAATCTACAGCAGCATAAGCTTTTGCCTTGGCTTCAGTAAAATTAGCCCCCACTGCTGTTACTCCCAAGACACGACCACCCTCAGTGATTAAATTTTGTGCCTGGAATTTTGTTCCTGCGTGAAATATTTTTACTCCAGTGGCTTCAGCCTTTTCTACTCCACATATGATTTTTCCTTTCTGATAAGTTCCTGGATAACCCCCAGAAGCTAAAACTACACATACTGCTACTCCTGATTTCCAATTAATAGGGGGCAGCTGACCCAAACGTTGTTCACAACAAGCTAATAATAATTCCTCCAATGGAGTTTCCAGCAATGACAGAATAGGTTGAGTTTCTGGGTCGCCAAACCTACAGTTAAATTCCAATACTTTTGCCTCTCCTGTGGGACTTATTATTAATCCAGCATAAATCACACCTCGATAATCTATACCACGTTTTTGTAAATTAGTCAAAGTTGGTTCTAGGACTTGTTGTTGAATGTGGGTCATGAGTTCGGGGGTAACAATAGGAGTAGGGGCATAAGCACCCATACCTCCAGTGTTAGGTCCTGTGTCTCCTTCTCCTACTGCTTTATGGTCTTGGGCTGGTAATAGGGGACGAATGGTTAGTCCATCGGTTAGGGCTAATACTGATATTTCTTGACCTGTGAGGAACTCTTCGATAACTACAGATTGGTTTTTTTTGTCAAATTCTCCTTGAAAGATCCTATCTATAGCATTGTGAGCCATTTCAATTGTAGTGGCTACCGTAACTCCTTTTCCAGCCGCTAGACCATCTGCTTTAATGACTATGGGAATTTCTGTGATGTATTCTTTAGCAGCTTCAGCCCTGGTAAAGGTGGCTGACTTAGCAGTGGGAATATTTGCTTCGGCCATGAATTGTTTAGCCCAAGATTTGCTCGCTTCAAGAATAGCCCCTGCTTTAGTGGGGCCGAATATTTTGAGATGGGATTTTTGTAGGTAGTCGGTAATGCCGAGGGCTAAAGGAACTTCAGGGCCAACAACCACTAGAGAAATGTTTTCGTCAGCGATGAGTTGTCTGAGAGCTGGAAAGTCTGTCACTGGGATGACTATGTTTTGACATTTTGCCTGGGTAGCTGTGCCGCCGTTGCCAGGGGTACAGAATATTTGTTGAACTTGGGAAGAGTGGGATAGTTTCCAGGCGATCGCGTGTTCTCTACCACCGTTACCTACTATTAATATTTTCACGTTTTTTTTGCTTTTTGAATTATTTTTTTACTGAGTTTTTTATTATCTCACTGTTGATAATTTTATTGAATCAGCAAGAAATATTTAGTTCTCAATAACAGAAGTATCAATCATAAAATAGTATAAAACTATAACTAAAAATGGGGATAGGTGTTTAAGTTCATATAATACAGTTCCTAGTTTAAATTTGTTGCTCAATTAATTGAATATTTTAAATTAATTAATAATTATATTTTTTGATTTTTTTTATTTTATAAATATACATTTATAGTTAGCAAATTTAATAAATAATATTCTCGATAACTAAAGATAAAAAGTAGAATATACTATTTATTTAAGTCATAAAAATAAATAGTATATTCGGGAATATTAAAGATAAAATTTAAACTTTAAATACAGTATTTATAAACTTGGATAGCAGTCAATGATAGTTAGTGAGTGAACAAATAAAATCCACATTTTTAAAAGTTGGTAATAGTGATTAACACATAGACAAACTTATACAAAAAAGTCGTATTAATCTTTAATTATAATAGTATCAATGATACTAGTAAAATTATCATTATTTCAGTATATAATTAATCTAATTCATCAGCGATAGCTCGAAATAAAGCCACAGTTTCTACATCATCAATAGTTTTCAAAATACTATTACTAGAACCAGTTTTTACCACAACAAAATTCTTTTCTGGATTAATATAAATGTATTGTCCCCAAGCACCAGTTGCACAATAATCACCTTTTGAACCTTCTGGAATCCACCAATGATGTTGATAACCCCATTTCAAATATCTCTCATCTGTTGTTCCTGGTTGTAAGTGGGAACTATCAGGTATTGTTGACTCTTTTACCCAACTTTTAGGGATGATTTGTTGTCCGTTAAAATATCCATTGTGTAAATAAACTAAACCAAATTTTGCATAATCCCTCAAAGTACAATTCATCCCACAAAAAGTTACTTCTGTCCCATAATTATCCGTTAACCAATAAGCATCTGATTCTGCTCCCATTGGTTGCCATAATTTTTTTTCTAAATAACTGACAAGATCTTGCTCAGTTACCCGCCTTAACAATAAACCTAATATTTGAGTATTCAAACTCACATATTCAAAATAATCTCCTGAGGGAAATTTAGAAGGATAGTTTAAAATCACCTTTTCTATTGGTTGCATATACAAAAATAACTTATATAAAAGTTGTTGAATATCAGAATTTTTATCTTTATAAGCTTCACTAAACTTGATACCTGAAGACATTTGTAGAATATGTTTAATTGGTACATTGTTATATCCCGATTCTTTTAACTCTGGCATATACTTAGTAATCGGGTCGTCAAGATTTTGAATATAACCCTCATTAAGAGCAATTCCAATCAATGCAGAAATAAAGCCTTTTGCCACTGACCAAGAAGTTTTTTTGTCAAACTTTGTATAACCTTGAGAATACTTTTCATAAATAATAAAGTCATCTTTAAGTATTAAAATTCCTGTGTTACCTGTCCGTTGTAAAAAATCTACTATTGTCCGAGTTTCACCCTGAAATTGATAGGATGTATTTAAATCACAAAAACTTTCCTGAAAAATATAGGGTTGAGTAGCACAACGGATAATTTTACTGGGAAAAACCTGATCCATGCTGCGAAAGTTTTTTACCCTTTTGTGATCATCAAACATAGTTATTTTGGGTTCGAGATAGAAGCGCCAAATAATTAAACCAATAGCAATTAGAGGCAAAATAAAAATTAGAATAAAATTTAAAATGAGCATAGTTATTATTTAAGAGATAGATAGGGATACTGCTGAGGCAATGCTCTGTTTTTGATATTATGTATTAAAACGCTATTGATGTTACCATCTTAATAGCAATTTCTTTAAGTATGCCTACATATTATACTCAATAATTAAATCATATAATCTTATTAATATTAAGTAACTTAGCTTAAGTTTATGAAATTGGTATTAAATAAAATTAACTATGCTTTAACAGACACCAAATAATTAAAAACTATTTCTCATTAGATATCTCAAAAAAAAAATTAAGCTATAATTGTAATGAAAATTGTGTAAAAAATATATATCAATGAATAAGATATTAAAATAGATCAATAAGTACTCACAATAAACCCAAATATTTATTGGTATTACTAATTCTAATTTTATGTCTATAATCTTACTAGTAACTATGGGATTAACATAGTATAATAAAGCTTTGATTAAAATAGTAAATCACTCTTTTATAACTATTTTTTCCTACATTTTTAAATAGTTTCTGGAATAAGCTTAACTCAGTTTACTATAACATAATTATCAAAAAATAAAAGGGGTTTAACTATTTCAAAAAAACTGCAAAGATAATAGAATTATCTAATTAAAATTTTGGTTGATTAGCAAATATATTCAACAGGATTTAGCTCAGGAGTATTTGGAGAAAATTTTGTAAATTTATAAACTATTCTTCTTGTGATAAATCTTGATTAATTGTCATTAAGTATCCTCAATCTGCTTGAGACTTATGATAAGTTGCTTCATCCCAAAATATTGCTAATCTTCTACTATATCTATTGCGACTAACATGGGATTACTATAGGTAATTATAAATTATTTCTTTGCTTTCCTTTTGCTAACTAAGGAAATAATAATAAAATTTTTATTTGTAAAATACAAAAGCTTAAATTAATGGTAAAAATGAAAATGAATGAAGAGGAAAAAAAACAACAAAACAAAATTCAGCGAGTGGGTGTTGTTGGTGGTGGTCAATTAGCATGGATGATGGGGGATGCAGCAAAAAAACTAGGAGTAGATTTAATTATTCAAACTCCTCATCAAGATGACCCAGCAGTATCTATTGCAAAGGATATAATTTTGGCAGAAATTGATGACCCTCAGGCAACTACTAAGTTAGCAAATATTTGTGATGTGATTACCTTTGAGAATGAGTTTATTAATATAGATGAGTTATCATATCTTGCTGAAAAGAATGTAATTTTTCGTCCTAGTTTATCTGTGTTGAAGCCGTTATTAGATAAATATGAACAGTTATGTTATTTACGATATTTGGGTTTACCTGTACCGAACTTTTGGGAGTGGGGAATAGAGATTGAGCCTTTATCTTTCCCTTTGGTATTGAAAGCTCGTCGTCATGGTTATGACGGTCAGGGTACTTTTATTATTAAGAATATTGAGAGTTTAAAATCTCAGGGAAATTCAGAATTTTTCATACAAGAATTTATTCCTTTTGAACGAGAGGTTGCTGTTATTGCTGCTCGTGGAGTTACTGGGGAAGTTAAGGTTTATCCTGTGGTAGAAACTCAACAAGAAAACCAGGTTTGCCAGCGGGTTTTTGTACCTGATGAAAATTTAGAATTAGTAACAGAAATTGAAGAGATCGCTCAGACTCTCCTTAATAGTTTAGAAGTAGTAGGAGTATTTGGGATAGAAATGTTTATTACTAAAGACAAGAAGGTTTTAATTAATGAAATTGCTCCAAGAACTCATAACTCTGGTCATTACAGTTTGGATGCTTGTGAAGTTTCCCAGTTTGAACAACATTTACGGGCTGTTTGTGGTTTACCTTTAGGTAATACTACTCTCAAAGTAAGGAGAGCGGTGATGGTAAATTTATTGGGTTATGAATTTGGGGAAAATTACTACTTGACAAAACGGCAAATGTTAGAAAAAATTCCTCATGCTTCGGTTTGGTGGTATGGCAAAACAGAATCTCGCCCAGGACGGAAGTTAGGTCATGTGACTGTTTTGCTAGATGAGGAAAATTTTGAAATTATGGGTCGCAAGGGTGAGGCGATCGCTAATAAAATAGAGAATATCTGGTACACCTAAAGCTTGCTGTTGCCTCTTTTAGACACTTTATGACTTTTGACTTTTAAATTTTGAAGTTTGACTGCATAAAGGGGGGTGACAGAAAAAAAATAACCGCTATAATAATCATTAGGTTCTACTATGACGTTGGTAACTGCCAAAAATGTTTTTTTGACCTACAAATCAAAAAACATGGGAATCTAGATTTTTAAGTGTCAGTAAACTGGGCTTGTATCCAGAAACTTTAAACTTAAGCCAAGATACCCACCTGGTATTATCCAGGTCAAAAGCTGAGGTAAGACGGCGTTGCGGTAGACCATTTTTATGTAGAGTAAAAAAGTTGGAACTAAAGTTTTGATATCCTCCCTGGCTGTGACTCGCGGGAAATAACTGAGAAAAGCTCCCTCAGCAGCTTGACGTTTCCAAGGCTGCTAACCACACTCCTTTCCCTGAGTATAGTTTTTGTACCGCAGTTGAAACCCTTCCATTCTCGCGCCTTAAAGGTCTAACTTACCAACTTTAAACCCATAGAATGAAACAATTTTAATGTTGGCTCCCAAGGAATAATTATTCGGAACGAGGGACCTTATTTTTCTGATTTTCCCTCTAAAAATATTTGTATGGGTTCTTTATCTGATCATCACTAATTGCTTTTGTTCTTGTATCCTATAGCTTTCCCTGAATAAGAGTGATTTTTACCCGTGTATTTTTATATCATTTAAATAGTATCATAAGTCGTGATAGTGCTTTATATAGTCAAGAGAATATCCAGTTAATCTCAAATTTAAAATGGACAACTAGGACCTCAATGACTTGAAAAAGGGCGAAGGAAATAATTGAATTAGACCTTGAAGAGGTAAAAATTTTTTCTGAAACAGACCCAAAAATCACAAAAATAACCAGGGGTACTTCTTGAAATTGAATATTAATGGTTGCAACAAAAAGTTACTTATGCTGGTATTAGAGGGTATCTATAAATAAAACCTTAAGGGACAAGACCATTTAGTTTTAGTAGAATTATAGCAATTAGAGGATACCATTGATAATTTCTTGTAACTCTACTATTTGCTTTCTCCCTCGTAATTCTGATTTTACCACAGTTAGGATGGGAGCTATTGTTTCCTAGTGACGATCGCTTAGGTCTGTGGAATAGGTTTTGGGAGTCATATACTCTAATTTTTAATATCTGGTTATTTCTATCTTCTTGCTTTTACCCCCTTTATTATTTGATTTTAATTTTTTTTAACAGGTATCTTCTTAAACAAAAGAGTTGTTGGGAATTAAGCCTAAAAAATGCCTAAAACCAAAAACAAGTTTAGGCTAAAGGGTGCTCTTGAGAATGAAAAAAACTAAAAAGCTTATAGAGTAAACTTTTGAGAATTTAAAATTTTCCCACACCCAACAAATCTAGTATTCATCAAGTTCTATAAGCTTAATTTTTTTAAGCGATCGCCTCTTAACTTACCTACTCCCCAAATAATCTTCCTACCGAAGCCTCCAGAACCCTAAACACCAAAGGTATAACTACCCCCTGACTCAAAATTTCTTGCGACTCATAACCGGCATCAGTAGGAGAAGAAAAAAATTCGAACTTTGTGCTCTGACAAATTAATTATCCAATATTCTTGAATACCTTCCACAATATAAATCTTCTTCTGTTTTTCTTTAAAAGTACTACCAACGGGTAAAGATGATGAGTAGGTAAAAAATAGTGAAAGACTTACTTGTCTCCATTGCAATACTAATCTAATAATATAGTTTCGCTAATATATTTATGAATAAAAACCAGAAGTGAGTGACTTAAGATTATTAGATCATGTTCAAGAATATACAAATCATAAAAATCAGTTAACAAAAGAATATGTAGTAGTTTTTATATCATATAATATTATGTTTATGCCACAGAAAAGCATCTAGTAATTTACCCTGAGATTGTAATATTTTATAACTACGGGGTTTGGTCTCCAAAAATGAGTAAAAATAGGATTAATATGACCAAAATTATAGAGTTTTTTTTACCAATTATTTCATATTACTATCTAAAAATATCGTTTTAAGCTTCTGGCTTTAGCAGTAGACAATAAAAGTGAAAAAATATTTTTTTCCCTTAAAATGATAGGATTAAGACATTATTTATTTTTCAAAAATAATGAATAATCGGATATTTTTAATCAAAATAATTCTCATAATTTGTGTTAAATAGAACACAGTAAAATAAGTTTTTTTATTGTAAGAAAATATAACTTTATTTACCGGATAAATTTTTGCTGGTGATGGATTGTTATGATAGTCTATTGTAATTATTGGAGTCAAAAACAAGAGCAGTGGGGGCATCTTGGAACCATATTAGGTTTTTTTAATCCCTACTATTGCGGGAAAAGAAATACTAAACTTTTATATTTTCCTTATTATTTTAACAGGAACTTTTGCTATATAATAATATAGATATTTATAGTTGCTTACCAAGGAGAAATCAATATGAAAAATCAAGATTGGTTTTTGACTGGAGACGGTCAATGTCAACCTTGTAAAACTGTCAATGACTGGAAGTTATTAAGAGAAAATTATAGGCTATATCGATTTTTAACAGAACTTGAAGATACTTTGAAAGATAGTATAGATGAAGTTAGTTGTTTACCAAAAATTCGACTGTTAGTCCGACAATTTATTACTAATTCATACTGGTTGCAAACTCAAGAGCCAGAACCTTGTGAAAAAACAGGGATATCTGTTACTTTGTTGTATGATGAGTTAGGTTTTCCCCTCACAGTACAAACAGTAAAATTTATGCCAGGAACAATTTCAACAATTCATAATCATGGTACTTGGGGAATAATTGCTGTATTAAAAGGTAAAGAAAAAAATACTTTTTGGAAACGTAGTCCTGACCAAAAAAATAAATATAAAATTGAACTAGTTGGAGAGCAAGTATTACAACCTGGAGATTTAATTAGTCTGAGTTCTGATGCTATTCATAGTGTAGAAGTAGTTGGAGATGAACCTACATTCACTTTTAATCTCTATGGAGAAACAAAATCTTCTGAAAGGTTTGAATTTGACCCAGTTGCTCAAACTGCGAAAAAGTTCTGAGCAAGAAAGAAAGAAGAATAAAAATTTACTTTGGTTTTAATTCCTAAGACTAATATCATGGCAGAGTATTGAATAAATAGAGGTTAAAAGTATTAAAAATATTGTATTATTACATCTTTTCACTTTCTTTTTTTAACTTTTAACTTTTAACTTTTAACTTTTAACTTTTGACCTATAAAATAATGTCTAATCCTTTACTTTCTCTCAACTATGAACCTGCCATTCAAGCTTTAGGCGGTGACTATTATGATGAGGTACTTTCTGCTGAATTTCCACAACATATTTTGCGATTTCGTAATGATCAATTACTCCCTAAAATAGGACTAAATTCTCAAGATGTTAAGGATGAGCATTTTATTGAAGCTTTTGGTAAGTTTCATTGTGTTAGGCCTTTTTTAGCTCTACGTTATCACGGTTATCAATTTGGTGAATATAACCCTTACTTGGGAGATGGTAGGGGTTTTCTTTATGGTCAAGTGCGTGGGGTAGACGATGAATTATATGATTTTGGTACTAAGGGTTCGGGTAGAACCCCTTATTCTCGCAGTGCTGATGGTAGACTTACTCTCAAAGGAGGGGTACGCGAGGTTTTAGCTGCTGAAATTTTGCACCGTCATGGGGTTCGTACTTCTCGATGTCTAAGTTTGATTGAAACTGGGGAAGGGTTATGGCGTGGGGATGAACCTTCTCCTACTCGCTCGTCGGTGATGGTGCGTTTTAGTCGTTCTCATATTCGCTTTGGAACTTTTGAAAGACTTCATTTTTATAAGCGCCCAGATTTAACGAAAAAACTATTAAACCATGTAATTAATTGTTATTATTCTAATCTGAAAAAAGAGAATATTTCCCAAAAGGATCCGTTTCAAGATTGCTATTTTTTATTCTACTTAGAATTAGTAAAAAGAATTGCAAAATTAGTTGCTCAATGGATGGCTGCTGGATTTTGTCATGGTGTATTAAATACAGATAATATGTCAATTACTGGAGAAAGTTTTGATTATGGTCCATACTCTTTTATTCCCACATATAATCCTAAATTTACAGCAGCTTATTTTGATTATTCTGGTCTTTATCGTTATAGTCATCAACCATTAGTTTGTAAGTCAAATTTACAACTACTTCAAGAAGCATTAGCTGCAGTTATTGACCGGAAGAATATGAGGTCAGCCTTAGAAAAATTTGATGATTTTTATCTACATGAATATCGACAATTAATGATGAGGAGACTAGGGTTTAAAAAGTTAGCTGAAGCCGATGCAGATAAGTTACTTCAGCTAACCATAAAAATGCTCACAGACTCTCAGGTTGGATACCACGATTTCTTTTTGGAATTAAGACAAAAATTTTCTCCCGAATGGCGTGATGATATTAGTCAGATTTTTGCTGATTTTGAACAGCCAGAATTAATTGATCCGTGGCGACAATATTATTATCATCTTTTGCAGACTTATTCTGATAATGAATTAGAGGAAATGACGGAAAGGTTACAACAATATAATCCACAACAAAGTTTAATTAGACCTGTCATTGAGTCAGTCTGGGAAGCAATTACACTAGAGGATAATTGGCAGCCATTTTATGATTTATTACAGCAAATATATGATTGAATAAAGAAGAAGTAAAGAGGAAGAAGGAAGAACTAGTAAATTTTGAAAAAAAGGGAAAAATAATAGATATCTTATTAATTAGCCATAATAAAAATGCTTTTCTTTTTCTAATTGCTCCCAAGTCCAAATTTCCAATTCTCAATTCCCTAAAGTTTTTCCACAGTGAATATTCAAAGAGACATAATATAAAATGAATTGGAGGAGCACTTGTTGTAGCATTCTTTTTTCAATGGTTGTATTATAGCATATTGAAAGTATGTGAAGTCAAAATATTAATTACCAAGTATTTATAGTGCCGGCCTCTTGCTCATTACTGCTGTACCTTACTGAAAATTAAGAGTTTAATACAAATTCCTATTTACTAATGCTTTACTGAAATAAAGCTTTAGTTATTAAGTAATTAACATAAAGGGAATAAATGTTTTCTCACGGGGTGACAAGCTAGTTGAAAGCTATATATAGAAAGGAATTTGTGTTCG
>JAGGDU010000194.1 GCA_018457135.1 Trichodesmium erythraeum GBRTRLIN201 | reverse complement strand
ATGCCTTCGGTTGGTTCAACCACTGTGGTCTATTTACCTGAAAATTGCTGTAACTCTCCCCCTTTTTGTTTTTTATGGGGTATGCGGATATTTTCATACTGGTGTTGAATACCTTGAAAGCCAGTATCTACTTCAATTGGTATTTCCACAGGTATATTTCCTATCAACTTTTCTTCGTCTAGGAATTTCTTGTCATGTAACTTTCCAACTCTATCTTGGCTTAATACCAGCACTTGTTTGTCTTGGTTTACTACTGCTAGATGTTTACGGGTATGACGCTTTTTTTTCCCGAATAATTCAGTTAAAGAATTGTAACTAATTTCTCATAAAAAATTAGTTATTGATAAATTTTATTGATATTGAGTTCTATTTTGCGTATAAGTCTCTTTGAAAATGTAAATATACATAAAGATATATGAAGATCTCCGGAATGTCGGTATTATATTAGTAATATTTTGTGAGATGTAAACATACCAGCACACTTTGCTATAATTACAATGCACAATAACGTTCATAAAGGAAGGATTTGATCATGCAGACCGTTGGATATTCTGAGCAGCATAGCACTAGCCACACTCAATTTAATCAAGTTGAGGAGAAGGTCGCTTTCTTCGAGAAAGAAGGTTTTGTTGGCCCATTTGATCTAGGTCAAACTGCTAGTTTAGTTGCTGTACGTGATGCCATGAGTAAAGAGATAGAAGCATCTCAAGGCCAACATATTTCTAGTCAGCCTACTCAAAGTCCGATTATGGATCGCCGGATCGCTCATACGACTTCTAAGTTAATTTATAGCCTCTCTACAGAATCCCCAATTTTGGATGATGTTGCCGATTTTATTGGCTCAAATATTCTGTTTTGGATGGCAGAAACAATTGTTAGAGAGCCAGGTCATGATGGTCATATTGTGGAAAAGACTGGTCAAATTTGGCATATAGATGTGATTAATGGGTGGATTAAAGGGGTTCATACTTCTATTGCTGTCACTGATATGACGATGAAAACTGGTTGTCTCCTTGTTATCCCCGGAACTCACAAATATGATGCTGATCTTCGTGCTTTGGAAAAAGCAGGAGAGTGTAATCTCACTGATGCTGAGAGTCTTCTCAGGTTAGCTGATAAGATGCACCCAGAAAACGCACCTCATCAAATTAAAGCTATCGAAATGAAAGCCGGTCAATACTGCTTTACAAGAGGCGGTATTTGGCATGGTGTTAGTCAAAATAATGACTCTCGAACCCGCTTTGGTGTTGTGGCTCGGTTTGCCAGACCCGATGTTGAAATAAAAAATTTCGCAGGCAATCCTATTCCTTGCATTATAGTACGGGGTGAAGACTCTCACCAACTCAATCTCCTGAAAAACATACCAGAACAACACTAGATGATGATGGATGAACGCAGTTTAATCTCCCTTTCCCCAACGATGTTAGCTGTAGCTATTGCAATTGTTTGTTGTTGTGGCTTTGTATACTACTTTCCCAGACAATATTCAAGGGAATCAATTGATGATCATGAAAAAGACATTCCATCTGTCAGCAACTCCACTCAATTAAATTCAGTTTCTCCATTTCTGCAAATAATCACACGCTTTACTCAACTTTTCTCTGTAGATCTTTGGGTACCCATATCTAATAAATTTCAAGAGATTCCTTCTCAACTAAAAGATTATTCGCCTTGGCAAGGGCATAAACTTTCCCAGAACTCGCAGAAGATCAATCTCAGTAATTGGAATTCATTAGTAAAAGAGTTCACGAGTCGTTTTTACTTATTCTTCAGATACGTCTGGATGTACTGGTCTCCTTATGTCGTTATTGCTATAGTTAGTGCGATTTGTTTAATGGGGATGCCTGCATACCAACTCGTTGCAGCTCAAAAGCTAGGTAGGGTTATCGATCAAGGAGCCACTGTTCTGATCGGTTCTGCAATCCAACTCGCTATCCTATTACCGTTCGCTTTTGGCTTATACGTATTAGGTAGTCGTTTATCAGCTCGCGTTTCTAGCCGTGTTGCCAATGATATTCGATACGACTTGTTTGTCAAACTGCAAAGCCTTTCACAAAACTTCTATAAACAGGCTCGACTCGGAAATTTGTTAACTCACTTTTCTGTAGATATTTATAAAATAGAGCCGATTTTAGGTCAAGAAATGGTTCGTAGTGTAGGTGAAATGCTCATAATACTTGTCAACGTGAGCATGATGATTAGCGTTAGTGGCACTTTAACCTTATTAGGTATTTTACCTATGATTTTAATGCTACCCTTCACTCTATATTTGACAGTGAATATGAGTAGGCGAGGGCTAGATGCCATTAACCAGAATGCTTTAATGGTAAACGCCGTACAAGAGGGAATTCGTGCTAGACTCACGATCTCAGGATATGGCTTGCAAGCTTTATTTACAGGTTATTTTAGTGATGAGTTGAGAAAACTAGAGGATAAGAAAACCGAGTCTGTATTCAGCTTTCTTGTATTTAAGTATGCAGTCACATTTTCCGCTTACTTGCTTGATGTTTGGGTTATGGGAATTGGAGCAATGTACGTTCTCTCTAACAAAATTACCTTGGGAAGCTGGATCACTTTCTTTACAATATCTCATAATATGTATGACCTCTTAGGTCAATTGATTAATCAGCGGATTGGTCGTTGGTTTGAAGCGAGTATTGGGATGGAAAGAATCGACGAGGTATTTAAGCAACAGATTGAAATTCTGGATGCTGTGGATGCTCATACTTTGACTTCGTTTGAGAATATCATTTGCTTTGAGCATTTATCTTTTAGCTACAATAATATACAGCTTCAATTGCACGACATTAATTTGTCGATAAAAGCGGGACAATTTGTGGCATTTGTCGGTTCCAGTGGTGCGGGTAAGAGTACGATCTTCAACCTGCTTATGCGTTTATACGATGCTAGCGAGGGAAGGATAACAATTGATGGACAGAACTTACGTGACCTAACGCAGAAATCTTTGCGATCGCAGATGGGGATTGTATTGCAAGAAACCTTTCTGTTCAACACCACCATTATGAATAATATCCGTATCACCAAACCAGAGGCTACAGAAGAAGAAGTTACTACTGCTGCTCGAACCGCTGAAATACACGACTTTATTTTGAGTTTACCAGAGGGTTACCAAACTATAGTTGGTGAAGAGGGAGGACAATTATCTGGAGGCCAACGTCAGCGAATTGCGATCGCCCAAGCTCTGCTTCATAGTCCACGCATTTTCTTATTAGATGAACCCACCAGTAGTCTTTCGGCTGAAATGGCTGATGCTATTAATCAAACGATTAGCTCTCTAGCTGGTAAACATACTGTAATTATGATTACGCATCAACTCAAAGCAGCAATAGAAGCAGACTGTATTTTTGTCTTGGATCGAGGCCAATTAGTTGAGCAGGGAACTCATAAAGATTTACTCAGGGATAGAAGGCATTATCGTTACCTCTGGGATATTCAACAGACTATTGGGACTCAAACAAACCATTCATCCCAAATAAATGCTAACAGATGAAACTAAAATAATATAGATATTAGTATTTTTCAAAAGCTTATGAATCAAAAAAATTAGCTTTTGAATTTATCTATAGCATCTTT
The DNA here is from genome assembly GCA_018457135.1 of Trichodesmium erythraeum GBRTRLIN201. GTDB lineage: Bacteria > Cyanobacteriota > Cyanobacteriia > Cyanobacteriales > Microcoleaceae > Trichodesmium > Trichodesmium erythraeum. The sequence goes on along the minus strand of JAGGDU010000194.1, from coordinate 7,152 downwards.
TTTTTTGTAATAGTAAGTCCTGTAAAAAAAATAATTTAAAAATAATAATGAATGAAACGATCTCGAACAAAAATGTAACAACAGTTAGACAAGAACCTCCACTTGTTTGTTTTATTGGTACTTTAAGAGCCCTTGATTTAACCTATTCTCATTTAATTGAAAAAGTAATTCAACCCTTGAATGCAGATTTACTTTTCTGCGTCTCTCGAATAGATGCAAACGATGAAACTCTTATTAATAGGTTTAAAGATTGTAATATAGTTGATGTCTATCTTTATGAAGAAGCAAAAGATAACTATCAAGATTTTTTAGACAATTTTTTCAATAAATTGAGTTCAAAAGAACAAAATAAATGGCATGAATATTTTAAGATTGAAGGGAATTGGTTAGGAGGAATTAAAGAACGTAGAGGTTCAGGTTTTCACTTAAATTTTAACTACTTTAAGCTACTTAAAAGACTACAAAATATAAAAAAGAATGGCTTTGAATACCAAAGATATATAATCACAAGAACAGATTTTTTCTGGATGCTAGAACATCCCTCATTAAACTTACTAGACCCTAAGTTAATATGGATACCTACAGGAGAAAATTACAATGGTTACAATGATCGCCATGCAGTTTGTAGTGAGCAAAATATTTCTCATTACTTAAATTTACTTGAATTTATGCTCAACTTTCAAGCTTTCGAATATATTTATAATAATGTTGATGAAAATAACTTAAGTCATGAAAGGCATCTGAAAAGTCATTTAGACTACTGTGGAGTAGAAGTTTCAACCTTCAACAATATAGCTTATCTCACTGGAAATCAACAAACTTTTACTAACTGGGCTAGTGTAAAATTAAAATGTATTGACGGAGTAGAATACGCCTATAAATATGAAAATGAACTATTGAGTTGTCTTGAAAATGTGAAAAAATTTAATATTGATGGCAATTAGAACATGATGATCAAAAATGGTAGCGAAAAATGTTAACTCATAAGTCTATTAAACAACAGCTAAAAAGTGTGATTGAACAAGAAATAAGTGCAATCTCAAAGCTTTGTGAAAGCATTGACGATTCTTGGTTAAAAGCTGTACTAAGACTTCGAGACTGCAAAGGAAAACTTGTAGTTTCTGGAATTGGTAAAAGTGGGAGCATTTCCCAAAAGATAGCCGCTTCCTTTACATCTACGGGAATACCAGCTATTTTTATTCATCCAACTGAAGCCAGTCATGGAGATTTAGGTTTATTAGATAGTAGCGATATACTTCTTGTTCTTTCTGCTTCAGGACAGACCTCTGAACTGCTAGACATTATGCAATATGCTTCAAGGCTAAAGAGCTCAATTATTCTCATTACTAAAAACCCTAACAGTTCCTTAGCTCATTTTGCTGATATTATCTTGCAAATTCCTGATCTTCCTGAAGCTTGTATTAACGGTTTAGCCCCTACTATTTCAACAACCTGTCAACTCGTCTTAGGTGATGCCTTAGTTGTAACTCTAATGTCATTACGAGGTTTTACTTCTGAAGATTTTAAACAATTTCACCCAGGGGGTAATTTAGGAGCCCTACTTGTACCTGTAAAAAATTTAATGTATAAAGAGCATCAAATACCTCTAATTGATTTAGGAGCTTCTATCAAAGAAGCCATAATTGAAATGAACTTTAAAAGTCTAGGATGTGTTGGTGTTATCAATCATCGCAATCAATATGTGGGTATTTTCACAGACGGAGATCTACGTCGAAGTTTAGAGGCTAAAGTTTCTTTAGAAGAACCTGTCAGTCAACATATGACACCTTCACCTCTATCTATCCAATCCGACCTAATTATATCTGAACTAATTGATTTCTTTCAAAAAAATCAAATTCCTAATGTTTTTGTAGTAGAAAACAATGAGCCTATTGGCATTGTTCATGTACATCAACTGACTTCAATTTTAGGTAGAGATGTAATATAGTAATGCTCACACTACTTAATAACAATAAATACGTCTAATGTGCAATAGAAGCTAAAAGTCTTGTTACTTTGGTTTTTTTAATTAATTTGTAATTTTTTCCAATGACTGAAACTACTATCAAATAAAGGTTAATTTTAATTCACATCAGACGTAATAAATATAACTAGGTATTCCAATAAGGGATCACAACTCATGAAACTACAAGAAATTCCTTGGGTTATTGCTCAAGCTGGTGGAAAAGGAACACGCTTAAAACACTATACGTGGAATAAGCCCAAGTGTCTACTCTCAATTGCTTCTCAGCCACTTTTATATCATTTGTTTTCTCATTTTCCAGACTCTAACTTTCTCGTTATAGGGGATTACAGTTACGAAGTCTTAGACAAATATCTGCAAGTTTTTCCACCTAAAGTTTCTGTCCAGTTAATACAAGCAAAAACTAAAGGAACAATATCTGGAATTGATCAAGCCTTAAGCTATATTCCAGAAAATAATCCATTCTTATTAGTCTGGTGTGACTTACTGTTTGAAGATATTCCTGATTGTAAAATTGAAGGAAAAAACTGGATTGGTTTGAGTCGTTCTTTCCCATGTCGCTGGTCTTATGATGATACTGGAAATTGTTTGGAGGAAGCCTCAAGCGAGCGAGGAATTGCAGGATTCTTTGTCTTCCATAATAAAACCGTTCTGAAAGATATTCCTTCATCAGGGGAATGTGTCCGTTGGTTCGCTCAAAAATCTATACAGTTTAATGAGCTTTTTCTAGATCATACCTATGAGTTCGGGACTCAGGAGCATATTGCAGAATATCAAAAACAAAGGCCTGTTAATCGCTTTTTTAACTCTGTTGAGATCGTAGGAGATCAAGTAATCAAAAAAGCACGAATCCCAGAATTTGAGACATTAATTGAAAGGGAAATTAATTGGTATCGTAATGCTCACTCATTAGGGTTTAATCATTTGCCCACCCTAATTTCTGACCAGCCAATGACTATTTCTAGAATTACAGGAGTACATCCTTTTGAATTAGAAGTCAGCTATCAACAAAAAAGAGAAATTCTGAGTGATATTTTTCAAACTTTAAATAAGCTTCATAGTTGTGATCGAAAACAGGCTAATGCTAAAACTTTGATCGAAGTTTACCTTCAAAAAACTTATAACCGTGTTAATAGTGTTGCTCAACTAATTCCTCATTTTGAAAAACCAACGATTCAAGTGAATGGTTGTCTATGTCGCAATCCCTTTCATTCTCAGTATGAAAATTTAATTTCTCAATTAGTTGCCGAAATTCAAGTTGATAACTTTATGCTAATTCATGGTGATCCAACCTTTTCTAATATACTTGTTGACAATCAAGACAAAGTTTGGCTAATTGATCCAAGGGGTTATTTTGGCTCAAGTTGGCTCTATGGTGATCCTCTGTATGACTGGGCAAAATTATACTATTCAGTTGTAGGAGACTATGATTCTTTTAATCGTCGGCGTTTCCAGCTTAAGATTATTGACCAGCAAGTTGATATTAGTATCGAAAGCAATGGTTGGCAAGATTTGGAGTCAATGTTTGTAGAAAAATTTGCCAATCAAATCTTTGTTATTAGGCTATTGCATTCCCTAATTTGGCTATCACTATCAGGCTATGTTAAAGACGATTATGATTCAATTTTAGCGAGTTTTTATAATGGATTATTTTGGTTGGAGGATGTGCTAAAATGACAGAATTAGTATTAAGTTGTTTACCGAAAACTTGGTTGATTGACATTGATGGAGTTATTCTTAAGCATAATGGCCATCAACAAAATGACGAAGTTTTGCTCCCTGGAGTTGAAGAATTTTGGCAACAGATTTCAAAACAAGATTTTGTAATTTTACTAACTGCTCGTACAGAAGATCTGCGTGATACTACCCTGTTCTTATTAGATCAACATAATCTTCGTTACAACATTGCAATTTTTGGTGTACCAACTGGAGAAAGAATTTGTATCAATGACAAAAAACCGTCAGGCCTTCTTACTAGTTATGCTATAAATTTATTAAGAGATGGAGGATTAAATTCTCTTAGAATAATAAATAATCCTAATATGTAAATTTTCAAAGCATATAGTCTAAAGTTTTTAGTTACTAGGCTTTTAAATGTGTTACTCAATAGTAACAAAAGAACAGACAGAAGGTATTTCTATTTCTCACGACATGATGATAAAATAACTTATTGAGTCACCCATTCATACACAAAGAAAACAGTTTTATGGAAAACCAAAATCAAACTGAACAAACATCAGAAGCAAATAGTCCAATTCCTTTAGAGAGAAGAACCAAAGCACAAAGTGAAATTTATGATGCTTTTGAGAAATTTATTTTTAGTAACGAAACGAAAATATTAGCCAAGCTAATAGCTAGAACCTTAATTTTTGAACAAATTATTAATGTACCTGGTGATATTGTGGAAGCTGGAGTTTACAGAGGAAGTGGGATGTTGACTTGGCTGAAACTTAAAAAAATTCTCGCACCTAACGCATTAAAGAAAGTTATTGGTTTTGACTATTTTGACACAGAATCTTTGCTTAATTCATTATCTGGACAGGATCAAATTTCCATGAAGGATTTATTTGAGACAAGGGGTTATAAACATGAAGAAGGAGCAGAACAATTTGTTCACGATTTAATTGCTAATGCAGCATTTGATAAGAATAGCTACGAGCTTGTTCAAGGTGATATTTCAAAAGTTGCTCCAGATTTTGTAGCGAAAAGACCTGGCTTCAAGATATCTTGCCTATATCTGGATTTAGACTTACATTATCCAACCTACCATGCGTTGACGGCATTTTGGGATCGAGTATCTGTTGGAGGTATTGTTGTATTTGATGAGTATGCCTATCATCAATGGTCAGAAGCGCAAGGTGCAGATCAGTTTTTTGAAAAGAAGAATATTCAAATTAAAGCTCTACATTATCCTTGTCCCACAGCTTATGTTATTAAGTCATCTAGTACAAAAAACTACACATGAATCAGAACCAACAACTTGTAAATTATTTTAAGGAACTAACTGCCCAAAGCTATCAGTTACTAAATTCTTTAGGGTTATCTTCAACTCCTATTCCTCTAAAAATATTGCTGACAGATTTGTCAGCTAGGCTTGTTGAGTTGAAGGAAAGTATGATTATTAACTACCAAAAATTAAATCGCCCTCAATATAATTGGTGTAAAACAGATACCAACTTAGGGGTTGGGCTCAATTCTATTGGTATGTTATCAGATCGACTTTCCATCTTAATCATTAAGGAATGGTGTTTACTCAATAAAACTAATTCAAATCTGAAGAAGGCTAATGATTTGTATCAAACTCAGACAATGGACATTATTTATGCTTTGGCAAGTGCCAAGCCTGGTAGTTCATCAATGAATACAAAAATAACAAGCCGTAAATCTAGGGTAATTGCAACTTCATGGGAAGAGGCTTTTTACGGTTTGTTTTCAACCAATATTGTGAATTGGGAATCTCAAGAAATTTTATATATTAAGGACATTCAAAGTTTGCCCTGTGAAGAACTAAGAAATTACATTGACTGGTTTTCATTTGGGAACATTCAAAGAAATGAATATATTCAATACTGTGAAGAACTTTATTGGTATTAAGTTTTATTTAAATAGAGTAATTTAGAAGTAATTTAGATGAGTAAAATACCTCAAACTCAGGAAAATAAACATTTAGAGTCAAATGTATATAATAACTTTAATGTTTATCCCCTCGCTGGACGTATCGGAGCAGAAATAGTTGGACTTGATCTTAAGCAGACTCTTAGCGATGAAACAATTCATGATATTCGCCAAGTATTAATCAAGTATAAGGTAATTTTCTTTAGACAGCAAGAGCTTACTGAAATAAGTCAGGTTGCCTTTGCCCGTCAATTTGGGATTCTTACCACTGCACATCCACTACTTTCATCTTTACCTGGTCATCCAGAGATCTTTGACTTCGATTATGGACGTATGGACAACCGAACTAATCAATGGCATACGGATGTGACATTTATTGATCGTCCTCCTTTTGCCTCAATTTTGCGTGCAGTTGAAATACCTGCCGTTGGAGGAGATACAATCTGGGCAAATACTGTGACAGCTTATCAAGATATGCCTATACCACTGCGTAACTTTGCTAACCAGCTTTGGGCGGTTCATAGCAATACATATAATGACTATCTAGGGGCAACTGCAAATATATCGAAAAAACGACAAGAACTAGGTAAAATTTTCACTTCAATTGAATACCAGACATTACATCCAGTAGTTCAGGTTGTTCCTGATTCGGGTGAAAGAGGGCTGTTTATTGGTGCTTTTGTCCGCCAACTTCAAGGTTTTTCGATAAATGAATCAATGCAGATACTGAAGATATTGCAATCCTATATAATACGTCCGGAAAATACTGTACGTTGGCATTGGGAACAAGGCGATATTGCTTTCTGGGATAATCGAGTAACGCAACATTATGGGATCAATGATTTTGGTTCCCAGCCTCGTCGTGTTCAACGGGTAACAATTGCGGGAAACTTACCTATTAGCCTTGAAGGTATAGAAAGCAAGTCAGTTAAGGGGGATGCCTCTGCCTATAACAGACTGAAATAGGTATGAATTGCGAGCACCCCATATTGCCAGAAATACAAGTTAACAACTGTTTGAAGTATTTAAGTTACTTCTACTCAGAGAATATAGTCATTTCACGTTAGATTGAGACAAGTGTTTCTTGCTATGAAAAGATTTCAGGTGAAAAAGTGTTTCGTTCTTAAATTAAATGACTATATATAATAATCGCCAGATCTATTAGGACAAAAAATGCCATAATATTTATCTAAATAATTAACAAGGCTATCGCGCAACGTCAAAATAGTATGTTCCCTACCCTAAAAGAAAAACTATACTATTTTGGCACTGTATGAGGCAATTATTATCAGGAAGATTTCAGGGCAAACCCATCTAAATCATGGTAATTTCTACCGTTCAGGCTTGTAGAAGTAATGAGTATAAATGCTCAAAAGCCTGGTTCCTTACCCTGTCAAAACTTTAAAACCCACATTCCGCACTTCATTATGTAGCACAAAAGGATACATGAATTATCATCAGAATTTGAGCTAACAAATTAAACAAATTAATTCTATAGAACGGCTTTGTTGCATGAATGTTGCGATCGCAGATGACTCCCTGGAGAGATGCAG
>JAGGDU010000193.1 GCA_018457135.1 Trichodesmium erythraeum GBRTRLIN201 | reverse complement strand
TTCTTCAGTCTACGAAGGCAAATCCCTTTCTATATATAGCTTTCAACTAGCTTGTTACCCCGTGAGGTGAGAGAGAAAAACTTGATAAATGGCCAACAATTAATTTAGGGTGGCCATTTTTTGGAATACCTAGGGGAAAAGGGACTTCTTAGGAGACTTTAATACATTAAAATTAGAAGTCTATTTAGAGTAATATAATAAAACTAAGTGTGAAAGATTTATTAGAGTTATTTATTTGAAAGTATTGATAATAAAAATTAACAAAAATCAAGTAATTTGAAGAATATAAATTTGTCACTAAAAAAAAACTCAAAAAAATAACTAAAACTGCAGTTTTAATAATTTTTTTCAGGAAAAATATTGCTCCATTAAATTCACATTCACTAGATCTGGCGCTTGATAAGTAAGTCTTGATTTACAGAACTTTCGAGGATACTGAGGTACAATAAAAGTCATAAATGAATCAATAAAATAATCTATCTTATGCGATCGCGATCATATTATATCAATTCTTAAAAATCTAATTTCTCAACTACTATGAAAGTTTATTCTCTTAACCTGAGAAAAAAATTTATTGAAACTTATTTGAATCAAAAAAAGTTTAATTCGTCAAAAATATAAGTATAGCATTACTTTTCAGAAACAATATAAATGATATTAGAAATTGGTTCACTCATGGCTATCACCTAAATCCTGATTTAATTGGCTATTACCTCAATATAAACAGCCAGCTCTTCCATACAAATCAAGTTAAGGTCTTTATCTGTCAATGCTTTCAGAATTAATCAGCAGGCCCTAATTAGGGCCTGTGGGTAAGTCCCAATCAAATTACTTCCGCGCGATCGCATAATAACGCCAAGGAGCGGGATAACCTTCAACAGTTAAGGATGGGTTGTGAGGATCAAGAAATTCTGGTAAACTATCAATATTTGCCCAAATAGTACGTCGTTGCTCCTCAACGGACAAAGGCGCAGCAAAAAAACAATTAATATCGCTAAACCCCGCTCTCCCTATCCAATTTTCTAAACAAGACTGGGTAGGAAGAAACCAAATACCCCGCGCTTGTGCGTAACGTTTTTGGGGAGTAAGTGCCACTGGTAAATCTCCAGGAATACCTTGACAGTCAATAATAACTTCACCTTTTGGCCCTAACGCCTGTCGCATTTTGCGTAATAAACCAATAGGATCAGTGTGATGATAGAGAATACCCAGACAAAAAATGGTATCAAAAAATTGGGGATAGTAGTGAATGTGTTCCACTCCTAAAAGTTCAAATGCCAGCATTTTTTGTTTGACGATATTTTGAATAAGTTGAAAATTCCAAAAATGTTTGCTGTAGGGCTCAAAACCGATGACTAATTCCGGTTGTTGATCCACCATCCGAAACATAAAATAACCGTTGTGGCAACCAATATCAGCAACTTTGCGATTTTTAATAGAACTAATATGTGGTAAAATTCTATCCCATTTCCAGTCGGAACGCCATTCTGCATCAATGTTTACCCCAAATAGTTCAAAGGGACCTTTTTTCCAGGGGCAAAATGTTTGTAAACAATGGTAAAGCCTTTGTTTTTGACCAGGAGAAATTTCCTCAGGGTGACCGACTTTGATAACTGCACTAGAACAGTCGAAAAAGTTGCTTTGAATATCTGCTATTGTTTGTACTGCCTTGTAATATTTTTCATGAGAGAATTTAAATAATTTTGCTTGTCTTTCTTGACGAATTTTTAATATTGCTTCTGTGTTGATAGGACTATTATATTTATATAAATAATCTGGGGAAATATAGCCAATATTTTTGTTAAGCATAATCAGAAAAATTATTAAGTTAATATTATTTTCTTAGGAAAATCACACGGTAAAAAGCACACTACAAAATATATTTAGTAACAATTTTTTAGCTTAATTTGAATTATTATTCAATATTATTAACAAGGCATATAATAATCACACTTTACTACAAAATATTATAATTTTCTCATTAATTTATGTCTAAAATTAATACTACTTCTGAGGAAAAAGTCAATTTTTCATACCATTATTAGGATTAAAAGATACCCTAATATAGGTTAAATTAATTGCTTAACACTTAAGAACCTTTCTATATACCTTATCCAAATTTATGATTTTATTCTCAGAAAAAATAATTGGTTAGCTTTAATATTTGAACAGTTTTATATACTGATATTAAGTACAACAATATCTTTAATATTGCCACTTAAGATAGACTAAATTTTTGCTCAATTTTCTCTTAGTAAAAGCCTAATATATTCACCGTTGTTAATGCTGTTAATTTTTACTTATAACCACTAATCCTTTTTGCTCATATTTGGAGCAGCTAAAAAAGTTGCTAATATAAATAAATAATCAATATAGAGGGTTAAAGTATCAGGTTATCCCCTTCCCATTGTCAAGAAATTTTATTTTTAAACGAAGTATTATTCAATACATTATCTATTAGTAACTCTATATCCACCCTATAGCTTGTGTGCCACACCATAATACTTCCTAAGGACTTTTTCGTACCGCATAATTTTTTCAGTTATTATCTACCCAGTTATCAGACTTCCTCTCACATTGCCTAAGAGAAAAATATAGTTTTTTAACCTCAATTTATTTAAGTTAAATCAATCAAAAATCATCTAATATTGTCATAATTATAATATTATCTCAAGTTTTTTTTGTTCAACTTCCTTTATCAGTTATTACTTATCAGTTAGGGAATTTCTACCCAAAGATCTAAAAACTGAAGTTCACAGTTGAGACCCAGGAGGCTAGCTATTAGGCAAGAATTTTGAGTTGATAGCTAGTCAACTATTTCCTAACTCTTCCGCTTTCTCCTTTGCTGCCAGGACAGCCTCAATAATAGCAGAACGAAAACCCGCACTTTCTAACTCAGCAATTCCAGCAATAGTTGTGCCCCCTGGACTTGTCACCCGATCTTTCAACTGTGCCGGGTGCATTCCTGACTCCTGCAATAAAACCGCTGTTCCCAGAACAGTTTGCAATGCCAATTGATAAGCGATCGCCCTAGGTAAACCAGCACGAACACCCCCATCTGTCAAAGATTCTATAAAAATTGTTACATAACCAGGTCCCGAACCAGACACTGCCGTAACTGCATCCATTAAACTTTCTGACACTTCAACTACCTGACCTATAGATGCTAAAATACAAGTAGCTAACTCCCGATGTGATGGTTGAACATTTTTCCCCAGAGCGATAGCGCTCATACCTACACCCACTGTTGCTGGAGTATTCGGCATAACTCTAACCACAGGTTGCCCACAGAAAAATGCTTCCAGCTTTTGCAAAGGCACACCAGCCATAATAGAAATTAGCAAAGGTAAAGTTGTTGTCTTACCAGCAACTTGCCAGTCTCCCAACTGTGACACTACACTATCAAATATTTGAGGCTTAACTGCCAGCAATAAAACCTCCGTTGTACTTGTCACTACCAAACTATTATCTGTAGTCACTTGTACACCATACTCTTGTGTCAACAAATTCCGCCTTTGTTGCTGGGGGTCACTAACTAAAATTTCCGAGGGTAGATAAACATTTTGTTTAATTAGGCGGGATAGCAAAGCCTCTCCCATTACCCCACCACCTATTAAACCCAACTTAGTAATTGCCATTTTCAACCAAAAAAATAAATATATAAACTAGGAATTGGGGATGGGTATTTTTATAATAGAGTTGTTGGGAATTAAGCCCCAAAAATGGCTAAAACCCAAAATAAGTTGAGGTTTATGGGTGCTTTTAAGGATGAAAATGTTTAAAAACTTATAGAATAAGGTTTTAAACATTTTAAATTTTCCCACACCAAACAACTCTAATATAATTACTCTAACTAGAGAACTATATTTCAATTTTTAAATTAACCCCATACCCAAATTTCCTTTACTATTGTATCATTTGAATTTGCTCAGGTTGCCAAACTTGAGACCCAGAGTTAGGCACACGAGGGCGTGGTTGAGTCTGTGACATTTCGTTTACTAAACCTGTTTGAGTTCTCACCTGTACACAACTTGGTGTAAACAGAAAAATACTTTCTCCAATGCGTTCTTGATGACCATCAAGAGCATAAGTACCACCTGCTACAAAATCTACCGCTCTTTGGGCTTGTTCTGGGTCCATAATAGTTAAATTTAAAACCACAGATTTGCGCTCCCGTAAGGCACGAATTGCTTGAGGCATTTCCTCAAAAGTGCGTGGTTCTAAAACCACAACCTCAGACATTCCGTTTAAAGCTCCTGGCATTCCAATTACATTATTCATAACCGATCCCATTCCAGATTCTTGTTGAACAACTCCATTAATACCTGTTGTGCTAGCAGTTGTTGCAGTCGTAGCACTGGCCCGATTTCTTAATCGGCGGTTACTGCGACTTTCCTCCTGAGTAGGCACAGCAGCAGGAGTTTGCTGTTGTTGAGGATAAACATACTGTTCTCCTTCCATTTCATCGTAATCATATTCATATTCAACTGGCTCATTAAGTCCGACAAAATCTTTAAACTTGGACAAAAGATTATTCACTGTTAAAATTCTCCAATACTATTTCATTAACAAATACTAATAGTTACTAGAAACTTTAGTTAAATATAATATCAACTAATTTTTAGTTTGATTAGGAGTTATCCTAACTGGACGAACTACAACGCCCTCTATCCCTCCATCAAAAACTATTGGGATTACTTTTCTCATGATGTTGTATGACCCATTTATATCTGCATTTATCCTGATTTTTGAGCCTGATTCTAGGCACAGTCCTCTCCACCCTCGATAACCACTAAACTCATATTTTTTTCCATTTTCTTCTCCATATTTAGGGATATAATCTAATGACAAAAAACTAGCACTAGATGTATAACTTTTTTCACTTACAGTCACTTTTATTACTGCTATTTCTCCCTTGTATTTTAACATTTCTACAAAACGACTATGAGGTATATTTACAAATGATTGATTATTTTTTTTCTATCTATTATTTACCCAGTGTTTCCAGAAGGGCTTTTGGACGATAATTAATTTCCCAATTCCCCATTCCTCTAAATCATTTATTATCCATCTGCTACAGAAAAGAAAATAATTTTTTATTTGATTATTTCGTTTAGCTGTTAATCTTTAAATCTGATTTGATGCCCTCAACTCCTCTTTCAATCTACTCTACAATTTTGCCCTCGTTTTGTTATAGAATTGGTTAATACTTTTTAACAGCTGTCCGTTAACCAGGATCGGTGTAAACTCTTTTTAGTTTGATGTTAACGCCGCTAAATTATTTACTCCTATATCAATAGCTACTACTGCTTTAGAATTGTTTAGAGCAAATTCGTTTAGTAATTCATACACCACCTCAATTACATACCGTTTTAGTCTCGCAATTATTCTCACACAAGTAATATTTTCTACCTGAATCAAGAATTATATATCTATTTTTGATAATTTGATTTTCCCTTGATTCAGACTTAGCTTACTAATGGCTTAGATGATATAAAGTAATAAATTTCTCCCTTTAATTTTATCTTTATATTTTTGCAGTTTTGGTTGCTCTGTAAATTTATTTGGGTTTTCTCTGTAGGCTTTATTAGCCACTAAAAAACTCTGCCAATTTTTGTCTAATATTCTTAGTATTTGTTGAATTAATTTACTTGGTAATAATCCATAATATGGACTATTTTTGAATTGATGATATATCTGATTATAGTTCAGATAATTTTTGTTAAAAATCAAAGATTGACGTACCAAATAATTAGCATAGTTATAGATATTTTTAGAAAGAAAACAAAATTTATCTATCTCTTTCCCATGTTGATGACTTTCTTTAATTATATGTCTCTCAACTAATCTCATTAGTTAACTATTCAATTATTTTTTCCGTTTTTCTTTTACTTCTTGTTAATCTATAAACTCAGGTATAAAATAATATAATTATTACAATTAAATAAAACGTTATTTTTTACATATTAACAGGTTAAAATTGCGTGGATTATTTAGTAAATCCAATAAATAAGATATAACCAACCCATATTTTGACTTTTTTAACCCGTTTGATAGTATACTATATTTTTTTAAGTTATCTTAGATAAAGTATCAGTCTTTTTTATTCTTTCTTTCGCCAAATAAAATTCTACCTAGTCTCACAATAGTAGTACCGGCAGATATAGCTAAATTATAATCTTCTGACATTCCCATTGAAAGCTCTTGGGTTTTTAGGTGAGAAAAATTCTTTTCCCTAATTTCGAGAGCTAACTCCTTAGTTTTCTGAAATACGGATAGAGTTTGTAAATCGTCTAATCCCTGGGGTGGAATAGTCATTAAACCTTTAATTTTCAGATGTTGACATTGATTTAACTCTTCCAAATCACTCATTAATTCTGTTATTGTCCACCCATATTTGTTAGGGTCAGGCAAAATTTTAACTTGCAGACAGATATTGGGACTATAACAAAACTGTTCTGCTAGAGCATTAAGGCGTTTGGCCAGTTTCAAATTGTCTACAGAATGAATCCATTGAAACTGCTTTAAGGCTTTTACTACCTTGTTACTTTGCAAGTGGCCAATTAAGTGCCAGGTAATATCTGGTAAATCTTGTAGTTGAGCTTGCTTTGCTTCTGCTTCTTGAACTTTATTTTCCCCAAAATCTCGTATTCCTGCTGCATAGGCAGTACGAATAGTATCAACTGATACCTGTTTAGTTACAGCAATTAACCGTACTGACTTAGGTAAATTAGATTTAATGTTGGTAATACGTTCAGCAATTGACTCAACCATTTCATCTTTAGACTTAAGAATATTCTATTTATAGTGACATACTCAATAGCTGATTACAAGAATATGGGCTAGGCTTCTTGGCGAGTAAGTTAACCGAGCCAAGAAGAAATGCCCAACTGCTTCGTGCAATTCATTCAAAAGGTATGAATTCTATTGAACTCCTTTATATCCTTCAAAATTTGGTGTTGGTAATAAAATCTTTTAGTAAAACCTTGACTTGATTTTTGGCATTAATTGAAGCATTTAAGTCATGTCCAATGTATCAATTAAGGACAAGCATTCATTGAATATCAATTTTATTCCCACTAATCAAATCTTTGAGCCTTTGATGTCGGTGACAGCCAAAACATTTAATTATATTAAAGTCTCAGCATTTCCAGGGTTTTATCTATTGTTTCTACTTGACTTTTTATTGAACGTAATTTGTCTTGGTAGGACAACTTCATTTCTTTTCCTCCAGAGGTACTGATAACTGACCAAGGAGTATTATTGAAAAGTATTTTTGTGAACCTGCTGGAGCTTTTGGTAATCATCCGTTTGACGATTACGACGTAGCAGGCGAAGACGAATTTCTACCATTAAGCGTGCGTCGGAGCGACTCACTGGTTCAAATTTTATAACACCTATTTCATTAGTCACTACTAAAAAAAATAAGCGTTGAGCATAAAGCGTTGTAAACAATTCTTTCTTGTTTTTCTTGTTCTCAATCTCAATTAAGCACACCCTATATAAAAGGCCAAAATTAGGATGGTTCATGTAAGTTTCGTTGGTCATTTAGGCTTAAAATCAGCAGATAATCACAAAATTTGCAAGGAGTTTAGTGGCCTTTGTCAATTGACAGACCCTCTTATTTTAGATTTTAGACTTTTTTACTTTCTTGACGTTAGTAATTGATGATGATGATTTATCTGCAGGAGTAGAACTTTCTTGCCTATCCCGTTGAGGACAACTAAAATTTAATTGTCCCTAAAAGAGAAACTTCATCCCCTTCCAAACCAACGCCATTTTCTTAAATACTTTTAGTAAAGAAATATATCTGTAATATATTATTTTTTCTGAAAATTATTATTGTTTGACATTTAGTTATGAATCTCAATCTGCAATTTTGATCTGAAAAATATTAACAATATTAATCAGAAACTAAAACTAAGTATCTCACAGCTCTTTTCACAAAAATTTTATTTTACTATTATATAATAATATCAGATAATTACTTATATAGATAAGGCTACCAATGTAGCACGGCAAAAATTTACTCCCGGGAGCGACCTCTACCGTTGTAGGCCATAATAATTGAACCGTAGGCTGTCCTAGTTCAATTTCCTAGCCATAAATCATAATGTATATTTTATTTTTTTTTAACTTTGTCCTCCCCAAGCCAACCTAAACCACCAGAATAACACTAAACTACCCAATACTATCAAATCTAATGGCTTTAACTTTAGATTGTGCCATTCTACTTTATGTGTGTTAGGAGTGGTAAAACCTCGTACTTTCATTGCACTAGCAATTTGATCTGCTCGCAATAACAAATTTTCTAATAATCTTTCTACTACTATTAGCCATACCTGAGAAGCTTGTCGGAGTCCTAATTTTTTCCAATTAATTGCTCTAGTTTGAACAGAACGAACTAAATTTTGTATTTCCTCTAAAACTAAAGGTATAAATCTTAAAGATAGAGTTAAAGTTAAACTTATTTCAGTTACAGGTAAGTTGAATTTATTGAGAAGTCCCATGAGATATTCTATACCTGCTGTAATTTCCTCTGAGGCTGTAGTTAAAAGATACAGGTTAGTACTATAAATAACTGTAAATAATAAAGTGGCAATACGAATGCCTAAATCTACTGAACGACGGGTTATGGTAATTGGATTTTGTTGAAAAATGATGTAGCTATAAGAGGTGGGTTGAGGTAGCTTATTTAATTTTGGGCTTTCTCTTACCGTTTGTGGAACAGTTTCTTTTCCGAATATTTCAAAAATGTTTTTCCAAGTTTTTGGTTCTGATGCTAATTCTAAGTTAGGGGTTAGTTGAGCAAAAATTAGTTCATCTTTTGGTAAGCGTGGTTGATAGTTAATTGAAAGTCCATCAGGAGCGATCGCTGCACTCATAACAAATATTAAAGAACAGAACATTAATAACCAACCCATTTGTTTTTGCCAAACTCGTAAAGGAATTGAGGCAGTAAATGTTAAAATAATTAATATTGCGACTAATATTAAACGCCATGAAGAACTACCTAAAACAGGGCTGAGAAGAAAACTCATTAGCCAGATTAATTTAACTCTAGGGTCAAGTTTATGTAGCCATGTTATGGGTTTTTCTAGATATAATCCTAAAGGTAGCGATCGTAATAAATCCATATTAATTAATCAAAGGTGAAAAGTTAAAATACAAAAGTAAATTTGTAGGGGAGTAGTTTTTATACTATAGGAAATTATTAACTCATAACAATTTAATCAGACAATTGTACACTTGGAGTTAAGCTATAAATTTCTGTAATGAAAGTCCTTATAGAATCAGGGTAACCTACCTATCTCTATCATTATTTACCTTATTTTATTTGTATCAAATCTGCTTAATTCGGCTTCCAAAAATATTTTACCTTCAGCCGAGCCTACAAATACTCCTAAGTTCTCTTCCCTCCCAAATTCTAAGTTCTGGGTTGTGACCCCTAATTAACTATTTAATTATACTAATGCTACCAGATTTGAACTTATTTCTTCCTCCTTCCCTCCTCAAAAGACAATTTCGGGATGAACTAACTCAAAACCTTCATTTCTCAATTTTTGATTTGATACCCTAGCATTAAAAGGACGTGTTGAAAAAGTGGAGTCATCCCAATAAATCTGTCCTAAACCCTGATATTTGTGTAAACCATCAAGTAATTCTCGACTTATCATCGGTACATTATTCACCAAATTGTAAATACCCTGCAACTGTTTCTTCTTAGCAAACTCCAATGCTTCCACAATATCATCTAAATGAATCCAGTTTGTGACATCATTCCCACTGCCGGGGCGAGTTTGGCCTTCCCACCTACTAAAAATTTTCACTAACTCCCGACCTGGTCCGTAAATTCCTCCTAAACGCAGGATACACACTCGTTGCTGGGGAGTGGATGCCGATAATAACACCTGCTCAGTTTCATGGAGAATTTTTCCACCTTCAGTAGCAGGGGTAACAGAAGAATTTTCATCTACCCACTCACCATTTTTATCACCATAAACTGAGTAACTACCTGTATAAATTATTTGTTTGACAGTAGGAGTTTTTTTTAAGGCAGTTAAGAGAGTTTCGGCAGTTTCTAGGTAAGTTTGTTTGTACCCAGTACGATAGCGATCGCCTACACTCAACAATACTACTTCTTGATTTTGCAATACATCCTTCATTGCGTTAAAGTCATTGCCTTTCATTACTACTACTTGTTGTGTTATATTTTGTAATTCTGAAACTCTTTCAGGAGTAGTAGTAGTTATAATCATTTTATGACCTTTCTGACTCCACAACTTGGCAACTGCACTGCCTACATAACCACAACCAATAATTGCAATTTTCATTCTGTTTTTCCAGATATTACTTACTTTTGATACTATACCTGATTAAGTTAAAATAAGAAATTCCTTACTATAAAACTCCTACAGGGATCTTTAAAACTTAGGGGATATAGCTGTCGCACTTGCTTCCTGAAGCTAATCTTTTGAGCATTAGTTGTATCAAAAAAGATTAATAGTAGGCCATAGCCTTTTCGGTGAGTTCCCATCAAATTTTTTTAGTCTCAAACATCTTTCCATCCAGAAGGTAAGTTTTTTGTATAACCTATATCGTTTTAACTGGAACCAATCCCATTTTTCCTCCTTTTTCTTTCTCCACTTTTGATAGTTTGGGGGACAGTTGAAATTTAATCTTGGTCATAAATTGCTGAGTAAATTTTCTTTAACTTCTGTATAAATTTTTCGCAGTGGTATCCATTATTAACAGGACTTACGCAAGTACGCTATATATAGCGTACTGTCGATATGAAATTCTCCA
>JAGGDU010000192.1:10670-10811 GCA_018457135.1 Trichodesmium erythraeum GBRTRLIN201 | reverse complement strand
ATTTTTGATTAAAAATTAATTAATAAAGTTAAGTTTTTTCATGATATTATTCTACTGCACAACTTGAATTATTATTCAACCCAGTTAGGGGGGGGGGGGGGGGGGGGGGGGGGGGGGGGGGGGGGGGGGGGGGGGGGGGGG
>JAGGDU010000192.1:0-10660 GCA_018457135.1 Trichodesmium erythraeum GBRTRLIN201 | reverse complement strand
CCCCCCCCCCCCCCCCCCCCCCCCCCCCCCCCCCCCCCCCCCCCCCCCCCCCCCTTCCCAGTCCAATAAGGATTTTTTTTTATTGAATTATTCCTCAGCTCCTGAAGGTAAATCCCTTTATATATATAGCTTTCAACTGGCTTGTCACCCCGTGAGAAATGTTTTACACGATTAAAGCCTTAGAATTATGTTAATTTTATAAATGTTTAAGTGGGGACGTTCTATAGAACATCTCTACTTACTTTCCCTCCAGGGAGTGGTTAGGAGTGAGTCCCGGACTCAAAATACTAATTAGAAAAATTGTTGAGAAATGGTGTAATTCTGAATTATGCTACACATAGCGATCGCCACATAAGGACAGAATAATTATTATAATTCAGTTACCAGGGCAGCTCATAAATTTTCGCAAGAGTTCTGAGTGCTGAGTTCTCATTTCAGCTATAAGTGAGCGATCGCTACGTAACCACAGAATAATTATTATAATTCAGCCCAGCTATCAGAGCAGCTCATAAATTTTCGCACATCTAAAAATTTGAGCCTATTAACTTCTGAGTTCTGAGTTCTGAGTTCTGAGTTCTGAGTTCTCAGTTCTGAGTTCTGAGTTCTGAGTTCTCAGTTCTCAGTTCTCAGTTCTCAGTTCATAAATTTTCCCACCTGTGAAATTTGAGTCTATTAAATTAGAACTTCTGACTTAAACTATATAGGTCGATCGCTACACAAGCACAGAATAATTGTTCTGTTGAATATCAAAATTAACATTGTAATATGGGTCTCCCAGATCCATATCAATTTGCCATTTATCTAACAACAACATATAATCAAGCATATCATAATTTTCCTGTCTATGTTTCTCTAATTTATTATTAATTAAAACACTGCGAGGAGTAAACATAATTCGCTTACCTTTTTTCCGTAACTTCAAACACAAATCAACATCCTGATAATCACAGAAAAAATGTTCATTAAAACCACCTACCAATTCAAAATTTTCACGACTCACCATCAAACATTTTCTACTTACAGCAGACACCTCTCTTGCACAAACTAAAGAACCTGCATAACCATCATCATTAGTAGCAAAACCTCGCATCACATAGTTAACTTTTCCCAACTTTCCTAACACAATACCTGCGTCTTCAACAGTTCCGTCAGGTAAAACCAAAAACCCTCCCACAGCACCAATATCAGATTGTTCTGCATAATATAAAAGATGTGTTTGCCAATCTTCAACTGTAGGTTCCAAATTAGTATTCAGAAAAACAAAATATTCACCCTTAGCAGTTTTTGCAGCTAAATTATAAGCACAAGAATAATTAAATTTACCAGATAAACTTAAAACCTTCACAGCAGGATTTTGGATTAAATTATCTGTTCCATTGCCACTAATTAAAATTACTTCATTTTCAGGATAACTAGAAACAGATAATAAATTTTCCAACCATTGATTGAGATTTTCCGAAATATTAGGAATAGCAATAATCAAACTAATTAAAGGATAATTATTTCTTGGCAAAGGATGAATATTTACCCGATGTCTACCCAAACCAGGTTCCGCCTTTGCTGCTAAACCAATTCTTTCCAAATGAGTATTAACAGCAGCCTGTTGTAATTTTTCAATATCTGCTTTAGCATCAGCATCTCCCGAAATACTTCCTTTCACTTGTCGCCAATGATAAAGATGTTTAGAAATATGAGCAATTTTATTAGTTTGCTCGGAAACTCGTAACATAAACTCATAATCTTGTACCCCATCAAATTCACTCTTAAAACCTCCAACAGCCACAGCTATTTCTCGACGTAAACATAATAAATGACCGACATACATTACACCACGAAAATATTCGGGGGACCAGTCAGGTTTAAAGAATGGATGAGTATAATTTAACCCAGAAAAATCAATTTTATCTTCATCAGAATAAACCACATCAAATCCTTCTGCCAGTTTAGACAAACTATTTTCTAAAGCTGTCGGTGCTAGAGTATCATCATGGTCTAATAAACAAATAAATTCTCCCGTAGCCATTTTTAATGCCTTATTTGTCGCAGCACTAATACCACCATTATCTTCTGACAATATAACTTTAATTCTCGACTCTTTTTCTGCTAAACCTGCCAGAACATTTTTAATTTCTAGCTGTTTTGATCCATCATCAACAATACACCATTCCCAGTCAGGAATAGATTGGTTGAGAACACTCAAAACTGTTTCTACAAACCAATCTAAAGAAGAATTCCAAGTAGGGGTAAGGATACTAATAGAAGGTTGAGAAAAATCTCTTTTTCCTTCTATTGAAATTACTAGATTAATAATTTCCCAGAACTTTTCGACTGTTACTCCTGATAAACCCAATAATTCTTGTTTTTGTTTTTTAGGGTTTCCCGGCAAATTCACATTTACTTCTGCTAGTTTTTTATCAGTAATTTTGTCTTCCAACCCAGGCAAATTATTAATTTCTGCCACTGGTTTAGCAGGAGTTTTTTCTGCTAAACTCAACAATTTTTTATCTTGCTTGACAGGAAATAGATTTTGAGTTGGAGTATTTGTATTTCTAGATTTGAACTTTTCCAAATCTGCTTGAATTTCTTGAATCTCTGTTTGTGATTTTTCCAAATCTGCCGTTATTTCTGTCAGTAACAGAGAAATAGAAGAGGTAGCTGTAGGAATTATTTCCACACTTTTTTCTGGCTTTTCAATTTTCAATTCTGACTTCTTTTCTTCCTCCTCATTTCCTGTTTTTTCTTCCTTCTGAATATCAATTAAAGTAGCTGTAGGAATTATTTCCACAATTTCTTCTGGCTTTTCAATTTTCAATTCTGACTTCTTTTCTTCCTCCTCATTTCCTGTTTTTTCTTCCTTCTGAATATCAATTAAAGTAGCTGTAGGAATTATTTCCACAATTTCTTCTGGCTTTTCAATTTTCAATTCTAACTTCTGACTTGTAACCTCTGAATTCTTTTCTTCCTCCTCATTTCCTATTTCTTCTTCCTTCTGAATATCAAATTCTGATTTATGAGTTATGGGTTCTAACTTTCTGATTTCTGACTTCTCAAGGATCAACATATCCAGATAACTTTTACAACCTACTCTTCCACACCAAGAACCATAAAATTTTCCCAAGACATCAAAACCAGAATTATTAACCCACTTCAACAATAAAGACTCCAGAAAACCCATACCTTTTTCTGGTGCATTTAGGTCTTTAGTAAAACCTTCTTGAAGTCGATGAATAAGAGGTTGAGAACTTTTACCTTTAGAAATTAACTTTTCTGACTCATGGTTAACTAAGAAACAATTAAATAGCAGACGACCACCTGGTTTTACAACTCGATAAACTTCATCTAAATAATTACGAATTTCACTCCCACCCACCTGAGTAAACCTAGAACTAATAAATACAAAATCAAAGCTTTTTGCATAATAAGGAAGTGGTAAATATGAATCTATCTGACGGAAGTTGCAATGAGGTTTTTGAGTAGTAATATTTTGTTGCGCCCAAGATATTAATTCCTCAGAAAAATCAAATCCTTCATAACGTCCTGGAGATTGCAAATAATAGGAAAGACCATAAGCTATATTCCCAATTCCACAACCAATCTCTAAAACTTCAGCAGTTGGTTGAAGAGCTACCCTTTGGATAAAATCACCTAAAAATTTAAAGCTTCTGGGAATAAAATTTTTTGCTCCCCCATCTATATATTTATCATTAGGAATAGGTAGGGATGGTTGAAATAATTTAAATAGAATATTTCCCTCTTTTCCTGAGAATATTGGAGTTAGAACAATCAAAGAATTTTGACAATTTTTAAGTTGTGCTTGAGAGAGAGAAATTTCCAGACGAAACCTAGAATTTCCAGCATTATTAAGTTGAGGGCGAACTTTTGCTACATCTGGACTAGGTAAACCTAATTCTTGCACAAAAGAAGTAAATTTTTGACCGCCAATAACAACCTTAAAATCCTCTACAGAACCAAATTTAACCGAACCTACCCAACCAGATACTACTAATTTTTGATTATCAATTCCTACCTTTTCTAAATAACCAAAAGAATCAACCACTATTGAGGTAACAAATTTATCAATTGCAGAATATTGCTCAGAATATTGTTGATTTTCAACTTCTGACTTTTGACTTTGACTAAGAGGTTGACCTGCCGTATTAATAGCTTCAATTGATTCTATACAATTTGATTGTTTTGAAAGTATAGGATCTTCAGGAAAAGTACCTTGTTTAGGGATATCTAAAGTCTTAGATAAAACTCCAACTTGATCATCTTTAAAGATAGGAATTAAATCAATCTGATAATTTTGGAATTGTGAAACTTGTTCTGAATTTAGAGATACTTTGATATGGAATCTAGCATGATGAGAATTATGAAGATTAGAGTGTATTTTTTTGACATCTGGACTAGGAATACCAGTCTTTAGTTCAAAACTGTTTATTTCTATAGCATCAAAAGTAACTTTAAAGTTTTCCAAAAAACCATTATTAATATCAGCAACCCAACCTTTAATAGATAATTCATTTTTATTTGTAAATTCTACTTTTTCCAGATATCCAGTTTCAGAAATAAGTTTAATATCCGGCATTTTCCGATCCGGAGATTGGTTGATAATTTCTGGCTTAGTAGCGATCGCTTCTGGAGACAAATCAAAATTTTCCTTCAGATTTTTCCGGAGCAATACTATATTTTGATTACCTCTAATTCCCCCCGGAAAATAATCAACTATTTCAAATAAATTAACCCACTTATTTCTGACATATTCTTCTGTCTGAAGCGTAATTCCATACCAATCTGGAAAGACATTTTTATATGCTGAAGATGGCATATGTATTAATCCTAATTCTACTAATTTAGGTGCCATTTCAATAGCTTCCTTAGGACTTCTTAGTTGGCGAGTTGTTATTAGTACAACACCCCCTGGTTTAGTAATTCTTTCCAATTCTTGCAACCATTTCAACTGCATTTCCTCATTAATATCAGTAAATACTGAGATGAGATAAATAAAATCAAATTGATTATCTTCATAAGGCAAAGGTGGCAATGCTTGGTTAACATTAAACTTAGCAAACTTAATATTTTTTTGACACCATGATATAGCTTCAGTATCAGTATCTGTAGCGTATAGAGAAGTAGAATCACTTTCTGAACTATACCAAATAATTACCCGTCCACAACCACAACCAAAATCCAATACTGATTTAAATTCACTAAAATTTTTACCAATTTTCTGGAGTGCCGTTCTTATATCTATACTTATTTGTCTACCTACCTCTAAAAAAGCACTAATTTCAGAGTCTCCATGAACTCGCGTGACTAAATTTTTTAGTGGAAATGATATAGATTTGCCATCAGGTAAAACTAGATGAGGGGCAACATTCTTATCCTGATTAATAACTTTATAGTTAACAGCTTTATCCCGTCCATCAACAGGAGAAATTACTTTAAGAAGCGGCAAACCTTTACGCCCCTGAAAAAAGGGAGTTAAAGCTACAACAGAGCCTATAAACTCTTCAATTTGTGTTTGAGATAAAGTTACTAATAAGTGAAAACGAGCAACTTCAGCACTGTCTAAATGGGGAAAAGTTTTTTTAACATCAGGACTTGAGAGACCCAAAAATTGTTCAAAATTTATTAACTTTTGACCTGCCACAGTAACTTCAAAACTATCTACAAGACCAGAATTAAATGAAGCTGCCCAACCAGACAAATTTAACTGTTGATTCTTAATTTCTGCAACTTCCAAATTTCCTACCGTTGCTACAGTTTTATATTTTTGTAGAGGTGAACTTATAAAACTTAATTTTTTCCTAGGAGTTTTTCGTAAATTCAAAGCAGCTTCATAAAGCTCCATATCTTGACTATTAGCTACTGCTAATTCATCCATTAACTTTTTATCTGACAAGACTTTCTTTTGAAACTCAATATATTCTGGATAGGGATTTCTATTTTGATAAATCACCTCATAATCACACCATCCAAAAATACTTTTCAGTTCCAGTAAATCCTCAGCAAAATGTTCTGTAATTCCTATAAAATCAAAATAATCTAAAGACTTAGCATTTACACAGTAAGCCATCAAATTACTATTACCTTGAGCAAACTTTAATAAACTCTCTTTATTTAAATGATCTTGAGTAGGATTAGACATGTGGCGAAAACAATAATCAGAAATTAACCTGTGTATCGGTTCTCTTAACCATGTAATTCTGTAAGCATTAGGAAATAATTTGTCATACTTACCTGCCCGAAAATGACCCTCAATAACTTTAGTTTGCCAATGAATAGTAGCCGGCATATTATCTTCAAACATATTAGTTTTATCAGTAAGAACTCCTTGAGTTCCATAAACCTGTAATAAAACCTGTCTAAAAGCAGTTCCAGCAGCTTTTGGTACATGAACAGAAATCAATTCTACTTGGGGAGTAGTAGTTGGTAAATCATTAGTTTCTGATGTTTTTAATAAAGAAGATAAAGCAGGAGTAACACCATTTAATAGAGGTTCTCCTTCACGATTTTTTACTAAAGGAATTAAAATAATCAGAGAATCTTTAAATTCTTGTTGCTGCTGTTTATTCATTGGCAACCTAATAATAAACCGAGCATTATCAGCAGCAGAAATATTAGGATGTGCTTTTTTTACTCCAGGACTAGGAATACCTTGAGTTAATCTAAATTCTGTTAATTGTTTACTGTCAAATAAAACCTTAAAATTAGTTACCATTTCAGATTCAAATGACAGAACCCATCCACTTAAACAAACAGTTTCATTTTCTATTGCTAGTTGGTCTAAAAATCCAGTAGTTGCTGCTAGTTGTTGAGGTTGTTTATCTGCCATTTCAAATTTTTCCATATTACTAATATTCTGCTAAATTGTTTGTTACTAAATTATGATTTTTAAGAAGTAGTAAGCTCAGATGAGCAAATACAAAAGATTCCAATTATATGAAGTAAATATATTAATATCTAGTGTGGCCATCTTGCCGGCTCCGGAGTCTACTTCTACCTTGGTAGAATCTGCTGTATTAGTTAATTTACATGAGTGTCTATTGCTGAATATTTGCTAACCCTACGACTTCTACTTTCCGTTTCCTGTTCCCTCTTAAAAACTTTTTTCCAATACTAACAAATCTTCTTTAATAGATGAAGTCCGACCACACCAAGAACCATAAGATTTTTCTAGAACATTAAAGCCTCGTTCTTCTATCCATTGTAATATTAGATTTTCCCTAAAACCAATCCCTTTCTCTGGCAGATTAATATCTATAGTAAAACCATCCTCTATTTCATAAATAAGCTGTTGAGAACTTTTACCTTTAGTAATCAACTCTTCTGATTCTGAATTAATTAAAAAGCAAATTAATAAACATCTCCCTCCCGGTTGTAAAACTCTATATATTTCATCAAGAAAATGACGAACTACAGAACTTTGTAAATGAATAAATAAACGGGAAATACAAACACAATTAACACTTGAATTAGGATAAGGAAAAATAAAATCATTGGCAGATATTTTACCTGTAGAATTGTAGATACAGTGATAAATATTGTACCAGTTAAAATTAAAATTCGGCTTACGAGTCGTAATTTCTTGTTTTATCAAGGAAATAAAATCTTCCGTCATATCAAAACCTTGATAACGACCAGAAGGTTGTAAATAATGAACTAAAGTATAAGCTACAGTACCAATATTGCAACCAATATCAAGAATATAGTCTGTTGGTTGTAAACCTAATCTTTGAATTAAACTTCCTAATAACTTGAAGGAATTATTAATAAATTGATTACTAATATCTTTCCCAACTATTTCTAGATATTCCCTATCTGGCAGTGGTAAAAGAGGTGTTAATGCTGTTAATATAACTATACCCTCACCCCTATTAAACAGAGGAATCAAACAAATTAATGAATGTTTTATTTGATTAATTTGTTCTTGATTTAAAAGAACTTTTATGCGGAATCTAGCATTACCTGCACCAGATAAACTAGGGTGAATTTTTTCCACATCTGGACTAGGTATATTCAGAGTTTGTTCAAAGAAACTAAAATCTTGATTCCCAACAGAAACTTTAAATCCTTGCACCATACCAGCATCTAAGGAGGCAACCCAACCAGATAAATATAAAACTTGATTTTTAAGTATTACCCGATCGATAGAACCCCAAGTAAGTAAAGGATTAATTTTTCGTTTCTTGCCAATAATATCTTTCTTTTCAGAGTTATTTTGAGTATAGTATTGTATCTCTGATGTTTTTTTCCGCCGCTCCCGTAAACTTAATGCTTCTTGATAAATTTCTATATCTTCGTGATTTATGGCTGATATTTTACCGACTATTTCTTGGTTAGATAATACTTCTTTAATTAATAATTTATATTCTAAATAAGGATTAGTATTTGGAGCTTCTAATTCATACTCTGACCAATCTAACATTACCTTAAGTTCATATAAATCCTCACTAAAAAATTCTTGGATACCCACAAAATAAAAATATTTTAGTTGCTCGTTTTGCAGAAAATTTAATTTGATTAGATTCTGCATTTCTGGTTTTTCAGCAAATTCTATAAAACTCAAATTAGTATCTTTGGAATTTCCTAAATATTCTTGATCATTTGCTAGTAATATTTGCCAGCTCTTCCAAAAAAAGTAAAGAGAAACTAACCGCTTGATCGGATTCCTCAGCCAAATAATTTTTTTAGCTCCCGGAAATTTTTGATTATATTTTGGAGCAGGAAAATGACCATGAATTATTTTGACTTCTGGCTTTTGTTTGGTTAACATCCGATTCCGAATCTGACCTTTGTGAGGGTAGTCAAAGAAAATTTCTTCTGAGCTATATACCTGTCTAATAACACCCTTAAATGCAGTACCAGCAGTTCTTGGTATATGAATTGAAATAATTTCTATATTAGTACGATCAGGTTTTATAGTTTGATTTCTTTGGGTCATAGTAGCAGACCGAAGCTTGACTTTTATGATAATAAATGAGGGTTATTAACCCTTTTTTAGTTAACAGAATATCCAAATTCTCGCAAAGCATCAGCTAAAACCCGATTGCATAATTTTTGCAGGGAAGGTTCTAGATCTTGCCGCCACCTTCCGATAGAGTCTTTAGCGTTAGAGCTAGTTTGATGCCATTGGGTATAGGCAGTATTTTCCGATGCTTTTTCTAGCATATTAGCGATCGCCTCCTGAGAGTTATCTAAGTTTAAATATTCTAGAGCTCCCTTTAAAGTTTTTTCTGGGGAGAGAATTAAATCTTCGTAATGGACTAAATATGCTTCTTGTCTGCGCTTCTTCCACCGCTCCCGCAAACCAGATGACGCATTTTTCATAACTCCTTTAATATATTCCTCATCACTTTTAAACTTATTGCGACTAAAACCATCGTTACCTCGTTTCTTATTAAAGGCTAATATTGAAGAAGCTACATCTCGAAAATCCCGAACCAGAATTATTTCTTTAGCCTGGGGATAAATTTCTGTTAATAAGTCAAGATTAGGATTAAAAGCATTCTTTTCTACAAAATAAGTTAATTCAGAAGAAGAAATTATCTTACCTTGAGCTTCCGCTATATGTTCGTAAAAAGCATCCAAAGTTTCCTGACAGAAAGCTGCTGCTTTTGGTGGATAATCTGCTTGAAAAGGAGTTTCTATCGGATTAGCTCTTTGAGACAAAAATTGCAGCAATTGCATCCAAAAAGGCCATACTCTGGTTTCATAAGCATATATTGGACAAGCTACAATTGCTGGATGTTGGGAAAGCAACCGCATAAACCAAGTACTTCCCGATCGCCCCGTAGAATTTAATACTAAAGGTTGCAATCTTGGTTGATAACCAGAATCCAGGGGTTCATGGCGAAATTTTATATCTGCTAAGGGAACAATAGTGCCGTCAGCCAACAAACACCGCAATTTTAAGTTAGCTACCGGAGGCAATCCCAATACCCCTACTGCTGCAGCAAAACCGCTACTTTTGGCTTCGCTCACTTTTGGGAAACGTTTTTCTACTCCCGGACGGGACTTACTGACCGGAACTTTCTGTAATACTTTTCCTCCATTAAGAAATTCTACTGCAACTGCAGGTGATCCCTTACCTAATACCCAGCCTACAATTGAAATTGAATAATTATCTATTTTTTTACCTTTCTGGAGCGAGTCTATATTAAATCCGATTAATGATTCAGATTCTTGAGACAATTTTTGGACTTGTAAGATTTCAATAAAGGAATTTTGAGTCATTTTTATTTGTGGCAAAGGAATCTCAGTTTCATTGTACCTGTTTCTCATACAAAAAAATATGGGTGTTGCACAATAGAGAATGATATTCTAGAATTTTATTGAGAGATGGATTGTCCTTATTGTCAAAGCCATAAAGTAGTGAAAAATAGTCATCGTCAGGGAAAACAGAGTTATCTTTGCCGTGATTGTGGCCGTCAATTTCGAGATAGCCCCTGTCCTGCGGGTTATAGTTCTGATGTTAAAGAGCTTTGTGTAAAAATGTCCCTTAATGCCTAGGGATTCCGAGGCATTGAGAGAGTGACTGGTATTTCCTATAATACGGTCCTTAATTGGGTACGACTTGCACACAGCACAGAGAGAGTGATCATAACTTAGAAAATCCTGAGACGGCTCAAATTGATGAACTGCAAACTTTTATCGG
>JAGGDU010000191.1 GCA_018457135.1 Trichodesmium erythraeum GBRTRLIN201 | reverse complement strand
TTTCAAAAGCCTGCTGTGCTTCCTTGAATTTACCTTGTTTTTCTAACACTCCTCCTAAACGGTTCCAAGCAATAGTAAGAGACTTTTTATCATCAAGACTTTCATCAATTGCTATTTGTGCTTTAAAAGTTTCAATAGCTTTTTCCGTCTTACCTTGTTTCTTATAAACACCACCTAGTACATTTAGTACTTTAGAATGGCGCTTCCCCCGCGTATCTATATCTTCAATTTTTTGATCATCAGATGAAATATCTTTTGCAGAAATTAAGATTTCTTCTGCTCGTTCAAATTCTTCTACAAAAGACCAATACCGACCTTGGTGCATTTGACATCTAACTATTGTATACCAATCATCAAATTGTTCTGCCCAAGTTTGAAGTCTTTCCATCAGACTAATTCCCTGTTCCCAATAGCCATAATGTTCAAATAACGGCTGCAACTTTAAAACAAATTCATAAGCTTCCTTTCTACTCTCCGTCGTCTGACCCCAATAACTCTGCAACCACTCAGCAGCTAAGAACACATCACTCAAATCTGTAGCAACTTCCGCAATAACCGTCTCATCCTCCAAATCATCAAACTGTAACCGCTCCACAAAAAACTGAGCATGACGTTCCTGAGCCAAACTCAGCAAATTCCTATCTTGAGCAACAGACCTAGCATACTCCCGCACCAAAGGATGTAATACAAAACGGTCCTGTTGAACTTCCTCAGAATTCAACAACGATACCTCATACAACTTATTTAAAAAATCCTCAGCATCAAACTCATCCTCACAACCCCCTGCTGCCATTGCCGTTCTCAGAGCAAACCCATCCTCCCCACAAACCCCCAGACAAGCAAAAAAATCAATTTCCTCCTCCTGCAAAAACTCCAAACTCAAATTCAAACAAGCTACCACATTAAAATCTGGATCTTCCCCCAAGCGTAGTCGTGGTAAAAGTCTCAATTGCTCCTTTTGCCTTTGTAGAGAATCAGCATAAGTAGCCAGCGATCGCCTTTTTCCCCGCAGAGTACCACCTGCAACCTGTAGGGCCAAAGGTAACCTACCAACAACTTCAGCTATCCGTTTTGCTGCAGCTAAGGCATTATCAATCTCACTTTGACCCACAATATTCCTCAGTAAGTCCAGAGCATCATTTTCCGGGAGCGATCTTAACCTAATTGTAGCAGTTTCAGACAAATCCAAAGAAACAGGCAAATTCTGCTTTCTAGTAGTAACAATTATAGCACAACGGTTTCCCCCCGGACGTAGTACCTTAATTTTCGCCTCTTCCGCATTATCAAAAATCAGCAACATCCGCCTGGGAGCAAAGAACCTTTGCATAATCTCCCTAGCTTCTATATCATCATCCTCATCAATAGGATGGCCAATGATTCTCGCCAACTGACGGGCAATACTATTGACATCCTTTTTATCCACTCGCAAACCTATCACTCCGTCAGGAAACTCATACCGATGGACAGTAGCAAAATGATAAGCTAAAGCAGATTTACCAACTCCGCCTCCTCCCGTCAACCCCACAATACTGCATACTTTCTCACCCTCCTGAAACAGCAGTAAATTTTCCAACTGTTTCAGCTCATCCCTGCGCCCAGTAAACGTCGAAATATCTGACAGTGGGAGCTTAAAAAGATGATTATTGACAGGTGGATTGCTTTTTGACTGGCCATCATTTCCGAAAAAAGGTAGGATGTAACCTCATGATCAATCCTCTGAGAGGTTTCCAGGTTTTAGACATCACACCTTCGGTATCCATCTCCAATTCATAGGAAGCGATCGCCGGAATTAAAGGTATAGCAACTTTCAATTTAGCAGAAGCTGATCTCTCCAAACCATCCAACCTAGCTCGAATTTCTGCCAACAAAGCCAACATTTCCGGAGGGTACTCAGCAAAAGAACCTTCAAGAGAAGTAACTGCTTGCTCAACTTGTACCAACTGACTGGCCGCCTGATCTTCAGGAATAACAACCTCCTGCATGGGATAAAGCTCCCAGTATTCCTTTTCATAACGAAAAATATCCGGTAAGACTTCTGTCTTAATGCGTTGCTGTATTTCAAACTTTTTATCACTACCGGGAGAGATAATAGCTAGCTCTTTTTCAAAAGACCCCAGTTTTTCGTAAAGTATTTTAATCGTTTTCTCTAAATCAGCTAACCGTTGATGAATATAAACCATAAATGTTTATCCTAAAATAAAATTTATTGAAATATAGCAGTTTATTAAAATATAGTAACCCCCATCATTATAAGACATTTTCAAACCGTTAAATTTAGATAGTTTCCATTTGACTTTTGAATAGGTAACTTTTGACCTTTCTTGGAGAGCGATCGCTTAAACTAGCAAAGAGAAAACTATATCCTCCTCTGTCCCTATTAATTTTATTTTCATTGTGTAAATTTTATATAATTTTTGTAAACTTTTATGAACTTGAGCCCGAACTTAAACCCAATTTTGTAGTAAATAGGTTAATTTAATCAGGCAAAAGATCTAAATTTTATTATGTAGATAAATGGTTGATCACTTAACAAAACACGAGGAAATACACCAACCATTAAGAAACTTCAAAAACCTAAATAATATTAAATAAAATTTCAAAAATTGATGTATTTCTCCCAAACAATGCTATACTTAATGCAAAACTTTTATCATCAAACAATTAGTAAGATTCAATAACATTAAGAGGAATTACTACTAGCCAATAATTGTATATAATTCTGATATTTATTTGTCCCCGACTCTTCAACTTCCTGGCTCCCGGACTCCGCAGCTCCTAAACTTCCCGGCTCCTCAACTTCCACACATCCCTACTTAGGAAAACATCGAAAAGTTTTTTAGATTTGATATTACTCAGAACTTATAACTAGATAAAACTTCTCAACTTTTTAGTTTTGAATTAAGTCTGAAATTAATAATCAGTTTGAGCAGAATAAGAAACAAAATTAGCCAAAGGCATCCACAACTTTTCAGTTGAGTCAAAACACTGCCAACTTTTACCCTCATCCAAATAACAAATCAAAACCCGATCATTTTGATAGTCAGAAAAATACTCTGCAAAACATAAAAAAGGATGAGTTTTACGACTCAACCTTTTAGCAATAGCCAAATTTGGACATTCAATAGTTAAAATAGTTTCTTCATGCACATAAGCAAGAGAAAAAATGCACTTTCGTAGAATAGCCCTCAGCCAACTTTCCGTATGGTCAAAATACTTATCTATCAGTTGATTTGTCAAAGCTTTTTCTAAAGAACGATCTAATGAATCGTATTTTTTTAGGTGAGCCATATTTAAATCTGAACCTTAAACTGCAGTTGCTTTATTTTATTTGCCAACATAATTAATATAAACCTTTAAATGCCAGAATCAAAACTGGCTTATTCTTACTAAGTCATCAAAACTTAACCATGCCTACCTATACCGGAATTTCTAGCGAAGCATTTCGCCATCCCCTAGATCGACAAGCTGAAGATGCATTACGCAACGTACCTGGATTTGACTTAATTGCCAGTAAATTTGTAGAATTTATTTATAAACGCCCACAATATGTTTATTTAATGGGCAATGGAATTAAAGTTGGGCCTCGTCAATATGCCAGTATCTATCAAATATTTCGAGGATGTGTTATAGATTTAGACATATCACCTGAACCGACCCTATTCGTCTCTCAAGATCCCCAAGTAAATAGTTATTCCCTAGGCAAAGATCAACCCATTATCGTTTTAAATACTGGTCTCTTAGACTTATTAAATCAAGCAGAATTAAAAACCGTACTAGCTCACGAACTAGGACATATTAAGTGTGGCCACCCAATCTTAAATCAGATGGCAACTTGGGCAATGGGTATTGCTTCAGCGATCACAGACGTAACTTTTGGTTTAGGTAATTTAGTTAGCAGTGGGTTAATTTTTGCCTTTTACGAGTGGCGACGCAAAGCTGAATTATCAGCAGATCGAGCTGCTCTTTTAGTCATGGACGACCTAAATTTAGTTATGCAAACTATGATGAAAGTAGCTGGAGTCAGTAATAAGTATGCAAATGAGTGTAGCCTAGAAGAGTTCATTCGTCAGTCTGATGATTATCAAAGCCTAGACCAAGATGGCCTAAATCAAGTTTATAAATTTTTGCTTTACAATGGTGGTCAGGGTCTAATGTTGAGCCATCCTTTCCCAGTAGAACGACTGCGCTACTTGCAAAACTGGGCAAATTCTGCTGAATATCGTCAAATTCATGCTGGTAACTATAAATGTGCTACTAGTGAGGGTGCTGTTGAGGTCGAAGTAAACTCTCCAGAAAATGAAGCAGATGCTTTGCGTCGTGAAATTCAAGACTTAAAACAAGAAATTAACCGGATAAAGTCAAGATAACATGGACTAGGGCAACAGGGCAATAGGGCAATAGGGCAATAGGGAAGTGGGGGGGTAGGGGACTCAGCAAGTCGGCAGGTCAGCAAGCCTGGGACTCGGAGAAATTGAGGTAATTAATAGAATTATAGATAGTGGTCCATTGCCATAGTCATGCATTGTCCGCCATGTTTCTTCAACAGACAAATGGGATCATTTTGCTCCTGTGCAGTGGTATTCCTTTTTCCCGTATATCGTTACCATAAAGGACTAGTACCATAGCACTAAATTTTTTGTCCTCAACAAAAAAAATCTGTTGTCAGGGAAAAGATAGATATCCTATGATATTTGCCTAGAGCGATACTAGCAATTAAAAATTTTTCCGGAAATTAGATTATATTAAGATGTAGTTAAAAATATAACTATTGTAGAAATGTATTTAATCTATTTATTAGTAATTGCTTGATTCTTTCAAAAGTTTATGGCCGAATGCTGACAACTAGCCTATAATTTTTTCTATGCAGACTATAAAAAACAATCAGCTATACAAAACAATCAGGAGTTTCTAATTATGTTACAAGATAAGAAATCCAATGGCTATACCAAACCACCCCTATTTTGGGGTATAAGCAAAGCAGGAGCGATCGCTTTAACAGTAGGAGCTACAGTATTGGGATTTACTAATCCTCCTAGAGATGAATATGTTAATTATGCTTCTAATAAACTGGCAACTCAGATTAAAGAATCTGTTTGTAAAGAATCTAAAGTGCCAGACTTTTTGAATGATTATACAGAAAGTTTAATTAAGAGTTGTGAAAAGTTAATTAAAAGTCAAAGAACTACTATTAAAGAATTAATGGATAATGCCACCAGACGTCAAAACTTAATATTATTTAGTACTTATACAACTGAATTTCATGGTAATAGATATCATACTATTGGTGGGGTGGGAAACTTTCTTACATTTCCACCAGAGAAAATTGATAAAAATTAATGACAATTCATGCTTACTTGCTAACCTTTGTCGGGATATTCAATAGAATATCCCGACTCGACTGATATGCCTAAATATGTAGGCCTTTGTAGAACAAAATGAAACCCAAGAAAGCCTTATTGTCCCTGGGTTACCCTTACAGAATGTTACTACATCCACCAGAGCTAGCCCTACAATTAAGGATATTCTATAGGCAAAGGTTCAATATCAAAAACATCCAGACAGGCACTAGCAATTTGACCAGAATTTAATGCAGCGAATAAATCTGATTCTACCAAGTGCTTGCCTCGCGGAACATTAATTAATTAAATAAGCTCCTGGAGGCAAAGCCGAAAAAAATTTATGGCAAAGAATACCTTAAGTTTGTAGCGTGACTAGTAACAAACAGGCGATCGCCTGACATTATTCTAAGAAAACTTAAACTGTTCCTTCCCGTGAAAGCACTCCACTCCTACAAATGCTTTAGGAGTTCTACTCCAGCCATGAACAGGAAAACCCATCAATTTTAGTTTTTTGGCAACCATCAAGCCAAAGTTCCCCAAGACCAAAACCCCCACAGTCAATGAAGTAGCATCTTGTACAGATAAATATTTCCAACATTGTGATGTCTGTAATACTTGATATTCAAGCAACCGCCCTTGAAAAATCAAAACAGCCATAGTCACATACTCTACCATTTGCAACCTTTTGCTTTCACAGACCAAACGCACAATAGAGATATTATCTGGTAAATGTGGATCTTCTAAAATTCTATTAACACCTGCTCCTAGAGACATAATTAACTTCAAGTAGTGAAACCTGTTTAAGAGCCATATTGCTACACAACACTACCGGGAACGCTGTTTCATTAAGTTGATACATCATTCCCAAATAGTAAGTGGTCAAAAAAAAATTGTTTATAGTAGAGTCTTAGCCCTAAGAAAAATAAAGCTAAAGCCCTACTACAAAACTTAATTATAAATATTCAACCAGAGATGATATTACTCAGTCTTTGTTTTAATACATCTGCTAAACTCCCTATAGGCACTTTCATTTGTTCTCCAGTTCTTAAATCTTTTAAACTACACATATTAGCTGCTGCTTCCTCAGAGCCAATAATAATGCAAAAAGGAATTTTCTGCTTATCAGCTTGTTGTAATTGTTTTCCAACTCCACGACCATCAAAACTTGTTATAACATTCATCCCACTACGACGCAATTTTTGGGAAACATCCAAATAAGTAGCCATCAAACTTTCCTGCATATTCACAACCATAACTGTTGCTGGAGTAGGAGCAAAAGATTCCAGAATACCCGCCTTTAATAAACGACTCATTAATCTAGTTAAACCAATAGAAATACCAACCCCAGGCATTTTTTCCCCAATAAACGTTCCAACTAATTCTTCATATCTACCCCCAGAACAAATACTTCCTAAAGCTTCATGCCCTATTAAAGTCGTTTCATAAACTGTACCTGTATAATAATCTAATCCCCTAGCTATTGATAGATCAATACAAAAACGTTGGTCTGAAACTCCCAAATTTCTGACCCCAGAAATTACTGTTTCTAACTCATAAATTCCCTGACTTAAAACCTCAGAATTTTCCACAGTTTTTGTCATACTTTTCAACTTATCTAAAACATCATCAACGGTACCCTTAATATTAGTAAAATCCCAAACTTTTTCTACTTGATCTTCAGATAAACCAATTTCTTTCAAAGCTTTTTTTACCTTGACTTCTCCCACTTTTTCCACAGTATCAACAATCCGAATACAGGAAACAATATTCTCTACTAACACACCCACAGATGCAAAAAAACCAGTCAAAACCTTACGATTATTAATCCTTATTAGAAAATCTCCAATTTTAATAGCTTCAAATATTTCAGCAATAATAGCTGGAATTTGTGCATCATATAATAAACTTAATTTTCCTCTACCTACAACATCAATATCGCATTGTCTGAACTGTCGAAAACGACCATCTTTTGCCCGCTCACCTCGAAAAACCACATCCATTTGATAACGAGCAAAAGGAAAATTTAAAGCATTTAAATGCCGAGCAATATAAGCAGCTAAAGGAACAGTTTGGTCAAATTTTAACCCCCTTTCTTCTGAACCACTATCTCCTGCTTGGTCTTTTTCTGCCTGACGATTTGGAGGTAAAATTGGAGATAAACCATAAACAATATTATCCCCTTGATTTCCTTTAGCTTGTAGTACTTCTAAACGTTCTACTGCTGGAGTTTCAATAGGTGTAAATCCGTAGCGTTCAAACACCTGACGAATTGTATCCATTAAATAACTTTCCAATCGTTTTTCACCAGGTAGAAATTCGGGAAAACCACTCGGACAACTATAATTAATTTTATCTGCTTTTGCCATTTTTAACCTCAGATATTTTTTTCTTTAGAGCAGAGAGTAAGTAGGGATTTTGCATAAAGTCGTCCCCTGGTCATAGGAATTAAGAGCTAGAGTTATTAGGTAGGAATGAGGTATCTGTGCTCTTAGCCTATAACCTTTAAAAACATTTTTATTCCTTACTTTTTATTCCTGCCAAAAAGAGCTCCAAATAAACCACCCGCTTGCTCAGTTTTATTTACTTTCTGTTTAGTTTTACTTGCTACCTCAGTTTTATTTACTTTCTGTTTAGTTTTACTTGCTACTTTACCTGTTTTTTTCCTATCATTATTACTAGATTTAGCTTGTTCCAATATTTTTTGTACCTCTAATGCTTTTGGATCT
The DNA here is from genome assembly GCA_018457135.1 of Trichodesmium erythraeum GBRTRLIN201. GTDB lineage: Bacteria > Cyanobacteriota > Cyanobacteriia > Cyanobacteriales > Microcoleaceae > Trichodesmium > Trichodesmium erythraeum. The sequence continues at coordinate 86,661 of JAGGDU010000191.1, read as the reverse complement.
TTAGGGTTTAATGATAGAGCTTTTTTAATTTCAATTTTTGCCATTGTATTTTGATTTTGGTGTAAATAGCAAAATCCTAATAAAGCATGATAACGACTATCATTTGGATCTGTTTTTAGAGTACCTTTCAACTCCAAAATTGCTTGAGCATAATTTTTCGTAGAAATGAAAGTTTCTGCACGACGGCAAGCTTGATCTACCAAAGAATTTTGAGCCTTTGGTTTTATAGTTGTAGATTTATTGTTATCTTTAGGTGGTTGTGTTGGTGGTCGCTGTGGCATTACATAATCTTGATTTTGAGTTTGTTTACGTAGAAGATAAGCTAAGTTTAGCTCACTAATTTCTCCTGTAATTTCTAAAGTTTTATCTAAATATTGATACTGGCGATCGCTCAATTCTTGAATAGCTAATTTATATGTTTTTTTGTAATTTCCCCCGTGAGCAATTTGTTTAGCTATATCAGTTTTCAGTTCAATCTGACTACGGTTATAAGTAATATTATTCCTTAATTCCTTAAGGACGACAAAAAGTTCAGCGCGCTCCTTTTTCTTAGAAAATTTATTATAAGCTGGACTCACAAATTTAGATAATAACTCATTAGCCAATTCCTTATCTATATCCTTTTCAAAAGGACAGGTATCAGGGTGTAAACGACGTGCCAGCCACATATATCTTTTCCGAATCTCATCAAACTCCGCATCCAGAGAAACTCCTAAAATTGCATGATGGTCTGTAAAATCAAATTTAAATAATCCCTGTGAAAAAATAAACATTATAAATACTCCTCAAATTTCTATTAAATGTAATTTATAGTATTGTTCATAATTAGTAGACAAAAATACAGAAGTTCTATGAAACATTCCTACAAGGATTTTTCTTCTTATATAGAATCTAGTTATATAGTATATATTTAGAATTCTATAATTACTTCAATTTACCCTACCCCCTACCTCCAACTAGAGAATAACTCTTCAACCGGATTTGATATTAAGGATATGTTCTATATTTCTGAAAATAGCTGTAGTATACGGTAATTATACTTGTGTAATGTATAGATGTGAATCAACAATACCAAACATGAAACACATCCAAAAACGGTGATGAAACCCTTGCGCCGCCATTCCCAAATCAATCAGTATTTTTTTTAGATGTCTATAGAAGTAAGACGCTCCCACTGCCATTCCCTACCTCAGAAGTCAGAAGTCATCCATGACTGAATGTACAAGCCCTATTTTCCTGCTGGTATGCAAATTTTCTGTGAAATGAATTGTTAGTTAGACCCAAATCATGAAAATAGATTACCATTATAATTTACAACCACTAGTATTCCGTATTCCAATGAGCTAAAGGTGGAGTTTCAATCAAAGCTTTACTCATCAAATCGTGAATTTTGCCATTAGTAGCTAAAATTTTGCCCGACTTGATATCGAAAGGACTACTATTGTAAGCCGTCACTTTTCCTCCTGCTTCTTCTAAAACCACTATACCAGCAGCTATATCCCAAGGAGACAAACCTCTTTCCCAATAACCATCTGCACGACCACAAGCAATAGAAGATAAATCATAAGAAGCACATCCGGAACGTCTTACTCCTTGAGTTAAATGACACATTTGGCAAAACTCTTTATAGTTATTATCTGTTGTTTCCCGACGGTCATAAGCAAAACCGGTAATTACTAAACTTTTTTGTAAAGTAGTAGTTTTAGAAACAGAAATTGGCTTTCGGTTGCGAGTTGCCCCCAACCCTTTAGCAGCACGAAACAATTCTTCTAGAATTGGATTAAATACTACTCCCACCTGTGGGACTCCATCAATTAATAATCCTACCGAAGAAGCTGAAAAAGGATATTGGTGAGCAAAATTAGTAGTACCGTCCAAAGGGTCTATTGCCCATAGATATCTACTTTTTCTACTTCCCAACTCTCCTGCTTCTTCGCTCAAAATGCCATGCTCTGGCAAATGTCGTTGTAAAACTTTAATGATCACCTCTTCTGCTGCTTTGTCTGCTTCAGTTACCAAATTTCCTGGACTACCTTTTTCTTGAATATTTTGGAGATTACCCCAGTAAGATATTAACTCTGCACCACCAGCAAGAGCAGCTTCAGTCGCAATATCCAAGAAAAATTCTAATTCCTCTATACTCATAAAAAATAATTAACTTGATTAATATTAAGACGAAAAACTAATAATTTACCTATAACCTGTAGTATTTTATATCAGATAAGCTGATCTAAAAGTTAGTTTTAAAGCCTTTTCCACAAGGCCGCAACTTTTTAGTTGTTTTTTTTGGATACATATGTTATTTTAATTAGTTAACCACCTATATTTAGTCCGAGACAAAAAAACTGATATGATAGGTAGACAAGGGATTTGACTAGGGTCAAGGTTTCACGCTCACCGTCTGAAAAGAGTTGCTTTTGCAGTTTTAAACTTCCCTGAGTTTGAGCTTAATAGAATTCTCACCGCGCCTAAAAACGACTGGAGAATTCTAACTAAAATCTACTATCTTTTTTTATCAAGATTTTGTCTACGAAATTGTGCAGGAGTTTGACGCATTGGTTGGTCTGGGTTCCAAATACCTAGTCCCATAATTCTAGCTCTTTCTTGAGCATGAATTAGACGTTCCATGTACTTAGTATTAGGAAAATCTGGCTTTGCTAAAGCCCAACCTTCTTTTACCAAAAATTCATTGATTAGTTTTTTTTCTAGCCAAACATAAGCTAGTAGGTTATCGAATCTATCTTTCTCCTCAACATCAAATTCTAAGAATACTTCTTGCCCCAAAGTTAATTTTTCTAGTTGAATTTTTGCTTCTTGTCCCCAAGGTTTTTGTCTAATATCTGGCGCTTGAATACCAATTAGGCGAATTGGTTCTAGTACAGGTACAGCCACGGAACGGTCAGCTATTTCTATAGTTTGGCCACTAACCACCCTTTCTACTCTAGTCATTTTGTCTGAGTTAAAGTAATGGTTTTGACAACTAACTAAAAATATGGAGGCCATAAGTAGATAAATTATTCTAGTCTTCATCCAATGGCAGTCCAATTCGCATCTTTCCTTTACCAAAGTAGCGACCAAATTGTAGTTCATACACTTCATCTTCATCCTGTGTTTCTACGAATAGGTCAGAACGAGCATAACTAACACATAAAAGGGCATAACCTTGTTTTTGTAGCTCTAGGGATAGCCCCATTGCTTCAGGTTGATAGACAAGGCCCGAGATGACTCTAACTGCACAAGTAGTACAAGCGCCATTACGGCAGGAAAATGGTAATTCTACTCCTTGGTTCTCAGCGCTGTGAAGAATGTAGCGATCTTCGGGAACTTGGAGTCTATAATTGTTATTATTTTGGCGATCGTGTATGTGAATCTGGTGATAAGAGGACATAACGTTTTTAGATTTTATGGTTATTTCTCAGGATGCTTGACTTTAGTTATTGATGATATGACTAAAAGGTAGCTTATATACTTATACTCGGAAGGCAAAAGTTTATTAAAAAAGTTTTTTAGCTTATTCCAATTTCAAAGACAATTAACTGTTTTACAGAAGTCAAAAGTCGCCTCCCCCCTTACCTTCCCCAAGGGTGAAATTCATGTATTTATGGATTAAGATTTTCAATATTCAAAACTTTGACCCACTCAGTAATTTTAGGAAATTCTTTCACATCTTATGTTTGAAACTATTTGTGACATCTTTAAGGTTAATTGGTATTAGTGCATATTGCTACTGTTAATCTTATTTGATATTGGTCCAAAATCCTAGAGAAAATTTTTTTCTTTCAGGGGGTTGCTAAATTTAAGTTGTTTCTGCTATTATAGTGTAATTGCGGTTAAATTAAAGATTATATAATATTGTTTTCTGGAGAGGTGGCCGAGTGGTTTAAGGCGCAGCACTGGAAATGCTGTTATGGGGTGACTCATACGGGGGTTCGAATCCCCCCCTCTCCGTTTTTAAAATTAGCTTTCAGTAATTTGCTAAAACTTAGGTTCTGTTCTATTTGTTTCCATGGGTCTATCTCTTATCTAAGAATAGGTTTATAGGAACTTATCAAACTTTAGGTTCTGGTTTAATGGTTTAAGTTGTTTAACAACATAAATAAGTTTGAGTTATTAATCAAGACTTTGGCTTAGTCCTCTCAAAATTACCGAATTTAATATTTTGATTATCTCCTGTAATAAACAAGTTGTTCTAATTATTTGTTCTAATTATTAAATACTTTTTTTGGTGTTAATTGATTTGGGATATGGTAATAATATATCTATCTTTAATCAACTATAGAAAAAAAATTTAACTTATATAGGAAGGGTGGATAAAAATGAAAAATTTATCATCAAAAAATAGGATAATATTAAAGAGAAAATTAGGTTAGATTAGATTAGCGATCGCTGAGTGTATCTCCCCAAAAGCTTTGAACTTAGTTCAAATATGTACAAAAAATGCAACAGTTGTTGGGATAGCTACATTAGAAGTAGAACTATCTAAGATGTGTTTGCTGAAAACTATAGCTGTCCTTATGAATGCTAAAAATTTTTCTTCTGTGCCACTGATATTAATGATATCAATATTATATTACTGAGGATATCAAGTTCCCCAAAAACTACGATGGAGTGGGAGTATAAGTAATTGAGCAAACCACCAAAAATATTGAAAAACTACCAAAATGTTAGTATGAGGACTTAGGCACCAACGCTATATCTAGTAGGGTCAATTCGCGATTTGTCCCTAAAAATAGGGTATTATCTAGGAGTTTGGGTAAGTCTATCTGCTCAGGAGTCAAATTTTCAGGGAGATCTTAAATATAAATACTTACTGAATCATAGAAAGATTAGTTTTGTTTAAAATAAAAAATAACGTTGGGTCATTGGTAAAACATAGGCAGGTTCACAAGTTAATAGTTCACCATCTGCTCTCACTTCATAAGTTTCAGGGTTTACTTCTATTTTAGGTGTAGCTTCATTTAGTTTCATGTCTGCCTTGCTAATATTTCGTGTATTACTCACAGCTACAGCAGGGGTTTTTAAATTGATTTTTTTAGGTATCTCAGCGTCTAATGCCTCTTGAGAGACGAAAGTTAAAGAAGTACTGGAAGTTGCACCACCAAAGCTACCAAACATGGGACGCATATATACAGGTTGGGGTGTCGGAATACTAGCATTGGGGTCCCCCATTTGTGCCCAAGCGATCGCACCACCTTTAATAACTATTTCGGGCTTGACCCCAAACATAGCAGGTTTCCAAAGGCAAATATCCGCTAGTTTACCGGCTTCAATAGAACCAACATAATCAGCAATACCGTGCATAATTGCCGGATTTATAGTATATTTAGCAATGTAGCGTTTAGCACGAAAATTATCTGCTACTTCCTTTTTCTCAGAAGCTAAAATACCTCTTTGTACTTTCATTTTGTGAGCAGTTTGCCAAGTACGAATAATAACTTCTCCCACTCTACCCATTGCTTGAGAATCAGACGCAATAGCGCTAAATGCTCCTAAATCATGCAGAATATCTTCTGCAGCAATAGTTTCTTTACGTATTCTAGATTCAGCAAAAGCTACATCTTCAGGAATGTTTTTATCAAGGTGGTGACACACCATTAACATATCAAGATGTTCTTCTAAAGTATTGACTGTAAAAGGACGAGTCGGATTAGTTGAAGAAGGTAATACGTTTTTGAGGGCACAAACTTTAATAATGTCTGGTGCATGTCCACCTCCCGCACCTTCAGTATGATAGGTATGAATTACTCGATCTTTAAAGGCAGCGATCGTATTTTCAACAAAACCTGCTTCATTAAGGGTATCTGTATGGATAGCTACTTGTACGTCATATTCATCGGCAACACTTAAACAAGTATCTATGGCGGCAGGAGTTGTTCCCCAGTCTTCATGAAGTTTTAAACCCATGGCTCCAGCTTTAATTTGTTCTATTAACCCTTCTGGTTTGGCACTATTTCCCTTTCCCAAAAAACCCAAATTCATTGGAAAAGCATCGGCAGCTTGCAGCATCATCCAAATATTCCACTGACCAGGAGTACAGGTTGTAGCATTAGTACCCGTGGCCGGACCTGTGCCACCTCCTATCATTGTTGTTATCCCAGAAGCGATCGCTATTTCTATTTGTTGAGGGCAAATAAAGTGAATATGACTATCTATTCCCCCGGCCGTGATAATATGTCCTTCTCCGGCAATTATTTCAGTAGATGGACCAATGATAATATCTACCCGATCTTGAATATAAGGATTACCTGCTTTACCTATTTTATGAATTTTGCCGTCTTTAATTCCAATATCCGCTTTGACCACACCCCACCAATCTAAAATTAGGGCATTGGTAATTACTAAATCTACCGCACCACCTTCACGGGATATGGGAGATTGTCCCATGCCATCACGAATTACTTTACCACCACCAAACTTGACTTCATCACCATAGGTCGTGTAATCTTTTTCAACTTGAATAAATAATTCTGTATCTGCCAAACGAACGCGATCGCCTACTGTTGGACCAAAGGTCTCGGCATAGGTCCGTCTATTCATACGATAACTCATAACTTGAATTCCTACTTGATAAAGTTTTAATTAAATAAAAAATGTTTCCATGATCAAAGATTACTATTAAATGCTTGTTCAATAAAGATATTTATTGTTGAATTTGGTTGAAAAAAAGTACTTTTTGTTAAAAATGGAAGTTTCAATTAGCTGTACAATTATAAATCTTGATGATCAGGACTTACGACGCCAAGGCATTTGGTGAAAAGTTAACATTTATTAAAACAGGGACATTAAAGGAAGTAGACTATTTATAAACGATGCCTAATTTAAGTACACTATTTTACTATGGGTGTCAATGTTTTTGTCCTAATAATTTTTGAGGGCTTATGCAAAGACACTAAATTAAAAGCTAGATATAAATATGGTGTATATCCTAGTCATATTCAAATAACTAAATTCAATTAGCTATTTGGTTGTTGCAGATATATTTGGAATTAAAGTTTAGTATATTGCAATCAACTATATGTTGGCGGTCAAAAGAAACCTATTTCTATAGATAAAATATACGCAATTTATAACTCAAGCTAAAGGAGAATTAGTTTGCTTAAAGGAATTTATAACAATTAGCCTATCATTACTATGTTTATTTTTGGATCTTATTTAATTTTCATGCCTTAATTAGCAAATAATTTATGAGCCAATTTAGGATGTTGCATTTGAGCAATATCAATAAAAGGAGTACAAGACCACATTTGCTCTAGATTCATTGATACAGCAGTTGACCAAACCGCTTCAATGTCTGGTACTAATTGGAGTAAAATTTGCTGTGCTTGTATATGTCCTAAAATACCTAAACGAATAGCTGCCCCCAATATATTAGTCACTAAACCATGCAAAAAAGCTAACACTGCGTTTCGTTCGTCTAAACCTACTACCGAAGTAACTGCACCAAAAATAACTGGGTGTAAACAGTGTATATTCCCGCTAACAGCATCTATATTAAGAGTTTTTAATCGTTCATCTTGCCAAGTAGAACTAGCTACCATTAGTAAAGCTCGTCCACTTTGACGCTGAGTTTCTCTATTTTTAGCGATCGCTGTTTGAACAAATAACATCCTATCTGCAACTCTCACTGCTTCTATATCTCCGTTCTTACAACCACGATAACTGTGAATTAATGCTACCACATCACTAACTCCAACTTTGTTCCGTAATAATATCTGCAAGAAATACAAAATTTCTGGCTGCGACTGAATTTTTCCAGTTTGAACCAAGGTCTCTAGTCCGTGAGAAAAAGTAAAAGAACCAGTTGGAAAAAAAGAATCAGATAACTGCATTAAGGCAAGTTGTTCGGATATGTCAGAATTAATCATTAGCTATGATGACTATGCTGGGAAAATTGGAAATGTTCTTGGGGAGATCGCAATTCATAATCTATTTTCAAACCAGGAATTTGAAATTTAGCAATAGTAGCTTCAATTATTCCTGGGTCTACTATTAACTGAATATAGATTCTATTTTTTTTAATAATTATTGGCCAGTGATGATTACCCAAAACATGACCTAGATGAACCAGTTGTATGGCGTGGTTTTCTACAGGTGCGGTGAAACTCAATACCATCAATTTTTGCTCCTGTAGATGAATTAATAATAGCTTACCAGATTTGGTAATAAATACATCTCCTTCGCATATCGACCAATCTCTACTTTTAATAATACCTACAATTATTCCAGAAGTTGATTCAGCGAGAATTCTTCCTTTGGAACTATCGGTTTGACTCAGATATGTCTCTAAACAATTAGAGAGTGTGTGGGCTGTTTTTACCCTTTGGGCTAGGTTTGCATCTTTTGTCAAATTACCTAAATAAGTTTGTGCTATTTCTCTGGTTTGATCGAGCATTCAATTCATTTAGAAATATAGGGCAAACTAGAGCGGTTCGTTAAATTACGAACACAATTTAAAGCATATTTAATATACTTTTTTATTTGTGGAGTTTTACTGGCTAAAGCACGAAGCAATAAACCTTTATTGTTTGGTAATATAGAGCTACCTAAAAGCAGATCAGGACAATTAGCTGCTTCAAGATTTTCAAGCTTTTGACTAAGTACTTCAAGATCGCTATGTGGTTGAACTACAATTAAATTAGCAAGTACAGGTTTTGCAGCAAATAGATCCCTGTGCTTGAATATATTCTGCTTTCCTTCTAAGTGAATAGCATCCCTAAAACATATTTCTTCTGTCATCGAGGTTATCTCTAACTGACTCAAATAGTAGCGAAATTCGTACCACTCTCCTCTAGCTAGTCTCCCAGGAAGAATAATCTCGCTCCAAAAAAGTTCTGCCCTAGAATGAAGTTGAATATAAGTAGTTTGTTCTAATGCTGCATCTGCAAATAAGATTATAGGTTCTGCTACTAATTCTAATCTTGCTCCTGCTTCGACTTTAATTTTTATATTTGTATTTGCTTTAGTAGTTGTCATTGGCATAGCATGAACTTTAATAGCAGCTTGGTCAGTAAGATAAACACTCGTTCCCTTTTCTAGCTGTAAAGATAAACTCAAGTTATCTCCAGCTAATAACCCGGGTGATGTATTAATAAGGTACAAGTAAGCAGTACGCGGATCAGTAGTATCCAAACGAAATACACCAGATAAACGCAAAGGATGAGTCGTATACTGATGAGTTACTATAGTTTGACCAGAACTATTGCAATTTAGTTTGATATCCAAATTGTTTGTGCTCATCACTTTTCCAAATTCTTTACTGACAAAGCAGTGCGAAATAAAACTCTCTCTAGAATAAAATTAACTACCTCATTCAATCCAACTCCGGTTTTACAATTGGTATAAGCAATCGGTTTACTTTGACGATATACTGATGCTTCTTTACGAATTAAATTTAAATTAGCATTGACATAAGGAGCTAGATCAATTTTGTTAATTACTACTAAGTCAGCTTGCATAAAACCAGGTCCTTTTTTACGAGGAATATCATCTCCTGCCCCTACATCTATCACAAAAATATAGGCATCTACTAAGTCGTAACTAAAGGTAGAAGCAAGATTATCTCCCCCACTTTCTATCATTATCAGATTCAGATTAGGAAATAATTGTTCCAAGTCTTGTACTGCTAAAATATTCATGGTTGGGTCTTCTCTGATAGCTGTATGAGGACAACTACCTGTTTCCACTCCAATAATTCGATCCCGAGGTAAGATGCCTCCACTTTTGAGTCGCTCTGCGTCTTCAGTAGTAAGTAGGTCGTTAGTTACTATGGCTACTTCAATACCTTGGTTGGTTAAAAGGGGAACAATGCATTCTAGCAAGGCAGTTTTGCCACTACCTACAGGACCACCAATTCCTAACCTAGCTGCTGTTGTCATTTCAGTTATCAATTATCAGTATTTTCTTTTTTTTATTCCTTTTAGACGGAAGGCTTGAGACCTTATTTTTTGACCCTAAAAATCTTCTTTTTTTTATTCTAATTTTTGATTAACTAAAGAGTTAAAACCGTATATTTCTCGACTACCTGCGATCGCCACTAACTCGACTTCTTTTTCATCTCCTGGTTCAAACCTAACTGCTGTACCCGCTGGAATATTTAAACGCATTCCTTTAGTAGGTTCACGCTCAAACTCTAAGGCCGAGTTGACTTCATAAAAATGAAAATGAGAACCAATTTGAATCGGGCGATCGCCTGTATTAGCTACTATTACCTGAATTGTTGAACGCCCGGAATTCAATTCAATTTCACCTATTTGAGTAATTATTTCTCCTGGGATCATTGTAATTTCAATTATCAGTTATTAATTATCTGTACCGACCGTTGAAGCTCCATGCTTAAAAGACCGAAGTTGATTTTTTTTCATTCCCTATCCGAGGGTATACCCGAGACCTCATTTTCATTTTTTATCACTAACTAAAAAATCCTGATTTAATGTCGGGAGGATGTCAATTATGTTTGTGATTTTAGGTTAAAAATTCCTGCAAATCTAGGTTTTAAGCTCAAATAGGATTCTAAATTATAGCTATTTCTCTAGCAATTATCAATTATTTCTCAAATCACTAGGCTTCTTAAAAAGATAGCTCCACCTCCTTTTTTTTCTGATCTCCAACTCCTTTATCATGCCTTCAAGTAGCCCATTTACTTTACGAATTAGATAGAATTTATATCCCTACTTAAATTAGGAAAAAAATATCTTTTCTGTTCCTTTTCTGCCTGCTAAATTCTGAACTTTTTACTTCTCTTGAGCGATCGCTCCTCTACCTGACTCCTATATTAGGGTATCATATATTTATTCAGCCAAATCATTTTCTTTTATTATAATAGGATTGTGCACTGTCACTAATTTAGTACCATCTGGGAAGGTAGCTTCTACCTGCACTTCTTCAATCATTTCTGATATCCCTTCCATTACTTCATTCTGGTTTAAAACCGTTCTGCCGTAACTCATCAATTCAGCTACTGTTTTTCCTTCTCTAGCACCTTCTAATATAGCCGCAGAAATATACGCTACTGCTTCAGGATAGTTTAATTTAATCCCTTTTTCCTTTCGTTTTTCTGCAAGTAGAGCAGCAGTAAAAATCATTAATTTGTCTTTTTCTTGGGGTGATAGCTGCATTATTTATAGAGTCTTTAAGATATTTAATAAGCTCACTAAAATATTTTACCAAAAAATAAATTTAAAAAAGTCTTTATTTATACAAAAAACATCAATTTTGTAGCAAAAAAATATTAAGACTTACACAGTACCGATGATCCATTATTGTTGTTATGAGGCATGGCAATAGCAGCTTCTTGCCCCCGGGGTTTATTGTTCCTAATTTATAAGACTATACAAATATACTAGGACATTATTCTGTGACTTATTCTCTATTTCTTGTCACCTTATAGTTATAAAAATATAGTCAAACATGCCATAGTTTTATTTTGTTGGCGTTACCCGTAGATAGGTTAATTACAACACCCTAACTCCTATAGTAAAAGGTATTTAGGATTGTTGCTATCATCACCAGGAGAAAAGAACCATTAACATCAGCATTAATCAATCTTCCACATCCTATCTGATACCAACCCCATTTCACCCTTTTTTCACTAAAAGTTGACTAATTTTTCTCACAATTTTTGTTTACAATAATTGCATCAATATCCATAAAAATTAATTTTTAGGTATAAGATTATCCGCTAAAAATTACCTTAATTATTACCATTTTTACTAGACAATATAAGATTTATATTAACTTAGCATAGACTATCTAAAAAATATTTTGATTCTTCTTTTTTCCTAAATTAATATCCTGTTTACACTCCTAATTTTTGCCAATTATCAGAATATCCTCTAAAAGTTAGTGATTTGATTATTAAGAATCAAACTAGATTCAATATCTGAGATAATTATTGACTTGAAATTCTCTTTTATTAGAATTTTTTTTCAGCCTTTGACCTGATTTCTTTTCTTTGAGAAGAGCTTAAAAAATGCCTCTAACTTTGTTCTAGTACTGATTGATAGATTTCAAAGATATACCATTTATTAATAATGGTTTCATACCTACTTGATTTAACGTTAATATAGCTAGGTTATTTTATCCCATATCAATCTTGTTCTGGGATTTTTTTCTAACTAGGGAGGTAAACCATAAAAAAATTTTTTGACTAAATATATTCACTTTTTATTTTAATATTAATAAATATATTTATAAACCATAGATTTTGAGAAATATTTAGATGAATCGTAAATTTAGCTAGTTAAACAGAGAAATGCTAAATAACCTTGCGTCTTAATTTAACCATAAAAAATCCATCCATTTGTTCTCTATGAGGCCAAATTTTTATCCATCCTTCCCTACAAGGTGAAACCATAAAATCTACAGTTGGTGCTTCAATTTCCCACTCATAATTATTAGTTAAAAATTTCTCAATAACTCCCTCATTTTCTAAGGGATAAATTGTGCAAGTAGCATATACTAAGACACCCCCAGGCTTCACCCATTTAGCAGCATTTTCTAGCAACTCACCCTGAAGTTTAGCCAATTCTCCAATATTCTCTAAAGTTTTTCTCCACCGTGCATCTGCCCTACGATGTAAAGTACCTAAACCAGAACAAGGTACATCTAATAAAACCCGGTCAGCTTGATTAATAAACTCAGTTAAATTTCGACTATCACCTCTAGAAATAGAGATAGATTTTAACTGTAGCCTTTCAGTATTTGATTCTAATTTTTTCAACCTAGAAGCAGTCATATCAATAGCAAAAATTTTACCATTATCTCCCATTAATTCCCCTATATGAGTTGTCTTACCTCCAGGTGCAGCACAAGCATCAATTATTATTTCTCCTGGTTGAGGATTTAATAAATAACAAACTAACTGAGCGCTACTATCTTGAATTGACCACCAACCTTCATTATAACCAGGTAATTTTTGAATTTGCCCCACTGCCCCATTTAATCTTAAAGCTTGGGGAACTTGCAAAATTCTACTAACAGAAATACCTATATTTTTCATAGCTATTTCTACTTCTTCAACAGAAGTTTTGAGTGGATTAATTCTTAAATCAATACTAGGGGATAGATTGAACCAATAGCATAATTTTTCAGCTTCAGTTAAACCTAATTCTTCTATCCAATATTTAACTATCCAGTTAGGAAAACTATAAGATATTCCTAATTTTTGAACAGGATTTTCTGGGAGATTTATAGTTAAGTTCTGCCGAATATATTCTCGGAGTAAACCATTAACAAAACCAGCTAATTTAGCAAATTTATTTTGTTTAGCTAGCTCAACTGTTGTATCAACTGCTGCTGATTCTGGAATTTGTTCTAAATAAGATAATTGATATAAACCAATATGGAGAATTATCCGTAAATATGGGTGTTGTTGGGGAGATTTCTTTTTTGCTAATTGGTCGATAATAGCATCAAGCGATCGCTGCCTTCTCACACAACCATAAACTAATTCTGTAACTAATCTGCGGTTAGCATCTATTAAGTCATTTTTTTTCAGATGTCTATCTAGAGCAACATCAGTAAAAACTTGTTTTCGATATATTTCTTGGAGGATAATAAAAGCTAGTTGACGAGGATTATTATTCACTGGAATTAATTTTTAAAATTCTAGATTGTTTTAAAATTTTAACAAAAATAATAACATGATTTAGAGCCATTATTTAACTTTATAAATTTAGTGATAAACTATATCTATCACTATAATTATTATGATTAAAATTATAATTATACTCTAATCATTTATCAAAAAAAAATCTACTTAGCACCTTTAGTAAGATATCTACTCCTCATATAAAATTCCGTTAAATAATTATTATATAGTTGGAAATTACGAGCAGAAAAGTAAGGGATATTTAAGTAATTATAGAATGATAAACATATACTATATAATCTGATTATATACAACTCCAAGGTTGGAGTAGTAGAGACATTACATGGAACATCGGTAAAGTAGAGATATTTCATACAACCTCCGTATAACATTTATAAAATTAACACAATTCGAGAGCATTAATTATACAAAAAAAGTTATGCTATTTATATTCTATTTATATTAATTATTTAATAACTGAAGTGTTGCATAAGTATAGCATAATACAGTTTATATAAGACTAAAACTCACAAAGTATGGAACCATTAGATAAACTTGTGAGGTTACAGAACTGCAAAAAAAATTTTAACTAAACAGCATTGAACCATAGCATCAATGCATGATAATTGGTCTAATTCGGAATATAAGAGATTTTGAAAGAGTTCCTAGTTAACAATTTTTGTTGATTGGACAAAAGAAGAATCTTGTGTCGAAAAAGTGGTGATATTATTTTCTGGGCTAGAGCGATCGCCAATACTACGGAAGTACCCAATATTATATCCTATCCCATCGGTATTATTCAGTATTAAAGATAAAAGTCCATATTGTCGGGGCACTTTCCTTCGGAATGCTTCGCAAATATGTTGGGAAGCAAAATGGCCATTAACTCCTAACCATTGTATGATTTTCAACAGAATTATTTTACTCAGAAGTCAATTGCTTTGGCAAATTACTACTAATTTCCAGTAATAAAATATCTAAAATTTTATTTATATCTAAATGTCAATAAAATCTTCAGTTAAATTAATTTAAAATCATGCATTTTTTAAGTTTAAAAATTTATAAATATTTCTAGTTTTTACGACCTAGTAAATTAGGAAAATATAATTTTCTTGTTGTCGTTCAAATATTTTCCCTGCAATCATTTCTGCTAGATATTTTCCTGAACCACCGTTTAAGTTTTCTTTTTTAGCTTCTACAATAGCAAAAACTGGATATTTAAGAAATAGTTTTTCTGGGTCTAGACTAATCAGAAATTTACAAATACCATTTAATCCAAAATATCCACATTAAATTCTATTTCTAAAAACAAGCTAATTTGATTATTCAGGATTTTATCTCTTCAATTAAACCGGGGTAATAATCATTTATTAATAAAATTTTTATGAACTAATTTATAAGGCAAATAGTCAATCATTTTTAATCTTTGTAAAAAAAAATACTAGATTTAATGTCTAATATATTGGCAAAAAGATAGATTTTTTAATTAATTATCAAGGAAAATTATTTTGGGATTTTGGTAACCTGAAATTACTGTGAGAAACTTAACCTTGACTCCTTTTCTTTAATGGCTATAAAGTTATAATTTTGATATCAATACCCCGAGATTTTTCTTCTATTCTAGAAGTCATAATTAAAGCATTTACTAGAAACTATTTTGGGTCAGGATTAATTTTTTCTTGAGTCTCTTGACTCATCTTTGAATAACCATCTACTTTTAATAAAATTCGGCGCTATAACAGGAGCTGTTTAACCAATAATTCATCAACTCATTTGTTCCTTGTCGCTTAACTCCTGAATTTCTGCCATAATTGTCTTCCATTATCAGTATCTTTGACTTACATCGTGCAGAAAAACACCCCTAACATACAGAGTTTTTCCGTAACTCTTATTCAGTTTCTAAATTATTGTCTAGCTTTTCTAACACCTTGAAAACAGAGATACAGCCGAATTATTATCTTCAACTAAGTTTAACAGTACTTATACCAAAGCTTCGGAAGCATTGCCTAATTTACTCAAAGCTTTTACAACATTATGATGCACTACCAAATTGTGCTCGTTATTTTCAAGCAAACCTAAAATAGTTTTTACCACAGTTTCAGAAGCATTACCTAAGTTACCTAAAACCTTATAGCAGTGAAATCCATTTTTTAATTTTCATCTGTTAGACATTTCACAAAATATCAAGCAACAAATTTAGCAACTAAACCACTATTTTTAATTTTTTTAAGCTTGTTGAAGCGAGCGCATACCGTAACCCCTGAAGTCAACAATTTGCGCACAAACCTTCTAACCCTTTGCCTCTCTAATTTTTTTGGGAAAGCAAGCAAATATAATCTTACCAGTTTGCCAATTTAATTAGAGACAAAACTGAGTACTTTATTTAATCTCTGAACCTCTTGCCAAAGAACAATTTCTCACTGGTAATAAAAACCCTGTAATTTTTATGTGTATTCTAACTTTTCCTCTACTTTTACCAGAAACTCGCGCGACTTTTTTTCATGATCAAGAAATTTTGATGAGCTTGGATAATAGAACATTTAAAGATCGCTGTATAGTATAGCGGAAACTTATGACAGCGGCTCTCACCTCTTCAGTTTTTTAGCTTGAGTAATAAATTGTTTTTGTAGGGAAGGAGTTAACAGGTTTTTTCTCTCCTGGTTTATACTTTTTCCTTTCTTTATATTAGATACAAAAATATAAAACCGAGTTTATATTATATTCAGTCTAATGCGGTATCTTAGATAAAAGTTGCTAATTTTGCCTCTCTATTATTGAGATAACTAATAATTGATAACTGATAACTATTAACTGAAATGACTATATCAACTCCAAATACACCTAAACACAAAAAAGCTAAAGCTCTTAGACCAGGTGCCCGTCGCCCTGCTAAAGAACTCTGTAGCGAATGCGGTCTGTGCGATACATATTATATTCATTATGTCAAGGAAGCTTGTGCATTTCTTAATCAACAATTTGAAAACCTGGAGATGCAAACTCATGGACGTATTCGTAACCTGGAGGATGAAAATGAAACCTATTTTGGTGTCTATCAAGATATGATAGCATCTCGCAAAAAACAACCTATTGAAGGGGCACAATGGACTGGTATTGTGAGCACGATCGCCTGTGAAATGCTCAACCAAGGTATTGTTGAAGGTGTAGTCTGTGTACAAAATACCAAAGAAGACCGCTTTCAACCGATGCCAGTTATTGCCCGTACACCAGAGGAAGTATTGGCAGCAAAAGTTAATAAGCCGACTCTTTCTCCTAATCTTTCAGTGTTAGAAAAAATTGAAAAATCTGGGATGAAAAAAATATTAGCAATAGGCGTTGGTTGTCAGATTCAAGCACTACGAGCAGTAGAAAAAAAATTAGATCTAGAAAAACTCTATGTTTTGGGAACTCCTTGTGTAGATAATGTCACAAGAGAGGGATTACAAAAGTTCCTGGAAACTACAAGTAAGTCCCCGGAAACTGTTGTACATTACGAGTTTATGCAAGATTTTAGAGTACATTTTAAACATGAGGATGGAACAGTAGAAAAAGTACCATTTTTTGGTTTAAATACTAAAAAACTAAAAGATATTTTTGCTCCTTCTTGTCTCAGTTGTTTTGACTATGTAAATGGTTTAGCAGATTTAGTAGTTGGATATATGGGAGCTACTTTTGGTTGGCAGTGGATTACTGTTAGAAATGAGACAGGAAAACAAATGCTAGATTTGGTGATGAATCAATTAGAGACTCAACCTCTAATGTCTCAGGGAGATAGACATCAAGCTGTTCAACAAAGTATTCCAGCTTATGATCAAGCTGTAACTTTACCAATGTGGGCAGCAAAATTAATGGGAGTTGTAATTGAAAAAATTGGTCCTAAAGGCTTGGAATATGGGCGGTTTTCTATTGATTCCCATTTTACTCGTAATTATCTTTACGTAAAGCGGAATTATCCCAAAAAATTAGACGCTCATGTACCGGAGTTTGCCAAGAAAATTGTAGAGCAATATAAGTTACCAGATTGATTATACAGCAGATTTTCTGTATGTTAGGTACAAATATTAATTTTAGAAATCTTAGTATGCGGGTATCTTGCCCGCAAATAGTAGAAGTGGGAAAAATGGGATGAAATTTGAGCCTTAATTAAGTCTCATTCATTAGCCATAATAAAAATACTTTTCTCCTATCAATTGCTCCCAATCTCCCATTTCCTAAAATTTTCCCACAGTTAGTATTTTCATAAATATTATATTAATAGTCGTCATTACTTTCGAGATGATTCAAATCTTTTTTAATAAGTAGTTCTAGATACTTAATATTAGAGTTAATAGAAGCTTGAAAATAATATCATTTATAAATTTAAAGAAAAAACTATAGATAATTAACTGGGCTTTTTTGATAATGCGGTTTTTAGTTTTTTTGTTAAATAAGTTTATATAGAGTTTATATACAAATTTAGAGATTCAACTCGTCAAATCCTTCATAATCCAAATCTATATTTTAGACTTGGCTAGACCAATGTTATTAGAAAATACAGAATATTCTATCTATTTTCTAAACCTTCTAGGGATTTCTCCTAATTATGTATGCCCAAAAAATACTTATAACTTAATACCAGTGGTCGAGAAAGAGTATTAAGTAGTTGTTGATAATGGTATATAGTTGGTCTAATATCAAGAATTTTGAAAAAACTCTTGCTTCCTGAGAAAGTAAGTGATATATTTAACCAAATATTTTTACTGTTAAATTAGCAGTATCTAGGAAAGTTCTACAGGGGGCAAAATATTGGCCACTTTTGCAAACCACTGTGTAACGGCCATAAAGCCTGAAAAGAGTCAATTTTGGAAGGTAGGCGCAATATCAGTTAGATCGCGCCAGTTTGAGATTTAGGAATCTTGGGTCATAGCTCAGTGTAGCTTTTAGGAAGCTAATCCCCATTTATGGCTTTCAGAGGATGTTAATTAGTGAGGTTATAATGGCTAAACGCCGCAATCCAAAAAAAGAAAAAGCACAACGTAATCAAGCTTACGCACGCAAGTTTCGTAAAAAGAAGAATACAGGTTTTTTCTCAAAGCGATATTCATCTAAGTTTACATCTGGTAATAATCAAAACGGTAACGATCAATCAGAAGAGACTACTAGTGCTGTAGAAGAATAGTATGTTTTAATATTTTAATGTTCAAAGTTCTTAACTATGAATTTTGAAATATAAAATCTAGATTTGAAAATTATATAGTCAAATCTAGATTTGAAAATTAGATAATCCCATCTAGATTTTAATAATTATAGGACTTACACAGAAGCCAGGTTATGAGATAAAATTTCGTGATTTAAAACACAATCAATAATATAGTTAGGCCTTGCTAATTAAATATCAAAGCCTTGATTAGTATTTATTTTAGTCTTTTTAGGATCGATTATTGCGCATGATATTCGGTTAGGAAAACTTAAAAAATTAGTACTTTAGGTGAGCCCCTAGTCAGAGAGCAGCAAGTCAAAAATAAATCCGACTATCTCCTCTATAAATTTCCTGTTCCTCTGTATGTAGGCTATTTAAATATTACTGATTTGCCGAGATTTATTTATATAAGTTTATATATACTGATATGACTATACTTATCAAGCTTCACTGGTTTTGGTATAGTTAGAGTATAAGATTAGTTCGTACTTTCACATCATCCCACTAAGTAACCGAACTCAAGCTTTCTGTTACCTAACTTCTAGACATTGTAATTAAACTTCTGTAAGCGGCCAGCCAGCAAGGCGATATAAGTACTTAAAAGTGCCTAGAATTTTTCACAGTAGGCATTGGGAGCTCCCCAGAATGTCAGGAGCCTCTTACTGTGTATTGTTAACAATTGTTAGCACTCATAGTATCAATAATAATATCCGTATTTATTCAAAAAAAACAACTCAAAGGTAGCCCACTTATGGGTGAGGCTTGAAGCCAAATTTATTTATTTTTCTGCCAATTTTTGCTTGGCAACGTCAATTTCTGTTTTTACTTGTTTAAAACCAGTTCCACCATAGCTATTGCGTGCAGACACTACTTGGTAAGGGGTTATCGCTTCATAAATGTCACTTGCAAAAACAGGATGTAATTCCTTCCATTCTTTTATAGTTAAATCTTTCAGTAATTTACCACCAGAAATACAAGTTTTCACAACCTTACCTACTAAATTATAAGCTTCTCGAAATGGTACACCACGAGCTGCTAAATAATCTGCCACATCTGTAGCATTAGAAAAATCTTCTGCTACTGCTTCTGTTAGGCGATCACTGTTAAATTCCAAACCTTCCTCCAATAAAATTGTCATTGCCTCCAGACAACTTTTAACAGTTTTAATACTATCAAACAAACCTTCTTTATCTTCTTGCAAGTCTTTATTATATGCTAGTGGCAGACCCTTCATCACCACTAACATACTTTGTAAATGACCAAATACTCGACCTGTTTTTCCCCTAACTAACTCTGGTACATCAGGATTCTTTTTTTGAGGCATAATACTCGAGCCTGTGGAACAAACATCAGTTAAAGTTACAAACCTAAATTCTTCAGATGACCACACAATTATTTCTTCAGCCAAACGACTTAAATGCACCATAATTATACTAGCTGCGCAAAGAAATTCAATAGCAAAATCTCTGTCACTTACGCCATCTAAACTATTAGCATAAGGTTTTTCAAACCCTAATAACTCAGCAGTATAGTGTCTATCAATAGGAAAAGTTGTACCAGCTAAAGCACCACAACCAAGGGGAGAAATATTAACTCGACGATAAACATCTCCTAGCCTTTCCCAATCTCTTTCCGCCTTATGAAAATAAGCCAAAAGATGATGAGCTAAACTCAAAGGTTGCGCTCTTTGTAAGTGAGTATAACCAGGGATTAAAGTTTCAATATTAGACTCAGCTAATTCTAATATAACTTTTTGAAATTTGATCAATAAAAACCGAATTTGTTCAATTTTTTCTCGTAAATAAAGCCTAGTATCAGTTCCTACTTGGTCATTTCTAGACCTAGCTGTATGTAGTTTTTTGCCTACATCTCCAGTGATTTCTATCAGTCTTTTTTCGACAGCAAAGTGAACGTCTTCAGCATCTTCAACTATATGAAAATTTCCGGTTATATATTCTTGACGAATTTGTTCTAAACCTGTCAATAATTTTTCTCCTTCTTCAGCGGAGATAATACCTGTTTTAGCTAACATTTTTGTATGAGCTACTGAGCCATTTATATCATGCTCAATCAATTCAATATCAAAGCTAATACTAGCATTAAATCTAGCTATCATAGGATGCAGTGCTTTTTCAAATCTTTGGCTCCATGTTTGTCTATCTTGCTTCATTTTACTGATTTTTTTTCCTATTTAATAAAATTATTAATAGCGAGTAATTATGGTTAAATACTTTTAACTATCTAACCAATTATCAGAACAACTAAATATTGTTCATCCCTGACCACATTTTATAAATTTGTTCCCATATTTTTGTATGCCTGCCCATAAATCTACATCAAGTTGTTAAGTAAAAAGTTGCTGACTAGACAATATTTTTAATCCTAGTAAATATCAATAATTACTGTAATTATTAATCATATTCCTATCTAATTATTTATCAATTATATGCTTGAGAATCTATTTATTCTGTCAGAGTCATAGAAACAACTTGATATCTTTTAATTACCGTTATTTTTCATTAAGTTTTACCCTCATTACCACTAGAGTCATATCATCTGGGTTATTATTTTCTACTCCAACAAATTGATCCACTTGCTCAAATAAATAATCTAATATTTCTTGTGGTTCTTGATAATTTTGACACGCAAATTTGAACGCTTGACTTAACTTAATATCATCATAACGATCGCCGTGCTTATTAGCTGCATCTGTAAACCCATCTGTGTAATAAATGATAGTATCTCCTGGATGAAGTTTTACTTGTGCTTCATTATATTCAGAATCTACTTCCAAACCAATTAACATTCCCAGAGTATCCAAATTCACAATAGAATTACTAGCAGCTTGCCACAACATGGGAGGATGGTGAGCAGCATTACTATAGGACAAAATTGTAGTTTCTGGATCATACTCTGAATAAAATAAAGTTACAAATCTATGGGAATTTTCCAGATCAGCGTACATAACTTGGTTCAAATGTTGTAGTACTCGTGCTGGTGAGTGGCGGTTTAATACCTCCGCTCTCAACATTCCTCTGGTCATGGTCATAATTAAACCCGCAGGTACGCCTTTACCCATGACATCTCCAATTACAATACTCCACTTACAGGAGTCCTGTTTTTTTTGCTTAGAATTAACCTGGTCGTAGTTAGAGGGAATAAAGTCATAATAATCTCCTCCTACTCGGTTCGCTGTTTTACACCGTGCTGCCAGGGTAACACCAGGAATTTCTGGACATTTTGGTGGTAATAGTTGGAGTTGAATTTCTGCCCCTATTTCCACTTCTCGGTCTAAACGTTCTTTTTCTCGTAAGGAACTAGATAGTTCATCATTGGCGATCGCTACTGCTGTCTGGTCTGCTACTAGGCGAATTAATTTTTGCCTTGTTGGTGTCCAAGCATATTCTGGGTCGTGACTAAATACATATAAACGGCCTCGTTCTGAGTTTTTTACTAGAATTGACGTGCCAAATAATTGAACATCATTTCCTAAATAATTGCTAACTTGGTAGTCTAGACTAGCAGCTTGAATAGACACTTCCTGCAGTTCGGCAAGCAAGGTTGTTTCTGCAATCAATTGACGAGTTGCTATTTCTAATGCTTTTCGGATATCCTGACATTTTTGGCCTTCTTGGCAGTGTAATTGTTGGAACCTAACCTGTCCATTAGGCTTAAATAATACCAACGCCCCGCCATCTGCATCAGTTACTCGACAGCCCATAAGTGGAATTAATTCTAGAAACTGGTTGAGATTATTGAAGCTACGCAAGGCAAAGCCTAGAGAACTTAATAAATCATTAACATTTTGTTGTTCCTTATTTAAACGAGCCACCATTTTTTGAATAGCAGATGCAGAGGTTACTGGTGAGGAATTTTCAGTAGCAATATGGTCACTAGGTTCAGGGGAATTTCCATATACAGGTAGTACATTCATAGATTTTTTTTTGATAGATTGATAGACTAAAATTTATTGATACCTGATAGTGTGTATTATTTCATAAGCTGAAATTATGAGATTTATTGTTTTCCTAGATTGCTGCTTCGTTGATAATTTTGATTGGAACTATGTTTGAATTTATTCTGCAAAATGCGAAAACTACAATCTTGCTTGCTTAAAATTTATTAAGCATGACTTATAGAGTTATTATTTTTATGAGTTAGTAGGAGATTAAGTCTAGTTTTAAGTCATCATTTATGACTAAGTATTACTCTTTATTTTTTTGTGTTTTTATATAAATATGATGTCACCGAATCAAATTCACCATAAGTTATCTTTAAGAGTTTTTGTAAAATCAATTTTATCATCTTCCCATTCTTGAGACTACTTATAGCTAATTTAGTTTTCTAAAAATAAATAAAAACATAACTAATAAAAATAATATCAATCTTTAACTTACACACAGAGGATTTCATTAAAAGTCAAGTACAGCTATGGTACTTCATATACCTGGGCTACAGGAAGATCAAAATACCAAAAATAAAAACATAGATTTTTTGACAACTGCTACTTCAGTACAGTTTCTCATTCTCAATGGTCAAAGCAATAAACCTTTAACCACTTATAAGAGCTTCAACAAATTCATAACTAGAAAATGGACGGAGGTCTTCTATTTTTTCTCCCACACCAATAAAGCGAATAGGTAAACCCAATTGCTTTACAACAGCAAGTGCCACACCACCTTTAGCAGTTCCGTCAAGTTTTGTTAAAACTACGCCACTTAGTTTAGCAGCTTTAGCAAATACTTCTGCTTGTCGTAAACCATTTTGACCAAGTGTAGCATCTAATACCAGTAGGGATTCTACTACTGCATCTGGAGCTTTTCTATTTACTATGCGATGAATTTTACTCAGTTCATCCATTAAATTTTTCTTATTTTGTAGTCTTCCGGCTGTATCTACCAGTAACAATTCCGTATTTCTGCTTTGAGCTGCTAGTATAGCATCAAAAACTATTGCTGCTGGATCAGTATTTTTACCAGGATTAGCTATTACCTCTACTTCACTTCGTTGTCCCCAAATTGTTAATTGTTCTACTGCCGCAGCTCGAAATGTATCTGCAGCTGCGATTAAACATTTGTAATCTGACTTGGTAGCTAAATGAGCAATTTTACCAATAGTTGTAGTCTTACCAGCTCCATTTACACCATTCAAGAGCCAAATATTTAGGGAATCCTTTTCTGGGACAAAAGTTAAGTTATATGCAGCACTAGCCACTTCCAAATCTTTGAATGGCTCATCAAGGATGTCTCGTAAGATTTTTTTTAAATAAGCGATCGCCTCTTTTAGAGGTAAAGCTTCTGAGCGCAACTTATTTTGTAGGGTTTCTATAATATAGTCAGTAGCTTCTACTCCAACATCAGCTTGTAGCAACATTGACTCTATTTCCATTACCGCATCTTGATTTAGAGGTCCTTGGCCAACAATTGCCTTCAATTGGTTGAGCAAGTTGCGTCGAGTTCTATCTAAGCCTTGCCGTAATTTCTTCAACCAAGTAATTTCTTCAGCAGAAACCTGATCTGGGCGACGACCTTGAGCTGCTAAAACTTCTGCTGACCAGAGAAATGCTTCATCAATAATTATCGGGTCTATTTCTTCTGTTTCGTTATCTACAGTTATTTCTTGAAGAATTTCTGGTTCTGGTTCTTCTATAGCAGTTTCTTTAAGACGTTCTACCCTTGCTTGTCTTTCCGCTTGAGCTTTAGCCCAGAAAGGTAAATCTTCATCTACTTTATCAACTACTGCAGTTGTCTCTAACACTGAATCTGACTCTACTGGAATTTTTAATTCTGAGGATTTTATTTCCCTTGGAGCAGTTTCCCTTACACTTGGAATTAGTTCGGCCTGAGTGCTTGTAGATGTAGATTCTGTTTTTTGTCCTGCAATATCTTCTTGTTCTTTAATTTTGGGTGGCTCTGGTATACTTGGATCAACCTTTACTGTTGTAGCAGTTGTTTGAGTTTCTAGCTTTTCCTCTTTTTCAAAAGTACCTGTAGCATCTTGAACACTATCTTGAGCTTTTTTCTGTTCTTGAATATTTTTATAGGCTGCTTTAGCCCAACTCAAATAATCTTCTTTACTGTCTGTAGACTCCTGCTCTGATTTTTCTTGTGATTCAACAGCTGCTTCTAACTTTTCTTTTTTAGGTGCAGGTTTCTCCTTTGAAGTTTTGTCTGAACTATCATTATACTTACGACGGAACCAATTAAAAACCATATTTATTTTACATATTACTATTGTGACATCTTCCCGACACTGACCCTACGAATACAGTACGGGTTTCCCAACCTCAAGATTGAGCAAGTATTCCTGCCTCCACGCCACTTGTCTAGGTAATAAACCCCCGACAAACAGACTTGAGAGGCTGTTTACCTTCCCCAGAGTTCCTATCTCTAATCCACGATGTAATAACACATATATACCCTGGCACTACAGTTTCTGGGAACTGCTAGTGTTTTTCCCTAATTCCTGCTCCAATCAAATCTAACTTTTAACTTTTAAGTTTGACTTTGACCCCTCAAATTACATTAATTTTATCAAAAACTCTTCGCAACACTCCATTGATAAACTTATACCCATCTTCACCACTATAACGCTTGGCTAGCTCTACTGCTTCACTAATTGCCACTTGTTTTTGAATTCCAATAAACATCATTTCTGCTACTGCAATTCTAAGTATATCTAGGTCAATTCTGGGTAAACGTTCTATCTGCCAATCCACTATTGATTCTTGGAGTAATTTATCAACTTCTTTTCTATTACCATTTACTTTTGTTAGAACTTCCATAGCATAGCTGCGAACTTCTAATTGATTAGTAAGTTGAAGCATTTCTGGTAATTCAACAGCAGTTCCAATACGATTAATTGCTGTTTGGCCTAACTCTA
Source organism: Trichodesmium erythraeum GBRTRLIN201 (assembly GCA_018457135.1). Classification (GTDB taxonomy): domain Bacteria; phylum Cyanobacteriota; class Cyanobacteriia; order Cyanobacteriales; family Microcoleaceae; genus Trichodesmium; species Trichodesmium erythraeum. Next base: position 61,015 of record JAGGDU010000191.1, on the reverse strand, counting down.
TGGCTTCATAAAGCATTACTCTAGCACTTTCAATATCAGTAGTGTCTATCTGACTATTCAGAAGGCGATCGCTCCCTCTCTGTAGTTCTGCTGCTGCAGTTTCTAAAATATCTTGGGCCTCTATTCTTAAAGTCCGAACTGCTGCCAATACAACTTCTTGAAGTTGCTTTTTTTCTAAACTCCCTGATTTTTTTGGTAATTGACTTAAGGCAAGAAGAGCTAATTCGCGAGCTGTAGAACGGGGAGTCTTTTTCATAGTCTTTGTATTATATTCTGGTCTAATCTGTTAAATCCTTTTCAGCAAAAAGTTGTTGATCTTAATTCTTTAATCTAGAGGTGCTGGTTTGAGCTTATTGTTGAGTATTTTTTCTTCACTAACTGCAGAATTTGAACTAGGATTTACTATTCCACCAGATATTAAAACTTTAAAAGCATCTTCCACTGACAAAGAAACATTAATCACATCTTTTTCTGGTACTATAGCGTACCAACCAGATGTGGGATTTGGAGTTGTAGGAATGAATAAACTTAACATTGAATCTCCTAGATGAGATTTAATTTCGTTACCTATAGTGCCTGTGACAAAAGCTATAGTCCAAATTTCTCGACGTGGGTATTCTACCAATACCACACGGCGAAATCTCTGGTTAGAGTCCCTGAGCAGAGTTTCTAATATTTGCTTGAGAGTGCCATAAATTGAGCCAGCAAATGGAATTGCTTGTAATATTTTCTCTCCTAAATCTAATAGCCATTTTCCCGCAATATTTCTGGCCATCAGTCCTATGATTAGGATGCTTAGCAATGGTACTGCTAGTCCCACTAAGAAATTTAGTAGACCCACCAGAATTGGATGTAAACCATCAAAGGGATTAATTTGCTTTGGAATCTTGGTGAGAAAATTAATTACCCACCAAGTAATAGTTATAGTCAGCCAAATTGTGGTGGCCAATGGTATGACTACCAATAGACCTGCAATTAGGTCATTTTTTAAGTCCTGCCTTATGCGTTTGAACACCGTTACCCACTTATTCATAACTGGCTAGATATTTTTTACTCCAGCCTAAAATCAAACTTACTTATTATATCTTAATATCTAAGGTTTCAAATTAACCATTTAACATTTCATAATGTTGAATTCTTGACAATGGATAGATAATTTTAGCAACTGTGATGTAAATATCTTTGATATTGCTTTAACTATTTCCGTACCGGAATCCTCTGCCAGCAATTATCAACGAGTCTCCTGGGGGGTACTGCGCAATTTATATCAAGTTAAAACTACTATTTGACCTAGATTTCTATTTTAACAAAATTCTAACACTTTTTTGTAGTGCTATGGTATCAAGTCCAGTTTTAACAAGACATTGATAATTTTTCCCTATATAGTGCAAGTGTCTACTCAAAGAGTTAGGTGATATAATTAAGCAGTGCAATATTTGCACCTATAAAAAAAGCTTCAAACATAATTTGAACCTATATACTGTAAGTCTCTCTGAAAGAGTCAAGAAATATAACTAATTAGTAGAAGATTTGTAGCCACCAAATAAAGTGCAATAGTTATGTCCAAAAATAGTTATTTAAGAAAGGAACAACAAGAGTTTAAGAACCTTTTTTGGACAAATAAATAAAAATTATTACTGAATATACTAATTACTATAAATAATACTATGTTTCCTCACGACTTTAGTGATTAAGCAATAAGTAAGTCAAATATATATTTCTGTAAACTAAGTTTTTATCCAGATATTTCAAAGGCTTGAGATTAATTATCACTAGAAATATAATTAAGTTTTTAACTATTATATGTATTAAATCTTAGATTAATTATGACTAATAATTATAGAGCATAAGTTATTTAAATACAACGTTTCTATCTATTCTCTACTCTTCAGAAGATTTAAGGATACTTTTGAGATTTCGTAAAACTATTTCTTCTACTACTTATTGATCTGAACATCAAAAAAATTCAGCATAATTTATGGCAGATAAGCACAAAAAAAATCAAGTACTGAGTAGTAAAACTTAATCTTGACTAGAAGATTCAAAGTTTAGATTAAATTATTTAATAAATTCTATGAATAATTTCCGTTTTCATCAAGATACTATTACAGAAGTCAAGCAAAGGGCTGACATTTATGATGTTATTTCAGAGCATCTTTTATTAAAAAAGCGGGGAAAAGATTATGTAGGATTATGCCCTTTTCATGAAGAAAAAACTCCTAGCTTTACTGTTAGTACGACTAAACAACTGTACTACTGTTTTGGTTGTGGTGCAGCTGGTAACGTGTTGAAGTTTTTGATGGAAATTGGTAAGTCTTCTTTTAGTGATGTTGTATTAGATTTAGCGAGACGTTATCAAATACCAATTAAAACAGAATTACCGGAAAATAGACAAGAGTTTCAACGGCAAATTTCTCTGCGTGAAAAACTTTATGAAATCTTGGCAATAGCTAATAGTTTTTATCAACATGCCTTAAGACAACCCCAGGGAAAAATTGCTTTAGAGTATTTACAAATTTCACGTCAAACTTCAGAAGAAACCATTCAAAATTTTCAATTGGGTTATGCTCCTAATGGTTGGGAAACTATTTATGGTTATCTGGTAGAACAAAAAGGTTTGCCTGTAGAATTAGTCGAAAAAACTGGATTAATTTTGTCAAGAAAATCTGGTACTGGTTATTACGATAGATTTCGCGATCGCTTAATGATTCCTATCAATGATATTCAAGGTAGAGTTATTGGTTTTGGTGGCAGAACTTTAAGTGATGAACAACCTAAATACTTGAATTCTCCTGAGACAGAATTATTTGATAAGGGTAAAACTTTATTTGCTTTGGATAAAGCAAAAACTGCTATTTCTAAACAAGATAAAGCTGTCGTTGTAGAGGGATATTTTGACGCGATCGCTCTTCATGCTTCAGGAATTAATAATGTTGTTGCTTCTCTTGGTACGGCCTTAAGTTCAATTCAAATTAGACAACTTTTACGTTACACAGAATCTAAACAAATCATCTTAAATTTTGATGCTGACCGAGCCGGTATTCAAGCTACTGAAAGAGCAATTGGAGAAATGGAAAAATTTGCTTATAGTGGGGAAGTTCAACTGAGAATTTTAAACATTCCTGACGGGAAAGATGCTGACGAATATTTGAAAACTTATTCTGGTAAAAAATATCAAGAATTATTGGTTAATTCTACTCTATGGATTGATTGGCAAATTCAAAATATAGTCAGAACTAAAAATCTTAGTCTGGCAGATGAATATACTAAAGCTAGTCAAGAAATAGTTAAAATATTAACGAAAATAACTAATGATAATCAATTTACTTATTATCTTCAATATTGTGCGCAAATTTTGAGTCAGGAAGACACTCGGAGAGTTTCATTAATTTATGAAAATTTATTAACTCAAGTTTTTATTAATTGGAAAAAGATCTTAGCTAAGGGTGAATTTATATCACCACCGTTACTAGTAGCGAAACAATTAAAATCTAATCAGCGAAATAATAGGAACTTTACTAAGGGAAAAAAAAATCATTCACCAGAGGTTTTATCTCCACCTGTAAAAGGGAGTTTATTGGCAGAAGCTGAGTCTTTATTATTGCGTATTTACTTACATTGTCCTAACTATCGTCGAGAGGTGAAAGATGCAATGGAAGCAAGAGATTTACAGTTTAGCTTCGCTCACAATAGACTTTTGTGGCAGCAAATTGTTTCTGCAGAAAATATCTCGGAAAATGAAATTAATCAATCAGATGATTTAATTTCAAAGTTACAAGATACTTACTGGGAAAATCTAGATAAATTCCCTAATTTAAAGCATCTTTTTCATTTAGATGAAAAAACAAAAAAAAATATTCTTAGAGCCCCTTTAGAAATTCGTTCTTCAGTAGCAACTATAGAATTAATTATATCAAAAAAACGTCAAAGTACTCTCTTGAATATGTGGCAAGAAACTGATTTATCCGTTGACCCAGAATTAGCTGAAAAATATAAAGAAAAATTTTATAGTGAATCACAATGGATTCAGGAATTGGAGAGGTTAAGACTGACAACTATTCAAGATTTAATTGAAGTACCTTTAGGGGAATTAACTAACTAAAATCATAGTACAAAAATAACTCTTCAAATTTTTCAGAGTAAACAAGTAAATATTTGAATATTAATGAATCTAAAAAACGAATTATGTTATGAAATAGTAAAGGGAAATCTTAATAGCAAAGTTAATTAGCCCTAAAAACTGCATATAGCTTATCTTTTCCATTCCAGAATAAGCCAAGACTTCTACTGTCTACTCTAGTAGTTTCATACAAGTTAAGTAGCAGATTTTTAGAGTTTGAATATTAATGAATCTAAAAAACGAATTATGTTATGAAATAGTAAAGGGAAATCTTAATAGCAAAGTTAATTAGCCCTAAAAACTGCATATAGCTTATCTTTTCCATTCCAGAATAAGCCAAGACTTCTACTGTCTACTCTAGTAGTTTCATACAAGTTAAGTAGCAGATTTTTAGAGGAGGTAAACCCTTTTATAGGCTGCAACTTTAATCAAAAATAATTCTGGTTATTTGTACAGGAACTGAGGAAGAACTCAATGTTTAATAAAATATAAATATATACTTGAAAAAAATCAAATAAAATTAGCCCATTGTAATCCTGGTCTGTTGTAATTATTTTGTCGAGAAAAACAGAAGTATAAATATCCATAAAAGGTTTTTATACCATATATCCTAATATTTCCACTTATTGGAATTTTTCGAGAGATTTAGTAGGATAATCTTACTTTTTTCATCCCCATCTACCATTTCGGAGCAGAGCTACTGAATATCTTTCATGTGTTAAACTAGTTATAATAATAAGTTTAGAAAAACAACAATGAATAAGGTAACCTAATTGAAATGTGCTTGTCTGGACTGCCTATCTGTGATTGACATTGAGGCAGCAGTAAAGAAATAACGATTTAAACTACTGCTCCGACGAGTGTGTTAATGGACGGAAAATGAAATTTGCTGCGTTCATACTAGGTATAAGTGCAGTAGCAAATAACTAGAACATCCCTTGAGTAGAAACTAAAAACTAGAAACATAGTCTAACTATCTATTAGTAAATAGTCTAGCTATTGGTAAAATATCAAACTCTGAACAAAGAAACGGAGTTTTTAAGATTCACTGGAGAAATGCATTAGTACAAAAAAAAACAACCATTATCCAATCCTTATTTTTAGACAAAACCTATGTTGGCCAGAGAATACCAGGCGTTCACTCATTACTGAAGCCCTACAAGCCTGAAGAATGACCCTAAGATAAACAGACCTCACCTAAAGACTCTGCTAACTAAACTAAAACAATACTCTGCCAAGAAGGTCAGTCGAAATTATCAGTTAGTAACATTCCCCTCACCTCACTCAGAATATTAATACTTGTAGCTATTATCATAAAAAGCATAAATTGATGGTACAATAATTAATTTTGTAGTCCCTGCCGGAATGACCAAAAATAAATTTACCAAGAGTCTACCCTTAACCATTAGGGTTAAGGTAATTTTCCCTGAGAGAAGAACCATCAACAAATAGTCGTGCTATTTATTAGACCTCTCCAAAAATGCAGATTTTAGAATAACATAGCAAAGGTTTGATAACCTTTTCTGGAGATATCTATTGCTGAAATTCACTGTAGTTCGGCCAAGCCCTCATTGAAAGTCAGCAGAACTTATGGGTGAGACTTGACAGTCAAACAAAAATGAACTAAGTTCATTGAAAATAGTACATACATAGCAATATCGTAGCAGTATGAGTAATTAGGGAGAACTATGTGAATAAGTAGCTTAAGCTTCCTGATAATTTGAAGTTTCGGTCTTAAATAAGTTAAAGACTGTACTCAGTGACATAAGGGTGAAACACTGAATCTAGCTCCAAAGCTTATGCAATTCCTGCTTATATAAGTTTGAGTAAATTTATATGTAAGTTTAGGTAGATTTAGTAGAGCAGAAAGTCCAGCTCATAAATACTACAGTTATTCCCAGCAACAGCCCTAACAAGATCAAATCTTTAGTGCTAATTGCCTGGGCGTTGGTAGACAAGGGAAAATTTCAATAAAGTTTATCTAAAGTTTATTTGTCCTAATTCTGTGTTCCTTAATTCCTGCGAGTTAGGGTAATAAAAATTATTTACAAAAGAGTGTATCTCTTGTTTCCTTACCTGTAATAGAATTTTTACCTTGAGCAATTTTGCATAGATCTTTTGTAGTATCTTTTCGCAAAAAAGCATCAGTAAAATCTGCTCCATCAATAATTGCGTCACGAAATTGAGTATGGAAAGCAAAAGCACCTTCCAAAATAGCATTAGTCAAATTTGCTTTGTTAAAAACAGCATCATCCAAAGTAGAATAACTAAGATTTGCTCCCTCTAAATTAGCTCCTTCTAAATGAGCGCCAAATAAACTAACTCCACTCAAATTTGCATTACTAAAGTTACTTTTACGCAGAATTGACTTAGTAAATGAATCATTAGTTAAGTCTTTACCAGAAAAATCTTGACCTACTAATATTTGTTTGTCATACTCATCAGCTAAAATTGGTGTAGCCTTAATAAAGGTCATAGCAGTTATTGTCCCCATAGCAACCATATAAACTACTAATGAAAAGACAAAGCTGACTAAAACTTGGGAAGTTTTCTGTTGTCTAAAATTCATGCTACTTCTGGTTAATTTACTTTAATCAGTTCATAATATAGAATAAACTAAAATGAGTCTTGATTCATCTAGTAAATCTACTTTTATTTCCCAAAAAATTGACACAGGTATTTTGGGAGAAGAGCTAGTGGCAAAATGGTTAAATCTTGAAGGTTGGCAAATACTACATCGAAGGTGGCAATGTCCCTGGGGAGAGCTAGATATTGTTGCCACAAAAACTACTTCTTCATTGAGGGATAGCTCTAATTATAAATTTCCTATTTTAGCATTTGTAGAGGTTAAAACCCGTAGTCGCGGTAACTGGGATCAAGATGGTTTACTAGCAGTTACAGAGTCAAAACAAGCAAAACTATGGAAAACTGCAGAAATTTTTTTGAGCGATCGCCCAGAATTAGTAGATTATTCATGTAGATTTGATGTAGCTTTAGTCAGGTGTAATTATATTCGAAAAAATTCTCAAGCCCAAAAAAAACTATCAATAGAACAGCAAATATCTGAGTTAACTGTTGATATTGGAAATTCTGTAGAGTTAGCAGGTTATCAATTGGTTTTACATAATTACATTGCTTCTGCTTTTATTATTCACTTGGATTAAATAGTCACAAAGTAGTCGTGTCAGATTAATTACACATCTATACGAGCTAAATTATTGGCCTTATTATCAGCTAAAACAATTAGGGTATGGTGAAAAAAACTAAAAGCATTTAATTAAATATTACTAAGGGATCTTTTTTGGTATTCTCAATTCCTTTTTCAATTTACTCTGGAATTTAGTTTTCGTTTTGTTATGGAATTGATTAATACTTTTTATGACTCCTCTATTAACCAGTTTTGGTATAAATCCTTTTTAGTCTAATGTTAACGTCCCTAAGTTCAGTTTTCTACTATGATGTTGATAGCCAGTAGTACTGTAGTATAGATATATTTTTTTTATTGACCAATACTATACTAGATATAAAGATATTTTACTATATTTTAATTTAATCTTTATTAAAATGACAATTGTGAAGAATCAATTAAATATATACTATTTTTTGTTGTACCCATACTAATATTAACAATATATTTTTTATAGATGTATAGGTACAAACAAATTCAAATAAATTAGAGTCAGATTCCAGCAAGACTAACCCAAAGTTTCTGGGCAATATCCCAAACCCCTGACAAATTGGGTTCTAAATGCTTCTATATCATCTTGATTGGGCTCTCCATGGGAAACCACTGCTACCTGATAACGTCTCATCACACTTAAGGGTGATTGTCCAGTTTCCAAGCCCCATAGTGCCATTCTGACACGGATATCAGGATCATAAGGTATTCCCAATTCATTCATAAAAGCCCTAAAGTCTCCGTGTTTTTGAGGAGTCAAGTATTTGCTCATTTTAAGTTTTACGACCCAGCCATCAATTTGATGAATTACTGTCATAAAACGAAGCTGTAAATGATGGGCATTGTCTAAGTATTCAACTACTCTGAGGCACAGACTAGTATTTCCTAAAAAGTAAAGATATTCCATATCAAACTATTACCGCTTATAACTGTCCCTTTTACCCTGATTTAACCTCTAAGTTTTATTTTCTACTACAGAGGAAATATTAAAGGTAGTGGGAAAAGTTTATAGGAAGCGGGGCGGATCTTATCGCTTCCCTATAAATCAATTAGGTATATGTTCTACAATGTTTAAAAGTCTAAATCAGCTATAAAATCTGTTGTATTTTTCACTACAGCTATATCTGCCTAGTATTTTATCATTATATCTATACTTAATCTATATTCACTTCTTTATGTTGAAGATTACTAGGGGAGAAGTACCCATATTTATATGGGGGGTTTTACCCAATTAATTATCCATTATTGTTTCTTCAATAAATATGACTAATTGATAAGGTTTGATCTCCACTTTCAAAAAGATCAAAAAGTAAACCTAACCTAGGATTTTCTTAACTCCTGATGACAGGAGATAATGATAACTAATAACTGATAACTGATAACTGAAATGACCGATTTAGATTGGTCCATTGAGGCTTATGATTATGAACTTCCCCAAGAGCTAATTGCTCAAAATCCAGTTGTTCCTAGAGACAGCTCTCGCTTAATGGTTATAGAGTCCCTCACACACAATCATCGTATTTTCAGGGATTTACCAGATTTACTCCAACCAGAAGATTTACTAGTATTAAATAATACCCGTGTGATTCCCGCTAGGCTTTATGGTCAAAAAACGAGTGGTGCTCAGGTAGAAATATTATTATTGAAACAGATCACAAATGATTCTTGGTTAGCTTTGGTCAAGCCTGGCAAACATTTTAGTGCTGGGACAAGGATTGAGTTTGAACCTAATTCATCATTTACTTGTGATTATAAGTTGCAGGCAACAGTATTAGCAATTGATCAAGAAACAGGTGGACGTGTTTTACAATTTTATTGGCCTCAAGAAGTTTCTTGGCTTGATTTGTTAAAGCAATTTGGTCATATACCTTTTCCTCCTTATGTTACAGGTTCACAGGCTTTAACTGAACAATATCAAACTGTATATAGTAAGATAGCAGGAGCTATCGCTGCTCCTACCGCTGGCTTACATTTTACTGATGAATTACTATATAAACTAGAACAAGGGAATATTGGACGAGCTTTTATAACTTTGCACGTTGGTATTGGCACATTTCGTCCGGTTGAAGTTAAAGATATTACTACCCACAATATACACTCCGAATGGGTTGAGGTTTCATCTTTGAGTGTAGATAAAATTCACCAGACAAAGGCTAAAGGTGGACGCATTATCGCAGTGGGAACCACAGTAGTGAGAGCTATAGAAGCAGCAGCGCTAGCTAATGATAATTATAGCACTCAAGAATCTTTAATTCCTTTAATTCGACCATTTTCTGATTACACAGATATATTTATTTATCCTGGTTACAAATGGCGGGTAGTAGATGGTTTAATCACTAATTTCCATCTTCCGCGCTCTAGTTTACTTATGCTTGTTAGTGCGATGATTGGTAGAAAACGTCTTTTAAGTTTATACCAGGATGCAATTGATCAAAAATACCGCTTTTATTCTTTTGGTGATGCAATGTTTATTCTACCATCGGCTAGAGTTAATTAAATCAAATTATGTAGCGTGGGAATATTGCCTCCAACAGTCTACCTAACAAGCTTTTTTTAAATCTAGTGCATATTTTAGGAGATTATTTTGGGACAATTAGGACACCAGGCATTTCTCGACATTTTCCCAGGCTATTAAGCCTATTTAGAGGTGCCTATATACTTAGGCTTTAGTTTACTCGGCGGTTTTAAGTTTTGCACTTAGCAAAGGCTCTAAGTTATACAATACAACCTGCTACTTTTTATGTCCCGTGATTAAATGTTTCTATCAAACTTTACCCTAGTCTTACGTTTGCCTGGTTTATCCTTTTTGGTCTCAGATTGCTTACAGGCTATTAGTTAATTAATATTCATCTTAACAGATACATTCAAAAAAAAAAACTAAAAGGTTGCCTGGGTATTAGCAAGGTTTTAAAGCAATGTTTTTGGTTAGGGGCTTTCAAGATTGGCCGAATCTTAATATTGAAAACATTGACCAAAAATCCCTAGTTGGTTAATCTTCTTCTTCTTCCTCTTCATATCTTGGGTGTACAAAACTATGGGAACGTTGAGTTTCAACAGATTTACCTAGGGATAGTGCCTTCTTTGCAGCTAGTTTTGCCTGGTTTTTCCAGTTAGCTTTCCGCATATTTTTCTTAGATTTTGAGGTTCTCTTCTTTGGTACAGCCATAAAAGTTATTCTATTCTTTAAATACAGATAATTGTACAAACATATTACTATACTATAGTACCATTATTTGAGCAACTATGTTAAAATTTTAACTAAAATATATCTTATTGATTACTTTGTTTCCAATATTTAGAGTTCATGGAAATTAGATAACAATTCCTGTATCTGGATGGTTATCTACTCTGACGTAACCAGTTTTAAGCATTTCTTTCATGGTTTCTTCTAATTCTGTAAAGCTATATCCTGTTGCCATGACTCCTTGAGCAACAGATAATTTTCCTCCCTTTGTAGAAGCTGTTTTAAGTAATGCAATCATTAATTGTTGACGGGTTTGTGGTGAATATGCTTTGATGGCGATCACTTCATTTGATGAATTTAATGATATCCCTTGCTCTGAAATACCCAGTTTACTTTGATTTGAGCATACTCGGAATTAACAACAAGTTAATAAATTGAACGACTCCAAATAAGCCATAGGTATAGAGCCAAACTAAACCTGTAAAAAATTTGCCATTGTAGATTCGATGACATCTACTTAAATCAACTAAACACGCGGCCCAAAATAGGTAATTATATCCTATATTATTTGTTTATATTTAGTCCAAAAATTTATTAACCATAATACAACTATGCTAACAAGCTGGTTATAGCTGAAGTTAAAATAACAATTGCTAGAAGTCATAAGTTAAGATATTACTGTGAAAAAATTTAAGAGGTAAAGAGGTATAAGAATATCCTCGCCCCCTAGGGACTGGTATATTTGAAATTGTAGACAATGAGTACCAAATCCAATGAGGAAAAGCTGATTGTATATGAATACGTTTTATTAACTGGACTTGAGAAAATAATAGGTTAAAAATCATGTCAAAACCTGATACATTAATGTTTTTACTTTTAACCTACCTTTCTCTTAATATATTTAGGTTTCTGCTATTTTTAGCTATGTCAGGTATTTCCCTTACTCATACTAGATTTGAAATAGTTTCTGGTGTAAAAAATTTCAAGGTATTGCTAGTAATATTTTTTTGCAGTTCTGTAGACTATAGTAGTTATTTAATGGTTTCATATCTTAATGAGTTTTAGTCGGGTTTGAACCGTATTAGATTATAGATTATATCTATTACTTATTAAGCCTTACTTTCTCTCTTACCCTATAATTAGTCGGTAGTAACCTGATTCGCTACACTAAATGAGTACTAAAATCGACAAATTAATTTTGGTGGGTTTTTGTTAATGAAATTAGCTATTAATCAAATTAACTACAATAGCTTTGCAATTCTTAATGCAAATTATGTGATTCAAATCTCCAGACCTTGATAGACTGTATGGGATGAAAAACATAGTGTCATTTTTACTACCCTCTCTATAGATAAAATAAAGCTAATTAACAATTAATGGAGCAATTAAAAAAAATATAGCGTCACCAGGGTACTAAGGACATTCTTAAACTTTCCAATTTAGTTCGTGCTCCGAATATAGGAGAGTTTTGGTATTCACTTTACAAACTTTCCCCCAAATGGGAAAAGGGAGGGGTTAACTGCTGAGTGCAGCTATATCTCACTATAAACATAGATTCATAATCATAATTAAGAAAATAACGAAATTTATGGTAAATTCTCTCAAAAAACAAACCTTTACTGAAATGCGTCCAGGTGTTAAAGTTCCTGCAAAGGAAACTATCCTCACACCTAGATTTTATACAACAGATTTTGATGAGATGGCTAAAATGGACATCTCTGTGAATGAGGATGAATTGATGGCTATTTTGGAAGAGTTTCGTGCAGATTATAATCGCCATCATTTTGTGAGGAATGAGGAATTTGCCCAATCTTGGGATCATATTGATGGGGAAACTCGTCGTTTATTTGTTGAGTTTTTAGAGCGTTCTTGTACTGCTGAATTTTCTGGTTTTTTACTTTATAAAGAATTAGGTCGTCGCCTCAAAAATAAAAGTCCTATTTTGGCTGAGTGTTTCACTTTAATGTCACGAGATGAAGCTCGTCATGCAGGTTTTTTAAATAAGGCAATGTCAGATTTTAATTTGTCTTTGGATTTAGGGTTTTTGACTAAAAGTCGTAAGTATACTTTCTTTAAACCAAAGTTTATTTTTTATGCTACTTATTTATCAGAAAAAATTGGTTATTGGCGTTATATTACTATTTATCGTCATTTAGAAGCTCACCCAGAAGATAGAATTTATCCTATTTTCCGTTTCTTTGAAAATTGGTGTCAGGATGAAAATCGTCATGGAGATTTTTTTGATGCTATTATGAGAGCTAGACCAGAATTTCTGAATGATTGGCAAGCAAAGTTGTGGTGTAGATTTTTCTTGCTTTCTGTGTTTGCTACTATGTATTTGAATGATATTCAACGTGCTGATTTTTATGCTTCTATTGGTTTGAATGCCTGTGATTATGATAAGTATGTGATTGAGAAAACTAATGAAACTTCAGGGCGGGTTTTTCCAGTGATTTTGGATGTAGAAAATCCTGAGTTTTATGCAAGATTAGAGTTTTGTATAAAGAATAATGAGAAGTTGACGAAGATCGCTAATTCTAATAATCCTGGTTTTGTGAAGTTTTTCCAAAAGTTTCCTCTGTATTTATCTAATGGTTGGCAATTTTTAAAGTTGTATTTAATGAAGCCAATTGAAACGGCTACTATGCAAAGTTCTGTTCGTTAATAAAGTTAATAATTAATTTTTTGATTTTGATAGTCTTGTTTGACACAAGGCTATTTATTTGTGTTTATGGAGGGCTTGCTGATGAGTCTTCAAAGCATTGACACAAATTATGCTTTAGCAAAATGAAGGTAGCATAATTTGGGTGGATAAAGCTCATGCATTGCTTGGATTTAGAGTACACCTAGTAGGCTGGCTACAGCATTTTGATTACGATTTTATTCTGTAGTTTAAGGATGTAAATATTTTCCTATACTTATAGTTCTGGAGTTAGAAGTAGCAGTTTAATAAAAATTTATGATTTTTACTAATTATTTAATCTGTAGAATATTAAGATATTAGTAACTATATAATTTATAAAATCATATAAATTATTTCTAAAATTTTAATCAAATAATGTTACAAATTAATTGGGCTGATTAAAGAATTATTTTATATAATAGCAGAGATAAACTAGAAAGGAATATATAAGAAGGAAACTTCCCAGGTTTGCTAGTTGCATACTGGGAAGCTAGTCTATCTATACAGAATCTAGTTATCTAGAGACAATAAAATTTGAGGGAAGGTTCCCTAAGGATGTTAAAAATATAAAATTTTCATTTATATTCCCTCGCATTGCATAATTATTATCATAGATAAATAGAGATAATTACTATTGATTAATTATTGCTTTGAATAACAATATTATATTTTCAATTATTGATAAAAATGATAGAAAAAAACAAAGTAAAACAGTCTATATTAGCTAGTCAAAAGCACTTATTAAGTTTACAAGAAACAGAAGGATACTGGTGGGGTCAACTAGAATCAAATGTCACAATAACAGCAGAAATAATTTTACTACATAAAATTTGGCAAACTGATAAAAAAATACCATTGAATAAGGCAAAAAATTACCTAATATCTCAACAACGAGAACATGGTGGTTGGGAACTATTTTATGGGGATGGAGGAGACTTAAGCACTTCTATTGAAGCTTATATGGCTTTGAGATTATTGGGTGTTTCAAGAACAGATCCAATTATGATTGAAGCACAAAATTTTATTATTAAAAAAGGTGGTATTAGTTGCAGCAGAATTTTTACTAAATTACATTTGGCTTTAATTGGATGCTACAGCTGGCAGGGTATTCCTTCTATTCCTTCTAGCATAATGCTACTTCCTGAAGATTTTCCATTTACTATTTATGAAATGTCAAGTTGGGCAAGAAGTAGTACTGTTCCACTATTAATTGTGTTTGATAAAAAGCCGATTTTTTCTGTTAACCCCACTATTAATCTTGATGAGCTTTATGCCGAAGGAATTAACAATGCTAGTTTTGAATTACCTCGTAAATACGATCTGACAGATTTATTTTTGGGACTAGATAAGGCTTTTAAATTTGCAGAAAATTTGAATTTGATGCCTTTGCAACAGGAAGGATTAAAAGCAGCAGAAAAATGGATTTTAGAAAGGCAAGAGGTTACGGGTGACTGGGGGGGTATTATTCCGGCTATGTTAAATTCTATGTTGGCATTAAAATGCTTGGAATATGATGTGGCTGACCCTGTGGTGGTGCGGGGACTGGAGGCTATAGATAGGTTTGCTATAGAAAATGAGGATAGTTATCGGGTACAAGCCTGTGTATCTCCAGTGTGGGATACCGCTTGGGTAATACGTTCGTTGGTTGATTCTGGTATTTCTCCTAGTCATCCGGCAATGGTTAAGGCTGGACAATGGTTGTTGCAACAGCAAATTTTGGATTATGGTGATTGGGTGTTTAAGAATAAATTTGGTAAACCGGGGGGTTGGGCGTTTGAATTTATGAATCGTTTTTATCCAGATATAGATGATACGGCGGTAGTGGTTATGGCTTTGGATGTTGTAGAGTTGCCTGATGAGGATCTGAAAGGTAAGGCGATCGCTCGTGGCATGGAGTGGATAGCTTCGATGCAATGTGAAGCTGGTGGTTGGGCAGCTTTTGATGTAGATAATAATCAAGACTGGTTGAATGCTACTCCTTATGGAGATTTAAAGGCGATGATCGATCCGAATACGGCAGATGTGACGGGGCGGGTATTGGAAATGGTTGGTTGTTGTGGGTTAGCTATGGATAGTTGGCGGGTGAAACGGGGGATCGATTTTTTGGTAAGGGAGCAGGAAGAGGAAGGTTGTTGGTTTGGTCGGTGGGGAGTTAATTATATATACGGTACGAGTGGAGTTATTTTGGCTTTGGCTGTTATGGCACGGGAAAGTCACCGAGGTTATATAGAGAGGGGGGCAAGTTGGTTGGTTGGTTGTCAAAATTCGGATGGTGGATGGGGTGAAAGTTGTTGGAGTTATAATGATCCGTCGTTGAAGGGGAAGGGGAAAAGTACGGCTTCTCAGACTGCTTGGGCGTTAATTGGTTTATTGGCTGCGGGGGAGGGGACTGGTAATTTTGCTAGGGATGCTATTGATGGGGGTGTGGGTTTTTTAGTTTCGACTCAGAATGATGATGGGAGTTGGCTGGAGGATGAGTTTACTGGTACTGGGTTTCCTGGTCATTTTTATATTAAGTATCATTTTTATTCACAGTATTTTCCTTTGATGGCTTTGGGAAGGTATGAGAGTTTGTTAAGTGGTTGATGTTTTTTGAGTGGGATGAATAAGAGGCAGGGAATTGAGATTAAAGTTATACTGTTTGTTTTACGGAAGTTAAAGTTCATCCATTCAAAGGCTAAAAGTAAGATTTTTAAGACTCAAAATTTTTGGGTGCTCTTAAAGCTGTAAAGATATTGGTTTATGGGTCTGTTAAGGGTTTGTTATGTACTTGTAACTAAGTTGATGTCTCTAGACTCATACTTTTCTTTTTTGCTACTAAGCGATCGCTCTCGACTATCAAATATTAACTTACGTTTAGTGGTAAGGTTGAAGTATAACTTAAATTCTCAATGCTTGCATCACTATTTTTATCTCAAAAGAACAATGATCAATATTTTATTGAAAAAATATCAAAGTACTACTACAGGAGTTGCGATCGCTTTCTGACTTTACGAAAATCAAAAAATGGTTTCTTGTCCCAGAGCAAAAGTATTAAGTTTAAGTAATAAAATCTATATAATAAATAATTTAGTAGTCTGAATTTTCAGTTTTGATGATCAACTAAAAAATCCAGACTACAAACTAACACTTACTTCTCGTTTTCTATGATCCCTCCACCCAACAAAATATCTCCTTCATACCAAACAGCAGCTTGCCCGGGAGTTATACCAAAAACTGCTTCTTCAAAAATTAACTTAACTCGAAAACCATCTTGAGGTTTTTCTTCATTAACACCCAAAGGAATAATATTTGCAGCTACGGGTAAACTGCGGTACCTCACTTGTACCTCTGCGCGTATTGATGTACTTGGTGGGGCAATAGAAACCCAGTTAACCAGCTTCACAGTAGATTCCATTTTAGTCGCGCTATCGCGATCGCCCACTATTACTTTATTCATTGCTGGGTCTAGGTCTATCACATATAAGGGATGAGGGGCAGAAACTCCTAAACCTTTTCTTTGGCCAATAGTATAATGATGGACACCATCGTGTCTTCCCAAAACTCGTCCCTCTCGGTCAACTATTTCACCTTGATGGGGAGTAATATATTTATCTAAAAATGCCCGCATGGAACCGCTAGACTCTACCAAACATAAATCCTGACTTTCTGGTTTGTCAGCAGTTTTCAAACCATATTCTGCTGCAATGCGTCGGGTTTCACTCTTTACCATTTCTCCTAGAGGAAATACTGAACCTGCCAATAAGTACTGTGTTAAATCATACAAAAAATAAGACTGGTCTTTATTACGATCAATTGCACGTTTTAATAGATAGCGATCGCTTTTTGAGTCATAATCAAGTCGTGCATAGTGCCCTGTGGCAATTTTGTCAATACCTAATTTTTCACGACCATAAGCTAACATGGGACCAAATTTTACTGTTTTATTACATTGAGAACAAGGTAGTGGAGTAATTCCGGCACTGTAACCAGTCACCAAATAATCAACAATATTTGCTTGAAATAAATTGCGAGTATCGACAATATGATGGGGAATATCTAATTGTTCGCAAATATAGGCAGCATCAACCATTCCTTCAGAACAACATTGACCTTTTCCTTTCATTAACCAAAGAGTTAAGCCCTCGACTTGATATCCTTGATGATGCAATATTGCTGCTGCTGTGGAACTATCAACTCCACCAGAGAGACCAACTATAATTTTATTCATTGGATTTGAGTTTATACAATTAAAAAAAATATATATCTATCTAAGCATTCAGCTATCAGCTAAAATTCATCATTTATTGAAGTAAGTAACCATGCCAAATATTTTTTTTACAACATCATGCTACAAAACATCAAAAATGTCGTTATTATCAATTATATTAGGATGGTTTTTAGCCCTAAGCTATCAGACTTTATCTCTAGGAAAATCAATCAAAAATCAAACCTTAAATACCAATCAAAATCATAGCCAAAATACAATTTTTACCTCCCAAAATAACACATCAAATAATGAACCACTAATAACAGATTTTTTTAGAGATAAAAGACCTGTTGAAAATTTACCACCATTAATTATAACACCCTCAGCCCAACAACAAGAACCAATATTTAACCCCATTGAACCTAATCCATTTCCAAGTTTACAATATATTGTTTATATTGATTCAAAAAGTCAAATTTTGTTAAGAATTATTCGGCAAATAATTGAACCAAGAGCAGTATTTCGCTTTTTTAATAACCGAAAAGTTATTCAAGTCGGAAGCTTTTCTGAGTTGTTTTTTACCTTAGATTTGTTAGATTTTTTAAAGGAAAAAGGAATTCATGGTAAACGATTGAAGTTGAATCCTGGTGAAGCATTTGGAAAACCTGTAAGTTCTACAACTTTAGCAGCTACTATATATCCTCCAGTGACTAATTCAATAGCTTATGGACTAAATAGTAAGTCCTATTATTTACTAATTCCTAGCCAGTCAAAAGATTTAGCTATAACGACATATAAATTGGGATTATTAGGAGTTCCTGATAGAGGTATTCAGGTGACAGAAATACCAGAAAATGTAGCTATAGGACCTTTTGAAAATGAAAAAACTGCAGAAAAATGGCAACGCTATTTATTAGATTCAGGGTTTATTAATGTAGTTATTTATTATGGTCGTTAGAATAACAAAGAAGTTAACAAAGTTAAAGTTTTAAAAGGTATGAAATCCAAAGTTGTTTTGGTAAAAGAGATTCAAATAACCTTTAAAAAACACTTCTCATTAAAAAAAAAATTATCATGAGCTCCTATGACTATTTTATGAAAACGGATATAAGGATATAAAAAAAAAGGAGAATAATTGGAATTTACATATTGAATAAAAATATATTTTTCAAGATATTTACTGTAAAAAAATATTCATAGTAAGTGTATAAATTGTTTTATTTTTTTTGTAAATTTTGATGTTAATAAATATGTGGGTAATGGATGGTTTTAAAAGCTATGTTTAGACAACTCAATTATTTTGATAAGCTTAAAAATTGATTGAAATAGAGGCTCCCTATAAAACCAATTTTAACTTCTGCTTAAAGCTGACGTTTATTTGGGTTACGGCAAACTACAAAGATTACTAAGTTGAAGATATGAATCTGGGAATACCCATCTCAAATCAGGATTTAATATTTTATTTACAGATACTATCTTAACCTAAACCCTCTAATACTGATCAATCAGACTTAATATGATTTTCTATTCTTTTGAAGGAAGGTTCGTTAAATTAGAATAATATTAACAAAAATAATGCTACACTTCCTCAATACTTCAGTTATTAACTAATAAGTAAAGTTCAACAATGTTTTGAAAGATTATAGGAAAAGAGGGAAAATATATTATATCCAAGAATACTTTGACAATGTCCAAGGGCAAAAATGCCTATCATTGCTATTTTTGGGTAAGGAAAATACTCAGCCATTACTAAAAATGGATTAAACCTAGATAGAAAAAGAAATATATTGATTAAATATCAAACAATTACTATATAAGGTTTGATGCTATTTTTATATCTTTTTGGCCAAATTACTGCTGATTTTCCTACTCCCTGCTCAGTAGTTAGGTTGCATATAACACCTCTACTTACTCCCTAAAAATACTTTTGATATTTGGTATAAAATTCGGAAAAATGAACAATATCAAAGAAAAATTTATAGTTACTGCTGCACAAATGCGACAAATAGAGGAACGTATATTTATTGCGGGAATGCCTGTAGCAGCATTAATGGAAAAGGTTGCAGGATTAGTAACACGAAAAATCTCAGAATTATTAAATTCTAATATTAGTAAAATAGGTGTATTAGTAGGTCCTGGTCATAATGGTGGAGATGCTTTGGTCATAGCCAGAGAATTATATTTTCAAGGTTATGAAATAATAGTTTACTGCCCTTTTGTAAACCTGAAAGAACTAACAAATGCTCATGCCAAATATCTCCAATATTTAGGAGTTAATTTTGTCAAAAATATTTCCCTGCTCAAAAATTGTGCTTTGCTCATAGATGGTTTATTTGGTTTTGGTTTAGAACGGGAAATATCTGGAGATTTAGCTGAAAGTATCAGTCAAATTAATAGTTGGCAAAAACAGGTATTTAGTATTGACTTACCTTCGGGAATACATACAGATACAGGAGAAGTTTTAGGAACAAGTATTTGTGCTACCTACACATTTTGTTTGGGTCTGTGGAAACAGGCATTTTTACAAGACAAAGCTCTAAAATATTTTGGTAAATCTGAATTAATTGACTTTGATATTCCCCTAGCAGATATTACAGAAGTTTTAGGAGAATTTCCAACAATTGAGAGAATTACAAAAACATCTGCTCTGGAAAATTTACCTCTACCTCGTCCCCCAGCAACCTATAAATATACAAACGGTAATTTATTATTAATTGTAGGCTCCCATCGTTATAGTGGCGCGGCAGTTTTAACAGGATTAGGTTCTAGAGTAACAGGTGTAGGAATGTTATCAATTGCTGTACCAAAATCAATTAAACCTATACTAAATAGTCATTTACCAGAAGCACTAATTATTGGTTGCCCTGAAACAGAAACTGGAACAATAAAACAATTACCAGAAGATATAGATTTAAGTAAATTTGAAGCTATTGCTTGTGGACCTGGTTTAACTATAGAACCTACATCTATAATAGAAAAAGTATTATCTGTAAATTGTCCTCTAGTTTTAGATGCTGATGCTTTAAATATTTGTGGAAATTTAGCAAATAATTCTTTAGTAAGTCAACGTCAAGCACCAACAATTATTACTCCCCACCCAGGAGAGTTTAAACGTCTATTTCCTCATCTAGTAGATCAACTGAATAATCGGATATTAGCTGCTGAAAAAGCTACTAAAAATAGTAACGTTATAATAGTTTTAAAAGGGGCAAAAACAATTATTGCTAATAGCCAAAAAATATTAATAAATCCAGAAAGCACTCCCGCATTAGCTAGAGGGGGAAGTGGAGATGTACTTACAGGATTAGTTGGAGGTTTATTAGCTATTAATTCAACTCAAACTCTACCATTCAATGCTGTAAAAACAGCAGTTTGGTGGCATGCTCAAGCAGCAATATTAGCAGTAAAAGAACGAACAGAGTTAGGAGTAGATGCTTTTACTTTAACTCAATATTTAATACCTGCGCTAAAAAAATATAACTTTTGCTAATAGGAGTAGTAGTACTTAACATTTTCTGGTAGAAAAAATTAGTTAAAATTAGCCTAGACAAGGGAATTATGTTGATGCTGTAACAATGACTAGAACCTATGCTGATTTAGAACTTAGAAAATTTTGAGGTTAAAGCTAAGACTAGTCTAAATTTGAGGCGTTTTATCTAGTACTATTATTTTTAATTCCCGACAGGGAATAGTTAGAAGGGTTCCATGAAAAGTCTTGACATAGTTGTAATTTTGGTTCGATGGGAATAAAAAAGAAGAACAACAACTCTAATCCCAGTCATTTCAGAAACGCTATAATCAGAATTAATTGTGTATTATTAATGGGGTAAATATTTTTTTTGCTTGTTCCCCTCCAAGCCATTTTCTCTAGTCTATATTTGCTATTCCTTTCAGATAAGACTAAAAATTATAAGGTATAAAACCATGGTTAAGGGCTTTTCAGAATTATAAAACTGCTAAAAAAATATTTAACTGAATTGTATTGTATTATAATTTATCTAAATTAGTTTGGTATAATTGATGGAATAAATATTTTTCTGGTTCCCTATTTTTTGACTCATTTTCCCTACTCCCTTTCAGTAAATTATCTGGAGACAAATAATCAATGGCAGGTACTAATATTAATACAGATTTGTATTTCACTGAGCAAATTACACCCTGGGACATTTATAAACATGGTATTGACCAGGTGCTTGTTTATCAAAAAACAAAATATCAGGAAATTTATATTGTCAAGGGTGTTTATGGTAAAGCTTTAATATTAGATGGTAAGTGGCAGTCTTGCACTGCAGATGAATTTCTCTACCATGAAGGCTTGGTACATCCAGCTATGATTTGTCATGGGTCTCCACGAAAAGTCTTAGTATTTGGAGGAGCAGAAGGAGCAACAATACGAGAAGTATTACGCTGGAAAACAGTTGAGCAAGTAGTTATGGTTGACATAGATGAGAAGGTTGTAGAAGCTTGCAAAAAGTATTTGCCTGAAATGCACCAAAATTCTTTTGAAGACCCCCGTGTAGAGTTAATCATCGATGATGCTCAGAATTTTTTAGACTCTTCTAATGAAACTTGGGATGTAATTATTTCTGACCTGACAGATCCTATTGAACATGGTCTTTCTTTTCCTTTATTTACTCAGGAATACTTTCAAAAAATTTCCCAAGTTTTGTCGGCTTTAGGCTCGTTTATAATACAAGGGGGTTCAATTTCTCCTGCTGAGATGTATCTTCATGCTCGTGTAGTTAAAACTTTACAAAGTGTATTTAATTGTGTTTATTCCCTGATACCTTATTCTACGAGTTATGGATGTCCATTAGGGTTTGTTGTTTGTTCTGAGCAAAAATTTTCTTCTACACCAAACCCAGAAAAAGTAGACCGTTTATTGGCAGAAAAAACTACAGGCGGTTTTAAGTTTATGGATGGTGTTTCTTTATTGGGTATGTTGCAAATACCTTTGAATTTACGACAGGCGATCGCTACAGAAACTCAGATATATACTTTGAAAACTCCACCAAAATCTATTCAGGTTTGAGAGCAACATCTTTAATCATTTGCCAAAGTCTTGCTAAATATTCTTGAAAGTAGGGAGTAGATCTAACTACTAAATAGGTAGGTGTAAAAAAAACTTAGCTATATTAAGATTTGTGTACTGACTCTAAGCTTTTCCACACAGATTATTTGAGGTCAATTTACACTTTGTTATATAGCGACAAATTTAAACACAGATCTACTTAAATTCAAATAATTTGACAAAGATTGATACAATTATATATTATTTGTCATTATCAGGAATATATGTTCAATTTCTGATAAAGAGATAAATCACTAATTGAAATCAAATCAATATTACACAAACATTTATAGACTAAGGTCAATGTTATGAGATGAAACAGGAAGCTAGTTTCACAAGTCCTGTAGTCATGTATAAATAAATTTACACAAGCTTAGTGGAAAAATAATACTTAATAAGATACAAGATATCCTCCCACTTTGCCTATAATCATTCATTAAAAACATTTCTCTTACTTGTCTTACTTACTTATTACTGAATCAGGAGTTACGCAGAACTACTGTCTCTAGTAGGGGTATGATTTGATATGCATGAGCTTAGTACAGTTAATAACTAAACTCTTGAAGAAGTATCCCATTATTTTTAGGAATTAATATTATTAAGCTATTCTCTTATCCACTTCATAAGATGAGATTGATAGAAGAGCGATCGCCAATAATAGTTGTCACATACTGGATATTAGTAGAACAGAGAAATCAGATTTCTATTGAGTATCGTTTACTATTTATACCCACATATTTATATTTAACAGATTAGAAATAGTAGCACAATCAATATTTAACTATGTAGAACTATGCCTAGTTCTTTAACTTCTATAGTTATATGAAATACAAAAAATTTTGCTTCAATCTCATATTCTAAAAAAGAATGTAGAATTATCCCAACTTTTGTACAATTTTTTTACTTCAGTAACTAGCCCTAAAAATTTTCTGCCTTGTTAAAGGTATGGAATAAATGATGGGAAAATAAATTATAGGTACTTTCCTCTTATTAACTATGACAACTGCTAGAGCAACATTTCCAATTAACATAGAAAGCTACAAACCTCTTTCTTTGGACCCCACAAATTCCATCCTTACAGATGAACAACGACAAACCCTCAAAGCAAATATTCAACTTTGTCGTGATATGATCGTATTTTTCACTGCCACTGGCGCTGCTAGAGGAGTAGGAGGTCATACCGGTGGCCCTTATGATACAGTGCCGGAAGTCATGATTCTAGATGCTTTTTTCCGAGGTGCAGCAGAAAAGTTTGTACCTATTTTCTTTGATGAGGCTGGACACCGTGTAGCTACCCAATACCTAATGGCGGCTATACAAGGAGACCTTCCCGTTGAAAATCTTGTAAATTATCGGGCAGCTAATTCCCATCTACCAGGACATCCAGAACTAGGACTTACTCCAGGAGTAAAATTTAGTTCCGGAAGATTGGGACATATGTGGCCTTACATCAATGGTGTGGCAATGGCAAATCCTAATAAAGCAGTATTTTGCCTTGGTTCTGATGGTTCTCAACAAGAGGGTAATGATGCTGAAGCGGCGAGAATGGCAGTAGCACAAAATCTTAATATTAAATTACTCATTGATGATAATGATGTGACTATTGCGGGTCATCCTTCCAACTATTTAAAAGGTTATGACCTCAATAAAACTCTCACAGGTCACGGTATAAAAGTACTTGAAGGAGATGGAGAAGATTTAGATAGTCTTTACCAAAGAATGTGTCAAGCAGTTACGACAGCCGGTCCGATCGCTATAGTCAATAAGCGGAAAATGTGTGTAGGAATAGAAGGTTTAGAAGGTTCTATCCACGGACATGACGTAATTCCTTTAAAATTAGCGATCGGGTACTTAAAAGATAGAGGAATAACTGAAGCAGTTAAGTATCTTGAAAGTATTGAAAAACCATTACAAAGCTACACTTATTTGGGGGTAAGTGACAAACTTGGTTCCAACCGCAATGTCTTTGGGGATACTGTGGTATCTATTGTTAGTGGTATGAGTGAAACAGAACGTAGCAACCACTTGTTTATTGATAGTGACTTAGAAGGTTCCTGCGGACTAAAACAAATTCGTACAGCTTTCCCGGATCGGTTTGTTAGTGGCGGTATTATGGAACGAGGCAACTTTTCTGCTGCTGCGGGATTTGGTATGGAACCAGGTAAGCAAGGTATTTTTGGAACTTTCAGCGCTTTCCTAGAAATGTGCATCTCGGAAATTACAATGGCGCGCTTAAATAAATCTAATATTTTATGCCATTTCTCCCATGCTGGTATAGATGATATGGCAGATAATACTTGTCATTTCGGTTTAAACAATATGTTTGCTGACAATGGCCTTGATGATGCTTATGAAACTCGCCTCTACTTCCCAGCAGATGCTAATCAAATGAAAGCTTGCGTTGAGGCAGTGTTTACTCAATCTGGAATGCGGTTTATTTTTTCTACTCGCTCGAAAGTACCAATTCTGCTTGACAGCAATGGTAAAGACTTTTTTGGCGAAGATTACAAGTTTATTCCTGGAAAAGATGAGGTGATTCGGGAAGGTACTGCTGGTTATATTGTTAGTTTCGGTGATGCGTTATATCGTTCTCTTGATGCATTAGAACGTCTGAGGCTCGAAGGAATAGATGTTGGCTTGATTAATAAACCGACTCTCAATGTAATTGACGAGGAGATGTTGAGAAAGGTAGGTACGGCTCCTTTTGTATTGGTAGTTGAAGCTTTCAATAGGCGTACTGGTTTGGGCAGTCGTTTCGGTTCTTGGTTATTAGAACGTGGTATGAGTCCTAAGTTTGCTTATATTGCTACTCACAAAGAAGGTTGTGGCGGTCTCTGGGAACAGTTTCCTCATCAAGGAATTGGCCCTGAAGGTATTATGAGTAAGGTTAAAGAGTTAGTCAAATAATTTTTTTTTAATTATGGTACTACGTCTTTTGGTTAGAACTGGGAAATTAATGTTGTTAAGGAACAGGAAATACCAGAAGCTTTCTAGTGGAATGTAAAACACCTATTTGTCTAGCGCTATGATAGTGGGAATAAGGGGATAGCTCACAGAGATATTCCTAGGAAGGTCTCTACAGTTGTCTCTCTATTTCCCACATTAAATACTAGGAGCTTGCTGGATCGGTGCAAGCAACTCTATTGGTAATGGAAGCATATTTAAAGTAGTTTCCTTTTTTCTATAATTATTAACTCCATGATAGTCAATGCCACCAGCTATCAACAACCTATACTTTTTGGATAAATCTTTTAAATTTTGTACTTGAGTCGGAGAATGAGAGGGATGAAAAGCTTCTGGCTCCATCAAAGCAACTTATATCATCTTAGGTAATATAACCTCAACTTGCCCCCATGAAATAGATAGGGGTGCTCGCAAACAGGAACTACTCCACAACTACGCAGTAAACTAGTACCTTCAATTATAGAAAATTTCTGATAATGAACATAAGTAGGTTTATTATCCCTCAACCAAGGTTCAAAAGATTCTTGTGGCGCGAACGCACATAACCTTCATTAAATAAGGCTATAGGAATATTTGGTCTTCCTGGTACTTTTCGCGCGCTGGGTTGATGGTGGATCAATAGGATACCCCAACTTAGCTAAGTTTTTGACCATTAACTGGGTGCGTCGATGTCTACTAGGAATGCGATCGCTAAACGGTAGCAGTAACTTCTTAGCATTTGGATAAAATTTGAGAATGTGAAGAGAAGCTCACGTGGTAAGAAGGAAGCTGAAATATATACATGTGATTAAATATACAAAAAATTAGGATTATTTAAATTTGAATCTTATAATTTTCAGTTCAATATCCGGTAACAAAAAAATTCATCAAATTTGCCGAAATTTTGAATGTACTTAGCTAACTAAATGCAACTGGCAAAATATTCATAAATAGTCCGGCAAAGGAAAGAGAAATTAACTTATTTTATGGTATAATTCCGTATGCTACTAGAGATATCCAGATGCTTAAGGCTTTGTGAACGACAGATCAGATTGCACTGCCCTGAGTTTAATCCTACAACCTGACAACTAAAAAATGTCTGCTAACAAACAGTTAATCAAATTGGCCAAAATTTTGGATGAACTTAGCCAACTAAATGCAACTGGCAAATTATTATTAAATAGTCTGCCAAAAGAAAGACAAATCAACCTATCTTATGGTAGGATATTATATAGCACTAGCGAAATCCACAGAGTAAGGCGTTGGGAACGACGGGTAAAGTTATACTGCCCTAAGTGGAATCCTATAACCTCACAAATACAATTACAACTAGAGCCATACAAACCTTGGGAATACTTACTCCTGTATGATGGAATTAGCAAAAATCAAATCACTGTTGCTCAAGCAAAAGCAGTCATTCGCACTGTTACCCTAGAAATCTTGTTTTCCATAAGCTACTACCCAGATCTAATACATAAGTGGGAAGAAAACCCTGGTAGTAAATCAGAATTATCCCTTGGTTTATCTCTATCTTATTCGGAAATAAAACCAATTTTCGCTAAAGTTGCTCAAATACAATATCTATCTAGAAAAGCAGGTTTTGAAAATTTAAACCTAAACCTTGTTCCTGTTCCTAAAAAACCTGTTGCCTCAGAAGCTTTATCTGGTTTCGGTAAATATTTACAGGGTGATTTAACTCTGTGGGATATTGTATGTAAACTACAAAAATCAATCTTAGTTGTCACTCATACTTTACTTCCCTTAGTCAAGAAAGGGTTGGTACAATTACAAACAATTTCAGATTTGCCAGGACCCAATTTTACATCATCTTTAGCAAAAACTAATTCTCATAAAAATAGAGATAAGACTATACCAAAAAAAAAGCCATTAATTGCTTGTATTGATGATAGTAAGGTAGTTGCTGAAACATTAAGAAAAATTGTTGAGCCTGCTGGATATAACCTGATCGGTATACAAGATCCAATCAAAGGATTTGTGAAAATTGCTGAACATAAACCAGATTTGATTTTTCTTGACTTAGAAATGCCTAATGCTAATGGTTATAATGTTTATCAATTTTTACACAATACACCAGCTTTTAAAAAAATACCAGTTATCATTCTTACTAGTAAGAATAATTTAATAGATCGCAGTCGGGCCAAGTTAATTGGAACTGCTGATTTTCTGAATAAGCCTCCTAAGCCAGAAGCAATTTTAAAAATTATTAAAAAACATTTGTCTGTAACTCCAAAATTTAACTGATCAAGAATAACTCTATTGTTACTTAGACTTATGTTATTAAAAGATATTAATAAATTTAACTACTCCGTTTCAGGTTTTTGGGTAGTCTTTGGACCATCTTGATTTATGGTTGAAGTGGGGTTAATGCTCGTCAGAAGTCAAAGTTTAGTACTCAGAAGTCAAAAAAAGTTTTATGTAAACGGTATGGGAATAAGCAAACCTCCAAAAACATTTTGTCAAGGCGGGGTTGAGTCGCGATAATTATTTTGATCAATAAAACTACTGCTATTCGCTCCTTTAAATATAATAGTATTTAATTACTTACTTAAGTTTCTTTCTTGAATACTACTACTTATTAAATCAAATAAGTAACTAACCTTAAAAGGAAAGTCACAGCATACAGAAGCAAGAAAAAGCAATTATTGAGATGCCATTTGGTAGTTAATATTGTATTGTGAAGAAAGATAAACTTTTACGATTATATGAAATAATAGTAATCATTAGGAATTACTATTAAGTTAGTTTTGACAGTGGAAAGATAATCAATGGTAAAGGGAAGTGTTTTGATGGTAGAAGATAGTCACAGAGAAGCTACTGCTCTGACTCAGTGCTTGAAAAAATCAGGGTATGAGGTCTTAAATGTAGGTACAGCAGAAGCAGCTAAGGTGATGCTGAGGGAAAAAAATTTTGATGTAATTTTAATAGATGTTGTATTACCGGGTCAGAGTGGTTATAGTTTGTGTAGAGAACTAAAAAAGCAAAAAAATACAGCGAATATCCCAATTATTATTTGTTCTAGTAAATCAGAGAAAATTGATAAACAGTGGGGTATGAAGCAGGGAGCATCTGCTTATGTTACTAAACCAGTTGATCAAGAGAAACTTGTGGCAACATTAGAAAAATTAGTTGTGTGAAAAACATCGTTGTTTAATGACTAAAGCATGAAAAAAAGCCAATGGCAAAACAACTATCATTAAATAGTAGTCAACAATTTATATCTTTAGAAGTCACTAAGACTTTAGAGGTAATACTATTTACTCGTGAGCTGGATGAAGTGATTACTTTAGACCATAGAATAATCTTACAAATACCAGGTATGCCAAATGTAGTTGTAGGAGTATTCCAGTGGCAAGGCCAAATTCTATGGTTAATCGATCTTGCTTATTTGATGGGTTTTCAACCTTTACTATCTACTGGATACTATCAGCAAAAGTTTAGAGTAGTGAAAGTAAAATTTCGAGATAGTTATCTAGGTATTTTGGTCCAAAAAGTAGGTAAATTGATCGATTTTGAAAGTAAAGAGATTAGTACGTCAACAAAACACAAAAGAAATTCACTTGTAGAAAAGTTTATTCAGGGAACTTGCAGCAATTCAGCAGGAGAAAAAAAGATGATTTTAGATATTAAAGCAATCATCGAATACATAGAAAAAACCTAGATTTAAACCTCGTTATAATTCATAATTCATCAGTAATAATTTTTTTTTTGAACGGTACTAGGAGTGAGGAACAAAATTAATTATAAAAGCCTTACTAATACATACTTTTGAATTTTGAATGGAGGACATTTGTATGTCTTTACTAATACAAAATTTACCTATATCCATTAATTATAGTAGTTTTCATTATTCAAAAATACAGATATTTATTTAATCAAATACAAGGCATTTGTAGAAGTTTTGTATTAATGAAGTGAAAACCCCTATAATTCCTCATTAACCATCACTAATAAAATTATGACACAGACCGGTTTTAGAAAAACAAACCAACAAGACAATAGACTGCCCAATAAAGATAAAGATTACTCTAAAAAATCTCCAATAGAAACTAAACAACCTCAATCAGGAAATGAAGAATTAACAATTGTGCCAGTAGAAGTGTGGCAGCCAAATACTAGAAAAACATCTATTTCTACCAAAAAATCACTAGGTTTAAAGGAAAAAACTAATGCATTAGCAGAAGATTTAGCAGTATTGCGCTCTAATATAGATATCAGAATCAATCAACTTCAATCATTAATAGAAACAGAAGGAGCTGCAGCAGAAAGAGCCGAATTATTAAACCAAATAACGTCCAACATTCGGGAGTCTCTCAACCTTAAAGATATATTTAAAACTGTTGTGGAAGATGCTAGATATGCTTTACAAACAGACAGAGTAATAGTATATCAATTTGATAAAAATTGGCAAGGCACAGTCATTGCCGAATCAGTAGATGTGCAATGGCCAGAAACACTGGGAGAAGAAATCACCGATCCCTGTTTTGCGGAGCGTTATGTAGAATTTTATCAAAAAGGTCGGGTAAGGGGAATTGCTGATATCTATGAAGCAGGATTAAATGATTGTCATATCAGTCAACTTGAAACCTTTGCTATTAGAGCAAACTTAGTCGCTCCTATTCTTGCCAGTGGAAAATTAATAGGCTTATTAATAGCCCATCATTGTGCTGAACCTCGACAATGGATAGAATCAGAAATCGAATTTTTCCAGCAACTGGCAATTCAACTTAGTTATGCTGTAGACCAAGCGTTACTATTAGAAAAACAACGGGCAGCTACCCAACAAGCTCAAAAATTAAATAAAATAACGAACGAAATTCGTAAGTCCCTGAACCTCAAAGACGTATTAGCTACTACAGTCGAAGAAACCCGGAGTATTTTAAACTCAGATCGAGTAATGGTCTACAAATTTGATAATGAATCAAAAGGCGCAGTTATTGCTGAATCAGTTGATAGCAAATGGCCAAAAGCCCAGGGAGCAAAAATTACTGATGTCTATTTTGCTGACCATTATGTACAATCCTATCAACAAAGGCGAGTTAAGGTTATAGACAATATAGAAGAAGCTGAACTAACTCCCTCTTATATTAATCAGCTTAAGCTCTTTGAGGTCAAAGCTAGTTTAGTTGCCCCCATTGTAGTTGAGAAGAAACTACAAGGTCTGTTAATTGCTCACCAATGTTCTGGTCCCAGAGCTTGGACAGAATTAGAAATAGACTTGATGGGAAAAGTTAGTATTCAAGTAGGGTATGCTCTAGACCAAGCATACTTATTAGAACAACAACAAGCTATAGTTAAACAAACTCGATTATTAAACGAAATTGCCAATAGTTTGCGTAGTAGCACTAATACTGAAGAAGTTTTTGATATTCTGATTGAAAAAGCTCGTAATACTCTGGGAGCAGACCGCACTATAATTTATCAGTTTGATGAAAATATGGTTGGTACAGTGGTAGCAGAATCAGTTGGTCAGGGTTGGACAGAAACTATGGGTAAGAAAATAGCTGACCCTTGCTTTGCCAAAAATTTTAAGCCTTATCTGCGTGGGCAAGTTAGCACAATTGAAAATATTCAAGGTTCTGGGATATCTGAGTGTCAGATTAAATTATTAGAACCTTTTGAAGTTAAAGCAAATATTGTTGCTCCAATTTTAGTAGAAGCAGGACTATATGGTTTATTAATTGTTCACCAATGTTCTCAACCTCGAAGTTGGCAAGAATCAGAAATTAATTTTGTCAAACAGTTAGGTAGTCAACTCAGTACTGCCTTAGAACAGAAAAGACTTTTAGAACAGCAAAAGGTCGCAACTGAACAAGCACGACGCTTGAATGAAATTAGCTCGATGATTCGGGAATCTTTGAATGAACAGGATATTTTTAATACAGTAGTAGTTGAGACTCGCCAAGTTTTAACAGCAGACCGAGTGATGGTTTATAAATTAGATGATGACTATAATGGTACTGTTGTGGCTGAATCAGTAGATAGTATGTGGCCTACTGCTATGGGTACAAAATTGGATGCTAAATGTTTTAAGGAACATCATATTAAAGCTTATCTTCGAGGACGAGTTAAGGTATTCAATAATCTACACGACCCCTCTCAAACTATGATTGATGATGCTAAGAATACTGAATGTTATTTAAAAGATGCTGAACCTCTAAAAATTAAAGCGACATTGACAGCTCCAATTCTGGTTGAGAAAAAGCTATATGGTTTCTTTGTAACTAATCAATGTTCTGCTCCCCGTAATTGGAAAGATTCAGAAGTTGATTTTATTAAGCAATTAGCAACTCAAATCGGTTTTGCAGTTGAGCAGGAAAATCTTCTACAACGGCAAAAAACAACTGTAGAACAGTCTAAAAAACTGAATCAAATTAGTTTAAGAATTCGGGAATCTCTTGACATAAACCGCATTTTTCGTACAGGAGTAGAAGAAGCACTTAAACTGATGGAAGCTGACCGGGTAGTAGTTTATCGTTTTGATAAAGACTGGGATGGTAAGATTATTAGTGAGGCGGTTAAACAGGGGTATATCAATATTATAGATATGGAAACTGAGGTAACTTGTTTTCCGGTAGATTATGTGGAACCATATCGTCAAGGTCGGGTACAGGTTACACCAGATGTAAGTAAAGCAGGTTTGACAGCATGTCATGAAGAACAACTAGGAAAATGGCAAGTTAAGGCGAATATAGTGGCTCCGATTTTAGTTAACCAAACTCTATATGGTTTATTAGGGGTGCATCAATGTTCTGAAACTCGCAATTGGTTAGAGTCAGATGTTGAAGTTTTTAAGCAGGTATCTTTGCAAATTGGGTATGCTCTTGACCAAGCACTTTTGTTACAACAAATTGAACAAGCTCGTCAAAAAGCAGAAGGTATATCTATGGAACAGCAAAACCAAAAAGAATTACTAGAAACTCAGATAGAAAAGTTTTTGGCAGAAATAGAAAATTCTTTTGATGGGGATTTGACAGTGCGTGCTACTGTTACAACTGGTGTAATGGGAACTGTTGCTGATTTCTTTAATGCTGCGATTGAAAGCTTACAGCAGTTAGTCTTGCAGGTGCAGTCGGCAACAAATGTTGTGAGTTTGACTACAGTTGATAATGAAGCAGAAATTAAAAAGCTGTCCGGTGAAGCTCAACGCCAAGCAGAAGCAATAGCTAATGCTTTCCAACAAATTCAGGTAATGGCTAATTCAGTTAAGGCAGTGGTAGCTAATGCCAAACAAGCAGAAACTAAGGTGCAGCAAGCAAATCAGATTCTACAAACGAGTGATGCTGCCATGAACCGTACTGTGGATGGAATCCTGGGAATTCAGAAAACAGTTGAGGCAACTGCTAGGAAGGTGAAAAGTTTAGGGGAAACTTCTAAGAAGATTTCACGGGTTCTTAGTTTGATTAATGATTTGGCAAATCAAACAAATGTTTTAGCATTGAATGCTTCGGTAGAAGCAACTAGAGCGGGGCAAGATGACCAAGGATTTGCTACGGTGGCTAGTGAGGTACGTTCTCTGGCAGAGCAGTCAGCTAGTGCTACTGAGGAAATAGAGCAAATTGTTGAGGAGATTCAGTCTGGCACCAGTGAAGTTATTAAATCAATGATAGTGGGGCGAAAGCGGGTAATGATTGGTACTCAGTTAGTTAAGGGAGCGCGACAAACTCTGACAGATATGTTGGATGTGAGTGGAAAAATTAATGAGTTGGTAAAGGATATTACTGTTTCTGCTACTACTCAAGCTGATACTTCTAGTACACTGTCAAAAACAATGCAGGAAGTGGCAGCGATCGCTAATCAAACTTCTGAACAATCTATGACTGTGGCAGAGTCTTTTGCTAAATTACTAGCAGTGGCTGGAGATTTAGAAAAGAATGTTGCTGAGTTTAAGGTAAATTAATTGGGGTTCTTAGGTAGTAGGGATATACTCCCTACAACTCCCTATAAGTTTTTGATTCTGATGTGAGGTCATTTAAATTATCACTGTTACAGTTAGCCTCCTGGAGGAGGAACTACGTTTTTTTGTGTTGCGTAGCGAAACAGTGCCCCTGACTTCAAGTATCCGGACTGAAATAAATGTGGTGAATATTTTGTTGAGTCCCTATCCGAGGAGAGGCTTGGGAATTCCTTTGTTTGTAATCAATTTGAAAAGTGCTGTCAGCCTTTTCGTGTCAGAATGCGAATGCAAACAGCTACTAGCTCAAGTCAAAACTATTGTTTTTATTGGATTTCAGTGGTTTTCAGCAAATTGGGAACACGCTTTTAATCATAAAAATCCTTATATGGAGCTCCAAGGAACAACCCTACTGTAGTCTAATCTCTAGGAAAATAAAGCTACTATAATTTTATTAATGTGCTAACACTTTTGTGTAGTGTTATAATATGCTGTTTATATTCTTTAAAATTTGAACTTTTATACAATGATTGAAATTGACGATCAAGCCTACGAATTCTTTGTAGAAGAAACTACAAAATTACTGCACACTCTTGAAGAAGGATTGATTAATATCTCTCAAAAGCATGATATTAAAACGCTTCATAAATTGATGCGGGCAGCTCATTCAATTAAGGGAGGTGCTGCTTGTATTGGTTTGATGGGAATTCAAAAAATTGCCCATGACTTAGAAAATGGCATTAGGGCTCTTTATCAGGAAAATACTGTTTTTGACATGGAGTTAGAGAATTTACTGCTGCAAGCTTTTGACTGTTTGCAATCAGCAACTCTAGAACAAATTGAAACAGGTAACTACGATAAAAAGACAGCTCTTGCCAAAGCAAAGCAGGTTTTTCAGCAGCTAGAAAATAAACTTGGGAATTCTCTAGAAGCAGCAGCAGAGTTTCCTGAAATGCCAATGGAACAGGGTGATATGGCTATGTTTCTCTTTACAGAAGAAATACCCTTTGGTTTGCAGCGTTGGGAAAATTTGTTGGCTGGAAGAAGTAAAGGTGATAATGGTTTATCCCTTAAAGATGAATTGAAGAGACAAGCAGAAGTCTTCGCGACTTTGGGAGCAATGCTTGATTTGCCTGGGTTTACTTCTATTGCTCAAACTGCAATTAAAGCTTTAGAGGTAAATCCAAAATATACAACAAAAATTGCTCAATTAGCTTTAGCAGATTTTTGGGCAGGACATAAAGCAGTATTAGAAGGCGATCGCGCTCAAGGTGGACAATTAAATGAGACATTAGTAAAATTGACTAAACCGTTAAAACCTAAAAAAGCTGTAGGAACTACTAACAAAAAACAAGTTAGTCAACCAATTAAAAAATCTCATGTTGCTAATCAAATTCAACTTCAAAAAGCGGAGATAAATAACAGAACAAAAACTACTGCCCATAATGCTACAACATTATCAGAAAATGTTTCTGATCAACAAGATTATGGACTAGAAGTGACTAATAATCAAAAGACAGAACAAGTCAAGAAATCTACTAAAAAATCTCACATTGCTAATCAAAATAAAAGTCAAAAAGCAGAGATAACTAACAGAAAAAAGACTCAAAACTCTAATGCTGCAACATTATCAGGAAATGTTTTGGAACAACAAGATTATGGGGCAGAAGTTACTGATAATCAAAAGCAAGTTGAGCAAAAACAAACTACTTCTCAACCCTCATATGCTTTAGGTATTAGGATAGACCTGAAAAACCTAGAAATATTGAATAATTTAGTAGGAGATTTAGCTACTCAAGAAAATAGTTTTATGCTCCAAAATATACAAGCTCAAGCTTCAATAGAAACATTAGATAAAGGGTGGCAAAAAATTAAGCAATTAATGATAAATCTTCAAGATATTAATGTTTTTTATGAGAAACTAAAAAATTCATCAAATCCTCAAAATAATAAACTAGCATCTCTACTAAATATAATACCAAATATTACAGAAGAAATTGCTCAAATAGGAGAAGCAGTAGACGATATTAAAGTACTACATCAGCAGAGTCAACAAATTGTCAAAAAAAAGCAACAAACCTTACAGCGTATACAAAGTAATCTTAACAAGACTCGAATGTTACCTGTGGAATCATTATTTAATAGATTCCCTAGAATGATTAGAGATTTATCGGTACAAAACCAAAAACAGGTAAAACTAGAATTAATTGGGATAAATACTATGTTAGACAAAGTAGTTTTAGAAAAATTATATGACCCCATACTTCATATACTAAGAAATGCTTTCGATCATGGTATTGAACCAGTAGAAATAAGACAAGCTAATGGTAAATCAGAGGTAGGAATAATTACTATCAAATCTTATTATCAAGGAAATTATACTTATATTGAAATTCGAGATGATGGAGGTGGTATAGATGTTGAAAAAATCCGGAATAAAGCTATAGTTAAGCAAGTTATTTCTGCTAGTGAAGCCACAAAATTATCAACTAAACAGTTATACCAATTATTATTCTATCCAGACTTTTCAACTAAGGAAAAAGTGAGTGAATTGTCAGGAAGAGGGGTAGGATTAGATGTAGCTTTACGTCAAATAGAAGCATTAAAAGGCAATATTACTATCCAATCAGAAAGAGGTAAAGGCACAAGATTTATTCTGAGATTACCTTGGACTTTGACAATCACAAAATTATTAGTTTTTCGTATGGAAGGTAATTTATTTGCTATTCCCTTAGATATTTTAGCAACTATTATCTATGCAGATCCGACTGAAATTAAAGTTAATAAAGAAGGGAAAGAAATATATTCTTGGCGAGGTAAAAAAGTATTAATAGCACCATCAATTGTATCGGATTATAATTATCCTATAGTTTTAGGTGATATTCAACAAAAAGCTGTTGAATTTGGTCAAAGTCCTTATGGTCAAAAATATCAAGGAAAGGTAATGTTATTTTTGATTTCTGAAGATACAGATACAATTGCTATCAAAGTTGAACAGATATTAATGGAACAAAATTTGACGATTAAACCTTTTAGCAAAATTTTAACAGCACCATCATATTTGTATGGTTGCACAATCTTAGGAGATGGTAGTTTAGTACCAGTTATAGACGGCATTAAATTATTAGAAAAAACATTACACAAAGGAGAATCAAATACTTATAAATTTCCGGGGATTAAAAATAAGTTAAAACAGCCAGCTTTGCCTCAACTACCAACTATTTTGGTAGTAGATGATTCTTTAACTACTCGTCAAACTATTTCTCAAACTTTACATAAATCAGGATATAATGTTGTACAAGCTAAAGATGCTAAAGAAGGATTAGTAAAGCTACAACAGCATATTCCAATTCAGGCTATTATTTGTGATGTGGAAATGCCAGAGATGAATGGTTTACAGTTTCTTAGTCATTGTCGTAAACAATATTCTATGGAAGAAATGCCTATATTAATTTTAACATCTCGTAGCAGTCTATCCTATCGTCAGTTAGCTAAACATTTGGGTGCAAATGACTATTTAACTAAACCTTTTTTAGACCAAGATTTAATTAATAGTTTACAAAGCTATTTACCGACAGTAGGGGGCTAAAGCATTGTATTTCAAAAATTTTAAGCTAGAAATAGATGGTAGTGTGTCAGCAAGGTGTAAGATAGGTAATTAGATGATTCCAGTTGCAAGGAGTGATATGGCTGCCACACTTGATCTCTTAAACTAATTCAGCTCTTTAGACTACAGTATTGTTCTTGCGACTATGAAGCTATATCCAATTAATTAAAGTAAAGTAGACGATATGACTGACGCCGTGGTCCGCGTTTCATATTGGCGACAGTCGAAACGCTAACTTTGGTGTTACTTCAGTTTGTTGCCAGAGCTTACAAAATTTCTGTATATCTACGATACTTGATACTGATATGCTGTCTGATAATTCCATTTGTCTATTCCAATAGAATCTATAGAGGGATGATTTTTCATTTTCAAGGCTTTATTAAAGACTGGAATTTTTACCCTAATTTACTTCTAGCTTCGACATCTTCATCCATAGTTTATGCCCATAGTCTTGTATTTGATATCTAGCTTATGTTCTCAAGTTTCAGTCTTTTTTTTTAGATTTTGCATCCTTCTTCCCCATTTCCTGATTTTGTGACTGTAGTAATGTTTAATTGTGCTTATAGAGCAATTTTATCATCATTAAATTCAGATAATTTTTTCCTGAACATCCTTATTAATTAGCAGTTATAAGTATCCTAAATCTACAGGATAATGGATGGTTTTTGTATAGTTATTTTTTGTTTTTAGTAGTTTCACTTATGCCACAGAGTAGTAGCGATCGCTTAACAGTTTTAGACCTCTTCTATTGTTACAATATTTTTGAAAAGTGGTATGATAAAGTAGGTAGTTAAGGAATTGGGAGTATATGCTAAATATCCACTGAGAAATTTTAAAACTGCCAAAAATTTAAAAGTAGTTAACCACTCGGATTTATTCAATCTAAAAGTGGAATTTTAAAGATGTACCTATGAAAAAAGAGCTTTAAGAGAGGAGCTCAATAAGGTCAAAGTCTCGCATCTGTTTCTGAAGATGAGCAAACTTTATAAAGGAAAACTGAAAATGGGTCTGCTTAGTTTAACAAGATTTGAAAGTGTGTAATATAATCAAAAAACACAAACTAGCTAATATTATGTCCATTTGAACATTTACAATTTAGACATTTATAAAAAGAGGGAGTAAATAGAGACATTATATGGAATGCCTGTATAGAGTAGGGGGAAAGAATTAATGATATCTGCGCCATAATTGATTTTATTTTTTATTTATTATTAGAGATGTTTTTTTGTGAAAAAAAGACAGAGGGCAGAAGGCTTTTATGCAGAAGGGTTTCTTCTGATTGTGATTTAGTTTTGTACACAAATGATGGGACTAAATATGGTGTTTGCCAAGAAAAAATATCAAAGATGTGGTAGTCTATCAACAAAGTGTATCATTGATACTTGTACCAAACTCAAAAGTCTTACTACTGGTTTGTAAAGGTTGATTTGATAGGTAATTTATTAAAAATTCTCTTTGTCTACTTTCCCCCCTTGTCTTCTCAATTGATTGTTTTAACCCAAATCTTAAAAATTGACAAAGCACTATATCTTTACATATCAGAGTCGGGAGTAAGATTCGACTTTCTTTGATGTATATTTATACTACTAGTAAATTAATAGATTCTTGCGTCTAAAAATGTCACAACAGTCTTCTAAACAACCTATTCTTGAAATTACTGTCCAAGAGCTGGCAAGTCGCCTAATAAACGGTATTCCTGAAAATTTACAATTAGTTGATGTTCGGGAACGGCAAGAAATTGAAGTAGCTTTTATCAAAGGTTTTAAAGTTTTACCTTTAAGTGAATTTCATGAATGGTCAGAGAAAATTCATCTTCATTTGGACTCTAGCCAAGAAACTTTAGTTTTGTGCCATCATGGGATCCGTTCAGCTCAAATGTGCCAATGGTTGAAAAATCAGGATTTTACAAATGTTAAAAATATTATTGGTGGTATAGATGCGTACTCATCAGTAGTAGACCAAAGTATACCTCGTTATTAGCTATAGCTATATATAGATATAGTTAATTTATATACAGCAGAACTTACTCACCAAAATAAAAAGCCCTGGTTATAGTTTTTTTTGCTCTCACTCATTGATAACCCTAGTTTTTCTGTAAGCCTCATTATAGAAAATTTTTAGGATCGGTGACTAAGATTTATGGTCAGGAAAGTTCATTTTGCTACATATTCATATAAAAAATATGATTATATCATAATAAAGTACTAAATTTTATTAAGAAAAATAAATTTAACCTTATCATAAACATAAAATTATTTTTTCTATTATTGTTTGGTAGCTTCCGGAATATACTCACCCTACATCCATGTCATTACAAGTTAAGCTTAATAATCGTCATCAACATATTCTCTGGGCAACAGTTCGCCACTATATTGCGACAGCAGAGCCAGTTGGCTCAAAATCCCTTGTAGAAGAGTATAATCTCAGTGTTAGTCCAGCGACAATTCGCAATGGGATGAGCTTTTTAGAGAAAAGCGGACTATTATATCAACCTCATACTTCGGCTGGAAGAATTCCATCGGACTCAGGTTACCGAATATATGTTGACCAATTAATTAGACCTTCAGAAAATCTAGCTTTTGAAATTGAAGAGCTTTTACAAAAGCAACTAAATTGGCCAGAAGGTCGCCTAGAAGTTGTACTTCAAGGAGCCGCTCAAATTTTAGCTAGCCTCAGTGGTTATATTACTCTGGTGACAATGCCCCAAACTTCGACGGCTAAGCTACGACATCTACAATTGGTACAAGTGGAAGCAGAGAAAATCATGCTAATTGTAGTGACAAATACCTATGAAACTCAATCACTGATTATGGACTTAAAGACAATAAATCAGATAAATGATCGCAAAAATTTACAGGGTAATTCTGCCGTCCCCAATTTAGAAGATATTGATCGAGAATTACAAATATTATCAAATTTTTTGAATAGTCAGCTAAAAGGACGAGTAATAGGGGAATTATCTTTATTGGACTGGAGTGAGCTAGACTGGGAGTTTGAGAAATACGCTAAATTGATCAAAAATCTGTTGGAAAATTTAACTCTGCGTTGTGGAACGCCTAAATATACTAGAATATTAATTAGCGGTATAGCAGAAGCACTACGTTTGCCAGAATTCTCCCAACTTGAACAGGTCCAAACTATTATTCAACTACTTGAAGAAAAACAAGATAAATTGTGGCCTTTGATATTTGGAAGTACTACTAAAAAAACAGATCGACAGGTGAGAGTTACAATTGGTTCAGAAAATCCTTTGGAACCTATTCAAGGTTGTGCCTTAGTTTCTGCAACTTATGGAAATGGGACAGTTCCTCTAGGAAGTGTGGGAGTTTTAGGACCGACTAGGATGGTCTATGAGAATGCGATCGTTCTAGTTAAATCTACGGCGGATTTTCTATCGGAAGCAATGGGAAGTTATTAAGTAGCTGAAAATAATTAATTTTATATAAAGTTTTCATTTGAGATGAGTAAATAAGTAGGGAATGGTTTAGTAAAATCCAATTGAGGTTATCTGGTTATACTTAAAACCCACATTCAGCATCATAAAAATACTACACAAGTTTTATGAATAAGATGGATTATAGCCTAGATAATTGATAAGCATTATGAATGATTTTGTAATATATATTTTTATCTATAGTTGTTATAAATTATATCAGGGAATACTTATGCTTTAAATGGTTTCCACAGATGCAACATGGGCGGGTTAAAAATCTACTTAGGGCTGGTTGAATAAATATAAGATTTTTATCATACATTAGTTTAAGTGGTGCTAAACTTTAAGAGGCATTGCGCAAAAATTACGACGAAATTAATATTTGCTCACTTGGCATTTCCCTTGACCTGAGTGGGAAAAATGCAGAAAAATTAATGGCTCTAACTATTGCCCATTTCCTGCCCTGACTGACATATTTTTTCAGGAAACTTTACTGAGGAGATGTTATTGCTTCTGCTATAGCTTGAATTTCAGGATAATTAAGAAGATATTTGAACCCACATTCGGCAAAAAATTTGTAATAGAGTTGTTTGGTGTGGGAAAATTGAAAATGCTCAGATATACTCGGTAAACTAAGTTAATTAGCAAATTGCTATCGGACTCCATATTTAGAAAACTCTTAAGTATTTATACTTGATTTATTTTTCTGACTACCGACCATTATTGTCTCCTGAGTGTTAACCCCTGACTCTTAACTCCTGGCTCCTAACTCTTGTTTTCTGTATGACTTTATTGGCAAACAATGCCGCACGATATAATTATCTCTGAGTGCAGCCGAAAGTTCCTTCAATTTATTATTATTAAAATTTATCTCTATATTTGCTCAAGCACAGCTGACTTACATTGGCATTTTAAGGCAAAAAATAATTACTACTACACCAATATTTCTCATCAAGCTGTACTAAATTTACTCGGCTATGAAAAAAAACATGAATTATTATTAGGCAGTGCTTTTAATGAGGAAAAATTTATTCTTTTCTATGAAAATATTAATGACTGCTATGGTTTATTTCAAATCTATCTTCATAAATTAATTCTGTCTTGTTTCCTTGGTAATTTTCATCAATCAAAATATTATGTCATATGAGTAGAAGAGTATTTTGAGGGCAGTGCCACCGAGTTCTTTAATTTTCCAGTATATTGCTTTTATGGTTCGCTAGCTCTACTCGCTCTTTGCCCAAAAGCATCAGTTGCTGAACGAGATCAAATGCTAGAACAACTGAGTACATACGGGGAAAAAATGAAATTATGGGCACAACATGCAGCAGACGACTATTCCCATAAATACTATTTAATAGAGAGAGGCAGAAAAACAAAGAATACTGGGGGCAAAACTAGAAAGCTATTGAGGCTTACGAGCCAGCGATCGCTCTCGCTAAGGCAAATAAATATATTCAAGAAGCAGCTTTAGCAAACTAACTGTGTGCCAAGTTTGATATAGAGTGGAGCAAAATCAAAATTTCCTAAACCTATAAACCTATATGATTTAAGCTTCACGGGGTGACAAGCGCCTTAACACTATTGTGGAAACTATTGTGGAATAAGGGTTTAACTACTGTTTGTGAGGGTTAAAAATTGCCAAATTTTTGAGAATAATAATCATTATTTAGAAAGGGAGTCGTTCAGCAAAGCTCAACGACTCCCCTATATTAATTGATGTATTATTCAATTTAAGATAGCTCACAAACTTAATTTTAGGCAATTTAAAATTTTGAGAGATCGTCAATTAAAAATTTCAGCCTTCGGATAAATTATGACAGTTACCTCCATATAATTAAAGAATTTATAGTTTTGATATAGCTATTAATCTTTTTCGATAATTAGGCTTTTTCTGAGGATTTAAATTAATAATATTTTCAACAATCTCAAATAAATAATACCCAGCTATCGTCCACAAATTACCATAGATAATTACCCAAAAATGGTTATTTATTCTCTCTTTTCGTCTTAACTCTGTAAATCTACAAATATAGTTTTGATACCCGTTTTTTTTTATTATTTGACCACGATAATATGAAGATATATAGGAAATGGCTATCAGTAAAATCGAATTGGTAAAACATTGGATACTAGCTTGGCTTCCTTCTAAATTATACACTCCTGTTTTAAAATCTTTAAACATCGATTCAAGACCCATTAAAAGCGATAATTTTTGATAACTTTATCTAAGTTTTCTAGATTTGTTAACAAATACTAATGTTCATTTTAGACAAAGTGAAGTAGGGAAAAGCATGGGGTTAGATTTAGCAATTACTTATCAAATTACTTATCAAATTATTGTGAAGTATGATTGCTGTGTCAATTATAATGCATTTCAAATCATGGAAAAGGTATATAAGTTATAATATCAATTCCTATTTGAAAATAATTATTCCCATAAAATAAAGTAGGCAAAATTTTAATAGATTGTGAGTTTAAGCTAATAACTATCATTGCCTTTTATTAATACTAAAAACTCATATTTAAATCCACGAAAATTAGAATCTAATTGTAAAGTGTATACCCCACTCACAGGCATAGTACCTGTCCATTCACTTTCATTACCTTGAATATAAATCTTAGGTTCCCTTGTCATAAGTTGGTCATCAGGGCTAATAATTGCCGGAAAGACATCTCCTAAATTTTTAATAGTTAGGCTCTGGCCCTGAATCATCCTAACTTGGTAGTTATGACTACCAGTACCAATAATCTCACCTCTAACAATAGCTAAGTCGCTTCCTGGAGAAAAAGTAATGGTCTGCTCTACTCTTGCACAACTACTGCGAGTTCGGCTCTTAGCAACCCAACCTCTAAGAGGATTAGTAATTTGTAGCCAACCAGATTGTTCATCTGCGACAGAAATAAAGGTATTATTGTTAAGTTGACCAACTATATTACCTTCTTTTACTTCTGGAATGCTACGAACATTCAGAGGTCCTTCAGGATCATCTACTATGGCCATAACTATTTTGCATCCTGATGTTGGTGGTGTAATTATAACTGGACTAGATTCTTGAGTAACTAAATCTGAGGAGTTAAGAGTTGAAAATGAGGGTTGTAGTTTAGTAGAAACTAGGTTGCTATGCAACTTTTGTTTCTGCAAATAATTACTAGCAAATTGTGAAGAATTAGACTGAAGTGTCAAATAAAAAATAGAGGCAGTACTAGCAAATCCAGTTATGGCTGCAAGAATCAGATTTCTCTTATGTAATGACATAATTTTATTCCTTGATTAACTTAATTTTATTTCACTTTTTTAGTCAATTTTCATTTAAATAAAAAGCTTTACTATTAGCTATTAAAGCTAAGATATGCTGTTAAGCAGACAGACAAAATTAATTACATTTTTTATCATTTTTAGTCTATTAAACTGTATATCTAATCTCAAACTAGGGGAGAGTAAAAATTAAGTTTTAAGTGCTTAATATTTTAACAATATAATAGCTAACTAAACCATTTAAAATAGAGTTATACAAAGGTGCAAAGAAATCGCGATAAACTATTAAATATAGTTAAGAGAGAAGTTCTGCAACTGCGATCGCAGTCTATACACCATGCAGTAATAATTAATCTGGTTCGTCAGCAACCACCACAACAATTAAAACGTTCTTGGGAGCT
Source organism: Trichodesmium erythraeum GBRTRLIN201 (assembly GCA_018457135.1). GTDB lineage: Bacteria > Cyanobacteriota > Cyanobacteriia > Cyanobacteriales > Microcoleaceae > Trichodesmium > Trichodesmium erythraeum. The sequence goes on along the minus strand of JAGGDU010000191.1, from coordinate 17,038 downwards.
AGAAGTAAAAGTAGGAAAGCGCCCTATTTTTAAACTTCCTGAGCAAGTAAATATCATACAAGTTTTTGACCGTATGAAAGGAAAATTACTTATATTAGGAAATCCTGGAGGTGGCAAAACTACAACTTTACTGGAATTAGCAAGAAGGCTTGTGATTAGGGCTGAAAAAGAACAAAACTTACCAATTCCAGTCTTATTAGATCTTTCCACATGGAAAAATCCTAATCATAAAATTTCAGATTGGTTAGTCTATCAACTTAAGTTTAAATACAACATATCCTTGAAAGTTACTAGGGAATGGCTAGAAAATAAGCTAATATTACCTTTAATAGATGGGTTCGATCAAGTATCCCCAGAATTATCTGAGTATTGCTTAGAAGAGATTAACAAATTATCAGTAGATTTTCAACCTAAACATTTAGTTGTTTGTAGTAGTTTTGCAGCTTATAAAAATTGTTACAATAAGTTGAGAGTGAATGCTGCTGTTTTGTTACAACCTTTAAAAAACAGTCATATTAAAGATTATTTATTGGCGTCTAGAAGTCGAGAACTTTGGGTATATATTCAGGATGAACCAGAGTTATTGAACTTAGCTAAAATACCATTAATGTTAAGCATGATGACTTTAGCTTATGAGGAAATTTTAATTGCTGCTTGGAGAAGAATTACTTCTAAACAGATAAGAGAAAAATATTTATTAAATGCTTATGTTCGTTTTCAATTAGGGGTAGAAAATAAGGATAAATGGTATTCTAGGGGTCAAGAACCACTGCCAGAACAAACAAGACGATGGTTGGCATGGTTAGCAAAACGAATGGCAGCAGAAAATATTCAGGAATTTAGAATAAAAAAATTACAGCCAAGTTGGTTGGATACTAATGGCGAGTTACAAGCATATAAGTTAATTGTTAATTTGATTAGTATATTATTTTGGGGGTTTACTTTTGGATTTATTTTTGGATATGTTTGGGAATTAAAGGAAGGGTTAATTAGTGGTACTATTGGTGGCTTAATTGGTGGAAAGCTTGGTTTCCCAGGATTAAAAAAATTGGTGCTGCGAATTGTTTTATTTAATAATGGGCATATTCCTTGGAATTATCGTCGTTTTCTTAATTATGCTAGTAGTCAATTATTGTTACAAAGAATAGGCGATCGCTATCAATTTATTCATTATTTATTGTATAAACATTTTACTGAAATATAGTTGGGAGGTCAAAAGGTCGAAAGCATTCACTATAGCTTTGGAAACGATACATTATCTTAAGCTTATAAAACTTTTTTCTGATATATCTAAATGTGGAGATGGGGGCGGGGTTAGCGGCGTGACGTTTTCATTCTCCAATTTACCCCTAATGGGGTAAGGGATCTATAAAGTCTTCTAAATGGAGCGTACGGGATTTTTTTCAATTATTAGATATTGAGAAAGAAAAAAGAAATAAAATTACTTTTAATTTCCGTGGTATCCCCAAATTTGATGGTTTACCTATCTCACCATCTGTTGTATATATTATGATATATAAAAATCTGGCTGGTTCTATTTATGACTCTTTTAAGGGTATAAAAAAAAGAAAATATTCTTGCTATTGCTAGGGTAGCTGATAAATGATAACTGATAACTAAAATGACTATTCAACCTCGAAAAAGATTTGCTCAACATTGGCTATTGAGTGATAAAGCTCTCAATAAAATTATCCAAGCTGCTGAATTATCTGAGAGCGATCGCATCCTAGAAATTGGGCCAGGTACAGGGGTCCTCACTCATCGTTTATTGCCTCTAGCAGCTTCAGTTGTGGCAGTAGAAATTGATAGAGATTTATGTCAAAAGTTAGTCAAAAAATTTGGCAGAGTCAAAAATTTTTTATTATTACAAGGAGATATTTTATCCCTAGATTTAGAAACAAATTTAGCACAATTTATAGGTTTCCAAAATCCTCATAAAGTTGTAGCTAATATACCTTATAATATTACTGGATTAATATTAGAAAAACTATTAGGAACAATTTCCCAACCTCTAACCAATACTTATGATTTAATTGTCTTATTATTACAAAAAGAAGTGGCAGATAGAATTTGTGCAAAACCAGATTCAAAAGCTTATAGTTCCTTATCAGTAAAAATTCAATATTTAGCCAAATGTGAATTTATTTGTGATGTACCTGCTAAAGCATTTTATCCACCACCCAAAGTAGATTCAGCAGTAATACGACTACGGCCTCAATTAATAGAACCCCAGGCAAATAACCCGAAACAAATGGAAATGTTAGTTAAATTAGGTTTTGCTAGTAAACGGAAAATGTTGAGAAATAACCTCAAAGCAGTTGTTGAGCGCGATCGCCTTTTCGAGTTATTAGAAAACTTAAAAGTTAACCCCCAAAGTCGTGCAGAAGATTTAACTGTTCAGGAGTGGGTTACCTTAGCAAATAGTTTAGAGCATTTTTTACACTCTCACAATAAACTATTAAAGTAATTAAGTCGCGCAACCCTGTCTTGGGGAGATGTTTTTACAGGGTTGCTAACTGCCATAATTTTACATAATAATAATATCTTCTTAAACATTAAAATAAGGATGTTTTTATTGTGTATTTTGTTTTTTAAATTGAGATATTTTTAGCTCCAACTCTTGAATTTGTAATTTAGTTGTATAAATAAATTGAATTAATATAATTTATCAACTCTAACTCAAGATTACTTCAAACTTTCATTTCATTCTTGAGATAGATAAAGTCTTTCTCCTTTATATAAATTTCAATTTGTTTAAATCAATTATCTAAAAACAAGAATAACAACTGTTATAGTCAATGACTAATTTGACTTCTTAGAAAATACCCATAAATATGAGAATTTATCATCAAAAAAAAATACGGCAGTTTCCGCAGTTTATGAGGTATATTTAGGAATCAAAATTTGATAATATACTTATGAACTTATATCCAAAATAACTCACCAGGAAAATAGTTACTACACACTTACAACAGAAAATATCAATTCCCATATATTGCCGTCTTATATTCTGTTACTAAAAGTATTAGTGCAAAAACTAGTTTGGTAAGTGCTATTTCTCTACCTCACCGACAACGGAAAGCGCCGTATAATTTTTTCGTTTTATCAATGGGAATTATGCTTTATAAGAACTAGAATTATCTAGTCAATACCTAAGAAAAAATTATGGGTTAATATTACCATTATTTCTCTACAATCTTAAGCTAAGAAACATACTTATCAATAAACCCTTGTAAGCCAGAATTATAACCTTGTCCAACAGCTTGGAATCTCCAGTCATTATCTTTGCGATAAAGTCTCCCAAATTCTAGGGCAGTTTCTCGGGAAAAATCTTCCTCTAATTCATATTTAGTTACTTCTTCTCCAGTAGTAATATTACAAATTCTAATAAAAGAATTTCTGACTTGTCCAAAGTTTTGTCTTCGAGCATCCGCTTCATGAATAGTTACGACAAACACTATTTCTTGAATTTCTTGATCTACTTTTTTTAAATCTATTTCTATTAGTTCATCATCTCCAGAACCTTCTCCTGTTCTACTATCTCCTGAATGTTTAACAGAACCATCTGGTGATGTTAAATTATTGTAGAAAACAAAGTATTTTTCTGAAGGAATTTTTGCATTAGCTCCTAACATAAATACAGAAGCATCTAAATCAAATTCAGAACCTGTATCTGTAGTATTAATATCCCATCCTAACCCAATACCAGCTTGTGTTAAATTAGGAGATTCTTTGGAAAGATTTAGTCTTTCACCTTTGCTGAGATTAATAGACATAATTTACCTCTTATCGGTTATTAATATAGCAATCCTATCCCAGTTTATAAGTTATTAGTTAACAATTATTAAGATAGCAATCCTATTTTAATTGTAATATTTTGGGGGTAGTTAGTTAAGGGAAGCATCGGATTGCTTTTTACATTCATTATTTCAAACTTTTTTAGTTTAAATTAATTGTTTATAAAAAAATCATAACCAATTTAATATTACTATATTAATTAAGGTTATTTATTTCCGAAAAATTAACTCATTGATATGCTTCTACTCCCTTATTAACAAACTGTAAAGTAAAGGCTTCTTTATAGTTAGTAGCTGGCTTAATTATTCCGGTCTCCACTACACTATCAAAAAATGATTTCCAGCGTTGGTCTGTCATAGCACCGATACCTTTAGTAATAACATCTCCAGAAATAACAACACCATATTCTTTCATTTTTTCTAAACTATAAGCTAATAATTCATCTGTCATTTCTGGATTATCTTTTTTAATTAGTTGATTGGCAGGTTCGGGATTTTCTAAATAACTGTACCAACCTTTAATTGAAGCATCAACAAATCTCTGGACTAAATCGGGATTTTTTTCTACCATTTCTTTTGTTGTTTCTATAGTAGTAGCATAAGGTTGATAGCCAGCATCTGCTAATAACATAACTACAGGTTCAAAGCCTCCTTTTTGCTGAATTGTAAAAGGTTCAGATGTGAGATAACCTTGCTGAATTACATTTTTATCTAATAAAAATGGAGCTACACTAAAATTATAAGGACGTTTCTGATCGTCTGTATAATTAAACTTACTTTTTAGGAATTGCCAATAGCCTTTTTCAGATAAAGATGAGGTAAAAATTGCCTTGCCTTTTAATTGTTCTAAAGAGTCATTTCCCATCCCTGGATGAGCAATTAATACTTGAGGATCTTTTTGGAAAATAGCTGCGACTGTAATAGTAGGAATTTTGGCTTCTACAGAACTAATTGCACTCAGACTAGAGCCCATGTAAAAGTCTATTGCACCTCCTACTAATAGCTGAGTTCCATTGACTTGAGCATTTCCCATTCTGATAGTAACCTCTAAACCATAATTTTCATAAATTCCTGTAGCAATTGCTTGATAAAAACCTCCATGTTCGGCTTGAGCATACCAGTTTGTTCCATAAGTAACTTTGTCAATATTTTTGTCGTTTTTAGCTACTGAATTGGATTTATTAGTATTAGTACAACTTGTTAATATGCCATTACCAACAGCTAGGCTAGTATAGTAAATAAATTTACGGCGACTAATATAATTCATATTTTTTACTAGGTTTATTTAATATAGTAAACATTCAAGTATTAACTATCAGCTATAAGTAACAAAACTCTCTTTTTTACCTGCTTTGTTTTCAGTTAATAATTTTTAGTTATAATTAACTTAATTAATAAGCATTCAGGCATTAGCTATAGCGCGAAGAGTTATAATACTCCATTTTTTTCAGTTATCAGTCAACAGTCAACAGTTTTCAGTATCTGATAGCTAAAGACTTACGACTAATGTTGATTTAAATACTAATAGTTAGATTTATATTATACTACCATATAAATCATAATTTTCCTGGGACTGAATGTGTAGTAGGATTACAAAATATGCGGTTTCGGGAATTAATGGCTGATGTTTTTCATTGCTTAGGCATGAGTAATATTGAGGGTTTAGTGTCGATGAGTGATATCAAATATAGCCCTATTATTAACTCTGGTATTAAAATAGTGGAGCGAGTGCCTATTCGTGATCAGTTGGTGCCAGAAGATGTCCCAGTAGAAATTGCGGCCAAGAAAGCGACAGCTTATTATACAAATAAAGAAGTTCCAGATGAGAATATTTTTTAACCATTAAAGGGAGAAACTTAGCTGATTAAAATATGAAAGATTCATCTATCAAAGAGTCAAAAGAGTCAAAAGAGTCAAAAGATTCAAAAGATTCAAAAGATTCATCTATCAAAGAGTCATTTAAGAGTCATTTTAAAGAGTCATTTATCCAAGCTGCTGGAAGGCATTTATATGATGCAGAAATTATGCTAGCTCAACATCGTTGGGATAATGCAGTTTACTTGGCAGGCTATGTGGTAGAATGTACTCTTAAAGTTATAGTAGAGCAATATATTAACAATAAAGCTTGTCAAAAATTCGGTCACAATTTAAGACAACTTCAAGGTAAAGGCATTGGAAGATTACGGATAATTTATCCTATTCTTGATGCTCAACTGTCAATTTCCCGGATAAAAGGGACAGTTTTAGCTGAATATCATCCAGAGCGACGTTATTTTCAGTCTGGTTGGTGCAAGGAATTCAAGGCAAAAGAAGCAGTTAAACGAGCAGCAGAAATCTATAACGAAATTATTCCCAAACTAATTTTGGATGGTAGGATATCTAGTGAGGAGCTTTAAATGACTAATATTACTTTCAGTGAAACATTTGACAAAGTGCAAGAATGCTTTGAAGAATCTTCTATAAAAGACCAACTAGAATCAATAACTATAATTCGCGATGTGCAGGGAAAGATTAGACTTTTCCTGGAACCTCTAGAAAACAAAAATCTTGAAGATATTATTCTAAATCACTTAGAAGAACGCCTTGAGAATAAACTCGTTTCCTACTACGGCCACGATATTTGGCTACCACAAGGAGAAAAAGATGGTTATAAAAATTTGATAGATGTGATCCGCTCGGAAAGAGTTTCCGCTGAATGGGATGATGAAAGTCAACCTCGTTGGTATGTGTTAGAGCGTCATGTTGCTAAACAAGCATGGACAAATAAAAAAGAAACTGAGCCTCCTTGGCCTCAGAAAGTAGTAGATCAAGGTCATAAACCAGCAATAGTTTCGTTTTTTTCCTTCAAAGGTGGAGTTGGTCGCACAACAACATTAGTTGCAACAGCTCTGACATTAGCTCGTCACGGTCATCAAGTAGCTGTAGTCGATTTAGATTTAGAATCTCCTGGTATATTCACTTTTTTCTTCCCAGATCGAGAGAAGAGTCTTCCAGGGATAATTGATTATTTGTTAGAGAAAAATATCCAAGGTAAGAATTGGGAACTTAAGGATCATTTAGAATCATTCAAGGATGAAAATTTATTAGGAGATGAAGACAGAATTTTACCTATACTGAGTGCAGGAAATGTGGATAATAACTATCTGGAAAAGTTGGCAAGACTTGATTGCCAGAATTTGCTCAATGTCAATAACCCACTGGAAAAAACTTGGTCTGATATGTTCAAAGAACTGAATGAAGCAGCGTCTGATAAGTTCAAAGAACTGAATGAAGCAGCAGGGAAACTAGATTTTATTTTACTTGATACCAGAACAGGTTTTCACGATCTTGGAGGATTAGCGATCGCTGAATTCTCCCATGCAGCAGTCATTTTTGGCACTCAATCTCGTCAAAGTTGGGCAGGACTAACTCAAGTTATTCGTCGTCTAGCAAAACCTTTAGCTCCCGAAGCTTTGCCACTGTTACTCATCCATGCTCTAGCTCCAGGAATAGGTGTACCAGGAAGAGAGCAGGAGCTGAGAAAATTTCGAGAGGACGCTTATAGTGTTTTTCAAGATCATTACTATAGCTCTAGCGAAGATGTTCCTAACTCCAATGGTCAAGAAGATCGTTTTTACCCAATAGTTATAGACTGGCAAAGTGAATTGCGTAGAGAAATAAATTTATTTGAATATTCTGCTGTTGAAGAAGATAGTTCTTTGTTAAATATTATTGATATTTTAACAGGTAAACCTTATCAACGACTGGCAGAAAGACTGTGCCGTCTTTTTAACCGTAAATTGAACCTGAAAAATTAGGTAGGAAAATGACTAACTTTGATAAAAAAAAGCTATTAGAAATTATGGCTAATGTTACACCAGGAAAAGGTATAGCTGAACATGAAAGTGATAATGAAAATTTATTTCTAAAAAACTTTTTACCTGTAGATCGCTACCGTAAGACATTGGACACTGATACATTTTTAATATTAGGTGGCAGAGGTGTTGGTAAAACAGAATTTTTTCGTTTACTAGGAAGTCCTAATGGTCGCAAAGCCTTAGTAAAAAACTTAACAATTAAACGCTTACCCCCTTTAGAAAAAACAATTTGGATTGCTGGATATGGTCGTACTAAGACTAGGGAAAAAAAATTTCCTACACCAGATGTAACAGAAAACTACATGAAAGACAAGGATAGAAGTGATTGGCGTATTTTTTGGATCGGATTGGTATTAGGAGTAATATTTCAACAAGAAAAAGAATTATCAAATCACAATTGGGCTCAGGAAATACCAGAGGACATTCGTGGTTGTTTAACTAACAAATTATCATTACTTTCCGGCTGGTTTCCAGATGCTCGCCAGAACTTTGAAAGTATCAACTATGCTTTAGATAAATTAGATGAAGAATTATTGGCAGACGATCGCTGGTTATTTATCACTTATGATGAACTAGATCGAATTGTTCCTTCTTATTTAAAACTGCGGGCTCCCATCGCCGAACTATTAGCATTTTGGCTAGATAGATGGCGTCGTTGGGAACGAATTAGACCCAAAATATTTCTACGCACAGACTTATTTCAACACGATTTTTTAGGATTTCCAGATGCTTCTAAACTCAGGGGACATCAAATTACTTTAGAGTGGAAAACTCCATTGTTATATCAGTTATTGGTAAAGCGTTTAGCTAACTCTGGAGAAGAAATGAATGATTATTTAAAAATAGTTCCTGATTTAATTCCTTCAACTTTAAAAAGAGATAACATCCTAGGTATATTACCTACATCAGATGAATCTCGTTTTGAATTATTAATGGAAAAAATAGTTGGGGTATTTATGGGAGAAAATCCTCGCAAAGGCTACACTTATAACTGGATTTCTAATCACCTTCAAGATGCAAAACGTAGCATTTCTCCTCGTTCTTTTTTAAGGTTATTCTCCTTGGCTGCAGAGCGTAGATTAGAAAAATTTGACGAAAAAGAATTGCCCGAAAATCGCTTATTAGAACCTTCTGATTTACAAGGAGCTTTAATGGATACCTCTCAAGATCGAATCAAAGAACTTACAGAGGAAGAATATCCCTGGTTAGAAGCTTTAAGAAAAGAACTTAAAGATTTAACACTTCTAACTGAAGAAGAAAAATTTCTCAACTTACTAGAAAACACAAAATGGAACCAAGAACCACCTTCATTAAAGCCCCAAGAAATTTTACAATACTTAGAACAATTAGGTATTGTTGAAATTCGCTTAGATCGGAGAATTAATATCCCCGATATTTATCGATATGGTTTTGAAGTTAAACGCAAGGGTGGAATTAAACGTTCAAGATAAAACAATTAAAATCAAGGAATTATTTGTCATTAATATTGATTTTGAATTCCTTGAGTTCCACTTATAAATTTATTATCATATCCAATATTTGCTTATCCTAAATCAAATAATCTTTAATTATTATGTCAGCAACATTTGAACAAGTATTTGTACATCCAAGTCAATTTCCGGACCAAGTTTATCAAGATTATTTAGTTAGTTTCTCGGGGAAAAAAATTAATCATAAGTTTCATTATGATAGTGTTAAGCAAAGTCAAAAATGGTTAAAAATTCATCAAGAATATTCCCCTTCTCAAAATGATAGAAATTGTGTTGATACTTATAAAAAATGTTTCCAAAAAACAGCAGAAACTCTAGATAAATTTTCCAGTTTACAGTTAATTGGATTAGGTTCTGGTGGTGGAACTAAAGATAGTTTGTTATTGTCCTACTTATCTAATAAACGACGAGAATTAACTTATTATCCTCTAGATGTTAGTTTATCTCTAGCAATAATTTCTGCTCAAAAAGCTAGGAGTTCTTTTCCTGAATTATCTGTACAACCAATTGTTTGTGATTTACTTCATAGTGATAATTTAATGCTTCAGATTCAGAAAAGAAGTGAGCAGGAAAGGAGAATTATTACATTTTTTGGCATGATTCCTAATTTTCATCCCCAGGAAATTTTCCCAATTTTAAACAATTTTTTGGTTGAGGGAGATTTATTGCTATTAAGTGCAAATTTAGCACCTGGTTCTGACTATGTTCAAGGTATTGAAAAAATAATGGCGCAATATAATAATAACTTGACTAAAGATTGGCTAACTACTGTATTGGAAGATGTGGGAGTTAACCGGGAAAATGGGAGCATTAAATTTAGGATTAAAGATGATGAGGAAAAACCTGATTTAAAAAGAGTTAATGCTGATTTTGAATTAAATAATGATGTGACTTTTAAATTGGATAATCAATTGATAGAATGGAAAAGCGGAGATAAAATTGGGTTATTTTTTTCCTACCGTTATACTACTGCAAAACTCCAAGAAATCCTCAGTAGTTATGGGATAAATATGTTGAATTATTGGGAATCTGCTAATCAAGAAGAAGGAGTTTATCTCTGCCAAAAAAGTATATAGGGTTTGCTGAAAAAACATTTTTAAGGAGTATTGAAAAAAGGTATTCACCCCTAACTATAACCAACCTACCCCTAACCCCTCCCAGGAGGAAAAATAGGGGAGTAGGTATGGAATTTTTATGCAGCATCAATACATAATAGTGAGTAGGTAGTCGAATATATTTGTCCCTTGATTTTTCTGCTATGGTCAGCCCAAAACTCTAAAATGTATAAGGATTTTTCACTGAAAGCCGGGTACTTTTTTCGACCCTAAAAAACAGTAACTAATATCAGTTAATATTTTAATATTTACAGGACTTATTCACGCAGATGAAAATATACATGATCTGTAGAAGTTAACGGCTGTTAAACCCTACTAGATATAGCGCTTGGTCCGTAAGTCCTGATTTAATCAGCCAGCCCTAATTAATAAGGTAGTAGAATAGGGAGTAAACAAAAAATATTTACCCTGTAATCTGGAATATGCTTGATTTAATTTTGGGAATATACTTTTTTGTTTTCCTGTCTCTATTTCCTACTCTTTAAATTCACAGTAATCGAATATTTTTTGATTAGGAGTTACCTAGAAGTATGGTTATAATGCAAAATTTTGTGACTTGAAAAATCAAGATAATAAACCCAGTTTCTTGTTTGAGTGTATAAGTTATTTTTGTTTAAAAATCCCTAAATGATTAAGAATATTTACCTGATTCAGTCAAAACCAAATTAAGTTTTTCTTGATGTTGAATTGGAATATTTTGAGGAGTAGATATTTTTAGTAGAGATTTATCAAATTCGACTTCAGGTATCTCGGCCAGAATACCCAAAGATTCGCCATTTTTGAGACGTTGTTTTCGGCATTTAACTAAAGCCATCAAAGTCTCACGTTTTTCACCAACACACTCAAATGGTTTCTCATAATTTGGGTCAAATAAACGTTTCCAAATATCCTCAATTTTTTTTTAAGCTAAATAAGTCTTTTCCTACTACCTGGGAGGCAAAATGATAATCTGTTACGGCTTCAATTAAAGCATAAGAAAAAGCACATTTTGCGCATTGACAACACCATCGCACATCTTCTTCAGACCACTGTGCTTCATTACAACAAGTAAGGTCATTCAGGATATTTTTATTTCACAAAAATAGCTGATGAACTACACCTATATAATAAACTAATTCGCAAATACTAACATAACTGAAGGGTAAACCTTTGCGCTTTAAAAAAATATTAAAACGTTCGATATAGGCAGCTCCTTTAGCACTTTGATGGTTAACTTCTCGCCCTTGGTATGTGGCATTAGATTCATTATAACTCTGATCATTTGCTAAGACAAGAAACCAATGAAAGTAATAAAATACTTACTTAAAGCTGATTATCTTTTTCGTGTCAGACTTTTAATTCTTTTTGGAGACTAATTTTTCCTTCTAGTGTCTAATTGTATAAATTACGGTAGTTTTTCTCCACAGTAGACCACTATAGGGACGCCCTTATGCAACCTACCTATATGCAATTTCTCTACAAGGTTTTGGTTATGGCGATGTAGTTCATCAATTTGAAAAGCGCTGTCTAAAAATAATATTACTAACTTTTGTCACTAGACACTAGCTGATAGCTGATAGCTGAATGCTTACAGAAAGAAATAATTCACAAGTTAAAAATCAGGAGCAATAACTTTAAAAAAGTTCGGTTCAAATTAACTCTTATAAAAAGTTTGAATCCAATTTATGATGACTATTTAATAAACAAAAAAATATAGTATTTTTTTTATCCTAGCTACTAATTACTGACTCTTTATTCTAAGAAATCAAAAAATTAATTTTACCTTTTGAATAAATACATTGACTGGTACAAGTTTCATCAATTCTAACTGCTACAAGCCCAGGAATTTTATTTTCTAATTGTTCGTAAATCCATTTAGCTATGGCTTCGCTGCTTGGGTTAGCTAAACCTGTAGTTTCGTTTAAATGGTAATGGTCTAAATAATTATCCAGTAGTGGTTGGAGATATTTTTTAATATCTCCATAATCCATAATCATACCTTTTTTAGCTCCAGAAGTTATCAACTTATTACCAGAAACATAAATAACACCACGCCAAGAATGACCATGTAATCTTGCACATTTCCCATCATGATTAGGTAGTTGATGAGAAGCTTCAAACCTAAACTCTTTACCTATTACCCAAGTTTCTGAGTCAGATTCATTTTTTATAGTTTGATCTTTTTCATCTTTTTTTTTTCATTTAACACCTCAGCTATCAGTTATAAGTAAAACTAAAAGGTAACGAATTAAGAAGACTATCAGGAAGAAATAAAATTGAAGCATATCTATTATTACATACCTCAACTTTTGGGAACTCTCTACTCAAATTTAAGTTTTTTATTCCTTCTTCCTTGCTACTAACTTTAACCCTATTTTCTACTACTATTTTGTATAATACCAATTTCATCAACTTAAAACTTAACTTCCAAAAGTAGTCTATCAAGCTTGAAAGATAAGATATCAAGTTATATGTTCTTAACTTGAGGAAATTGGTGATAAGTTCCATCAGGGCATAAACAACTAGAATAATACCACTAAAATAGTGCATTACAACATATTTATAAATACCTTTGACAGCCTAAATTAAACCGTCTAAGGCACTCTACTAGACTAACACAACTAAAATTGCTGCAATAGAGGTTAGTTAGGCTGAGGGACGAAATCTAACCAAAAGAGGAGAACAGGTTTGTTAGGATTCACTTTATTCTACAAAGGCCTACATTTTTGTTTTGGGGATGTTAGTACACCACTAGAAATTCCCCCTACTTCCTTATTTTTGAAATAATCCCAAAGTATCTAAAACAGCTCTAATTTTAGGAACTTCATGAGTTCTAAATAAGTCAGTTTTTCCCAGTGCAGCCAAGACACAAAAAAAAGGTTCAGCACTTCTAACTTCTTCTCCAAAACATTCAAAAGCATGGGGAAGTGCATGACATACTGGAAAACCTAATTTCCTCAATCTAAAAGTATTTAAAAAAGTTTTCATCTGATAACCAATTCGTAAAGAACTATCCTGAAGATTTTTATAATAAAATCCTAAACCAGGGTCAATAAATATTTTTCTCACACCATACTTAGTTGCCGTTTCTATTTCTTGAGCAAAATATTCATACATTAAATTTGTGGGGTCATCTCCAAAATCAAAATCACCTACTTCTCTAACATTTTTTCCCTGAACATAACAGATAATTACCCCCGCATTAAATTCAGATACAGTCTGATAAATTTCTGCACTTTTTTCGGGTCCAGTTAAATTAATTATATTAGCTCCTGCTTTTAAACATTCCGTGGCAACTTCTGGATAATATGTTTCTATAGAAGTTAAAACACCTTCTTGATGAAGGGCTTTCAGAACTGGCAAAATTTGACTTTTTTGCCTAATATCTTCTACTCTTTCCGCCTTTTCTAAAGTTGATTCTGCTCCAATATCTACTACATCTGCACCTTGAGACTTCAAAACTATTCCTCTACGAATGGCTGTTTCTGCACTCAAACAGACACTTTCTCTATACCAAGAATCATTAGAAAGATTTATTACTCCTAAAATAGCTTTCTCAGTATTAAAGTTAAACTGCTTATTACCAATAGAAAATTCTTCTACTTTGGCTTTTATAGAATCTTGGTTTTGTTCATGGATTGTATATAAATCTTCAAGATTCAGCATATCATTTATCCGTTATCAGTTATTAGTTATTAATTAGCTTTGGTGGGGGAGGAAGTACGTTTTTCATGTGCCGTAGGGAAGCAGTACCTATAGTTTCATCCGGAGGCAAAAAAACCAGAAATTTTCTTTCTTATCTCCCTTAAATAAAAGTGCTTAAGACCTTATTTATTAGTCAGAGGCTGACTAACCTAAATAAGTTAAATTTTTTCCTACTATCCATTTGATTACAGCTATTTTTTTGAATCTAAAATTCCCAAAAATTGCCAGATATATGTCATATCATATCCGGATCATCAATCATAAAAAAAACTTCTCCCATAAGTGCTTTTTCTTCCCTTCTAGCTTCTATCTTTTGCCTTTGATATTCCCTATTTCCTGTCTATAAATTCCAACCACCAGATACTTCTATAATTTGTCCTGTAATATAATCAGAATTAGGATTAATAAAAAACCAAACTGCATGATTAATTTCTCGCAAAGTTGCTGGACGTTTAGCAGGTAACTTAGGAATCATTTCTTCTAGGTCAAAAGAATTCTCAGCTATTCCAGGAGATACTACATTAACAGTAATTTTGTCTTTAATCAGCTCTTGAGCCAGAGACTTACTATAGATGATAATCCCTGTTTTGGCAATTACATAAGCCGTATTTGTCTTTCGTGCTACCACATTTTGAGCATGAGCGCAAGCAAAATTAACTATTCGTGCCCCATTAGCTGCTTTCAGATGGGGGAGTGCTGCTGTAGTAACATAGAAATTGGAATTGAGGTTAGAGTCAATAACTTCCTGCCACTCTGCTATGGATATTTTGCTAGTAGGTCTTCCTAAAAAGTTGCCCACATTATTGACTACTACTGATAAACCTCCAAGTTTTTCTGCTGCATTTTCTACTAAACATTGAGCTGACTCTGGCCTAGTCACATCTGCTTGTAGAGCAATAGATTTGACTCCGTAGGTAGCTGCTTCTTGACTTGCTTGGTTAGCTGCCTCGGCATTCCGGTTATAGTGAAATGCTACATCAAATCCTTTCTCAGCTAAGTCAAGAGCGATCGCCCTACCTATTCCCACTCCTGAACCTGTCACAAGTGCTTTTTTTAGCATTGTCTTGAATATTAAGTTCTATCTAAACTATCACAAGCAACTCAGAGTTTCTAAAAGAGCTTTAACTTTAGCAACTTCATGAGTTCTAATCATATCATTTTTTCCTAGTGCTGCAAACACTGCCGTGAACACTTGAGCACTTCTAAACTCTTCTCCAAAAATTTCTAAAGCTGTAGGTATTTGATTAAAAACAGGAAAGCCTAATTTTCTAAGCCGAAAAGCATTTAAAAGAGTTTCAATTTGATATCTCATTCTATTTGATACATTTTTGTGTTGGTAGTAAAAATTTGTGTATCCTACACCTACTGCTGGATCAATAAAAATCTTTTTCACTCCTATTTTCGTTGCTATTTCTATCTCTTTTTCAAAATAATTGTATAGTACATCTATCATATCTCTACCTGAAGTAAAGTCAAATTCCCCTACATCTCTAGCGTGTTTTCCTTCTACATAACAAATAATAATTGCTGCATCAAAGTCAGCTACAGCTTGATACATTTCTTCACTATGCTCAGTTCCCAGAAAGTTGATGACATTTGCACCTGCTTTTAAGCATTCTCTGGCAACTTCTGGATAATAAGTTTCCACTGAAGTTAACACACCTTCTTGACTGAAAGTTTTCAGAATAGGCAAAAGTTGACTTGTTTGTTTCAACTCGTCTACCCTAGCTGCAGTTTTCACAGTAGACTCAGTGCCAATATCTATAATATCCGCACCTTGAAGTGTTAATACTTTTCCACGGCGAATTGCTTGTTCTGGAGTGTAAGAAATAGTTTGCTTATACCAAGAATCTTGAGAAAGATTAATGATTCCTAAAATAGATGTTTGAGAATTAAAATTAAATTTTTTATTCCCAATACTGAACTCTTCTATTTGGGTATTGTAGTCATCTTTATATTTGTCATAAATTTCGTAGATTTCTGCGAGAGTAAGCATTTTTGAACTCCTTTATTTAATCAATAACAATTTTCAGTCGGCTAAAATTCCCAATCTTTGTCAAGGAAAATAGCTAAGTATTGCTACAACCTGTAACCCCCTGCTACTTCCAGAACTTGCCCAGTAATGTAATCTGACTCAGGACTGACAAAAAAAGCAACTGCATGAGTTACTTCTTTCAAAGTTGCAGGTCGCTTAGTTGGGAGCAGAGGAATAGTTTCCTCCAGACCAATAGTATTTTCTGCTGCTCCTGGGGCAACTACATTTACTGTAATTTTATCCTTAACTAATTCTTGAGCTAGGGACTTACTATAGATGATTATACCAGTTTTGGCAATTCTATAGGCTGTTTGTTGGTCATCTGCTTTTAGATGTTGGGCACTTGCGAAACTGAAGTTGACAATACGTCCCCAACCTGCTGCCTTGAGGTAAGGAATTGTTGTTTGAGTGACATAGAAAGTGGAATTTAAATTTGAATCAAGCATTTCATCCCATTCTTCTATGGATATTTGACTAGTTGTTTTTTCCAGAAAGTTTCCCACATTATTAACTACAACAGATAACCCTCCGAGTTTTTCGGCTGCATTTTCTACTAAAGATTTAGCTTGCTCTGGTTTAGTAACATCTGCTTGTAGAGCAATAGACTTGACTCCGTAGGTAGCTGCTTCTTGACTTCCTTGGTTGGCTGCTTCTGCACTTCGGTTATAGTGAAATGCTACATCAAATCCTTTCCTAGCTAAGTCGAGAGCGATCGCCCTACCTATTCCAACTGCTGAACCCGTTACAAGTGCTTTTTTAATCATTGTCTTTGAGAATTAAATTTAATCATCACAGAACTTACACACAAACTTTTTAACTTCTGTTGTTAGCCCCTACAAAAAACATAACTTATACATTTTAGCGTAAGTCCTGCATCAGTTAAAATTATTTGTCTACTTCTTGCATTAGTTAAGATTCATTAAATTTATTAAAATAAACTACCTAGAATCTTTTCAGAATTGAATTCCAATTTTTTGAGCCATTATAACCATACATATCTAAATATATAGAAGCCATTTGGGATCTTTCTGAAAGACTATAATGGATAGAAAATGCCATA
>JAGGDU010000190.1 GCA_018457135.1 Trichodesmium erythraeum GBRTRLIN201 | reverse complement strand
TCTGTTATTCTTACTATTATATCTGTTGCGACCAATATGGGATTGCTATATTTCTTCTCGGTCTACTTTTATTGTCTTGTTTTTACTGTTTTTACTATTTTTACTATCTTCTTTTGGAGTTTTGCGTTCTTTTTCTGACGAGTGGTCTTTCTGAAATTTTCTCTTTTTATCAGCTTTGATGTCTGGTTTACCAAATTCATCAAAGAGAAAGGTTGTTTAGGCGTTGCTGATTAGAAATGATCTATCCTGATATAGGAAGAATATAAAATGTTAGATAGTGCAGCAGAAGACGAATAGAATATTTGAGGATCTCAAGGGACTTAGAGTAGCACAGGGTTTTGTATAAGATTCCAAACCAAATAATGTCGGAGTCAATTATTTTCCTTTTCCATCTTGGTCATATAAGTTTTACTAACTGAGTGCTCCTCTCAAGCAATCAAACAAGTGTATACAGAATAACCATCACATACATACCAAAAGCCATGCCAGCATCTAATTATTAACCATAGATATTCAAAAGCTGTGCTGCTGCGTTTCGGAAAGCAATATGAAATGTGGTAGCGTCGCGTCAGGAAATCACCTAAGACCCACAATAAGATTCCTGACTTCTAATGATTAATTATTATCTAAATCCCAACTTTGTGTTTTTTGTGGCCTTAAAAAGTTTGTAACTTATCAATTTCGGTGATTTTAGGTATCTGTTACTATTTAGGGGCATCTGGTAATTTTATACCTGCATCTTTTATAAATTTGATCATAGTTGTATGATAAACCTCTGTTATTCTTTGGACAGCTCGTCAACTCATTCTATTGAAATACATCTTTAGACATAGTTCTTTTTTCTGTGGTGGATAGGATTGACTTTTAGAAAATTCAACAAGTTTACTACCACAGATTTGAGATGAGATGGAAAACACTGTTGGCCAAGTGTTCGGCTATTTTTCCTCGCTTGGGTGGAGTTACATTTCGGAAATTTCATGTTTTCAATTCTAAAACATTTATCATTAATTTTGAGCAAACCCCAATTAATTGTTATTGAAAAAGCAACTTTAAGCTCTATCAATTTATGGAAAAATGTTTTTAAATAAATTAAACTTGATATAGAAAGATACTTACAACATTAATAATTATAACACAGTTATTAAAAAAAATCTGTAGATAAAATTGATAAGGTCGCTCCTCTAATTGAGGTAATTGTTTGTCAGCAGTATAGCAGTAATGAACATCAAGTAATTAGGGTTAGTACATCTATTTTCTAATAGGTTGAGTTTTTTTTGCCGTAAAGTACCTAAGCATGGAAGCATAGATAAATAGCAAAGTTACCAGGTTTAGTGTACTAAGAATTGCCTCCTGATTTTTCAGCCTAGATATGCCCAAAATTTTATCTATACATTAGCTTAAGCTCCCAAAATTATGGTACTTTTTGTGCTGATACAAAATTTGGCTACACTATAATTTGTGTTAATACTTTGAGAATTAATTAGCCAGCCCTAATTAGAGGTATAGTAGTAGTTAACTATGTGTGTTTTGTTCTTAAAGTGAACAATTGGTGGGTAATAAATTATTGTATTTATGATCCATATACTGACAAAAAAACGTGAGGCACGATCATGTTAATAAATAACTCAAAATGGCTGTAAAATATAAAAAACACTATTTAAAACTGTATTAATTGTTTTTATTTTCATAACCTTTTGAGCAAGAGCAAATTTTTATTGCGTCAAAGAGTTTTCTAATCAACTCTGTAGAGAAGCTTGAAGTCAGTATACAAATCTTAATATAGCTAAGTTTTTTCATGGCTACCTACTTATCTAATTAATTATCAGGCTTTTCTCAGGAGCAATAGCTAAGTTAATGACAGTTATTATTCAAGTATTTTTTAGCAACAAAAAGCAAAATGAAGCTTATAGTTAAATAGTTAAATGGCCAAATAATTTGGGATTTGGTCAATACAAATTTGCTCCATCGTGTTTACGAAAAAGTCTCACAATAGGTACTGTAGTATTTTCAGTATTAGAAATAGGCAGTATAGCTTTGTGGGCAAATTTAAAGATGCAGTAACTACTGATAGTCAGTTACTAGCATACAGCAGATTTCGGACAAATTATGTACAGAGTAAATAACGAGAATGATGTAGTGATGGTAACTTGCTCTCGTAGCTGTACCATTAAACAACGGAAAGCCTTGTAATATTGAGGAGATAACTAAACATTTTTCCAAAAATGTTGAAATGTATTAAGAAAACTTGGTACACCAACAATACCTTAGAGAAGGCAATTGATAATTTAACAATGGCCAATTTATTCCTTTGAGTCAAGAGTCAGAGTAGAGATCTTCTGGTTGCATCAGCAAGTTTGCATAATAATACTGAAAGCTTTCTTTTTTATTTTCAAATATCTAGCTAAGATGCGACTAAAATTCTTAGTATATCTAATTAGTAGATGGGACTTTTTTATATGTTGATTCTGTAGTAGTTAATGATATAACTATCCGTAAACTTTACGTTTATTTAGACATTATCCTCGTTCAAAAGATATTAGTGACAATGGTGATCAGTTTAAGTGTAGTTAGTATCTTGGCAACAATTGGTATAACAGTTTCTATCACTATTTATATTTAACATTCCCTTATTTCTCTACCCCAGATTAGTCAATTTACTGATCATCTTAATGCTGAATGTCTAGATCAAGCAACAGTTTATTTTAAAGCTGCTCCTAATGAATTAAAAAAATTGGCCAAAACGTTGAAAATGATGTTGGACTAATTATCTGATTTTGGGAAATACCAAAGGTAGTTTATCAGTAATGTTTCCCATAAATTAAGAGCTCCTTTAACTATTATTTATGGGTATTTACAATGTATCCTCATAAGGGAAAATAATTTGACAATAACTTAGAAAAAATCAACGTTATTAGCTTATGAGAAAGCAGAACTTAGGATTAAGTTTTGAAAATATTTATTGGACTTAATGACCATCTAGATATTGGCCAAATACACCTTTATTTAGAATTACTAATTATGAATAATTTTGTGGCATAAATAGTAAAAATGGCAAAACAATATTGAAAAGTATAATAAAGCATATTATGATACTAATTTAGATGATAATAATATTGGTAGTAGCTTGAGTTTTAAATACAAAAACCTCAAGTCAAGGTAAGATATATCTGTAAATATAGAAGTTTATGATTAATTAAATTTATAATAAACTCTAATATTTTAAAGTAGGTATTATTGAATTTTATTCACAATTAAATTATGTAAGATATTCTGACAAAGATTATTATATTATATTAAATTTATATCAACAAAATAATGAAGCAGTAATTCACGTTTGTGACCAAGCTAAAGGTACTTATTTGTCGCAACAAGGTAAGATATCCAACTTTTTTTACTGAGGATATAAGGTCAAAAATTATGCTAACAGTAGATTAGGTTTCGGTTTGTCTATTGTTAAAACTTTAGTAATAGGAATTGTAGAAAGTATTCAAGGTTATTCAAAGTAAGGATCAGGTAGTTATTTAAAGTTAAGTTCCGAGTCAAAAATTGGCATTCCTACCATCAAACCATAAATTATGAAGGACGATTATTGCGTTGTGGCCTGCCAGATATCCTCACTACAAAAGTTTGATCGTTAATGTTTGTACTTCATACTTTGAATCAAGTTTCAAAAAACTCAAATAATTAACTAATATAAAACAAAATAAATGAAAATACATATTATTTATCAATTAAAATGTAGGTTGATTAAAGCATTTAAAAGAATCAAATCAATACATATATTAATAATATTATTTTTTTCATTTGTATGCTGGGAAATACTTGGATTTTCAACTAATATATTAGCTGATTTTTTATGGTTTCAAGAGCTGAATTATTTGCCTGTATTAATAAATAAACTGCAAACAGAAACTTGGCTTTGGATAACAACATTTTTAATTAGTATGGGCTTTTTTTTAGTGAATTTGAGATTAGCCAGCTTTTTTAAATATTCAAAAAAACAAGTTCGGATAACTGAAAGATCTGAAGAAATTATGCTAATTCCCCCAGTTACTATACCGTCAAGTAAACTACGAATTGAGCCGTCACTAAGTCTAAGCTGGTTGTTATGTTGTATATTTGGATTAATTTTATTAGTAGGATTAATTTTAACCCATTATATTGACGTATTTACTAATTACTTGTATCCTGATTTAACAGTTGCTAATGTATCTCCTCAAATCCCATCAGAATTTAACATCGAATCAATTTGTAAAATACTCACCTCAATACTATCTAATTTGTGGTTATTAGGATTATTTCTTCTATTATCTTTTGCTATAATTATTAATCCTATACTCTGGTTAAGTGTATTTGCAGTAGTTCTCAGTTTAGTTTTTAGCTTTATTCTTTCCAGCCATTGGGCAAATATATTACAGCTGTTGCATGGGACTCCCTTTAATAAAAGTGAAGATTTATTTCATATAGATATAAGCTTTTATGTTTTTCAACTCCCCGTTTTAGAGCTATTAAGATTTTGGTTAATTGGATTATTTCTATATGGATTTGTTGCTTGTATTTTGATATATTTATTATCAGGAAAAAGTTTAAGCCAAGGAAATTTTTATCAATTTTCTCAACAGCAAGAAAAGCATCTTCACGGTTTAGGTGGAGGTTTTATATTAACCATAGCATTTAGTTACTTTATAGCCTGTTTTGAGTTACTTTACTCTCGCCGTGGTGTAGTTTATGGTGCCGGTTATACCGATATAAAAGTTCAGCTTCCAGCATATGTATTTTTAGGGATTTTGGCGTTACTAATTGCATTTTTTCTATTTTGGCAAGCAATTTTTTCAGTCAAAAGTATTCAGTCTTATATTGAGGCAAGTTTGTGGTTTTTACGTTTAGGTCGTAAGAGAAAAAGAAAGAAAAAAGTTATTGCTAAACTATTCGCTAATAGCTATTCATTAAGAGCAATTTTGACATGGTATTTAATAATAGCAGTAATTGCTGGTTGGTTAATACCAAAAATTGTACAAATGGCAATTGTCCAACCTAATGAGATAGAACGAGAAATTCCTTATATTAAACGTAGCATTACCTTTACTAAAGAAGCTTATATTGATGTAGATAAATTAGAAGTAGAATTATTCGACCCAAATAATGAGCTTACCTATGATGACTTAATAAATAATAAGTTAATCATTGAGAATATTCGTCTTTGGGATACAAGACCAATTTTACAAACGAATCGTCAATTGCAACAAATTAGACCCTACTATGAATTTATAAATGCTGATATTGATCGTTATACATTTCTGAAAAAAGAGTCAGAAAGAACAAAAAATAATCTTACTAAAAAACAACAAGTAATTATAGCTGCTAGAGAACTAAACTACGAATCTGTACCTCAGCCAGCACAGACTTGGGTCAATGAACATTTAGTTTATACTCATGGCTATGGTTTTACTCTTTCTCCAATTAATCAAGTTGAAAAAAATGGATTACCAGAATATTTTGTGAAAAATATTGGGCCAGATCCTACTTTGGAAAAGAATAGCACTTTAGAAGTATTAAACAGGATTAGAGACAGCATTCCCATCGGTAAACCGAGAATTTATTATGGAGAACTTACTAATACTAATATTATGACTTCTACTGCACAAAGAAATAAAGAATTAGATTACCCTAGTGGAGAAGCGAACTCTTATAACACTTATGATGGAAGTGGAGGAATTGTTATTGGTCAAGGGTGGCAAAGATGGATATTTGCTAAATATCTTAAAGACTGGAAAATGTTATTAACTAATGAATTTATACCTGAAACAAAACTATTATATCGTCGTAATATTAATGCTAGAGTCCGAAGTATAGCTCCATTTCTACGTTATGATCATGACCCTTATTTAGTGGTGGCTGACCCTAACTTTGGTCATAAAAATATGAATCAAAAAAATCCTAATTATCTATACTGGATTATTGATGCTTATACTACGACTAATCACTACCCTTATTCTGACCCAGAAAATAATGAGTTTAACTATATTCGTAATTCAGTAAAAGTTGTAATTGATGCCTATAATGGTTCAGTAAAATTCTATGTTGCTGACCCAAAAGACCCTATTATTAGAACCTGGAAAAAAGCATTTTCAGATATGTTTAATTCCATTGAAGAAATGCCAACTAGTCTTTATACTCATATCCGCTATCCACTAGATTTATTTCAAGTACAATCTGAAGTTTTGTCAACTTATCATATGGATGACCCTCGTGTATTTTATAATCGGGAAGACTTGTGGCGGGTTCCAATTGAGATTTATGGGGCTCAACAACAAAAAGTCAAACCTTATTATCTAATCACACAATTACCAACAGAAACTTCAGAAGAATTCATTTTACTTCTACCTTATACTCCAGCAAGTCGTAATAATTTAATTGCTTGGTTAGCAGCAAGATCGGATGGGGAAAATTATGGTAAGTTACTGTTATATCAATTCCCTAAACAACGATTAATATATGGTATAGAACAAATTGAAGCTTTGATTAATCAAGACCCAGAAATATCCCAGCAAATTTCTCTTTGGAATCGTCAAGGTTCAAAAGCAATTAAAGGGAATTTATTAGTAATTCCAATTAATGAATCTCTGATTTATGTTGAGCCTATTTATTTAGAAGCAGAGCAAAATAGTTTGCCAACTTTAAGAAGAGTAATTGTTTCTTATAAAAACCGAGTTGTTATGAAGCCTACTCTTGATGAAGCACTTCAGGAGGTTTTTCAAATACAATAATAATTAATAACAATTTTGCTGTTTTTAGAATTAACTACCTCATAGTTTCATAAAAAATTAAACTATTCTGGGGAGATTTTTTAAAGGTATTAGTCAATCAATCAAAATTTTTCTAATAAAATAGACTAAATTTATTTTCAGTCATCTTTTTTGATTTTATTTTTCTTTCCCTGTTGCTTCTATCGTGACTGTAAGTTGATAAACAAAATAAATTACACACTTTACCAAATCCCAGAAATTGAGTACATAGAAAAGGGGAAATATCAAACACTAGGGGGACTAAATAAATTGGCCAAACCAAATAAAATAAAATATCAAGTTAAAGGTCAGGTAGAAATAAGAGTATAAATTATCATTGCGCCCAAAATTCAAGCAGGGATATTTATATTAGAGACGAATATATCAGAGAAAATAAACTGATTTTAGTCTATAGTTTTGACAAATTTTTTATTAAAGTTATACCATAATTTTTATTTTGGAGATGTCTAATAAACCTCTTCAAAAAAATCTAAGAATTTAATACCACAATTAAGCAGTTAACAGGAATATAATTTTGCCAATGTGGTCAAGCAAAAATTTAAAAAAATTATATAGCAATCCTATTTTTATTTGTGTACAAAAATTCTAGTGTTTTTCAGGAGTGGGGTATAAGCAATGAATAATAGGCAAGAGTTTCATAATTTATTTCTCGTTTTTTATGTGTTGTGACCTATTTAGGATTGCTATATTACTTACTCCATGTTGGCATGGAATAATTTGAAAATAATTTATCGGAAAAACTATTGCGCAACTAAAATATTAATTATAATTTAAATATAACTCTATTTTAACTCAAATATCCTGCAATGAAAATGACAGTTATTTAACTTTTTATGGATAGAGATAGAATCAAAATACTGCTCGATAACTCAAAAAAATCATAACGTTGCTGAAACTTTGCATCAACAAACCCTGAAATTAAGATGCGCTACATTTACTGTCTGTGCGTAATTTATGAGTCAAAAAAATATTAAAGCCACAACAAATTAATTAAGTATTCTTACTTTATTATCAAATAAAATAGCATCATAAGTAACAGTAAAATTACATCAATTTATATATAATTTAAAATATAAGGACTTGTGCAGGCGAAGCCAAAAACCAGATTTTTTTCGTAGATATCTATTATTAAAAACAATGATTTATCTGAGAAAGAGGGCCCGCCCTTGGGTAAGTTCAAAATATATCAAAATATTAAGTAAAATGAAAGTCGAAGAAGCATTGGAAGTTCTGGAGACAGTTCTACCTCCAGGCTCCTTAAACGCTGTAAAAAAAATGGTATTTTCTCAAGCCTGGGAAGATAAAGGATATTCTGAAATTGCCGAGCAAGCAGGTTATGATCCAGACTACATTAAAGGAGTAGCTGCTAACTTATGGCAAAGTATTTCTAATGTCTTAGACGAAAAAGTAACCAAGAAAAATTTTCGCGCTCTGCTGAGACAAAAATTTGGCATTCAGAAATCATTTATTGCCAAAACCGAGCTAAATACTCAACAGCATCTAACTTCCCTGTCTTCTTGTGAAACAAATAAAATAGTATATAAATCAAAAGTAATTGATTGGGGAGAAGCTATAGATGTTTCTGTTTTTTACGGACGCTCTCAAGAACTCAATCAACTGCAAAAGTATATTATCGCAGATGGTTGTCGCTTGATAGCCCTACTTGGTATGGGTGGTATCGGTAAAACAGCGGTAGCAGCAAAAGTTGCTACACAACTACAAAGTGAATTTGACTATATAATTTGGCGATCGCTGCGCCACTCTCCACCACTAAAAATAATGCTGAGAGAACTGATCTCGTTTTTCTCTCACCAAAAATGTACTCAAGGAGAACTAAGCAAACTTCTTGAATACTTACGCCAGTCACGCTGTCTAATAATTTTAGATAGTGTCGAAACTATTTTAAAAGCTGGATGTACAGGTTATTACCGCTCTGGTTATGAAAACTATAGTCAATTATTTCAGTTAATCAGCGAAACATCTCACTCTAGCTGTCTTATTCTCACCAGTAGAGAAAAACTCCCAGAAGTAGCAGCCCTTGAAAGTATAGATACAGCAGTACGATCTTTGCAACTATTTGGATCAAAAGAAATAGCTAAAGCCTTACTAGAAACTAGAGAAATATCAGGTTCAGAAGCACAAAAACAACAACTTAGCGAATATTATGGCTATAGTCCCCTAGCATTAAAAATAGTCACTACCTCTATCAAAGACTTATTCGATGGAGACCTAAAAGAATTTCTCCAACATAATACTACTACCTTCAATGGTATTCGCCGACTCCTCGACCAACACTTTCATCGTCTTTCAGAACTAGAAAAAAAAATTATGGTTTGGTTAGCAGTTAACCAAGACTGGACTAGTGTACAAAAATTAGAAACTGATATTGTGCCAGCAATTTCTAAAGTTAATCTCCTGGAAAGCTTAGAAGCTCTCATCTGGCGCTCCATAGTCAAGAAAAAATTAAGTATGTATACAGTTGAACCTCTAGTAATGGAGTACATTCTTAACTACCTAATTGAAGAAGTTATTGGTGAATTAATTACTACTAACTTAAACTTATTTGTTACTCATTCCTTAATCATAACTACTGAAAACTCCTCTATTAAAGAACGACAAAATAAGTTAATTATTGAACCAATTGCTAGACAACTAAGTAAAATATTTAGTTCTGATAAAACCCTCAAAAAACAATTATTATTAATCCTAAATAAGCTAGAAAGTAACGAAATTTTACCATGTGGTTATGGCAAAGAAAATCTTATTAATCTTTCTATTAAACTAGAGATTGATTTAATGAATATTGATATTTATTCTCATAAAATAGAATATAATTAATCTACTCATATATATACCTAAAGGCTATTTAAGTATTAAATAAAACTAACAATAAAAAATTCCTAGAGCTGTGATAGGCAAAACTAAAAATCTGAAATCAAAAGGTTTGCAGATATTCTACAGAGTCGTAATAATTCAGCCGTTTTTGAAGGCACAGGGCTATGAATTATTCTGCAAATTCATCAAATATTTCCCATAAACTAAAACAAAATTGACCTCTATTTATTGTATAAAAATAGCTATTTTGTCAATATTTAATTCATTTTTATGCGGGAAAATTCAGATAATTTGCTAATCCTTTTTAAGCAATAATTTTTTCGGATATTAAGAATTGATAGTTAACTAAAATCATTAATAATGAGGGTAGTTTATTCATTCTTATTCAATGATCCTTGTTGACAATATATAGGATCATCTTTTTTGATGTAGAGTTTGAATCGTACTATTAAAAATCAGGTGGCATTGGCACTAAGCCTTTGAAAGTTGTTTTCAATTCTAATGCTACCATTCAAGCTGTTGAAACCGCAGTAAAAAACATTGTTTATCAAAACATATCAGATAATCCTAAAAATGGTACTCGTACCTTGGAAATCAAAATTACTGATGGTGATGGAGATAATAAAAGTAGTAATACCCTTAATCGAATAGTTAACGTTAATTCCATTAATCAACCTCCAATTCTTACTGTTCCAGAAAACCAAACTGCCAAAGAAGACAAAAATTCAATATCAAAGGAATTAGTGTTAAAGATCCTGACGGAGATAACATTTGTTTAAAATTGAGTGCAGACAATGGAACAATAATTGTTAATGAAAATGTATTTAATGGTGTATCATTTCGTAAGATTAAATACAGCAGCGATAATACAGTAACTTTCTGTGGTACTCCTAGCCAAGTTAACAACACTCTTAAGAGTAACAATGGAATTGTGTATGAAAGTAATGCTAACTTTTTTGGTAGCGATCGCCTAAAAATATTTGTTCAAGACTTTGGTAAACAAGATTTTATTAACGAGCAAGAATTTGTTTGGCCTATTGGTGCTTTAAAGAGTAAAACAGATATAAAAAATTTGGAAATTACAGTTGAACCTGTCAATGATGCACCTATTCTTAGGGGGTTTTCAATTGTTGACAGTAGTCTTTTAACCTCCGAAACTGCTCTTAAAGCGATTCGGTCTTGGTTAGAAATCAAAGGTGAAGTCTTAGGTCCTTCTCCTAATCGTCAACTTTTATCAAAATATACAACTGGTGCTTACTATGAAAAAACTCGAAGGACTATAAATTGGCTTAGTAGAAATCGAGCATATTATACTTATGAAAAACCTGTTGTTGAGCTTGTTGGCAATTTTCAATTATCAGCAAAACAAGCAACAATTGATGTGGGAGTTTACGAAAGTCCAACACTTTACATTGATGGAGTTATTGATGAGAGTGCTAGTCGGGATGGGAAGAAAACCTATCGCTTTACTCTTGAATTTAACAATGGTAAATGGAAAATAGCAAATGTTATACTAATTTCATAAACTTAAGCTACACTTTTAGAAGTAACCTATTATAG
>JAGGDU010000189.1:9069-11319 GCA_018457135.1 Trichodesmium erythraeum GBRTRLIN201 | reverse complement strand
GTTTGTCTGATTTTTTTTAGCATCATATTTGAGCAAATATTCGTTAGCGATCGCTTCTAAATTACGTAGATTTTCTACTTCTGATTTACTAATCTCAGTATCAGTAGAAAACAGAATAACTTGATGACTAGCAGCAGGGAAATAACGTTCAACTAAATTTTGACGATGAGAAGAATCTAACCTACCTAGAGGTGTATCAATAGCCACAGGTAAACGTCTACCAGAAACCCTTGCCAACCCCCATAAAAAAGAAATTGCCAAAAGTTGTTTTTCCCCTGCAGATATTCGATTTTTAGGAACAAGTTGCCCTTGATTATTATAGAGAAAAAGGGTAAAATTATCAGTATCAATAGCCACGCGATGAACTAAGTCTGATTTATGCAAAAGATAACGGAAACATTCAGTTACTTCTCTTTCTAATTTATTCAGCTTTTTCAGGGTTAACTTATGTTTAAATAGCTGTAAAGTCTGCTTAACTTTTGCAGAAGAATTAATTATATGTTGAATATTGTGACGTTCGATAGTTTCGTCAGTATAACTCAACAATTCTTTCTTAGTTTGAGTAATAGCATCCTCTAATTTTTTAGAATCACGCTTACTATTTTCATAAGCAACTTCTGCCCTTGCTAACTCAGTTTGTGACTCTTGCAAAGTAGTTGCTAAAATTTCATAAGCTTCTGGGGGTGCTGCAGCTGCCAATTGCTTTTCCAAAATATCTATCTCTACTTCAAAATCTTTCAGACGAGTTAAACTTTCCCGGGCACTTTTAAGAGAATCTTCAATCTCATAGCGCAATAAATTTTCTAGTAGAATTAAAGTTTCTTCATCAGCGGACAACCAAGGTTCATTAACTTGATTAATATCATCTTTCAGCGTCAAATTTTCTTGATTGAGAAACTCTTCAATTTTGCTAATTTTATCAGTAGAAATAGATAAATCATCCAGATAATTAAGTAGACGTTTATCTCTTTCCTGAAAAGCATCCAAAGCAATTTCTGCTTCATGGCGTAAAATTTCCAAATCACCCTGAGAACTTGCTTGTTCCAAAAGTGGAGAAATTAAAGCTATAGGTAAAGCTCCCCCAGCAAGTTCAACCATTTCCTGACGAGCATTATCCACATCTAGCTCTGTATCTTTCAACTCTTGTTCTAACTGACTCCTTTCCGCAGCAATTTTCCCTCCTTCTGAGACGAATTTTCTCATTGCTTTTTTTTGCTTTTGTTGAGATTTTTTTAATTTTTTTTCCAAGTCTATTTTTTTGTCTTTTATCAATTCTAAATCTGTTTTTTGCTGATTAATTTTTTGTTCAATTTCCTCTAGATTTGCTATTTCTTTAGTCTTAGAAAGTTGTTTCTTTTTCCGAGTAACTAAAATATCTAAATCTGCTGCCAGACGTTCCGCTAATTCTAATCCCAATAATGACTGAATTGCATCTACAACTAAAGGTGGTGGTGTTTCTAATTCAGCTAATTCTTTTACCTGTTCTCCATCAAATAGAAATAGGTTAGAAATTCCTAAAGGTAAAAGATTTTCTATATATTCATCCCAGGTATTTGCTAAGTAATAATCTGGCCATTCTCCATCAAGAATTCCCAGAGTATCTTTGCCGTCTTTAGGATTTTTTTCCCAGGTACGAACAATACGATATTCTACAATTTGGTCATCTTGAATATGTTCAAAAGCTAATTCAATACGAGTTTTTTCTGTCGGTGGAGTATTCCGGTTTACGCACTGAGAAAGAAAGTCGCCATAAGTTAAATTTCCCCTAGTTGAACATTGGGCACGATGACCGTAAAGTGCAAGGCGAATGGCATCTAAAAGAGTAGTTTTTCCTCCTCCATTCATACCTCCAAATAAGATTATAGGGCAGGGGCGATCGCTAAGTGTAGGGCGAAGGTTTATTGTTTGTTTACCGAAGTACGGTCCGAAGTTTTGTAAGACGAGTTCTAAGAATATCATTTCAGTTATTAGTTATCAGTTATCAATACTTATCCCACTCAGTATTCGGCTTGAAATACTGAAGTTTATTTTTTGATTCTTAAGACTTACCTTTTTCCTGTAGAAGGTAAGTCTAACAAATAAAATTTTAATTTACCCCGTGAGGAATTTTTGCCTTTTATCTAAATTTATTTGGGAAAATATAGGTTTACCAGAAATAAACTTTTCAAAGAAAATTTTATAGTTACTCCTATATCAGTTATCAGTTATCAATACTTATCCCACTCAGTATTCGGCTTGAAATACTGAAGT
>JAGGDU010000189.1:0-8969 GCA_018457135.1 Trichodesmium erythraeum GBRTRLIN201 | reverse complement strand
AATATAGGTTTACCAGAAATAAACTTTTCAAAGAAAATTTTATAGTTACTCCTATTTACTATTGCACTTTTTCTGTAGAAGTTAGGTCTAACAAATAGATTTTTTTTTCAACAAGAAAAAATTTTGGGATTTCATCTAGAGGATGAACTGAAAAGATAAAATTTCATATTATCTAAATTTATTTGGGAAAATATAGGTTTACCAGAAATAAACTTTTCAAAGAAAATTTTATAGTTACTCCTATTTACTATTGCACTTTTTCTGTAGAAGTTAGGTCTAACAAATAGATTTTTTTTTCAACAAGAAAAAATTTTGGGATTTCATCTAGAGGATGAACTGAAAAGATAAAATTTCATAATTACTCCTAACATCAGGAAATAAGTTATTACAAAAGTGTGTTGATCACTTAATAACTGAAATGTTACCTAAATATAGGATAAATTCATAATAATTGGTATAACAAATAGATTTTTTTTCTTCAACAAGAAAAAAATTTTGCCTTTGGCATAAACTCAGAAAAATAAATATTTACCAGATAGAATTGTATCTCTCGGAAAAGCTTTATAAATTCCTAGTCATTATAGAATTTTATAGGTAAGAGATAAGTCTTAAAAATATAATTTTATTGTCACTATGTGAGTAATTTTTACCTTTTCTCTTGATTCCAAAAAAATAGAGGTTTACTAAACAATAAAATTCTTGCTTATTCTCACTCAGTATCTGCCGAAATTTGACGAGAAAACTTCATATTTGCCCAACTTAATTGTTTGATTTTTTCTGAAACTTTTCCTCTATCAACAGCTTCTTTGAGGTCTCTTTTATTATGAGCATTTTGAATAGCTTCTTCCTTAGAACGAGAACTTGTTTCAAAACATTGTTCAAGACTTTCATAAATCTTATACCGGTGAGACTTAATATAATATTGCCGTTCTGTGTCTAACAGTTTTGCCATAAGTTCAAGATGCATCTCATCCTGATTACATATTTCTTCTAATACTGACCATTCATCACTACCTAAAAGACTCATTCCTGTACCAGGACGACAGTCTTGAAATTCTTCTCCTATTACTTCTTCATATATACGAGGTAAACTATCATCAAACTCGTGTTTTTCTTCTAACCATATGCGTCTAATTTCACTAAGTTCTTCTGAAGAAATTAGAGTAATACCTCGCATATTTTCTGGAGCATTTTCACGAATTTTGG
Source organism: Trichodesmium erythraeum GBRTRLIN201 (assembly GCA_018457135.1). Lineage (GTDB taxonomy): Bacteria > Cyanobacteriota > Cyanobacteriia > Cyanobacteriales > Microcoleaceae > Trichodesmium > Trichodesmium erythraeum. The sequence continues at coordinate 7,763 of JAGGDU010000189.1, read as the reverse complement.
CTTGAGCTTCTAACAATTTTCTAAGTAAAGTATCTCGCCATTCTTTTTTGTAAGGACCGGGTATTGGTTCTACAGAAACTTCACCATTTATATTCCGTTCAAAGAGTTGAACTTTTCCCCAAATTCGCCGAAAATCTCTTTTATCTCTGTCAGAAATATCTAGTTCTTGACGCAAATTTATTAGAGGTTGTAACCATTCTTTTTCTTCATCATTTTGAATCATTGCTGACATAGATTTATCACTATCTACTAAGGTACAAACCCAACATCCAAAACGAGAACTTCCACAACTAGGAGTAGAGGTATCAACCACTAAGGGACATTCATTATCTTCTGTTGCACCTCGATACATTGCTAGTAAATCTTTATTACTATTTTCCCAAGGATTTTCCCATTGCATTAAATATAGCCAAACTTCATCAGTTCGCCAGTCTTCAATAGGAGTATAAAGCAAAGAATTAAGGAGACTAGGATGAGGGCTTAGATGGTTTCTTAATCTACCAATTTCTCGTTTATTCATTATTGCTAAACGATTAGCACTTTCTGCTTTACGAGTTCCTAAAACAACTATTGTTTCCCCATTATTTCTAACAACATTACGAATAAAAAGATTGGATGGATCTATTTTTAAACGGGGAGTACACCAGCGAAATGTATGACGTGGAGCTGGGTATCCTTTACCAAGTAGTCCTACCCAGTATGTTTGTTTAACTGCTGGTTTTAATAAATGACATTCTATAGGTAGTTTCTGATTTTTTGCAGACTCTTTCATCAACTGTAAAGAGTTAGTTACCCAAGCAGAAACAATGGGATTTTCTACTAATGTATCTGTGGTAATAACGTGGATAGTTTTAATTCGTTTTTTTTGGGGAAGTTCGGCGATCGCATTCCATATAAGCTGCAATGTTGCGGTACTATCTTTACCCCCTGAATATCCAATAACCCAGGGAATAGAATCTAAACAATATAGTTCTTGAATTTCTGTAGTTAGCTTTTTTATATCTTCTACTAATTGGGTAGTAGTTCTGCTTGGAAATAAAGATTGTTGTGTACCTTTCATTTTTATAAATATTCTCGAATTTAGTCAAATTAATTTTCTATGATTATGATCTAAATAGGTTCTAGGGATACTATTGTCAGGTTTGTCTTCTAGATTTTTTTTTAATAAGCAACTAAAGCTGATTATCGTTCAATATTTTTTTTAATTGAATATTGTATGATTCAATCAATTACAGATAGAATAAAATCGGTTTCTTCTTGGCAATACCATTTTTTTCTTTTTGTTGATTTCGGTAAAATGTTGACAGTAATGCGCTAATTTTTTTTCTTTTATCCCTTTTTTTTTTAATTATAAAATTAACTATAATAAACATATTATTTTGAATAATATCAATATTTATCCCTCATTTTCTATCGGTTACTCTTGACATAATAAATATTATATGATTAGTAAAAAGAACTCTACAATTAATTATTATAATAACTCAAAAGTTTTTAAAAACTTTTGTTGACAAAAATTTATATATGTAGTATTTTTCAAAAAAAGATTAAAAATATGTCCAAAAAATTAATGATAAAAAAGGCCAATAAACCGACATCAGAAATAGCAAAAGAAATTTTAGAAAATGATAATCGAGAAAAAGAAGCGATCGCTATCCTATTAGACAAACATATAGGCAAAGACAATAGATTATTAGTACAAAAAACCATGATGGGAAACACAGAAGCTTACATTGGTTCGGTCACTCTAGAATGGTTAGATAGTCGTGTACGCTTTGCCTCTCAACTACCATTATTTAGGCAAAAATTTGACATAGAAACTGATAATATAATTCGGGATTCAGAAACAATAGATGAAATTCAACAACGACCCTTAGACTGGTCTCGTCAAGCTCCATTAACTTTATATTTAGCAACTAGAAAATCCCATAAATTTCCGGCAGTATTAGTAGTAATTAGTCCGAGTTGGGTAGATAATCCTAAGGCAGAAGAATGGAATAAAAATGGTGAAGCAAATAAATCTGCAACTGATTTTTTTTCCCTAGATTCACAGGGAAAAGTAGGATTATTAGACCTACGTTTAGAAGTAGCAGTATTTGCCTTAGATGGTCAACATAGACTGATGGGAATTCAAGGATTAATGGAATTAATAAAAACTGGTAGATTACCAAGATATAACAAACAAAAGAAATCAGTAGGTGCAGCAATTACTATTGATGATTTAACTATAACTCATCAGATTGAATTACCAGAAATACAAAAATTAGCTTACGAACAAATAGGAATAGAATTTATTCCAGCAGTAGTAAAAGGGGAGACAAGAGCACAAGCACGACGCAGAGTTAGGTCAGTTTTTGCTCATGTAAATTTGACAGCAGTAAAATTAAGTAAAGGGCAATTAGCATTATTAAATGAAGATGATGGATTTGCTATTGTAGCGAGAAAAATAGCAATTTATCATCCTATTTTAAAGGAGAAAGATGGTAGAAATCCAAGAATAAATTGGGATAGTGCAACTGTGGCAGCTAACTCTACTGTTTTAACTACTCTCCAAGCATTGCAAGAAATGTCTGAAAGATATTTAAAACCTCGTTATCCCTATTGGAAACCTTCAGATAGAGGTTTAATTCCTATGCGTCCTGCAGAAGAAGAGCTAGAAGAGGGGGTAGAAGAATTTATGGTACTTTGGAATTATTTGTCTAATTTGCCTAGTTATTCTAGATTAGAAAATGGCTCTGAAACTTCGGAATTAAGAAGATTTAGTTTTGAGAGAAAACCGGGAGAAGGTCATGTTTTGTTCCGCCCTATTGGGCAAATTGCTTTTGCTGAAGCTTTAGGGATTTTAATATATAAAAAAGAATTTTCTCTCAAAGAAGTTTTTCATAAATTAAATAAGTATGATGTGGATGGTGGTTTGAGTGGAATAGAATTTCCTGACTCAATTTGGTATGGGGTTTTATATGATTTTAATCGGAAACGAATGTCGGTAGCTGGTAGAGATTTAGCAATGAGATTATTTATCTATATATTAGGTGGAGTTTCTGACAAAATGGAGCGGGCAGAAGTTCGTCGGCAGTTGGCGCAAGCAAGACGAGTTGGAGAGGATCAAGCTGTAGATTTTCAGGGTAAGTTTGTCGAATTAAAAAAAGTAGGATTACCTGAAATTTTATATTAAAGTATGAGTTTATAGAAGTTATATTATTTCACGGAAGTCAAAATTTAGTATACTTTTAATTTAGATGTTGTCTAGCATTTGTATTTTAAGTGTTAATTATCTTAGGTATTGACTTTTAATTTAGATATATGCCAACTATTTTTTAAGTAAAATATTCATCGTCTCAACTTTTTATTTTTAACTTTTGAGTTTATATATTTAGCTATTTTAAATAAATACTTTTCCCAAAACTATTCTTAATTTTGATGATCATATTATTCTCTAGGAATATATTCAGATTAGTATCAATAACTAATTCTTAATATTCATTTCTTGGAAGTCAAAATTTATGATATAATATTCTTTGTATAATAGTTTTTAGTAAACTAGTAATATAACAATGTTTTTATACCCATTGAAAAGGACTAAATATTTCATAAATAAAATTTATCTAATAATTAATTAGAGCTTCCATAATTTGATATCATCTCTGAGTAAATACTATGGATATAAATCAATTCTTTATCTAAATAGATGAAATAGATGATAATCATTATCTAAGAATTGACAGACTAATTTCAGTGAAACTAATTTCACTGTATGTGGCGATTTAGATAAACTTAATAGTATGGTCAATTGTAAGACTACGGATGTTTATTAAAATAGGTAATTTGAGAGCTAGATTAAATAACTCAAGACATATTTTATGGATAGTATTTTTATTCAAATAGTTGCTTACCGGGATTTAGAATTAGTTCCCACAGTTGAAGAGGCGATCGCTCATGCTACTCATCCCAAGCGTCTCACTTTTGGTATTTGTTGGCAGTATGGTACGGATGAGGAAAAAGATTATATTAGTAAACTTAAAGCTATAAAAAATTGTCGTATTATTACAGTTACAGCTTCTCAAGCTCGCGGTGTAGGTTGGGCGAGGTCTCTGGTGCAAAAGTTATGGCAAAAAGAACAATATACTCTACAAATTGATGCCCATATGAGATTTTTACCTGGATGGGATGTGAAATTAATTAAAATGCTGAAAGCCTGTCCTAGTGAAAAACCGCTTTTAAGTGCTTATCCTCCTGCTTACAGACCCCCTAGAGAATTGCTTGGAGATACACCGAGTCGCTTAGAGCCAAGCCAGTTTGGAGATCCTGGTACTTTAACTTTAAAAGCAATAGGAGATTTGAGTAAATGCAGTACTCCGCAACTAGGAGCTTTTGTTGCTGCTGGATTTATTTTTGCAGAAGGGTCAATTATTGAAGAGGTGCCCTACGACCCGGATATTTATTTTACTGGAGAAGAGGTGTTATTTGCTGCTAAAGCTTGGACGAAGGGGTGGGATATTTATCATCCTAATTTGAGTGTTTGTTGGCATTTTTATAATACTGGTAAAAAGCGGGTTGTGCATTGGGAAGATCATCAACATTGGTGGGTCCAAAATAAGGTATCTGAATCTCGTTTTCGTCAGATTTTGGGAATGGAAACTGCAAAGGAGGATTTTGGAATTTATGGATTAGGAAATGTCAGAAGTTTGGCAGAGTATGAAGCATTTGCCGGTGTAAATTTTCAGGAACGTTGGTTTATTCATTTTATTTAGGGAAGTTAGAAGTTAAAAGTTAGAAGGAGGTTAATTAACTACAAGTGTGATAATTTTTTCTTATTAACTTTTTTACATTAGGTTTCTTCATAAAAGGTTTTAAAACTCTGGTTATCTATTTCAAAATCGGTATTTTTAGATAGGTCTATTAGGTGCTTAATAATATTGAGCAACTCTACTATTTAAAAAAAATATAATTAATTCTCAAGCTGATAAATTATCTACTGTCATCCTAAAACCTATTAATTTTTTTTGAGCGACAACAACCTAACTATAAGTAAACATTAAATCTTGATTCTCAGTAACTATTATTATCCATTTCTTCTCACAGAAAACTAACTAAAATTATTCCCCACTAAACTTTATATATTCCTGATCCTTTAGAAGAACATTTTCAGCTATATCTATAGGGGAAATAATCTCTGCATTTAAAGGAACACTCTGAGGCAAAGTAGGATAATTTCCATATTAGACATCTCCAAAAATTATCAAGGACTGACTGTAACTATCTTTTGGGGAGCGATCGCCAGCTCCACCAGATGGTCATTTTTTACGGACTTTATAGTATTACAGATAGTTACTGTATTGTTTGAGAATTTTGGGGAAGTTTTATTTCATTAGTTTCTAACAGTAATAGACCTCTCCAAAATCAAAATCAAGGTAAAATTGTAGTGGCAAATTATATATATCCTGTTTCCAAATTAATAATGTATCAGAATATATTTATAACCATCCAAAAGAAACAAAAATAATTACTGGTATTAGAGATGAACAGCTAATAAAATTAATAGAAAATCCTCAAAAAGTTGAAAAAAAAAGATGGGCGATCGCCAGCCAAAAAAAAGGTTAATCAAGGCAGGAAGAGCAAGAAAAAAGTCTTTAAGCAAGATAGAATAGATAATGTTGAGCTTATATTATTTGCATCATGTACCAACATTTTAGCTACTAGGAGCAATATTTGGAGTTAGCTCATCAACAGCAAATAATATTTTTCAGGCTTTGGATAGATATTTTGAGGGAATTATTACCATCTAGTTTACTAGAGGAATTCTCGGGAAAAGAAAACGAATATTTATGGATAAAAGAGGCTTTGACAGAAATAGAATTGATAGTTGATAGTATAGAGCAGGATAGGGAAAGGCTAAAAAATGATGATAAACAGAAAAAGTATGATTTAGGAAAGCCAAAAAGTCATAGGTTTAAAAATCAAATAGTAATCACAGAAAAGGCAGAATAAATAGTAGATGTAATAGTAGGAGAAATTAGTTTTTCGGGACACCTGGCTCAAAATCAATTTTTCCTAAATATTATATAGAGGGCCAGGGATTAAAAAAAGAATGGGAAGCTTGTATAAAATATGGGCTGTTCTTAGAAAAAAATAAATAGGGGAGAGCTATAAAAGGCCAGGAAGTAAAAAAAGAAGGGGAAGCTTGCATAAAATACGGGCTGTTCCTACGAAAAAATAAATAGGGGAGAGCCCAGGAAAACTACTAACTTTCTGGCCCCCAGTGAAATAAAAAGCTAATTAGTGGAGGTTTTACCGATATAAATCTTTACCGATATAAATATGACACGCATCGTTTTGTTGTGATGAGGATTGAAAAATAGAAAACTCTATGATGTCTGCGATATTTTTGTTTTTTGTAGGCTTAGTTTTCGTAATTTGGTTAAGACACCAGCCCAAGGAAATCTATCTGAAAAATGAAATCTCAAGGTTTACTCAAAGTCGGCCATCGCTCCATGGAGATAAAACCAGCAATGGTAACGTTAACAGTGGTGAAGCTGTAGTAATGGCCACCAAGCAAAAGACATCTCGAAGCAGACACAGACCAGGAGCAGTTAGTGGGGACAAAAACTGCTATCCAAATGCCGAACGGGCTCAACATAGAACCGCCAGACGTGCAAGGGTGCCTTACACATCATTCTGTGAGGGAGAAACCGAATTTAGACAAGACTATTATTAAGGAAACCTTGCTGCATTCTCGTAGTGCTGTAACACAAAAAATCGCTGAATTTATAGTAAAAGAGCGATTTATGGTGGTTACGATCCGTTATACAAGATGCTAAAAGATTATCCTTTCTGTGCGGGTTGCTGCGTCCGACAATGTGTATTAGTGCGGGACGTGCGGTTGGGGGAATGGGAGATAAGACTATGGCAACTGCGACGGCGCTAGAATTATATCACAATGCTTTTTTAATACATGACGATATTGAGAATGGCTCGGAGTCGCGACGGGGTAAAGAAACTCTGCACCAAAGCATCGGCATGGCTCGGGCTATTAACGCCGGCGATGCCACTAACATTTTAGCAGTGGGGATGCTACTGAAAAATTTGTCGTTCATCGGCGTGCAAAAAACGTGGATGCCGATCGCTGGTTTAGCGACTTGCTTTTAGGGTTGGCGGCGCTATCGCCTCCCATCAGCAAAATTTTGGAAGCGATATTTACACACAATTTTAGCTGTGACGCTCTATTAGGTTGGGTGAAGGTTTGCTTACTTAATCCAATTGTTAATTATTAATGGTTTCGCTATCATGCTCGCAATGGGTTGTTTTCGCTGGGGGTGAGGATATCGCTTGGAAGTGGTTTGTGGGTTTTGCGACTTTTAGCAGTGATCGCAATTTGAGTCTGGTTTTAGACCGACGTACTAACAAACATCATTCCGAGTGGGTGTTGTTCTATATCTTTGTTGATTTTGGTAACAAATTCGCAAGTTTTTTTGGGATCGACTTTAGCCATCGACTGGGAATGGTCTCCAGAGGTGTTGTTACCCCTGCGGTTGCCTGGGGTGATGGCATCAGTTTTTGCCCATCGCAGTTTGTCGATGCTTGATGCTTTGCGGGTGGAGATAGAATCAGAAAAAAAGTCGGCGATCGCGAAAACAGAAAAAAGATTAATTAAAGCAGGTGGAGTCAGAAAAAAGAATTTAACAAAGGAAGAAGAAATAATTTTAACGTTATTTTATTTACATCAAATACCAAGTTTTCAAACATTAGGAATTAACTTTGGTATA
>JAGGDU010000188.1:54045-98690 GCA_018457135.1 Trichodesmium erythraeum GBRTRLIN201 | reverse complement strand
TGGGCAATGACTCAAAATAATCTCGGCAATGCCTACAGTGACAGAATAAGGGGAGACAAAGCCCAAAATATTGAAGCCGCCATTGCTGCATACGAACAAGCTTTGCTGGTGCGCACCCTAGAAGCAGACCCCATCAACCACCTCCAAACCACCAACAACCTAGGCAACCTATATTTCGACAACCAAAACTGGCAACTCGCCGCCGACAACTATAAAAAAGCCATAACCGCAGTGGAACTCAGCCGCAGTTGGGCAACCACCGACGATCGCCGCCAGGAAATACTCAAAGAAAACATCAATATCTATAACAAAGCCATCCAAGCATACATACACCTAAAAAAGTTAGAACAAGCACTAGAAATAGCCGAGCGCAGTCAAGCCCGAAACCTAGTCCAACTCCTCACCAACCGCGACTTAGTTCCTCAAGATAATGTACCCCCAGAAATAACCCAACAACTTCAACAACAACAAAAAGAAATTCGCGTCAACAAAGGAGAACTAGAGAAAGTCAGAAAACAACTATCACAGCAAAACACAGAGGAAAAAACATCATTAGAAAAATCTGAGAAACAGCTAAACGAAGAATTACAGAAACTCAGACAGCAGTTAGAAAAAACATTTAATCAAATTCAGGAATACGACCCCACCTTCCGCCTGACCCAGGAAGTGCAACCAATAGCTTTTAGAGAAATTCAGCAACTTGCCACAGAACAGCAGACAGCAATTATTGAGTGGTATATTATGGGAGAAAAATTCCTAGCATTTATCCTAGTTCCCCCAACCTCAACAGCAACATCAGAATTATTTATGTGGCAGTCTACCGAAGACGGCTTAAAAAATTTACAGGAGTGGGCACAAGAATATGTAGATAAATATTATGAACTTAAAATAGCACATCAAGAAAATCAGGAAAAAGCCAAAAAATTACAACAAGAATGGGAGACAAAAATAACAACTCGCCTAGAAAAACTAGGAGAAATTTTACATATAAAAGAAATACTCCAACCCATCCTCGAAAGTGAATGTCAAAGACTCACCTTAATTCCCCATTCCTTCCTACATTTTCTCCCCCTTCATATCTTACCCATTAATAACCCAGAAAATAGTCAAGAAAACCCAGAAAAAAAATATCTCCAGGATTATTTTAACCAGGGAGTAAGCTATGCTCCAAGCTGCCAAATATTGCAAAAAGTTAGAGAACGAAAAAACCAAGAATTTCAGAGTTTATTTGCCATTCAAAACCTCAACGACACCGAAAATTCACCCCACTTAGGCATTATTTCAATAATCAAAAAACAATTTAATAATGTGGAAATAATCCAAGAAAATCAAGCCACAAAATCAGCATTAATTAACCATCCCAAATTATCCCTTGCTAACTCCATATTATTCTTCTGTCATGGAGTATTTAACCCTACTTATCCCCTAGATTCAGGATTAATATTAGCCGATGAAAAACTCACATTAGGAGATATTATTCAAAACCTAAATTTAAGCAAATGTCGCCTAGTAACCCTAGCCGCTTGCGAAACAGGATTAACAGATATCTTCAATCAAGAATATGTAGGTTTACCCAGCGGTTTTCTCCTAGCAGGAAGTACAAATATTATTGCCAGTCTTTGGAGTGTGAGAGTTGATGCAACAGCGTTATTAATGTTAAGATTATATCAAGAATTAAAAAAATATGATAATATAATAATAGCCTTAAAAATAGCCCAAAACTGGTTAAGAGATACAAAGGTGCAAGAATTGAAAGAGTGGGTCATAAAGTCCCCTCTAAAAATTATTTGGCAAGAAAAATTAGAAGAAACATTTACTAAAATGGAAAATCTAGAAGGAGTCAATTGTAAACCATATAACTCACCTTATTTTTGGGCTGGTTTTTGTGTTGTCGGAAAAGGAGAATAACCTATGTATGAAGACTACTATACTATCAAAACATTTATTGACATAATAAATGATCAAGCCATCCCCCCTGAAGAGTTTCCCAACTTATTAAATTTAGTCGAGCAAATGCCAGAAGATTCTGAAGAAATAGCCAATCAAATTGATGATTGGTTAAGGGAAGAATCTCGGTTAGAAATTCAAGAAGCCTATAGAAATCAAGTGAAGAAATTACCAGAGATTGAGTGGAGAAAATTAGGTTTTGGCGGGGCAAAAGCTCCTCCGGGAAACGAAAATGAATCTACCAAAGAGTTAATACTTAATGCCATCAAAAAAAATACTCCTGAACCGAAACCAGAGGAAAACTCTGAAAAGAAATAATCAACTTAAAGTTGGTAAATTGTAGTTGTAGGTTGGGCAGAAAACAGGAAAAACGAAACCCAAAGCCAATAATATCAATTGGAAAAATCACAACTGCAAAATTTATATAAGAAAGAAATTATCAAATATTTGTAGGGGGGTTAACTGCAGTTAACTCCTCCTATAAAAAGCTGCAAAATTGTAGGTTGCGTTGCACAATGAAACCCAACAGCAATAATATTAATAACTATAGAAAAATGTAGATAGCAGCCAAAAAAATGTAAGTTAAATTGAAAAATCAAAACCCAAAAAAGTAATATTAATAGCCATAGAAAAATGTAGATAGCAGCCAAAAAAATGTAAGTTAAATTGAAAAATCAAAACCCAAAAAAGTAGTATTAATATCTATAGAAAAACATATATAATAGCCATAAAATTGTAGGCTAGATTGAAAAATGAAACAAAATACTAAATCTAAAAATGAAAAACTTGACAATTAGCTTATTAGCATTTCATCTATATTCTCCATTCCTAGAATCTTCAGAAACAAACGACCAGGAAGGCAAATTATTATGGGAAAACCTCACCCAACTCGGAGAAAAATCTCTACCATTTTTAGGACTCAAATATTTACCCCATCAATTAATTTGCTACGACCAAAATGGCAACTACAACCTAGATTTTAAAACTCATGAAAATAACTGGTGGATGAGCAGATCAAAGCAAACAATAGACCTAGGTGTAATTGAAATAGAAGAATGCAAAATAGCAGGTAATCTCCAGCCATTTATCCTCAACGACACCTACGCCGCCGACCTAACTCTCACACCTAAATTATCAGAAGAAAAACTAGATATTTCTCAACTAAAAAAATTCCCCATAAACAACCTATTACCCTCATCAATTCAAGCATCACTAGGAGAAACATTTTTAATTTATGGAGAAATAGACTCAGAAGTAAATCCCCAACAAATAGCCGATGAATGTGTAGAAAACTTATTCAATTCCGCCCAAATTGAACCTGTATTTCTCAGCCAAAGCAAATTATTTAATAGCTTACTATTTGAATACCAAGGAACAGAATTAAACCAAAATAATAACCAAAGTCAACCATTCAAAATATTAGTCTTATTAAAAAATAGTCAAGCAGAAACATTAAAACTAGCAGAAAAATCCTATGAATGGATATTACAATTATTATGTTGTCGCCATAAAATCAATTTTATCTATCAAGAATCACGAAATCTCTACCCCAAAGCCCGAAAATCCTACGGCAAATTAGAAACACAAATGGAAAACTTCTCTAAAATAATAGAAGACCCAAAAACCAGACTAGAATCTCTCAAAGAAATCCTCGAAAAAATACCAAAAGACTATCTATATTATTCCCGTTATGTGCGAGACCTAAAAACACATAAAACCGCCCTCGAAACAAACATCAAAAATTATGAAATCTGCCTAGAAAAAATTAAAAAAACTAGTGAAATCCCTCCATATTGGCAAGAATTTTTGAATAAAACCAGCCACATCCGTCACAGACAAATTGAAACCGATATTAACTATCTATCCCCTGGTCAGCAGTTATTTGAACAATTAGTAAACGCAATTAGAGGCATAGCAGAAACAGACCAATTAGAAAGCGATCGCCACTTAGAAAGAACCATTCAAATTATTGGTATAGGATTAGGAACAGGAGGAATTATTGCTTCTAGTACTGGTCATATTGATGTACCTCTAACCTTCAAATCTACCGGAAAAATAGAAACAATTCATCCTGTTATTTTGACTTTAATTTTAAGCATTTTAGCCACCCTATTAGCAGGAGGAATAACCTGGCATCTTACCAAACCTAAAAACAAAAAATAAAATAATTAAATGGTAATATTTTATCAAAAAAAATATTACCATTCAGTCCTCAGCTATTAGCTAATTATCTAGGCAAAATTGAGAGATAAATCAATTATCAAAACATTGATTTAATAGTAGATAAAAAATTATCAAAACCTCATTTTTTTCAGTTAAAATACCAGTAATATTATGTTCGGATAATCAATAATTAAAAAACCTTCCCTCGTAAGTAAAATTCAACCTTTTTCCACCTCCCAAATTCAGCATAAGTAACTCATCTATTGGAAAGTATAAGTATTTAACCGGACATAATATACAGCATATTTCAGGCAAATTATCTACAAAGTAAATAGTAAAAATTATGTATTGTAGGTATCTTCCCCAGGTAGTTTTAACTCATAAAAAAAGAAAGCACCGTAAGTTATTTCAGCTATAAAATAAAAAAAAATACCAAAAATGAAAAAAACCATCATCGGTGTCATGGGTCCTGGCAATAGCGCCACTTCAACAGACCTAAAAAATGCCTATAAACTAGGTCAATTAATTGCTCAAGAATCTTGGGTATTATTGACAGGAGGGCGAAATATTGGAGTAATGGATGCTGCGAGTCGGGGAGCGAAATTTCTTAATGGTTTAACTATTGGAATTTTACCCGACAATAATCTTCATAGTATTTCTGAGGCTGTAGATATTCCCATTATTACTGATATGGGAAATAGTCGTAATAATATTAATGTACTTTCTAGTGACGTTGTTATTGCCTGCGGAATGGGAGTAGGAACTGCTTCCGAAATTGCTTTAGCAATTAAGAATAATAAAAAAGTAATTTTGTTGAATAATAACTTAGAAAGTCAGGCTTTTTTTGTTGCCTTATCTCCTCAAACAGTTTTTGTTGTAAACACTCCAGAAGCCGTTATTGAAGTAGTTAAAAATTTGATTTGAGTAGTATTCTATCAATCTTTTCCTAAATGCAGATCGCAATTGAAACTACTGTAAGCGCAAACCATTAAAGCAAAATAACCGCTTACGGCGCTTTTCAAATTCATAAACCACATCCCCATAACCAAAACCTTGTAGGGAACTTGCGTACATTATTTTTACTGTAGTCTATGAACATAAAAATTACTGTAAAAGCGTCTACAGGTTTTTACAGTAGACATTGGGAGATACCCCCGAACCCCGTTACTTTTATTATGTATTCTCAACAAGTGTTAGCACTCATAATATCAAGACAAGCTGAATAAAATATCAATCAATATAGACAAATATCAGCTTATTTATAAGAGCTATTTTTGTTTTAACTATTATAGAGTAGTAAATTTTGTCAGAGCGAGCCATTAGAAAAGGAGCTTAGAAAACAAGCTCCTAAAGATAAATAGGCAGATAAATTTTTTTCTTAAAACTAACCCTTAGTTGTCAGCAGTGACAAAAATTAACTGGCAAAACTTAGGCTAGCAGTAACAGATCAAAACAGTAACCTAATAATCTTCATATTCTGGGACCTTAGTTTTTTCAGGAATATTCACCCGTGGAGCCTGATAAGGTTTTGGAGCCTCATCATCAGCCCAAGCATCTCTATCTATCTCCTCATCATATTCATACTCCGAAGTTGCTTTATATTCTTTCTTCTGATATCCATCCTCTTTCTTCTGATATCCATCCTCTTTCTTCTGATATCTATCCTGTTCATTATCATATCCAGTCTCTGAGTCACCCCAATTACCTTCTTCCTCATAGTAGTCATTATCAGCAGGTTCTACCCTTACCTGACGCGCTGATGGGGGAGCAACAGGCTCTGGCTCATAATAATTATCATAAACCGCTTCTTGTTCTCGCTGCCGGGGAGGAGGAGCCATTTCTTGTTCATAATACTTACGATAAACTGGTTCTGGTTCAATTACCCTACTTTCTACTGGCTCTGGTTCAACCCAGTTATCATCCCATGTCTCCTGAGTAGAGCGTCTGGCTGTACGAATAGGTTCACGAGACACTAACTGTCCTGGACCTAATTGGTTATCAGGATTTACAGTAGGAGGGTTATATAAACCTTCTTCCTCTTTTTGCCAAGGTGCTTCTGCTAGACCCAGACGTTCCAATACTCCTACTGTTAACTGTTGTAGTTTTTCTTCAGAACCTTCAAAAACAATTAGACGATTGGGCCCACTAGCAACAATTTCATCAATAGGCATTTCATAAGTGCTGATAATTTGGTCTGGAATTTGGGGTATACCAATGGAAGCGATAATCAATGACAAAACTTTACCATCTCTTACATCACACTTGAAATCTCGAACCCTGCCTAAAAAATCACCATTTTCTGTCAAAACTTCACTATTTATCAACCCACTATAAGCTTCAGTATCAATATCTTCCTCTATTACTTCTTCGTCATCTACTAATATCACATCACCTATTTCACAGACGTCCTTGAGAAACATAAACTTAGGTATTCCAGCAACTGCCAATATATTGTCCCGTAGCCCAATAGCTACTACTTCCCGTTTATCAACATCTACCCATAATTGACTTACTACTCCTAGGCGTTTACCTTTATCACGAGTAATTATTTGAGTTCCTAACAGTTCAGAGCGTTGGCGGTTTTTTTCAGATCTCATTGTAATCTAATCCCGATTATTTTGATAATTAAATAATAAGTTAAAAGTTAAAAGTCAAAAAGCAAAAATCAAAAGGCAAAAGTCAACAGTTATATAAAATCATAATTGATTAATAAAGGGTTAAATCAGATCTAGGTAGAATTAAATTCTGAATTTAATTTTCAAGCCAGTTGCGCTTAGATTTGACCATTGCTAGTAGTAGCTTATGTATATTAACAGCAGTCAAGAATTTACTCCAATGCTATCTAAGTAATTTTAGTTATATTGCAATATATTTATGGTTAATCATAATTGCCAATGACAATCATACTGAGCTATACCTGCGCGTTGAGCCAGCATAATTTTTTTACTTATTTGACTGTAGTTCACCTTTAAATTTTAGTATCATAAAATATATAATTATATCATTATAATATATAATATCATATTTACTTAATGCTTAACAGTTAATATGTAACAGTTAATACTAGTCCTCTAGAGTTTCTGTAACTCCTGCCTCCTTCTTAAACTGACTTTCACTTTTTTTTTGCAAGAACAAATAAATCTAATGTTGACTCATTTTTATACCTAAAACTTGGGTATAAGCACCTCTAGCTTGGGTCACGCCGATAGTACGCTCTGATAATTCCATCATTGGCCTTCGTAAACTTACCACAATAAACTGAGCCCCTTCTGCCTGTTGTTTAATCATTTTAGCTAATCGCTCCACATTGGCCCCATCTAAAAACATATCCACTTCGTCAAAAGCATAAAAAGGAGATGGACGGTAGCGTTGTAGAGCAAAAATAAAGCTTAAAGCTGTTAAAGACTTCTCTCCTCCAGACATAGAGGCCAACCTTTGTACCGGCTTTCCTTTAGGGTGAGCGACTAAATTTAACCCACTGTTAAAAGGATCTTCTTGATTATCTAATTGAAGATAGCCGTCTCCTTCAGAAAGTGCAGCAAAAATTGTCTGAAAATTTTTATTTACAGCATTAAACGCTTCAAAAAATGAACGTTGTCTCATAGTAGTAAAGTTTTCTATTCTTAACAACAATGCTGTCCGCTCCTCCTCAAGAGTGCCTAACTTTTGACTTAATTCTTCTAGTCGTTTCTGAGTTTGCTCATATTCTTCAAGAGCCAACATATTTACAGGTTCTAGGGCTTGCAGTTGTTTCTGTAGCGATCGCACCTCCTTCTCCAACTCTGTCATTTTTATCTTTTCAGGCACTATTGGCAATGGATCAGGCAATTCTGCTTTCTGCTCTTCTAAGAGAATTTGCAAAGGGACCAACTGTTCCCGACGTCCCTGTTGAGATTCCTGTAATTTTTGTAGTTGCCATTCTAATCCTTGTTTTGCCAAATATAACTCCCGCAAATTAGCTTCAGCTTCATCTCGTTTTTGTTTTTCTGTACCCAGCCTTTCTTCGACTTTGGCCATTCCTTCTCTCGTCTTGCCAACTTCCTCATCTACAACTAAGATTTGACTTTTTACTTCTTTTATGGTATTATAAGCATCTAATTCTTGTTCTTGATATTCTGAACAGCGACGGGAAATTGCCTCTACCTTCTCCTGCAAAAGCCGTTGTTGATTTTCCAAATGCTGTAATTTTTGTTCAGCACTGCGCAAAGTAGCTTCCTGTTCTTGCAAAACTACCTCTTGAGACCGAATCATAGTTTGGAGTTGTTGCCATTCACTATGAGTATGAGACTTTTCCAACTCAGCCAAAGTTTTCCTTAACTCAGTCAACTGGACTTCCTGAGCTGGAATTTCTTGGTCTAAGGACATCAACCTATTATGAGCATCAACTAGCTCCTGATTATTTTTCTCTAGTTGCCCTTGTCCTTGCTCTTGTTGTCTAATCAATCTTTGCAGTTCAGCCTCAATTTGTGATACTTTTAGCTCAGTTTCCCTAAAATACTGCTTTCCTTCCATGAAAGCTTGCGATCGCTCTTTCACCTTTTCTTTTAACCCCTCTATCTCCACCAAACATCGCTCCAGAACTATATCTATTTCTTGCAAACGTTGACTATGACTTTCCATTTCCCCTATTTCTGTCAAGTCCCTACCATCAACCGTGCCAAAATGCAAGCTTCCCGAACGGCGCGACATACTTCCACCAGTCATCGCCCCACTACTTTCCAATATTTCCCCATCCAGAGTAACTATCCGATATTTACCCAAATACTTGCGGGCATTCACCAAAATATCAAATACTAAAGTCGAACCAAACACATAAGCAAAAATATCTTGATAATGGGGGTCACACTCAATCAAATTCACAGCATAATCTATAAACCCAGCTGCTCCCCAACCTAAACTACCATCCCGTTTCTGAGCAGGATATCTAATTTTATTCAAAGGCAAAAACGTCATCCGACCAGCTTTGTGTCGTTTCAAAAATTCAATCCCCAAAGCTGCCACTCCATCATTTTCGACCACCATATTTCCTAGACGGCCACCAGCAGCAATTTCTAAAGCCAGTTGATATTTTGGTTCAACCCTCCCTAACTGTGCCACCAGACCACAGATCCCAGAAATACCCGACTGTTGTAGCATCTTAGTAGCATAAGTACCAGTAGCCTCTTGAATTGCCTGTTGCTGGGCTTCTAACTTATCAAGTTTTCTTTGTCTGTCTCTTTGTTCTTGTAGTAGGCGAGTCTGAGTATCTTGCTGAACTTTTAAATCTTGTTCTACAGCCTCCAATTGTTTCGTTAAAGACTCTACTTGATACCTAGCTGTCTCTTTCGACTCTTTTACCTGTTCATAGTGCTTACCATAACCTTCAATTTCTTCCCCTAAAACTCCTAGAGACTCTTGCTGTTCTTGAATTTGCTTTTCTAACTGATAAGCTCGTTCCCTAACTCTAGCTTGTTCAGTTCGTTGAGGGTTGAGAGTTTGTTGTAGACTTTCAATTTGATGATGAAGTTGACCCTGTTCCTTAACCCAAGCTTCAGCAGTATCAGCAATAGCACTAGCTGAACCTCGTTGTTGATTAAGAATTTCTTGGGCTTCATTACGACCAGCTTCTAAAAATGAAACATTTTGAGTTTGGACAACAATTTCAGTAGCTAATACTTCTAAATTTTGCTGGTGTTTATTTACTTCTTGCTCTAATTGACTCAAATTTTTTTGAGTCTGCTGAATAGTAGCTTCTAATTCTTTGTGCTTTTTTTGAAATTGACAGCGCTCCGCTTCTTGAGTCGCGAGGCTGGACTGTAAAGCTAAAAGTTGTTCTTCCCCCAAAGCTTTCACTTGGGCGTTAAGGTCATCTAGTTCAGTTTGAGCTTGTCTAACTTCAGTTTCTTTAGCTTGAATATTTTGGTTAAATTCAGTGACAGAGCGATCGCCTGACTCAATATTTTCCCTCAGTTTCCATTCCTGTTTTTGTAGATTTTGCCATCTGAGTATTGTTTGCCAGAGACTTTTCTCCTCAAGTTCCCCTCGTAGTTGTTGATATTTTTTAGCCTTTACACAATCTTGAGAAAGACGGCCACATTGTTTTTCCAGTTCTCTTTCTACAATACGACTTTTTTCCTCCTGCTCCTTAACTAAATCTAATTTTTCTTTTGCCAAAGAAATTTTTCTGTCAAACTGAGCCACACCTGCCAACTCATCAATAATCTCCCGACGTTCCCGAGACTTCATAGAAATAATACCAGTCACATCACCCTGGAGAACTACATTATATCCTTCAGCGTAAACCCGAAGTTGATTTAGTTGTTCATGGAGTTGGCTCAGAGTACATGGCTGACCATTCATATAGTAGGTAGAAGTATAAGTACCTTGCTTGGTAACCCGCAGGCGACGAGAAATGCTCCACTCTAATAATGAATCAAAAGAATTAGTTATCTCAAAAGGATCTTTAGTTTCCCGAGTCTTATATCCATTTTCTTCTACTTCCGGTACTTGTGGCTGTACTGAGCCCAGTTCATTCTGGCCATTCTTTTGACTTGAAAGGTCTTCTAAATCAAAGGTAACAGTCACAATAGTTTCAACAGTTTTACGTCCAGCTAATTTATTGTTAACCAGATCTGGAAGACGTTCAGCTCTCATGCCTTTGGAAGTTGATAAGCCCAGGCAAAATAGAAGTGCATCAAGAATATTGGATTTACCAGAACCATTTGGTCCAGAAACCACAGTAAACCCCGGCAGCAACGGAATTGTGGTTGTGCCACCGAAGGATTTAAAGTTGGTCAGTTCCAAGCATTTGATATGAACCATGAAGGCCAGTTTTTCTACTGGATAGATTGATTTTTAATTAATTATAGACAGGACTTGTGATTTATGGGTTTGTTTTTCTAAGATTTTGGTTGTTTCTAAAAGTTTAGGGCAAGTTTTTTTTGACTTATAGCTTTAGATAAACACAATATTTTTCAATTGCGTAGATAAAATTATTATTTTTCCTAAATTAGGGAGCGTGGTTACTTAGGATACCTAACTGCTCTTAATAATAAACTGAAAGTCAATGTTTATCACTACAGTGGAGATTCCCCCGTAACGGTGGCCAACTTTTAGTGAGGGAATGATTAGGATTCCAAAGGTTTGGAATTAAGTAGTCCAACATAAGAGAAACTCCTCTGGCTCTGAGTCAGATTTCCGGCTTCATACTGTAGTCTCCAGGAATTTTATCTCCGATAAACTGTTTAATTACTATTACTTGAAAACCATGAGATAGTATCTGAACCCTAGTTATCAAGTTATACTAAACATTCGAGAATCAGGAGAAGTAAGTATGAATTAAATTCAATTAATTTAAGAGGAAGGATAACAGACTATAATAATACCATCATGGATTGGATGAGCATACGAGCTTTGATATTTGTTTTTCTATTTCTGAAGCAGGAGTATTGATTAATTAGATATTTTAATAGTCATAATTAATCAATTCCATCCACTTCAGGAATTATAAAGTCTCGATTAATTAAAGCTATTTATCTTTAAACTTTGGAATCATTTGCTATTAGTTAAATTTAATTTTTTCTGTTATGTTTTCCTCGAAATAAATGATTATGTTCAGGATTATAAAGACCAGAGCGACCTACTTTTTCCAGCTTCTCCAAAGCAGGACTAATCACATAAAGTGTGGTTCTAACTAACTGTTTCTCTTCAGTCATAAGGGCCATTTTCTCCAAAGGCACAACCCAAATTTTCTCATCAGGCCATCCCAACCTATAACATATCGCCACAGGTATGTCAGCCGAATAATGTTCCATCAACTTTTCTTGTGCTTCCCACACATATCGGGCACTCAAATATAAACATAAACTGGCTCCATGAGCTGCCAAACTACCCAATTCTTCCCTTGAAGGAACAGCAGTTGCTTTCCCACTAATTCTTGTTAAAATAATAGTCTGTACCAACCCAGGCACAGTCAACTCAACCTTTAACTTAGCTGCTGCATCCTGAAATGCACTAATTCCAGGCACAATCTCAAAATCAATTCCCGCTTCAGCCAAAAGTTGCATTTGTTCATAAACCGCCCCATATAAACTAGGGTCTCCAGAATGAAGGCGCACCACAGAAAGACCTTTTCTGACTCGGTCAATCATTAAAGGTAAAATTTCTTCTAAAGTTTTATTAGCCGTTGTGATAATCTCAGCATCATGACGCACATTCCTTAACATTTGTTTGGGTACCAAAGAATCTGCATATAGAATTACATCTGCTGTAGTTAAGATTTTGTCAGCCTTCACCGTTAATAAGTCCGGAGCTCCAGGGCCTGCCCCTAAAATGTAAACTGCTGGTGTGAGACTTTTAGTATCGTTCATTAATTTTTCCGGATATGAGTCTTTATCTTCAGATAAATGGAATGGTAGATGCACCCTGGTTTAGTCCTAGGCTTTATGTCTAGGACTTTTCTAATTTTTCACTTAGTTTAGTTCAGTTTGTTTCTTTAACTTCTGGGGGTAAAACATCTAGCAAAGGTCGTTTCAACAAATATAGCCACCCTAAACCTATTAATCCCAACAAAATACCAGCTAAACTGACAAACTGAGCAATGCGTAATGGTCCTAACATTAAACTATCAGTGCGCAATGCTTCAATCCAAATCCGTCCACTACTATAAGCAACCATATAGACTAGAAATAAAGTCCCTGGTTTAAGTCGAGGTCTACCCCGCAAATCTCTAAAAAAAAGAAATATTAATAATCCAAATACTATCAAATTCCATAAAGACTCATATAAAAAAGTCGGATGGAAATAATCAAAACTTATTAAGTCTAACGGACGACGTTCTGGAGGAATATACAACTTCCAAGGTAAATCTGTGGGACTGCCAAAAGCCTCAGAATTGAAAAAATTACCCCACCGACCGATGACTTGTCCTAAAATTAAAGAAGGAGCTACTAAATCTGCTAATTGCCAGAAAGAAATTTTATTGAGTCTGGCAAAAATCAAAGCAGCGATCGCCCCACCAATAATTGCTCCATGAATTGCAATTCCTCCTTTCCAAATAGCAATCATATCTATAGGATTTTGTTGATATTGTTCCCACTCAAAGAGAACATAGTACAAACGGGCTCCAGGAATTGCGGCTAATACTAACCAAATCACTAAATCACCCAATAATTCTGGGTTAACATGACGAAGTTTAGCTAAGTATTGGGAAAGAGTGACTCCAATTAATAGTGCAGCTGCAATTAAAAGTCCATACCAGCGAATTATCAAAGGTCCCAACTGAAAAATAATTGGACCTGGAGAAGTAAATTGAAAGCCTAAAGGCAATAAGGTAATCTCTACTGTCATTTCAGTTATCAGTTATAAGTTATTAGTACCTCTCACTTTGGTTGAGGGCTTGAAATCATAAATTTCTTTTTATCCCCATGAAAGGGTAGGCTTAAAACCTTATTTATTGGTCATTAATCTAGTATCAAAATTACTATGGATGTTCTTTACTATTTATAAGTATAAAAACTTTTATAAAACAGGTGACTATTATAATTTATTATGCTTGGGTATAATATCTAAAATCTAACTGAATTTCCTGTCCAATTTTATGATTATGTATTAACAGTGATATTAGTTGATCTTTCTAATAGACATCTCCAAAATCAAAATTAACATCAAATATAGTAGTCTATTATTCTTTATGCAGCCCCGATCTGAATCAAGTATTAGAATATATTAATAACCATCGAAAACGGACAAAGAGAGTTATTGGTGTCACTAACATACAGCTTTCAAAAATTAATATAAAATGCTCAGAATATTGTTGGAGAAAGAGAATCGGTCAAAGCCCTTTGTAAAAAAAAATATTAATTAAAGTAAAGGGTAGTAGAAACATGATTAATTCCTAGTAAGTAAATTAGATAAACTTTATATTATTTCTACTAGAAGCAGATATTTAAATTGATAGGAATAAATTTTGGTGTCAGTGATTAATTGCCAACAATATATTTGAGAATAAGTTAAGTGGTTATTTTCCGGTAATTACTACCAGCAAGATTATTGGAGTGGGTAAAAAAAAAAGAATTATAGAGTTATAGGATAAAGAAATATTAAAATAGCTATAATTAACTTTATACAGTAAACCAGAAAGACATAAAAATACTTTTTAAATAGGAAACATAGGAAACATATTATTCAGGTAAATACAAAAAATATACATTTAATTTCACAAATAATTATCACAGATAGATGTGGATTAATAGTAGACTTAGTAGTCAGATAAGTTTGTCAATAAAGTCATAAATACTCATTCAATAAACAGCAAAAAAAATATGATAGGGAGTAAAAAAAATAAGAATATAAAGGATATTAAGGCAGGGATATATTTGATATATAAAAAAATAAAATCGAAAAATTAACTGTCAGGAAAGGAATAGAATAAGTTAAAATATTAAAAACAATAATATCTGTATATTATTAATACCATTTATCATGTATTCATGGTGCCCGGGGAAGATTTTAAAAAATAACTGGATAGATTACAGAGGTTAGTAGAAAATAAAGTTAAGTCAATAATAAATAGCATTTATCAATCAATATAAAGTTCAAGTATAGCCAAATGTTTTATGATTTGTAAATAAGGCTTATAAGAGCATTTAAAGTAGTATGAGAAATCAAAAGTAATTTTAACCATAAATACTTTTTTAATATTAAAAATAGCAGTATTAATACTGATATTAGTCATACTTAAGAGAGAAAAATAAAAGAATAAAAAATTGGATCAAGATGGTAAATAGTTAACAATAATTATATCTAATAGTAATCAAGGGTGTAAAAAAACGCTTATTTATACAAGAAAATGCGACATGCCCATGGGAAAAAGTTTAAAACTACATTGCTCCCTAAAAAATAGTTATAGTAAATGCTTGATAATTTTTATAAATGTAATAAAAGTAGTTTAGTAAAACGTAAGTTAAAAATTACATTCAACCCTTATATAAGAATTATTAGATTTTTATTTTTTTATAAAAAGTTGCATATTTATCTTACCCAATAAGAGTAATAATAGACATTTTTTGCAGTTAAAAAATGTCAAAGTACCGATGAGTAGTTAGACATATATATAGCCTATTATATGTAAGTCCGGAAAGAGTTATTACAGTAGATTTGCTTAACAATAATAAAAACTTAATTATATACTTAAAAATTGTTGAAAAAGCTAAATTTACTTTGATTAATAAACCATGAAATCCGCTGTAAATAGTTATATTTGTGTTAATAAAATCAATATCAATATAATTTTAATGACCAAATCACTTTGCCATAAAAGTGTGAATTTTATAAATTAAATTGACACATATACATGAAATAGTCGTTTGATACTTATATTTATTTTCAATTATTTGAAATATTTTTAGTGTAAATCAAGTTACTTAAAAAAAATTATATAGCACTAATTTTTAATAAAACTCTAGAGATTATCTTTGATTTTTTTCAGTTTAACATTATCTTCAGTTATATAAATATTTAATCTTTTTTTAATAAATCAATTATTATTATAAAGTTAAGAAATTAAAAATAATAACCACATAGATATAGAAGTTAATTAGGATTGAATAGTGTAAACTTAATTTTCAAGTGGTGAAGAAATATATGGAACTATTGCAAGAACAAATTTTTGCTTTGACTAAAAAAGTTGAAGTAATATATAGAATTATTGAACAACTCAATGACAAGGTATCAAATTACATAATTATTGAGAAAGTAAATAAATATCAAACTACAGAAACTGATTCTAATCTGCAACAAGGCAATGAACTTCAAGAAAAATATGACTATTTTAACCCAGAATTAGAACATAAGGATGTCCTAGTAGATGATAATTATTTGAATAAGAGTAGTCAAAATATTGATGGAGAATTAACATCAAATATTCAAATTCAACGGTTAACAGCTCAGTTAACAGCAGCTTATAATCGAATTGCTTCCTTAGAAGAACAATTACTATCAAAAAAAATTAAATTTTAGAGATTACATATATAGCATTTTCAGGCGTTGGTGAATCAAGCTATGAATTAAGATCTGATTTTAAATATCATTTTGATTATATAGTCTAAAATTATGCAATGTCCTGAATGTAATCTCATCATATCTGCAACTAAGGAATCAGTTGAAAAGGAAAACAAAACTATTTAATGAGACTTGATATAACCCTGAGGATTAAAATATAGAGTAAAATATAAACATCATCACAAAATTATTTACCTATTCTAATTCTCTAGCATCTTTAGAAAGCAAATAATTCAGCTTCTATAGATATGTAATTAATTTTGTGTACTTTCTTAAGTACTTAAAGAAATTATTTACCTATTCTAATTCTCTGGGTTCTTTAGAAAACAAAGAATTGAGCTTTTATAAATTGTGTAATTAATTTTATGCACCTGCTGAGTAGGTTATAATATTGTATAGTAATAATATTCATATCAAACCACAACCCTTATGGTGTAGAATCATTAGATGAAATCTTCAGATTAAAAAACTGCAACAAAAAACTCTTACCCAACCGCTATATAGCTATACATTTAGGACGCCGACATTGACATTGGTAAATCCTGTTTTTGATAATTCATTTGGGTATGGAAAACCCACTTCTTTGATATCTTTTGACTTCTCACCTTGGGTTTTTAACCTATTTTTTCCTAAAGTTCCCCGAGCTCCCCTGGAACCCCACCTTTTTTTTGAGAGAAAGAAACAGCCCTAGGGTAAGGGAGGTTAACTTTTGACTTACGTGTAAAACTATGTTGCTAATTTTTTATTCAAGAAATATAAAAGACGCAAACAAATCTTCAACAGCTTTCAGTAATTGAGTTTGATTCCAATTTCTATATAAATGAGCAGTGATCGCGCAGCCTCCACAGCCAACTCCTTCCTTAACATATCCCCTTTCATAAGCTTGTAGTTGAGGATAACAAGACTCATCAAAATGAAGTTGTGTTGCCATTAAAGGTACACAACCAATCTCTTGTGCTAACCCAACGGTGTCTCCCGTGGGATCTTCAGCAACCCAACGAGTTGTTCCCACCACAATATTCTCAGGTCTCCAAAGTAAAGATAACTTTTCTGCCAATACTTGCATTAAAGCATAAACAGCCAGCATTTGCGTTCCACCAGCTAACATTACCCCCACCTTGAGACTTGCTGCCATTCCCATTCCTGCTACTACTATTTGCATCGGGTCTCCAACTGCAGCGACTAGTTTTAGAGGTTCTGACACTGGAAGCGCCGAATGAAAGCCAGCCTCCTGTAAACCCTGATGTACTACAGCCAATTTTTGATCATGATTACATTGAGGATGACTGCTATTTACTTTACCAATAGCGCCAATACCCAAACCTAATAAAACTGCTAAAGCGGTAGTTGTTCCTCCAACTACACATTCTCCTAAAATCACATAGCTATCTTTTGCTTCATCAGCTAACTTCCGACCCCAATAACTACCTACTTCTAGTAAATGTTGAATTGTTGCCAGATCTAAAGCATGACCAGAAGTTAAACAACGAGCAGGAGCGCCTCCCAAATCAATTGTTGGAACAGTTGGTTTATGGTATAAGCCAGCATTAAATAAATAAAGAGGAATATTGAGAGTATCAATAATTGCTTTTGTGATTAAGACTGGGGAAGCACCAGCCTCAAGGGGAGGTAATGGATATTGGGGTTGTAGTTGTAGACCGTTATATAAAAATTCTATATCTGCTAAACAAGTATATTGGCGGTCTTGTGGCGTTGCTCCTGCTGCCGAAATTCCTGGAATTAGACCTGTATCTGTAAATCCTAAAATACAACCAAAAATTGGTTTGTAGCCTTGATACCTTTGGAGCCAATTTTTTCCCTGTTGTCTCTGGGTATAAACACGAATCATGATTGGATAATGGGTGATAGTTCAATTGATAAAGAAAGTAATAAGTCAGGAAAAAGGAAGGGTTTAAGCTAGGAAATTATTGACAGCACTTTTGAGGATAGTCAGGTAAAGTTTCAAACTCACTTTATATTCCGTGTTTTCTATTTCCTATTTTTTAACTAATCATAATCCAGCAATTTTTTTATCCATTTAGGAGGTCTAGGAATAGAGTTTCCGATCCTATCTAGTAATAATAAAGCTACTAAATGTACAACGGATAAGTAGATAACATTGTTTATAAAAATCAGGATTAAAGCTATCAGTTGAACTAATAGTAAATTGGGTTGATTTAATAATCCTAATTTGACAAATACCCATTCTACTAATTCTGTAGCTTGTGTAATTAAGTAGATCCAAAGGTCTTGCCCTAACAAAATTGAAAGTAACCAAAATCTAAAAAAGAAACCTATAGAGCCAAGTAGAGAACCATAAGTAATAGAAACGAACCAACTTTTGCCTCGCCTCCATAATGCTCCCAACATTACTCCCATCAAAGCAAAAGGAATTACAAATAAGATGCTGCGAGTTGGCCCCATTAGTATAGATAACAGTAATCCCGATACTATTGCGCCCATCCAAGATGCACGGCTCCCCCAGCGCAAGTAAAGTAAAGCAGTGGGTATGGGGAAAAAAATCTTTAATAAAGGCCCTACTGGAAAATAATAGTTGATAAACCAAATCAAGCTGGCGGTACTGGCCAGAAAAGCTGTTTCTACTAGAATTAAAGGTTGATCTTCTCTGCTGCTTGATGGTTGTTTTTGATCTGAAGTTGTTTTCACTGATTTGGTTTTGGGTTTTGGCTTTTAACTTTTAAACAAGTGTACGTTCTAAAGCGTGGAGGTCAGGAATACATAAAATATCGCGCTCGCGTTTAATTAATGACTTTTTCTCCAACTTACTTAAGACTCTAGTTACTGTTTCTCTGGCCAAACCACTTAAACTACTTAGCTCTCTATGAGGCAAATTAGGAATTTCTATTCCTTGTTGGGAAGGTGTACCTTGGCCTTCTGCTAGAAAGAGCAAAATATCTGTTACCCTTGCCTGAGCATCTGCTTCTCGTAATCTAAGTCGTCGATTTACTTGTCGTAAACGTCTGGCCATTAATTGAGCTAATCGGATTCCTGCTATGGGTTCAGTATTAATGAGATAAGCAAAGTCCTGAGCTGGCATATTAGCAATTAAAGTAGGAGCTAGAGTAATTACATCAGTAGAGCGTGGTATTTCATCTAAAGCTGCCATCTCTCCGAATAATTCTCCTTTGCCTAAAATATTTAGTGTTACTTCTTTACCATCTAAATTATAGGTGCGAATCTTTACCCACCCATCTAAAATAAAGTATACTGAAGATCCCCAATCATTTTCCAGTAAGATTACTTGATTCCCTGGATGTTGACGGCTGACCAAGTGAATCACTGCTTTTTTTAATGCCTTTTCTGGTAAGCTCTCAAAAAATGGTGTGGACAGTATTAGTTGTTTTATATTTGACTGGGGGTTGTGACTGTACCTATCTTCCATGAAGTTATCTGTTCTACTAATTAGGGCAGGGGATTTAGACTAGAGGTAAATTATAAATTAATAATGAAAGCCAATATATTTTTTATTAATAAAATTACCTAACTTTAATAATTTGAAAGTCTATAGACTATAGTGCCACGGTTAACTGGGGAAATCATCACTAAAAAAGAGAAAAGTTTAAAAATGTATAAATGTCCATACTCTATTTGCTTTGTTCTATAATAAAAATAAATAATTGTAGTTCTTGACTTTGATCATGACTGTCTATGATGAGCAAGATTGGGCAATTCTATAAGCTAAATAAAGCTGTTGAATATATGATATTATAATTTTTTAGGGTAACTTTGGCTATAAATGATATATGTGGTAATGATTGCTGATATTTAATGATAAATATTTTGCTTATTAAGGAATAATATTTGAGCTATAAATACTGCATTAATATTGCCTTGTTTTCACCATCATCTAAATATTTTAACTATAGATAAAATAAAAGGATGGAATTACTCTGATAAAGTTTATTTAAATATTGTATATCCACTAGGGAAAAGAAAGAAAAAAATTTACTTAGATTATACTTTTATAAGTTCTATGATTCCTAATAATTGGTGATTAAAGGGGTAGTAATTTTGAAAAAGCAGAGTAACCGAATTCAATCAATAATCTTTGAGATAGATGAGGTACTAAGTCAATCTAGTACCGAAAGTTATTGTCAAACTATTGAAGAAACACTGAAAAAATCTCAACATATACTACAGGAAACTCTAGACTATCTGAGTGAAGACCCAGATAATAGCTCCAATTTACAGCTACCCTCTATTGACACAGATTTAGCTTCAGAAGACACTACTGACTTTCAGATTAAACAACATCTAATAGAAAAGTTTTTTGCCCCTATTAACGAATATATACAGGAAGATTTCACCATACTTAAAAAACAACGGCAAGCTCTGCAAGAAGAAATTAGGGGACTTGAAAAGCAAATAGAGGAAAATTCTTCTCTAGCTCAACAATACGCTAAACAAGAGCAAATTATTTTTGAGTTTTCTCAAGTTTTACTTGGCCAGATACAAGAAATTTTGGTTGAACATTTGTTTTGCCTAGCAACTCAATATTTATCTCCTGCTGAAGGTGGTTTATCCTCTAAAAAATATATTTCCCTACAGAATATGAAGGATATGGAAACCTCTGAAGTGATAAAAATTTTCGAGGATAAACTAGAGGAAAGTTCTAAATATAATCACTCATTGATTGATGATTCAAATAATTATAATAGTGAGCAAAAAAAGCAAACTCAAGAAAATAATACAGAAGCAAATATGAATGATAAAAATTATCAAAATAAAAAGCTATCCCCTCAAATAGATAGGTCAAATCAACCAATAGATAAATTCCCATTGCCTTATCCAGGTTATGAGTTTTTTGGAAATGTAGAGATGGAATCAAAAACAACAGAAACAGAAAAAAAAAAGCATCAATTAGAAAAATTAAATAGTCAAGCATTTTCTCTAGAAGATAAGTCTAAGATTAACGAAAAGCAAGATTTAGAAACTATTAAAACTCATCAATATCCAAATGAAATTTATGCTGGACTAAAACCTCCTAGTTTTGATGATAATGATATAGAAAATCAAAACTATCAAAATCAATCTTTAACAATAAAAGATGAAGTACCAATAGTCCCAGAATTGAAATTAGATGCCTCAGAAAATAGAGACAATTTAGACAATCCTGAAGTCCTAGAATCTCTGAGCAACTTATTTGGAAAGCTAGAAGTCGATAAAGAATCAAATAACAAATTAATTACTACTACAAAAAATCAACGAAATTTCAAAATTTCCACAGCTCAATTAGAAGAAGATACATATACTCAAGAATCTCTAAGACAAAGTCTATTACCTGTAGAAGAACCTGATAAAAAACCTAAGGAATTTTTATTAGATAATCAAACTCTACAATGTTTGCGTTCTGATTTAGATAGTTTAGAAGAAATTGATGGAAATGAATTAATAGATGATCAGGAGCAAACTAAATTACAATTAGAAGAATATCAGAATGGAGATTTAACAGAAAATACTCCCGGGTTTTCTGAGGATAGTTTGGTTATGACTTCAGAAGCAGAATTTACTAATTTAGAGGATTTGTTCATAAGTGTTGATGAGCAAAAAAAATCCAGAACGAGTCAACAAGAAAATATTTATGGTTCAGCAGAAAATACAACAAATAAAGTAACTCTAGAAGATTTTTTGGATGACTCAAGATTAGAAATAGATGAAAAAATAACGGAAACAGATAATCAGGAATTTTCTCCTCTAGAAACTTTACTTCAAGAGAAAAAAAATTCAGAAAAAAAAATTTGAGTTCATTAGAAATGGAAGCTGATATAACACTAGATCAGGCAACTTTACCATGGTATTTAGGAATTGATTTTGGTACTACTAGTATTTCCGCAGCGTTATTTAATAGGAAAAGTGGGGAAGTTTATCCTATTTATTGGGAGCTTGTAGATGTTAAACCAGAATTGAATATTCCTGAAATTAATCTAGAATTTACTGTCTCTACAAAAAAAGTTAAAACTGATTTTAGCTCGACTCAAAAAATATATAGGCTACCATCAATTGTTTATATAGCTCAACATCTGGAAATATCTGACAATGATCGAGAGGGAAATATAGAACAAAAATGTTTATTGTTACAAAGTTTTAAGCAGAGTTTAAAAGCTACTATTCCTTACGTTGTAGTTCAATTTAAAAAACAAAAATTACAGAATAAACTAGAAGAACCTTTTCAAATTTCTCCTAATTTTTATGCTTCAACTGCTCATGAACCTGTTTTACAGTGGTCTGAAAAACACCAAGTTCCTCTTAGTTTAGTTAAGCAAGGGTTAGTAACTTTATTAGCTACCCTTCAACCTCAAGGTAATATCCAAAGTTCTATTTCTCTAATTGAGAAGGATACTCAAACAATAGTTATGACTAATGATTATGTTTGTGGTGCAGTGGGATTGAATTATGAAGCTTTTGTCTCAGCTTTAGCACAATTAAGGTCTGTAGTTATGGGTTATCCGGCAAGTTGGCCAGAAGCTTATCGCTTTAATCTTCGGGAAGCAGTTTTAGAAGCAGGTTTGGTGAAAAATGTTACTCAGATAGTTTTGATTGAGGATGCGATCGCTACAGGTTTATCAGAGTTCATTTCAGCAGAAAAAGATACGAACAATTTCACTACCTCAGGATACAGAAGGGGTGTAATTTTAATTGTGAATGTGGGGGCAACTACGACAGAATTCACTTTGATGAGTTTACCAGAAAGTGGGCAAAATTTAACCTACTCTAATTTTCATTGTCATAGTTTTGCTTATGGGGGTCATGCTTTAGACCAAGATATTATTTGTCAATTGTTATTACAAGATGACAATGTGGAGAGTTTAGGGAAGAGTCAAGAAAAATCTGGTCGGTTATGGCCACGTCCAGGTTATCCAGATTTGTCAATTAGGTATCAACTACGGCAGTGGTTACAAACTTCGCCTTATAGGCAAGAATTATTAGTAACAGCTCATAATTTAAAGTTAATTCTGCCATGGGAAAAAGAGTTCACTGTAAATATAGGCGATCGCATAAAGTACTTACAAGAAACAGACTTGGAAAATAAGGTATTGGAACCTTTTGTTAAGCAATTAAATCAAGAGTTAAATAGTTTTTTAATTAAGGTGGGAATATCTCCTGTGGGAATTAACCGGGCTGTTTGTACTGGAGGTGGTGGTTGTTGGGCGACGGTTGCTCGTTGGTTACGTCAAAAATTGCCTAACGCAATTATTGTACAAGATGTAAAAGCTGAGTCTAAAAATTTAGATTTAGGGCAAAAAAATCACCAGGGGGGGAATAATTATTTATCTCAGGCAGAAAATATTAAGTTAGCTATTGGTCGAGTTGCTTATGGTTTAGCTATCTTACCTCTCTATCCACAACTTCTAGATATACCTGAGCAACAATACAATGATTATTTTCTACTTTGGGAGATATTGGAAGTTTTCTCATATTATCCTTTATCTATGAAAGAAGTTTTTCAGTTATTAGAAAAACGCGGCATAAATACTCGTGTTTGCCAAGAAAAAGTTCAGGCTATTTTAGATGGGAAATTACCTCCTGGTTTAATCCCTTCTGAGGAAGATTTAATGCTATTAAGTGAAGTTTCTCGACAAAATTTTTACTATCAAAGTTTAAAGGCAAATCCTCTTTTTGATCAAAAAATTGATAGTAGTAAATATGAGTTAAATTATGAACAAGCTGAATATGTAAGAGAATACTTAAATAAGATAGTAACCAGCAATAAGCAAAAGTTTAAGGAACCTTTTCTCAGGGGGCTTTAGTGAAACTTATTTTTTAAATTTAAATATAGCCTCAACCCACTCTATGAGAGGTTAATAGGATTATATTTAATGTTAACCAACTCAAAAAATAGTAAAGACATCCCTGTAGGAAAAGCATCCATTGCTTCATAGGACCTAAGTCGATCTTCAGTTTGATGCTGTAGAATTTGAGACTCTTGCCTAGATGTAAAATTGAATAATTTCACACCAGACAAAATCAAGCAATGAACTGGGAAGGGAATTTTGCAAATGTCATCATAGAAAAACTTCCCTAAGTTTTATAGCTTGTGGGATGGAGCGTGTGGAATTTTTGAAATAGATTTGCTCTTCATTATCAGAAAAAGTATTGATCAAGAACAGCCACGAAACTCCTAAGTTGGTTATCTTTGTCTTGCTAGTTTTTTTAATACCATTTATTCTGTGGCTGCGCGCTGTACTATTTTACTTGCTAGTGAGTACATTAACTCTAACTTATTTCAGCAGCAAAATAACGAGTCGACTAATTTGACCACATTCACAAAGAATAAATAACTAGGGTATTCAAAACCCTATAGATTAGTAAATTGTCAACTCAGTTATTCCTCCCTACTCCCTAACTAGTACAATTAGAACTATCAAAATCAAACTCATACCGATATAATTTAGGCTTATTACTACTATCAAATGACTCCTTGCTTACAGCATCTAAAGCAGCGTTATCTAATATTGGAAAACCGCTTTCTATGAGCAACTTCGGTCCTTTACTAATACTACCATCTGGATCAACCAAAACCCCCACCAGAGCTTTACCTTCCAATTTTTGCTCACAAGCAGCTTCTGGATAAATATCAGGAATAGCTTTCGCGTGAGTCGAAATTTCCTTACCTACTCCTAATTCTATTGCCCAATTCGCATAAGCAAGTGCAGCATCTACAGATGTTTCCCTTGACTGCGACTCCTCATTAACGGTAGCATTTGTTAGCTTTTTTTGCCGTAGTTTTTGCAACAATGAACCCTTAAATTCTGGTTGCGGTTGTAGAAGTGGGGAAGCATCAGTAACCTTTTGTTGCTGTAGTTGTTCAAAATTGTTTGAGGGTAAATCTTTTTTAGGTTCTTCTGCTTTTTCTGGAGTTGGAGATGGTTTAGGAGTAAGAGCAACAGGTTCAGACTTTGGGGCTTTACTAAGTTTTGGGGTAGCAACAACCTTTTCTTTTTGTGTTTCCTGTACTATTTCTTTTATAGTCTTTCCTTCCCGTAATTGTGTAACTATTGGTGCTTCTCGCAATCTATTTTTTTTGGTCGGGTCTGGAGGTAAAGGTGTTTTTAGTGGTTGAACGTTATTGGTATCATCTTCTTCTTTATTATTCATTGCATTTTGATTTTTAACTTTATCTTGTTGATTTTTAACTTTATCTTGATAACGTTGTGGAGGCTTTTGTAAACCGTCTAAGTATGATTTCTTAGTTGAGTTTTCACCTACAGAAGTTCCATTGACAGAAGTTCCATTTGTGGGATCTATTTCTAGAGTTGGACGACGAGATAA
The DNA here is from genome assembly GCA_018457135.1 of Trichodesmium erythraeum GBRTRLIN201. Lineage (GTDB taxonomy): Bacteria > Cyanobacteriota > Cyanobacteriia > Cyanobacteriales > Microcoleaceae > Trichodesmium > Trichodesmium erythraeum. The sequence continues at coordinate 73,250 of JAGGDU010000188.1, read as the reverse complement.
ACCTGATTCATAAACGTCGTCTGTCAACTTTAAATTTTGTCTAATTTGATATTCATTTATTTGATTTTGTTCTGGAATTTGTGGTGGTTTAGGTTTAGGTTGAAATGTCGGTATAAGTGGAGGAATTGTATTAGGTGGTGTGGGTTGATATCTTGGAGCTATTGGTAATGGTGCTATACTTGGTATGGGTGAATTGTAGGAAAATTCTGATGGCAGTGAGTTTTTAGGCAGCCTAGAAACAGAAGGAGTCGAAACAGAGGGAAGAGGAGAGGATAAATTAGTAGGGTCTAGGGGTGGTAATTCTGGTAAGTTGTAGTCTGAGGGGTCTAATGGTATTGTTGGCAATTCTGAAGATGGAGGTTCGGCAACAAATGGTACTTCACTTGGAGTTGGTGGTGCAACAGGGGAAAAGTTCTCTGGTACGGGCATTTCAGAGAATGTAATTTCTGGTTCTTCTGGTTGGGGAAGACGCTCGAGTTGTTCTGGTGTTAATTCAACAAATCCTACTGTTGGTGGTAATTTAGCTTTCTTGGAGAATAGGGATAGTTTTGGTAAGTTAACCCCTAAAACAGTATGGATAATTACAGAAGTCAAGAGTGCTATCCATATTGGTTGACGGAGGCTGTTTATTACATAGGATTTTTCGATAGGCTGATCTAGCTCTAGGGAAGAAAAGTTGGACATTTGTAGGAAACTCCTCTGTTGATAAATAAAATGGGTGTAGTTTAAGGTAAAAGCAATAATATCTTTATAAATAAGTTATGTTATTTTTGTGGTTAGAGATTGATTTTGACAACAGTTTTTAGGTGGCAAACATAAAAAAATGATAACCTGTTCTAGGACTTGGTATACAACGCTCTAATTTTTATGGTCTATTAATCATGAAAAGCCTTGTCCACTCAAATTATTGATTATGATGATATGAATAAGTATAGCACTACAAAAAATAGTTCAGACATTGATAATATTAAAATCCTTTACAGCTAGTTGTTTGTGAAGTATTCCAAAAGTAAAATACTTAAAATTATAATAGTTTATTTTGAGCAAATATGATATATTTACAAGACTTAGGTAAAATCTTAAATCCTACAGCGTCTTTAGGGGTGTTTCGTTTTCACAGCAGAGTATTGTTCTTCTGCATAAGTCCTGATTTATCTGAATAGGTAGGATAAAGATTTACGTTTTGACAAAAAATTTGGAAAAGAACCATACAGGCAAATTATTAACTGGTTTTGAGCACTTTGAATTTACATTGCTATTCTAGGAATAATTAAACCTACCGACTTACGAATATATGTAATAAATGTTTCTCTTATTGAACTTATGACAAAATTTTATATTTGGAAAGGAAATCGTTGTACTTATGAATTATATCCGCAAAAAGAGGATGTTACTACTAGGGCATCTTTGCTATTAATACATCCAGTTGGTGTTGGTTTATCTAAATATTTTTGGCATAGATTTTGTTCTCTATGGCAGTCAGAAAATTTACCAAATTCTATTTATAATCCAGATTTATTAGGGTGTGGTGAAAGTTATATGCCATCAGTGGCATATTACCCTGTAGACTGGGCTGAACAATTACAATATTTTTTAGAGACAATTGTGCAAAAACCAGTAATTTTAGTTGTGCAAGGTGCTTTATTTCCTGTTGCTATATCTCTAGTCAAACTACAACAAAAATCAAGTTTAATTTCTGGTTTAATTTTATCTGGACCCCCTCCACTTGAGTTGATGCAAAAGGCTGGTTCACCCATCCAAAAAAAATTAATATGGAATCTTTTTAATTCCCCAGTTGGTAATGCATTTTATGGTTATGCACGCAGGAGAAAATTTTTAGAATCTTTTTCAAAAAAACAACTATTTGCTAATGCAAATAAAGTTGATAAAGAATGGTTAGATACTTTAGAAAAAGGGGCAAAAAATCCCCAAAGTAAATATGCAGTTTTTTCTTTTTTAGCAGGTTTTTGGAGACAGGATTTTAGTCAGGCGATCTCTGAAATTAATCAGCCTACTTTAGTATTAGTAGGGAGTCAAGCATCAACTATTAGTAAAACAGATACAATTGAAACTCCAGAACAAAGAATAAACACTTATTTAAAATATTTGCCTCAAGCAAAAGGTAATCAAATATCAGGGCGAAATGTCTTGCCTTATGAGTCAACGGCAGAATTTGTTAAAGCTGTCAGTGAGTTTTTATTAACAATTAATTAGCTATCAGTTTTGAGTATTTCTCTACCAAGATGCTACCCATTCATTCTTCCCCAGGGTTTCATATTGGCGACAGCCGAAAACCTAAACAGCCAGACTCCGATGGAGGAAATATGTTAACAGCTTTTAGCAGTTGTGGATGATACCTTTTTTTTTCAGGAAAATTATATAATTATGTATTAAGTTTGAAAAATTCAAAACTTTGACGTTTCCTGTAATTTCGGTAAATTATTTAACATTTAAAGTTGGCAAATATTTGTAACATATTTAAAGTTAATTGGGATTAAAAGTTTCTTCTACTAGATAATATTATTTCTCAAAAAATCTTTTATTTTTCACTTGAAGTATCCGAATGCGGATAGTTAGTGAGGTTAGATATAATTTCCCTACAATATTGATAAAATCAATATGAACTTAGTATTAATTATGAAAAGAAATTGATTTTTGTGTTAATTACTTAAATTATAAAGTTTGAAAAAAAGTTAATATTAATCTATGATAATTGGCATCAAAAAAAATGTTATAAGTATTGACTGCTTCTTTAAGGATTTCAAACCCAATAAATAAAGATCAAAATCTCAGAAAATTATAATTAGGTATCAAGTAAATTACTTAAATTACTATAGCAATATTCAATCATTTATAAAAAATTACTAGCATTTTGAAAAAAAAGCTCAAGATTATTTTTACTTTTTGTTTTTCTCTGCAGCCCACCAGTTTCAAAAATTAGATATAATTGCTATATGGTAAAAAATAATAGTAAAAATACTACAATAAACACCATAATTTTAATTTTCTATTATCACTAAATTAATATAAAATCAGTAGTTATTTTTTTTTGAAAGTATGATTTTAATATTTTCATGCCTATTGATTATCAGCATTTTTTAAAACCAGCAATAGAAAGTATCTCTATTCTTTCTTATTTATCTCAATTTTTTTCATGTGGGGGGGTAGTTGATTTTTTTTACCTGTAAAATTAAAAGAAATAAAGATATTCCTGTGATTTTTATGACTGCTTTTCAGAGACAAAGGTAAAATGAATAAGTGGGAATTAGGAGCATTAGATTACATTACTAAACCAATCAAAATAGATAAATAATATACTTAATTTATAATTTAAATTCCTATATAGTAAATAGTAAATCAGAAATAGGTAACTATTGATAACTAAATAAAATTAGTACTTACATACCCAAACAAGAAACTTACAGAAGTCCTACCCAAACAAGAAACTTACAGAAGTATTACCCAAACAAGAAACTGGGTTAATTACCCTAATTTTTAAAATCACGAAATATCCTTAAGCCAACTGGTTTCTGCCTAAGCCCTAAAAACCTTAAAAAAATAGGTTTAATAACTAAACAGTTATTACTTTTTTTCTATATTTTCTATATTAGAATAAAAAAATTAAAAAATCATTGGAGAAAACTTTATGCAAGTTACCCCTAAAAGAGAAACAACAATTCATAATTCCCTACCAGAAACCATTACCCTTGATGTCAGTGGTATGAAATGCGCCGGGTGTGTTAAAGCAGTAGAAAGGCAACTCAACCAACAAATAGGAGTTATCTCCGCTCGCGTGAACCTAGCAACCGAAGTAGCAACTGTTGAATGTGAAAAAGACCAGATCGACCCAAACATTCTCGCCCAAAAACTGACAGATAACGGTTTTCCAACTCAACCACGGCTTGATAACTCCAAAAACTACGCTGCTCAAAAACAAACCGAACGGCATCGCCAAGAAATAAAACAACAGATCTGGCGTATAGCGATCGCTTCTTTACTACTTATTTTGTCAAGCATCGGACATTTAGGCCACTTCATTGGTTCAGAAATTCCTATTCTGGGAAATATTTGGTTTCATGCAGTATTAGCTAGTCTAGCTCTATTAGTACCAGGGCGAGAAATTATTATTGATGGTGCTCGCAGTCTGTCACGCAACGCGCCAAACATGAACACTTTAGTTGGTTTAGGAGCAGTCACAGCTTATACTACTAGTATCGTTGCCTTACTAGTTCCCGAGTTGGGATGGGAATGCTTTTTTGACGAACCTGTAATGATCCTTGGTTTCATCCTTTTAGGTAAAACCCTAGAACAACAAGCTAGATATCGGGCAGCATCTACCCTACATTCATTAATTGCACTCCAACCAGCAACCGCACGTTTAGTTTCTGCACCCAAGTGCAACAATAATTCTTCTGAGCCTTTAGAAATTCCGGCCTCACAAGTCAAAGTGGGAGAATATTTACAAGTACTGCCTGGGGAAAAATTTCCTGTGGATGGGAAAATATGTGATGGCAAAACTACTGTAGATGAGTCTATGCTGACGGGGGAGTCTATACCTGTAGTTAAAGAATTTGGTAGTAATGTAGCGGCAGGAACTATTAATAAGTCTAGCACTATAGTTATGCAGACAACTCACACAGGTTCGGAAACTACCTTAGCTCAAATTATCAAATTAGTCGAAACAGCCCAAACTAGAAAGGCACCAATTCAAAATTTAGCCGATACTGTGGCAGGGTATTTTACTTATGGGGTAATGACTATTGCTGCTATAACGTTCCTATTTTGGTATTTTGTCGGTACTAATATTTGGTCTGAAGTTTTGCAGACATCTAGTCATCAAGGGATAATGACTTATTCCACTTCTCCACTACTTTTGAGTTTGAAATTGGCGATCGCTGTTTTAGTTATTGCTTGTCCTTGTGCCTTAGGTTTAGCAACACCCACCGCCATATTAGTAGGTTCGAGTGTGGGAGCTCAAAGAGGTTTGTTAATTAAAGGTGGGGATGTATTGGAAAAAGTGCATGAGTTAGATACTATCGTTTTTGACAAAACTGGAACCTTGACTACTGGGCATCCCACTGTCACAAATATTGTCGGAAATAACCCAGAATTATTATTAAGGGTTGCTGCTACTGTGGAAAGTGGTACGAGTCATCCTTTGGCAGAAGCAATTTTACAAAAAGCACAGGAAGAGAATGTGGAGTTATTATCAGCAACTGATTTTTATACTGAGCCAGGTTTAGGAGCATCTGCTATTGTAGATGGCAAGCTTGCTTTAGTTGGAAATTTAGAATGGTTGAAAAACTATCAAATTGTTGTAGAGCCAGAGAATGTTCCTACTTTAACCGATAAAACAGCAGTTTATGTTAGTTTTGATAGAGCATTACTTGGGCTTATAGAAGTTAGTGATACATTACGGGATGATGCTTTGGTAACAGTCAAGAGTCTGCAAGATGTAGGTTTAAAAGTAATGTTGTTAACAGGCGATCGTGCCTGTGTTGCCAAAGTTATTGCTCAACAGTTAGGTTTAACTGCTGAGAATATGTTAGCAGAAGTGCCACCTGAAGGAAAGGCAGAGGCGATCGCTGCTTTACAGTCAAAAGGTGAGAAGGTGGGAATGGTAGGAGATGGTATTAATGATGCTCCTGCTTTAGCTCAAGCAAATGTGGGTATTGGAATGCAAACTGGTACAGATGTGGCAATGGAAACTGCTGATATTGTGTTGATGCAGAATAAGTTGATGGATGTGGTAGAGTCTATTAAGCTGAGTCGCGCTACTTTCAACAAAATTCGTCAAAATCTATTTTGGGCTTTTGCCTATAATATTGTTGGCATTCCTGTAGCGATGGGGGTATTGTTGCCTAGTTTGGGAATTATTCTTAATCCCTCTGCTGCAGGTGCTTTGATGGCTTTTAGCTCGGTGAGTGTTGTGACTAATTCTTTGTTATTACGCAATAGGAACTGTTAGATTTTTGTAGTAGTGTCTCTAGCTTGAGAATATAGGTAATAAGGTAATACCGTTTTACGAATGTCATACATGGATACATTGATGCATTAAGATTTGAAAAATTCAAAACTTTGAGCCTCTCAGTAATTTCAAGAAATTATTTGTGACATCTTTAAACTGAATTGGTATAAGTTTGAGTAAATATAGATTTTTTCTTAAGTCTTTTACTGGCGGCGCTGAAGTTAGAAGTTATACTAAATCTTTGGAATAAAAAGCTGGTTATAGATAGATATCTATATTATGCTTTACTTTATAAGCCTATAGTAACTAAATTTAGTATGCTCAAAGTTTTGACTTCATAACTACAAAACTTACGGCTTTTGTTTTGAAACCAAAATATCTGTATTTTTGAATAATGAAAACTGCTAAAAATTCGGAGCATGGACTAAAGTTAAGAATGGTAAAAATGTTTAGGGGAGTAATGGTGACTACTATATAAGGAAAGGAGAGGATAATTTTATCCCCCTTCTAGCTCCTATTTTCTATTCTCTTAAATAATTCTTTCCAAAAGTTCCCAATTAGAATTTTCTACTATCAAGTAAGTTAATAAATCAAATACTTGACTACAATGATTACTTGATTTTAAAGGGAGTTCTTCATTTCTTGTAACTATATTTAGTTGGATATTTTCAGAATTATTAGTTACTCTGTAAAGAGTTATTTCTATAGTGACAAGTTGGGAGAAAGAAACTTGGCCAGGAAATTCACGAGCCATTAAATAGTATTTTTGGGTATAGATAATTTCACAACCACAATTATTTAATATCTCTGTAAAAACTGGTTGTAAACTTTCGATCTTGACAGCAATAGTCAATATAGCAGTATAGTAAGCCATAAAAAACTCCAATCAGAGAAAAAACACTTAAAATTAAATATAATTAATTAATTAGAACTTACATAATGATAGGCAAATTTATAGTTTTTGAAGGTGTAGAAGGAGGGGGTAAAACCACTCAAATTGAACTTTTACAAGATTGGTTATTAGAAACAGGAGAGTCGAGGCAAATTTTGCCAAAGTCTATAGATTTAGATTTAGAAGTAGTTATCACCCGAGAACCGGGAGGAACAAAACTAGGTAAAGCTTTACGAGAATTACTTTTAAGTCCAGATGTATTGGCAGAAAAAATTCAAGAAACATCTGAGTTACTATTATATGCTGCAGATAGAGCGCAACATATAGAAGCTTTGATTAAACCTTGTTTGGAAAGAGGGACAATAGTTCTGTGCGATCGCTTCATTGACTCAACTATTGCTTATCAAGGATACGGTCGTGGTTTAGATGTTGAATTAATTAAACAACTGAATTATATTGCTACAGGTGGTTTAAAAAGTGATTTAACTTTTTGGTTAGATATTGATGTAGAAATTGGTTTAGCTAGAGCTAAAAGTAGGGGAAATTTTGACAGAATGGAACAAGCAAATATTGAATTTCATCGGCGGGTACAACAAGGGTATCAAGAGTTAGCTAAAAACAATTCTTTAATAGTACGAATAGATGCTAACTTGACTAGAGAAAAAGTACAACAGCAAATTCAAGCAATTATTATGCAAAAATTAGTAGAATGGAAGTATATTTGATTAAAAGATAGTTTTTTTGTCATTATTATGGAGTATAAATATACAGATGATTTCGCGAAAATTATGTGGTGCGGGAAGTTGTCTGAGTGAGCTTACCTTATAAACCTAAAATATTCTGTAATAATCTATTATTGAAAAGGATTTCCTGTTGGTGTAGTCTAGCCTCAGCAAATTATCTTATGTTCATTTAACTTTTAACTTTTAACTTTTAACTTTTGATTTTTGACTTTATTAATATTATCGGGCAAAACCAAGCCATAGAATTATTAACCCAAGCAATGGCTCATCAACGCATTGCCCCAGCTTATCTATTTGCTGGACCTCCAGGAGTCGGCCGAGCTTTAACTGCTCAATGTTTTATCCAACTTCTATTCTCTCATACCAACTCTTTCCCTCCAAATAGTTCATCCCTAAAAAGCCGCATCCAAAAAAGAAACCATCCAGACCTGTTATGGTTAGAGCCAACATACTTACACCAAGGAAAGCTTTTTTCAGCAACAGAAGCAGCTGCAGCGGGGGTAAAACGTAAGTCCCCTCCTCAAATACGCTTAGAACAAGTGCGCGATATTGGTCAATTTCTGAGTCGTCCTCCCCTACAAGCAGCAAGAGCAGTTGTGGTGTTGCAACAAGCTGAGACAATGGGAGAAAATGCTGCCAATGGTTTATTGAAGATTTTGGAAGAGCCAGGGAAACGAGCAACCTTAATTTTAATTGCCCCTGGAGTTGATGCATTGTTGCCAACTTTGGTGTCCCGGTGTCAACGTATTCCCTTTTATCGCTTGACTCAGGAGAATATGAAGTTAGTCTTGGAAAAGGTGGGTTATGGAAAAATTTTAGATCAGCCAGAAGTCATGGAAATGGCTCAAGGAAGTCCTGGAGAAGCGATCGCTTGTTGGCAGCAACTACAACAAATTCCAGCAGATATTCTTGAAGTTGCAACTCAGGGTATTAGAGATATTCCTCAAGCATTGACATTAGCACGGGATATTAGTAAAAGTTTAGATACGGAAGCACAGTTATGGTTGATAGATTATTTACAGCATTGTTATTGGAGACAACACCCCTTAATTGGAGTGGAGTGTCTGAAACATTTGGAAATGGCAAGAACATATTTACTGTCCTATGTACAACCTAGGTTGGTTTGGGAATGTACCTTAATGGCTATTTGTTCAAGTTGAAATTTTTTAGACCCAGTAGCCTGGGTATTTACGACTAAAATTTTTGAGAATATAAGTGGTGAAAGATATTAGAATTTTTAGAATTTCCGAAAAATTTTCCATAGCTGTTGAGGAGAAAACTACTGAAATTGATCTAACACTCCCCTAATTTTAACCCTGGTCGGGTTTAGGAGTGGGTATCCTACTCTTAAAAAAAACTTTTTCAGCAAATTCTATTTAGTTTTTGAACCAAACCATTACAGCGCTTTTCAAATTTATCAACTACATCGCTATAACTACAACCTTGTCGGGAAGTTGCACGGAATGTCCTCACATGCAACCTCCCTAAATGCAACCTCCCTATTGTGGTTTACCGACATTAAAACTACTGTAATTTAGCAGATAATTAATCTTTTAGCTCTAATATTTTGGGGTACTTACTATTTTTGTGCGATCGCACAAAATCAGCCAAATTTTCCTGCCCAGACTGTTGCAAATATTTTAATAATTCACAACTTTCTATCAATAATTTATCCACATTAATCCCAAAATAACTAGGCTGATAATAATGTAATTTACTAATACCTTCTCCTAATAACATCATACTACCACGCCAATTTTCATTTCCTGCATGATAAAGTCCTACTGCTATTTGTAAAATACCTTGATAAAAAGTTCGTTCAGGCTCTCCAGCTTCCAGCCATAAAGCCTCAAGAATATCATGGCATTTATAAAATTCTTGTTTATTAAACTCTCCTATTCCCTGCCAAAATTCTTGGGGAATTTTTTCTTGTTTAGAAGTCATGATTACTAAATCAACAATTAATACTAAAAATTGAATTTCATTCCATATCAATTATCAACTTTATCATTTTTTCCCAACCTTTTTAGCACAGACTTTTTTTCTATAAGAGTTATACCATTTATCAAAAGTTTTCCATATTTACTCATAGCAGAGGATCCTCCCCTAACCAGTCCCAGGATTAGGATTTTTTGATAGGGTTTTTCCTCAATTAACAGATAGTTGAAAATTTATTATCATTCTTCAATATACAAAATTATTCAGCAATTAAAACCTAATATTTTGATAAGAAGAAAAAAGAAAATTGACATTATCCTGACGCTGGTTTACAACAGCGCCGGATGTCTTATATAGAAGTCCTTAGTGCCCCGAGGATATTCGCACTTTTCAAATTAGTCACAGCTAAAAATGTATATAAGAATGGAAATTATCTCCTTTGGAGAGTAAAGGTAGCCTTGACTTCTGACTTCAGCTTGAGAGAATGGGCCCAAAATCCCCTTGATCAAAATAAATTTTGACTTGTAGCTTCTAAGCTATAGCTTCTAAGTTGATTAACTTTCTTCTTTCTTCCTTCAAAATTTCAACCTACATATTTTTTCTAGTTGACTCTAGATCTTCTTGAGTAATTTCTTGTTGTTCACCAGCAAAATCATTATCTGGCGTTAAAAACAACATACAATGACATTCTTTACGCTCCCGCATTGGTACACAAGGACAATTCCAATAAGTAGCTTTGACTTCTGCTTGTTTATCTTCATAATGACGACATGGGCACAAGGGAGCGCCCAAATCTTCTTTATGTTTAGCTAATCCCTCAATTACTACAGCAGTAACGGAAGGATCTATACAAAAATAAGTATTTGTTTTTTTTGCATATCTTTCCGCGAAATTTTTTATCGCATTCAAAGATTTATCACTAGATAGGTTCTTTTTCTCTGTGGCTAGGGTCATAATATTTGTTTGTTATGGTGATCTTTGTTCGTTCTGTTAATTTTACTACATAATGCTATTTTTAAAGTCAATTAAATTACAAGTTTCTCATATTATCTACTCCTTTACTATATATAATTAAATTTGTCAACTCCTAAAAAAAATATACCATAAATATTCAGTGATCAGTGATCAGTTATCATTTATCAGCTTTAAATTCATGATCTTGAGGGCAGGAATTAGTATTGATATCTTTGATAAAAATTAAAAGTATTGGGAAAAAACTTACTTGCAGGAGGCAAAGTGTATGTTTATTCGACATCTCTATAAATAAAAATTTAGGTCAAATGGTAATAAGTAATTATACATAGCTGTGCCCATATTAATAAATATGAGAATATATTTATCACTATCCATTAATCAAGAAAAATACTTATTGATAGTTATTTATAGTTATTGATCCGTAATATCAATAACTAATAAAGTTAATATAAAATTTTCACAAAATTGAACAAAAAAATACTAGCAATTACCTCGAAAAATTCGACCAGATAGCTCATCAATAAATTAAAGTTAATCAAAGCAACAAAAGGTGAATTAGCAGCAGATAAAACCACTATAGCTTACTCTTAAATTCGATTATTACTAGGTTAATTATGGGAATTTTGGTTCTTAAAAAAAAGTTTCTCATTTTAATTTTATTTAAATTTCCACAATTTTAAGCTTGAAGTTTATTTGGAAATACTTATTTGGAAATATTTATCTGGAAATATTTATCTGGAAATATATAGGTGAAGCGATCGCTCCAAATATTACCTAATTTTGAGAATAGTATGAAAGCTCTGATTTATATTCTTAAAATAGAATATTTTTCTGTCTTGAATTGCCTACTAATTTGTCGATAAAATTAATCAATATAATACCCAGAAATTTATAATCATTAAAAATAAAAATGCTTTATTTCTGCTTCTTCCGTAAGAGATATTCAATAACAATTTCTTAAATCTTATGAAAATAAATATGAGATTTTAGGAGGTAATATGGTGATCAACTGCAATCACTAATGCTATAATAAATTTGGAAAAATTTCACAGTTAAGGAAATTATAGGAATCAGGAATGAAATGTAATCAAAAACTCTAAGATTTTGATATACAAATTCTATTTTCCCCTAACTTGGGACATCATACCCCTAAGATTAAATATGATAGTCTCTTTGGGTAAGTCAGGCTCAAAAATTATGGTTGTTAATTACACCGTTTCCGTTTTTATAAGGTACAGCGACGGGGGCAAGATAACTGCACTACATGATTTTCACAAAATACAGCAGTACATCATTTGCCCGATCCAATGCTGTCATTAAAGCTCAAATATCAAAATATTGAAAAAACTTATCTGACTAGACCTAGATCAAATATTACAGTTTATAGGCGGATTTATTTATATGAAATACACGATAAAGTTTACAATGTTACTAACAACATTAACCCTAGTTAGTTGTGATAAAATACCTTTTATGAACAAACAATTATCACAACCAGAAAAACTAACTTTTGTTGCTAAAAAATCAGGTACTCCTAAGAATTATAGTGCTTTAAATAGATTAGCACAACAAACTATGGTTGAGATTGTGAGCGAGGGTTATTTGGTCGGAGATGATAAATATATTCTTAAAGGTTCCGGAGTAATTATTGGTAGAAAAGACTTTGTTTATTATGTGCTAACTGCTAATCATATTTTTAATATGAATGATATATTTTATGTATTTATTCGCAGTAAAAAGCTAGGGAAAGCAGGAGAAGTGACTGGTTTAAAATTTATCAACCGTTACCCACAAGAAGATTTAGCTCTGATAGCGTTTGCTAGTTTCACTAATTATAGAGTGATGGAGTTAGGGGATGTGAGTCAGCTAGATGATAATAATCAAGTTTATGTGGCGGGTTGGCCGGGATATGATAATAGGGAGAATTTTCAGTTTACTCGCGCTAAGGTGACTAACTCACAGATGGGAAATAATTTGACTTATAAACCTATTGAACTTGAAAATGGTTTATATAAGGGGATGAGTGGGGGAGCAGTTTTGAATGAAGCAGGGCAGTTGGTGGGTATTCACCTGGGGTTGACCAAGGTTGATGAAGATAGAGAGGGAGTTTTGATCTCGACTTTTTTGCGGATGGTATCGCCGGAGGTTAAAGACATATTGGAGAGACCCACATTTTTGATAATTCTGCAAGCGTTTGTTTTGCTATTGTTGGCATGTTTTTTCTTCATAGTTTTTGACCAATATGTTTACCCTTGGAAGAAAATTTGGAAAAAGAAAAAAACATCAGTTGCTATTTTGCCTCTTCCCACTAGAGAAGATCAGACTATCACAAAATTTTTAATTCAGAATGCTGAAAGTTATTTTAACCAAGGCCTTAAGTATCGAAATCAGAGAAAATATGATTTGGCGATCGCTGAGTTTAACCAAGCCATTAAACTTAATCCCAAATATGCTGAAGCTTACTACAACAGGGGTAATGTTTACAATACCCAGGGAAAATATGATTTGGCGCTCGTTGACTATAACCAAGCCATTAAATTTAATCCCAAATATACTCAAGTGTACAATAACAAGGGTATTATTTACAATAAACAGGGAAAATATGATTTGGCGCTTGCTGAGTTTAACCAAGCTATTAAACTTAATCCCAAATATTCTAAAGTTTACAATAACAGGGGTATTGTTTACAATAACCAGAGAAAATATGATTTGGCGATCGCTGAGTTTAACCAAGCCATTAAACTTAATCCCAAATATGCTGAAGCTTACTACAACAGGGGTAATATTTACAATAACCAGGGAAAATATGATTTGGCGCTTGCTGAGTTTAACCAAGCTATTAAATTTAAGCCTAAATATGCTAAAGCCTACTACAACAGGGGTCTTGTTTACAAGACTCAAAGAAATATTGAAAGAGTCATATCAGACTTTGAAAAAGCTGCCAAGTTATACAAAGAACAACAAAATCAAAGGTGGTATCAAAACTCTCTAGATAAACTCAAAAAATTACAATATATTTATAGTGAGCAGGAAAAATCAGAAAAAGGACAGGTATTTACTTTTGAAGTTGTAAGACTCAATAATTCTGGTAATATTATTAGTCGTACTCAGGGAAGGGCTCAACAAAAAATCGAACACTTGGGTAATGACATTAAATTGGAAATAGTTTATATTCCTGGGGGAAGTTTTCTCATGGGTTCGCCAACAGAAGAAGTAGGTAGATACAGTGATGAAGGTCCCCAACATAGGGTAACTCTTCAGCCTTTTTATATGAGTAAATACCCTATAACTCAAGACCAATATCAAGTCATTATGGGAAATAACCCTTCTAGGTTTAGAGGAGGAAGATGCCCAGTAGAAACAGTAAGCTGGCACGATGCTACAGAGTTTTGTGAAAAGCTATCTCAGAAAACGGGAAGAGACTATAGACTGCCCAGTGAGAGTCAGTGGGAATATGCCTGTCGTGCAGGAACAACAACACCTTTTTATTTTGGAGAGACCATAACACCTGACTTCGCTAACTATTATGGCAACTCTTCTTACGGTAATGGTCCTAAAGGAAAATATCGACAACAAACAACATATGTGGGAATTTTTCCACCTAATGCCTTTGGTTTATATGATATGCACGGGAATGTTTGGGAATGGTGCGCTGATGAATGGCATGACAACTATGATGGTGCCCCTACAGATGGCAGTGTTTGGCTAGATGGAAATAAAAATCGTTCTCCACTGCGGGGGGGTTCCTGGGTATACTGTCCTTATTATTGCCGTTCTGCGATCCGCAGCCTCTTTCTTCCGCGTGACGTCCACAACTACGATTTTGGTTTTCGTGTTGTCTGCAATAGCAGGAGAACTTTCTGACCCTTTTCTATTTTCCCTTTTTGCTCTTTATCCTGTTTTTCTTCTTCCTTTAATTTCTCGCTTTAGCGGATCGAAATTTTTGAACGCAATGTAGTGTTTATATAAAAAAGTACCACAATATTGATAAGTCTGGGCTACAACTTCTTGAGTAGGAGAGTAAGAGAGTGAGGGAGTGGATGTGTAGGGAGGTTCTATGGATACTCCCTACTGTAGTCTACTGAAATGAAAACTGCTGTAGGGGAGGACTCTTTCTCAGGTCAAGGTTAGCCGCCGACTCCCTCCAAAGTTGAGCTACAGAAAACAAACGCCATTTGCCACAACTATAGAAGTTATGGGTAAGTCTTGTAATATTTGCCTACTGCTTTATCAAGCTAATACAAAGCTTCATATAGCTTGACAAATTAATGTTTACTTCCAGCTTCTACTGAAGCTGTCGGCAGTTACTCATCCACAGGTATTTATAGGTCTTGCCCGACCGCATTTCTTAAATTAATACTTATATTTAGATCGCGGTCTATAGATATCCCAAAATTTCTCTAGGTTTGACAAATTTCACCACATTATTATTTGATACAACTAACTCATGATATCGCTTTATCAGGTAAATTCTCAACTAAGTCAATTTTCCTGACTCCCTCAAACACTAGACTGAAGTTGAAACTCCAAAGGTTGATCAGAACTAATATTCAAACCAGAACAATATTGCATCCTTGGTGTTTCTGCTGCATAACCAACAGACTCATCTAACCACAACAACCATCTACTCCCAGGAGGAAGAGAACTCAGACTCAGAGAATTTTGAGTCAACCAAACCAAAGGCTTTTCCGGTGGGTTTCCCACCACCACCTCTTCCCCAAACCTAACCCCAGCCAAAGTTTGCAACATAGCCAAATTACCATAAACCAACCCAGTAGCAGCTGTCCAAAGTCGAACATTTAACAAAGAGCGGTTAGCATAAAAATATAAAGAAGCAGCAGCAGTCACCGCAGCCTCAAAATTATCAGGTTGCCACTCAGCAGCACTATCAAGACAAATTAGAACTTCTTCACCAGCCTTAGATACCTCTAGCTCTCGAACCCGCAACTCCCCATAACGTGCACTACTCCGCCAGTGGATCAAACGACTAGAGTCTCCAAACCGATACGGTCTTAATGTCCGAGTTAGTCCCTGGGAAGCCATTTCAAAACGACTATGTTCATGAAGTTGGCGACTATATTCTTCACCAAGCTCATCCAAGATCGGGCAACGACTCAAAGGTAAAACCGTGGGATAGACAATAGCAGTAGCTTTAGCATTTCGACTACGCCGACACCAGAAGAGACCTAGAGGTGCTGCAGTTCTAAGCTGAAGATAATGCCATCTATATATACCCCTTTTTTTAGTAGGAAGGTAGTAAACCCAATGGTAACTTTCTTTAGGGGGAATAACCTCTATTGCTTGTTGCACTGGTTTCCCTAATACAAAAGGAATTTCATCTTGGACTTGTAGCAAAGCCAGTGGTTTGTTAGTAGTATTTTCTATTGTTAAAGCGATCGCTAAACTATCACCCACAGTTATAGGTTGAATTCGATCACGACGTACTTTTATTTCACGTAGCGATCGCCCAGGCAAAAGAGCACTTACTCCCAACAGTGCGAAAGTAATGGCACTAATTAAGTATAACCATCCTGCCATAGTATTAGCAGCAGCAGCAAAGAAGAAAATTGACAATACTCCGAGTAACCCACCCCCATAGGCGGGTTTAACCCAATTAATTTCTAACCAGTCAGATATTTTGTCGTAAATTTTCATTTAGTAAATTATTTTATTTATTAGCACTAACCGAGAAGCCTAATAGTTAGACATTTCAAGAAAAGTCAAAAACAATAATCAAAGCAATAAACCCGGTTTCTAGTAATGGTAAATCATTCCTATTGATATTGTTTAAAAATAATTTTACCAATCTAACCCTTCCTCATCATCTTCATCTTCCACTCTATCAAAAAGAGATAACTGTTTGATATCTTGGTAAATCACATAAACATTAGAATTCTTTTCTAACATTATTTTTCCTTCTGTTTTAGCTATTTTTAACCAATCTTCTAATTGGCTTTTATTTACATTTAAAATTTTAGCTAAATCTTGAATTTTTTGTGGTTTATTTAAATTATCTAGTAGAATTGGCAACACCATTTCATAAACATTTAATTCCTCTGTTGAAATTTGATAATTTTGATATTGTTTAGTTTCAGCAACAATTCTATATATTGCTGTTTTTTCATCTTTAACTATTTTTTCTTCATCACAGGCTTGACTTAACCAATTACGTAACTGACCAACTCTCACATCTAATATTTTACTTAAAGATTTTGCCTTTTGTGGCCGAATTAAATTTTTCAGTATAATAGGTAAAACTTTCTCATAAATACTTGGATTAGTTCCTTCATAAATAGATAAATTAGACTTAGTTTCAACATTTAAATTAGCAGTTTTTGCAGATATATTAACTGGAGTTTCTAATTCTATCAACGAAATATTTTCAGACAACTTTAAATCGCATTTTGAACCCACCAAAAAATCCTTTAAATTACCATCCCATGGATCAAAAGGAAAAGACCTTGCTCCTTTATCCAAAAGAGCTTTATTTCCCTCTTTTACCTTTCCTTGAACTTTCACAAATACAGGTATTTTCTTATATTTCTTCAACACCTCTGTAGCCCCAGCCCAAGTACCACCCTTATTGAAACTACTACTTACAACTAAAGCATAATCAGATAAAGCATAAATATATTTATTCCGACCCATAGCATTACCAACACTAAATCCCGCATCAGGGTCATAAGTAGAAATTAAAGTTAGTTTATCAGCCCTAATACTGTCACGATATTTTCTAGAAACAGACGCTTTATTTAAACTATTTGCCAAAACTCCAACAGCAGTACCACCAAACTCTAAAGTTCCTAACATTGCCTCTTGATCTATCCCTTTTGCACCCCCAGAAATTACATTAATACCTTCAGACGCACAAACTTTTCCAACTTTTTTTGTATATTCAACTTCTTCTTCATTAATATCACGAGAACCCACTATAGCTAATCCACCCTTTTCCAATAATTCTATATTTCCTACACCATAAATAATTACAGGAGCCAAATATTGCAGATTCTGTTTCCATTTTATAGGATAATTTTGGTCACTTCTTGTAAGTACCCATAAACCTTGGTTCACCCACTTTTCCAGAGTAATAGCTAAAATTCCACCTCTTTCCAATAGAGCCACTAACCGCTCATAGTTTAATTTTTTATCATTAATTTTTGGTAGTATATCTAATCCATTTTTACTTAGTAAATATCCTGGTCTAACTTGATTTTTAATTAAAAAATTAGCAACTATATTATACTCAATTAGAGTTAAAGGTTGTGGCTGTATATTTCTATTTTGACCAAAACTAGCACATAATAATAAAGTCACTTGTGCATCTGAAGATAAAACATGATTAAGCATTTTTATTGGATAATTTTTGAGCAGGTATCTCTATTTTATTATTTAGCAAAAAAACATAGTTGAAAGGAAATAAATTCACATAACAATATTCAAAAAAAAGAATCTACTTAGGATGTGCTTTCTAAATCTTTTTAAGAACTAGGAGACCCAAACCTAAACCCCTTATACCATTTCACCTAAGTCAAAAGTCAAAAGTTAAAAGTTAAAAGTTAAAAGTTAAAAGTTAAAAGTTAAAGTTTAAAAGTTAAAAGTTAAAGTTTAAAAGTTAAAAGTTAAAAGTTAAAAGTTAAAAGTTAAAGTTTAAAAGTTAAAGTTTAAAAGTTAAAGGTTAGGTTTTTCCGGCATAAAACTTTGACCCTACAGTAATTTTAGGAAATTATTTGATATCTAAAGTTTTAAACTATTTATAATATTATTTATGACATTATTTTTGACCCTTAGTGTTATAAGAGTAATTTTTTAACAAAGGGGTAAGTAATCACTATTATTCAGTATAAAATATCAACAAAAGTATATTTGATTTTATACAATAACATAGCTAAAAATTTCTTCTAGCCTTCATCCATTCATCTTCTCAAATTTTTTTATCAACTTTAATATCAAAGATAAAAAATATACCCTTATAAGTCTCTAACCCCTTCTAAGAAAAAAAAGAAAGTAAGTAAGTAGAAAAGTTATATTAAACTGACTTAAGTTTGAACATATAATTTATAGAAGAATTAGTTGGATATATTTATGCCTAAAACTTTCTGCTATAGTTATCAAAAAAATACTAATACTAATTTAATAAACATCTATCATACTAATTTTTTTTGAAGTCAGACTACACATACCTTAACATTTTAGTTTTTAGACTTACAGCTAATTTTGGACAAATGATGTACAGGGTCAATAGTAAAAATCATGTAATGCAGGTATCTTACCCACGTAGGCGTACCTCATAAACCTCAAATATGCTGTAATAAATTACTCTTACAAATTTTGTTTAAGTTAATCAAATTTATATTGCACTTTCTTAACTAGAGAAGCACAGGAGTAGGTAGAGACCTTACATAAAACCTCCCTAAAACATTTATACAATTAACACGCTTTTGAAATACTAATTATCAAAAAAAACTATTGGTACAATATTAATTACTAAATAATTAAAATTTTATCCAAGAATAACATTTTTTTTTAAATTGGCATCAAACTGGTTATTCTCCATACCGAAAACCAGACACTTTTTCCATCAAAAAAATACTCAAGCCTTTATAGCTTAATACCTTAATATTTTATGCATTCAACATAATTAAAATTTTATCCAAGAATAACATTTTTTTTTAAATTGGCATCAAACTGG
>JAGGDU010000188.1:30588-53945 GCA_018457135.1 Trichodesmium erythraeum GBRTRLIN201 | reverse complement strand
ATAATTAAAATTTTATCCAAGAATAACATTTTTTTTTAAATTGGCATCAAACTGGTTATTCTCCATACCGAAAACCAGACACTTTTTCCATCAAAAAAATACTCAAGCCTTTATAGCTTAATACCTTAATATTTTAAGCATTCAACTATTAGCAGTTAGCTCTAAACTTTTCCTAGGTCATGCCAAGCAAAAAAATGAAACTTAGCTAATGATATTTTCAGTGTCAAACTTTTAATTCTTCTGGGAGAATAACTCCTCATTCTAGCTAATAACTAATACCTAAAAGCTAAATGCTTACCTCCCAACCTCAGTCTTCTTTGTTCCTTATTTAAATCTATTTATTGCTAAAGCCAATGGAAAAACTTTACCAGAACCAGCATTTCGTAAAAGCGCCGCAACAACAGTAAAAGTCCATCTTGAGTCTACAATATCGTCTACTAAAAATACATTTCCCCTAATTCCCTCCCAATTATAAACTTTAAAAGCACCATCTAAATTATGAGCTTGTTGGTAACTATTAGTCATGTCTTTTTGTAGTGAAGTCTGACGAATTTTTATAATACATGGAACAAAGGGTAAACCTAATTTTTTAGCAAGACGTTGAGCAAAATTAGGAACAAGTTCCGGATGTGTTAAAGAGGGAATACAAGTAACCCAAGTGGGAAAAGGTTGAGGCTGCCAACGTTGAATCATATCGTATGTAGCTTGAACTAAGCTATCCTCAAAATGATTATCTTTATACTTACCTTTTTCAACAAATTGGCCCCAACCAGCATCATTCCAAATAGAAAGCGATCGCCCAATTTCTGCTTGTAAATCTTTAGATATTTTGCCTGTTAAATTATAAGTTAATAAAGCATTCTTCCGCCAGACTTTCCTCGTCTCAATAATTTGTTCCCTAGTTCGTAAAAATTGTACAGCTTCTGTCACAAACTTTGAGGAAACATTCCCCGGTAAAAGTGGTTTTCCTAAGCAAATAGCACATTTACCACAAGGGCTAGGATTTGGGTCATCTAATTCTTTTCTCAGAAATTGCATTAAACATTCTTGACTGTGCATATAATCCAACATTCGATCCTGTTCTTGATGGCGTATTTCATTCAATCTTGCTATTTTTTCTGTGTCCGTTTGATAATTAATTGGGGTAGCATAATACTTTGACTGTATTTTTTTTATTGGGGATGGAGTTTCGATAGATAATAACTTCAAAACTTTATTTATTTGCCCATTAGTAAGATTCAACTTTTCCTCTAACATTGGAACAGAAAGACCATCTTCAGCTTGATTTAATGCATCCAAAATTGCCTGATTATGAGCTTCTGGAGGAAAAGCAGTTTTAATAAAATAATTAGTAATTTCTTTATCTTCTTCACCACTTAGAAGAATACCATAGGCATTTTCTACTGCCCTACCAGCACGACCTACTTGTTGATAGTAATGTACTACAGATCCAGGACGTTGATAATGAATAACAAATCCTAAATCTGGTTTATCAAAACCCATTCCTAGAGCTACAGTTGCTATTAATGCTTTAATTTCATTATTCAATAATTGCTGTTCTAATTCTTCTTTCTCTTCCGTATTTTTCTTACTATGATAAGCTGCTACATTTATTCCTTGAGACTTCAACCAATTAGCAACTATTTCCGTATCTCTCACAGTTAAAGTGTAAATAATTCCACTGCCAGGAATATTAGGTAAATGTTCTGCTAACCATCCTAAACGATCACAATAAGATGGCAAATAAATATTTTGTAATTGGAGGCTATCTCTAGTTAATAAACCCCTAAATATTTTCAGATTTGCACCTAGTTGAACAGTAATATCATCCACAACTCGATTATTAGCAGTAGCAGTAGTAGCAAGCACAGGAATATTTTTTGGTAAGGCTTGTAAAATTCTCGCAATTCTTCGATAATTAGGACGAAAATCATGTCCCCAATCAGAAATACAGTGAGCTTCATCAACTACAAATAAGCCGATATTTTTAGCTATATAAATTAAAATATTTTCTCGGAAGTTTTCATTAGCTAATCTTTCAGGAGAAATTAATAAAATATCTACTTTTCCTACCATTAAATTATTTTCTACTTTTTCCCATTCTTCCTTGTTACTAGAATTAATTGTTTGAGCCCTAATTCCAATTCGTTCGGCAGCAGCAATTTGATTTCGCATTAATGCTAAAAGTGGGGAAATTAATAGAGTAATACCCTTACCTTTATCCCTAAGTAAACGAGTAGCTAAAAAATAGACAAAACTTTTACCCCAACCAGTACGTTGCACAACTAAAAGACGGCTTTGATGTTCCGTAATAGCTGCAATAGCCTCCCATTGACCATCACGAAATTCAGCTGTGGAATTATTTAAAGCCCGCCTTAGTAATGATAATGCTTCTTTTTGAATCATATTAATTTTTATATTAAACACCCAGCTTTTAAAAGTTGAGTAAATTTGGGAAAAACCTTGCTAAAATACTTTAGTAACTCTTAAATACGACCCGTGATTGCAATTTATCCAGGCAGTTTCGACCCCATTACCTTAGGTCATATAGATATTATAGAAAGAGGCTGCAACCTGTTTGAAAAAGTAATTGTAGCTGTCCTGCGAAATCAAAGTAAGACCTCTTTATTTACTATTGAGCAGCGTTTGAATCAAATTTGTCATTCCACAAAACACCTGCTTAATGTAGAGGTAGCCAGTTTTGATGGTTTAGCGGTAAACTATGCAAAAATGCAACAGGCTAAAGTCCTAATTCGAGGTCTACGAGTTCTTTCAGATTTTGAAAAAGAATTACAGATGGCCCATACTAATAAAACCTTGTCACCTGAAATAGAGACAGTTTTTTTAGCTACCTCTAATGAATATAGTTTTTTAAGTAGTAGTGTAGTTAAAGAAATTGCTGTTTTTGGTGGCTCAGTAGATCATCTCGTTCCCCAGCACATTGCTATTGATATTTATAAATGTTACGACAAAACTCAGCCAAAGCCAATATTGAACCAGAGGTAAATGGGCAAAATGTCGAGAGTCAACCTGCCAGTGGTTCCCCTGGAGTAGATATCCAGCGAGAACTGAATAGGCTGGAAGAGATTATTCTTGATAGTCCTAGAATACCTTTCGTGGGGCGCACTTTAATAGATGAAGAACAGTTATTAGACCAACTAGATATTGTACGCCTGAATTTACCAGTTGCTTTTCAGGAAGCTGAAATGATTGTTCGCCATAAAGATGATATATTTCAAGAAGCTGAACTTTACGCTGAAGAAATTATTGAAAATGCAGAACAACGAGCTTCTCAAATCTTAAATGAAATGGGCCTTGTACAGCAGGCTAAATTAGAAGCAGATCAACTTAGAAACCAAGTTCAGCTAGACTGTGAAGCAATTCAACAAGCTACTATCACTGAAATTGAACAAATTCGTTATCAAGCTCAACAAGAACTTGAAGAAATGAGAGCTAGAGCGATCGCCGAGTGTGATGAAATTCAGAATGGAGCTGATGACTATGCTGACCATGTACTTGATAGTATTGAACAGCAGTTAACAAATATGCTGCAAGTTATTCGTAATGGCCGTCAACAACTAGGAGGAGATGGAACTTTAGGAACTCCCTTAAATCATACTAATGACTAATAGCATAAGGATAACTTAGTTGACAATTTACAAGTTTTACAGTCCCCAATAACTCAGTTATTCTCAGTCAAATAAGTCAAAAATTAAATTTATTCACAAGATCTAAAAATTTCTTAATGACCGTTTAAGTTAATTGATAATAGCCCTAATTATGTCCTGCAGGAAGTAAACCAAGCATATAAATACTCTTAAAACAAATACTCAGGACAAATATCATTGACTGAATCAAAAAATAAAATCAAATAAAATCAAATAAAATAGGTTCTCTCAACTCATGTTAACTTATATCAAATTTAAGTAATCTAAACCTATTCGGACTCAAAATAATAAATATCTATTCTATCCTATTTATCCTACATTCCGCACAATAAAATTTAGTCCCTCACACCCTCCCTCAGCTATTATGCCTAAGGGAGGTTTATTGCTATCCCTAGCTCTGATGCCAGTTCATATTTCATTAGATACCCTACAATTTTTTGAAGGAAGGTAAAACTTAATCTTAGTCAAACTCCTTTCTTAGTTTTCCCGTTTTTTTGTCTCAGATACTCACCCATAACTAATTAATTAATACAATAATAACATATATATTCAAAAAAATAAAACAAACAAAAATACCAAATTCTAGAACTATTCTTTAAACCAACTTTTTTTGTAAAACATAATCATAAAAATCGGAATAATATTAACTTATTCAATAGCATTATTTTAGCTAATTTTATAAGTAAAAAACTATATCTATTAATTTCGATATGAGTCTCAAATTCTTAGTTTATATCTATTAGTTTCGAGATAATTATCAATTTATTCCGCTGCAAAGTTAGCATAAAAAGTTGAGTATAAGTTAACAGCTTGCTTACTTCCTGAACATTTTTTAACATAGTACCGTTTATTTATGTCCGACTAATTACTAAATCTAGTTTAGACACGAAGTTAGTTGATACACCAAAGATTATTTATTATTAAGACTAAAAAAACAAAACTAGAAAACAGACTCAAATTAAAGATACACGTACTTTAGCCTCAAAAAAATATCAATCATAAATTAACAGCAGTTTTAGGTATTTTAAGAGCATCAACATAATTATCTTATTTAGACTAACCTTATTGATACTTTTTTCTCCCAGAAAATTTATAAATCACACTATGAAACTGTATTCATAATTATTCTCATTTAACTATCTTCTTAGAGCTTTCTGATTAAATATAAAATCACTAATATACAAAGATTTATTTTTTTTGCCTTGAAAAAATACCTAGTTTTTCCTCCTTCAAGCTCATGCATATTAGCCTTTTACCCACCGCCATGGCAGAAAGCAGCAGGGGCAAATATATCCAACTACATCCTCTATAAATTTTCTGTTTCTCTCTACAGATATTACATGCAAAGTTCTTAGTTACTCCCGCGCACAAGCAAAAAAAAGTGGCGCAACAGCCCCTCAAAAATCAATTCCCAGAAGAAAGCTCAGTAGAAATATCAGCCCCTAAAAGGCAGAAAATATGTCACATTAACTAGATTTCCTATTTTGAACATATTCTTTAGTCTTAGATCAATAATCAATCACTTTATTATATATCGGGTCTATAAATAATTTTCTAGATTTCCTATTTTGAACATATTCTTTAGTCTTAGATCAATAATCAATCAATTTATTATATATCGGGCCTATAAATAATTTTCTCAACTATCCGTCGCTTCACATTCCCATCAATACCAATCAAACGAACATAATCATTTTGATGTTTAACTAAACAATTTTCTACAGCATTTATCACCTCTTTTACTTCCCCATTCTCTATTTTTCCACAACTTTTCCATGAACCAGTTTTATATCTACGTTTATCTGCATATTCCATCCCAATTTTTCCACCATCTTCGAGAATTTTTTGTATTTTTTCCCTCACTTCTGAACTAAGATTACTACTTTTAATACTATGATTAATCCGATTTGCATTTAACTTATTTTCCGTAGTTACTTCGGGAAATAATCCATTAGAATTTGGCGTAATATTTTCTCGTTGACTTGTTTTAAAAACACCAAACAATCGAGATTTATTATATTCTTCTACTAAACCCAATTCTCGAATACGTTCTTGTTCTCCAACCATAATTTTTCCATACTCTAGAAGACGGGAAACATTAAAAGTAGGTTGAGGAAAATCGGGAATCTTTTCTACAGAATTTACTACCCGCCTAGAAATTTTTTCTATTCCTACTTGGTGAATAAAATCACGAATTTGTTCATCATATATCCGACTTCGTAAGGCACTAAAAAAATCGATAGCCTGGTCAGAAAATTCATCTATTAAATTATCAATATCTCCTGTAGAAAGTTCATCTGTTTTAAATATGCTACCTACTATGCCAACTCTATCTTCTCTATTTGGTTCCCAATAAAATTTCTCCATTCGACCATCTCTAATTAAAGGCGCATAAAGAGTAGAAAAATCATTTCCAGTCACAATAATTGGTATTCGATGTAAGGGAGTTTCATCGTAGCTGCCTGGTAATTGTACATTTGTAGGGTTATCAGCAATATTCATTAAAGTAGCATTTACTAATTGAGTATTTACCGTATATTGAGTACCCCCATCAAATCTACCAGCACCTGCATCTAAGTCATTAATAAATAAAGCACACATTCGACCTTGAACTTTAACTTTTTCTGACGCTTCTCTATAACGTAGACGTAATAAACGTGCAGGATCTCCCGCATCTTTACTTTCTAATTCTCCACCAGATATTGTGACAGGTTCTATTCCCATTTTCTCAAAAACTAATTGGCATTGAAATGTTTTTCCTTCTCCTTTTCGTCCGTGTATTCCTATTATTAAAGGTACCCTTATTCTGGGGATTTCTAAGAAGTTTTTGGTAATATGTACTGCTAGTTTATCTATGAATCTAGGTGATATATAATATGGCATTTATTTTAATTTTTTTAGTATAAATAATGGTTTGATACAGATTTAAAACAGATAACAATTAAGCACAAGGAAAGAATATCTAGATAATTACTCAGAAAAATTAGAAATAATCCTGTACATTTAGGTTTTGATTTGAAATAAGTAACTATACTACTGCAATATAATGAATCATTAAGCTTTGAGTTGATCATACTACTCATATACAATTAATGCAGTAAGGTATTTAATTAATATAAATGAATTAGTACCTATCTTCAGGAATTTTTCCCAGTCACAATACAGAGATATTTTATTTTGTGAATCTCCCATAAATAAATAACTGTTTTTTCTTGATCAAATCTTTCTATCTATACCTCCTCAGCAGAATATACCAAGAACTGAATTTTCATTTTATGAAGCTCATTCTGGTTAATTAGATTTGCTCTTCCATTATCACAATTTTTGTGATATAACTAATTATGTAACTATATACATATATGTATGACTTTTTATTCAATATAGTTAACTAGCTCAGAGAACATCAAATCTTCAGGAATTTTTCCCCGTCACGATACAGAAATATTTCATCTTGTGAAGCTTCCAGAGATTAATATAAGGTAGGTATTTAAACCAATCTTAATTAGATGAAAAATTGCCCCATGGGTGCAATTTCTC
Source organism: Trichodesmium erythraeum GBRTRLIN201 (assembly GCA_018457135.1). Classification (GTDB taxonomy): domain Bacteria; phylum Cyanobacteriota; class Cyanobacteriia; order Cyanobacteriales; family Microcoleaceae; genus Trichodesmium; species Trichodesmium erythraeum. The sequence goes on along the minus strand of JAGGDU010000188.1, from coordinate 46,740 downwards.
TGTAAATTAGATAAGTCTGCTCTGTAGTATAGTTTTGAGAGTGAGAGAAAGAAATCAATTCCACCCATGCGATCGCGAATGTGGTAAAAAAGAAAGTCAATGTAAAAAGTACCAAATGAGTAGTATAAAATGTAAAGTTGTTGAACTGTTCAAACAAACTAAAAAACCCAATTAATTTAGTCAAAACTGGGTTTTTACAGAAAAATCAATAAGTATAAAAATAATTAAAGAGGCTGTCTAGAAATCAACTTTTCAAAATGAGCTTGAGTTTGTTGCAACATTTGCTCACGACCATCTTTTATTTGATTAAGAGAAGGAACTAAATTACGAGCATGTAAAGTCATGTGAAATTGTAAATCAGCCACATATTCACTAACATCTTGATGTAAAGAACAAGATGGATACTTTTTAATTTCTGAATTCAAAGTTTTATCCCCCCCCCTAAATTATTTGAGTTTGTTTATGATCACAAAAAGTACCATAGAAATTCTTCCTCTGTTGAAGTTTAGCAATGAAGCTTAATATTTTTCATTGACATCCTCCATGCACTAAAGTGAGAGAACTTGCAACATCACAGAGAAAGTTTCCTCTTTCTTTAAGTCGGCTTACTTAACTTGAGTTTCCCCATCTAAACAAAGACCAATTTCTCGAACTTGTTTTACTTTCCCCGTGCACCAAATAAGCTGATATTTTCCTTAATGCTGAAATGAGGATGTTTTTTTGCTACTTTCTCGTCTCTCTTTGCAACATATAGCTTTGTATTTAACTCAGCTTCGTACTTAGTATTTTTTGAACTTAAGAATCACCTTTTTTTCCAGTAGTCTTAGCTTGAAAGTTGCCATAAAATCTTTATATAGCTACCCAAGCTCTTTCCCAGTGAACAAACCTGGCCATATAATTTAGTTGTTTTGCCCAAGAAAAATCAGGGGGAGATGAGCTAATAAATATGCAATATAAGTTTAGGCAACCAATACGACTAAAAATTGTTCTACCTATCTATGCTATAATAACAATTCCGTAAGTACAAATAGCGATATCTAACAGGTTCTACTAATTCTGGATGCCTTATCTTTTCATTTCATAGATGAATATAGATAAATATAAAAAGCTTGATTTTAGTATTAAGCAATAAAATTATAATCAATCAAACCTGCATATAAAGCTAATAGCATTAAAAACCCTTCAATAATTATAAGGATAAGGCTTGAGACCAATTCCCATCCGTTAATACTATACTTAGGCAAAACTTCATAAATTTAAGTAATTAACACGGACTGAATAACTTGATGGCTAAATTGAGGCAAATTAATGTTAATTATTTTTATATTGTACCGAGCGAGATTGTATGCAACCCCTCTTTCCCTCCTAGGAAAGCTTAGGGACTAATATTACTGCACCGTCAGAGTAAGAGCTAAGTCCCCGACTAAAAATTTACGTTCAAAAGTTTTTGATGAATGGTACTAGACCCCAATTATCGGAAAAAAAAATTATTCAAACAGTAAAATAACTATATCAAAAGGAATTGGGAAATGTTAAAAACTCTTCAAACACAAACATTTCCCAGTGCTATGATTACCACTTTAATAAGTTAAATTCTTCCATATCCACCGTATCACGGTTACGATAAATTGCTAAAACTATAGCCAAACCCACAGCAGCTTCAGCAGCAGCAACCGTCATGACAAAGACAGTAAAAACCTGACCTTTAATATTTTGAGAATCTAGAAAATTAGAAAAACCCATCAAATTCAAATTAACAGCATTGAGAAGTAACTCAATAGACATTAGCACCCTAACTGCATTACGACTGGTAACTAAGCCATAAATTCCTATACAAAAAAGTGCTGCTGCCAACAACAAAAAATATTCCAGTTGTAATTGCATAAACTTATCAACCATTTCAATTTAACAAATTATTTTAACCCTATTTGATTTGAGCAGAACTTTCACCAAGACTTGAAACTAATTCACGAGGACGTTCTGGCAAACTTAAAACAGGTGTTTGAGATACATTAGTTGGTACTTCATCAGGCAAAATATCTCGACGAGCTAAAATAATAGCTCCCACCATTGCTATTAACAAACACACAGAAGCAAGTTCAAAAGGGAGTAAAAAATCTGTAAAAAAGTGTTTACCAATTAACACAATTGAACTTTCTCTAGTAGCATTTCCAACAACAGGAATTGACCAGGAACTAGACAATACCATTGTACTCAGTAAAGCAAACAAACCAAAACAAACTAAACCTGTAGCTACCTTTCTAAACCAAGCATTAGGCAAAGCTTTAAAATCTTCTCGTTTGTTTACAAGCATAATCGCAAATAAAATCAGGACATTAACAGCCCCAACATAAATCAAAACCTGGGCAGTAGCTACAAAGTCAGCATTTAACAAAAGATATAAACCAGAAATGCTCATAAATACTCCACCCAGCAAAAACGCTGAGTGGACAATATTAGAAAATAATACTACTCCCAAAGCAGCCGCAATCATCATTACAGCTAATATAACAAATGAAACGAATTGAACTCCTTGCGCTAAATCCACTTTTTATTCCTTTAGAGATACTTAAACTTTGAATTATATTTTTTTAGCTGGTAGTTATTAGTTGGTCGTGGCTAAAAATCAATTTAAACCTCTCTAAACTAATAACTAATAACTAATAACTATTTGTCTGTTATTTCTGCGGCTGTTTTTTCTGCGGCTGTTTTTTCTGCTTCTATTTGTTCCAGAATTTCTTCAGGGCGCAGACCAGCACGACGTGAAGTATGAGGAACTGTATGAGGGTCAATAACTCCTTTAGGCAAATAAGCTAGTTCTCTCATAGGAGTAACCATTGGGTCATTTGTCACCTTATATGGTAGTCTACCCAGAGCCACATTATCATAATTTAACTCATGGCGATCATAAGCTGCTAACTCATACTCTTCTGTCATAGATAGACAGTTACTAGGGCAATATTCTACACAGTTACCACAGAATATACAAACTCCAAAATCAATACTGTAATGCTTAAGCTTTTTCTTTTTGGTTTCTTTGTTAAATTCCCAATCTACTACAGGTAAATTAATTGGACAAACCCTTACACAAACTTCACAAGCAATACACTTGTCATATTCAAAGTGAATTCTACCTCGAAATCTTTCAGAAGGAATCAGCTTTTCATAAGGGTACTGTACAGTAACAGGCCGACGGCTCATGTGGTCAAAAGTTACAGATAAACCTTGACCAATATATTTCGCTGATTGAAAAGTTTCTTTTGCGTAATCACTTACTTGTTTGAGGAATTTGAACATGGTTTTGCTTTATAAAACTTAGAGTGACAATTTAAACTTTATTTGATGTTAGAGATAAATTTTGTTAGTTAACATCCTACTAATATTAAATTTTTACAACAACTATGCTTTGCTTCTTAACTCAGTATGTTGTCAATTTATCTTAACCAGAACTTACACAAAGGAAGTATATAGAGTGTAAATATATAAAACAATTACCAAAAATACACTATATGTAGTAGTACTCTGTAATTACTATTAAGGTTGGTTGTTTTGCAGTGCTCTCCTTCAAAGAAGCGCCCTATGGGAAAACTAATCAATATTACTAATCAATATTGAGGTTTAACACATAGATATGTTAACGTATCTTTCCTAAATAATTAAAGGTTAACCTTCACCTCAGCCTAGAAGCATAGGGAGATTAAAGGCCCGAAGCTGCGATGCGGTTTAATATTTCTTATGCTGCTGCACCCACCCCAACCTATTCCCCCATTTCCTCGGTAGGAACGAAGCAAGATGGTTGATGCTTGCCCAGTGTGTGCATTTAATGTCTTAGGCTACCCGCTTTAGACTAAAATATTTGTTGGTGCATTTTCCCAAGCGGTCCTACTTACTATTCACTTTTAAGACAGAACTATTCCCTGACTCAAATTTCTAACTTTCCTTTTCTTCACCAACTAGAGCAAATTTGAGAAGTAGGTTCTCACCTCCTAATTACTCTAAAATTATGACTATATTTTTCTGCAATTCCATTAAAAATGTTCCTATGGGTCGCTAACCTAGATCACTAACCCACCCCTAATTCCTCCTGGGAGGCTAGCAAGAAGGGTTGCTTACTTTTTTGACTCCATATACATATCATACTTCTAAAACAATTTTTTGGAAGTTAGCTGAATTTCAACAGATAATTTATCTAGAAAATCAATTTTTATATTCTTAAGTTTAGGGTGCAATTTAGGAAGTTTCACTCGTGGATTTTTATACCTTTTAGATCCTTGAGTTTTTTTGAGATAATAATTTACTTAACTTTCGTGCTTCGTAACTTTTATATTTTACTGACATAACCTAGGAAAAAATCTTACTTTTTGATTTATTTCTTTATATAGTTTAAGAGTATCAATTTTTTGACCATGTACAGACATTGGATTAAGGCATCCTTAAGGTAGCAAAAGTTTTAATTCCTAAATAATTACTATTGTAAATTATCAGTTTTAGGCAAAATTTATGGTAAAGTTTTTAATACAAAAGTCAGAAAATATCTATTAGCTGAATTTTGGCAGCATTTTTAAAATTACTGCTTTATAATCTGTCAGATATTTAGGTTTAGTAATTACTTCCCTAGACAAAAATATTTTTAGTTTTCCTACTTTAGGATTGCTAATAACTTTATTTTAAACAACTTTGAACCTTTATTTTGTAAATTTTGCAGGTTATTTTAAATTTTTAATCCATAAATTCAGGTACGATTACAAGTTTACCTTTTCTCTTATCTTTTATTAATTGAAAAAGTTTTTGAGCAACGAAAAGTTGTGGTTACTGAGAAACATATTTCTGTAGTATTCCGAAGGGAAATGCACCTAGGGTTTAAATCATTTAAAGATTGCTGCAATAGTAATTTAGAAACTTTTAATAACCATTCTCTATCTTCGGTGTTTTTAGCTTAAATAATCAACTATTTTTGTAGTGAGAGAGTTAACAGGCTTATTCTCTAGTAATTTATACTTTTCATAGTTAGAAATCTAGGCTATTACGTTAGAGAAAACGGACACAACCAAATAGTTTTGTGCTCTCGGTATTTTTTTCCTGTTTTTGGAGAGATACGATAGTTAAATAATTGCGAGTTATAATCTTAAACTTTAATAGCTTTTTAGCGTAACATATTTATTAGAATAAAATAAACCAAAAACTCAGCCCAGAAGGGCAAAACTTTAGATACAATCTTTCGAGCAATAATTTAAAAAGCAGACAAGTATTGCTTAGACCTACTCCTGAGCAGAAAAATCTGTTTCTGATGATGGACTAGATACCCTAATTTCAATAAAAAACTTAATAGTAGTAACACAGAGTTTACTAGGGCTAAATTTAAGAGAATAAATGGCCAAGTTTATCTAACTAAATCTGCTTAAACATTACCTATAAGATGGGGTAGGCAACTACCAGTTGGCTGTATACCAACTAAAATTACAGAAAATTTCTTCAGGCAGTTGCGCGAGAAAAATCAACCTAGATTTTGAGGTTTAGGAATTCCTCGTTGTTCCTTATGCGCAATCTTAGGAGGATATCAACCGCCAAAGGCAAATGGAAAGGTTAACTTTAAGGCAGCAGTTAATAGCAAATTAACTAAAGCTACTGGCAATAAGAACTTCCAACCCAAGTCTAATAATTGGTCAATTCTTACCCTTGGTAATGTCCAACGTAACAGAACTGCTATAAATACAAGCAAATAAGTTTTGAGTAACGTCATGATAATACCCAAAGTAGCGTTGGTTATCTGTAACCAAGGAGTTGTTTCACTGACCCCAAACCAATTAGATATAAGTTCTACTGGAAGTGGAGACTCCCAACCGCCCAGGTATAAAACCGCTACAAGTAGAGAAGATAAAACTAAATTGACATAGGAGGCTAAGTAATACAGAGCAAATTTCATGCCAGTATATTCAGTTTGATATCCAGCTACCAATTCTTCTTCTGCTTCTGGAAGATCAAAAGGAAGACGTTCACATTCAGCCAAGACCGCTATCCAGAAAATTATGAACCCTAGTGGTTGTCTCCAGATATTCCATCCCAGAATACCATAGCTTGATTGTTGTTCAACAATATCAATTGTACTGAGACTGTTGGACATCATCGCTACTGCCAATACAGCCAAAGCCAAAGGAATTTCATAACTGATAGATTGTGCTGCTGCTCGTAGACCTCCAAGTAGAGAATATTTATTATTAGAAGCATAGCCAGACATGAGTAGTCCAATGGGTTGAATGCTCGAAAGAGCAATCCACAAAAATATTGCTACCCCAAGGTCTGTAATTACTAAGTTTTGTCCAAATGGCACTACTAAGTAGGAAAGAAACACGGGTACAGCTACAATTACAGGCCCCAATGTGAATAGTAAGGGATCTGCTTTGGCCGGAACAACGTCCTCTTTGAAAAGTAGCTTCAAACCATCAGCAAGAGGTGCGAGAGTACCTAAAGGGCCCATGAATTCAGGGCCAATTCTTTGTTGCGCCGCTGCAGAGATTTTTCGCTCTAGCCACACTGTTACTAAAACGCCAACAGTAGCAACAACAATCATTAATAACATAGGGAATGGTAACCACAGAGTTTTAGCTATTTCTGAGGATAAGCCCAAATCTACAAGGGCTTGAATAAATGTTCTTTGTAGATCAATTCCTGAATTCATTTACAATTTGTTTATTTATTTTAGAGAAAGTTAATTTTGAGTAAAATGGGTTACTAATGTAATCAGTGCAGATCCTTCAAAGGGATGTACAGTTCATTAGGTTAATGTTTGTTAAGAGTTATGCTAACAAAAAGATGGCCACTGCAGCCAGTTTGTTATACAAGTTAAGACAGCTAATTTTCCTATCCTAAACCCTTGAAATTAGGCAATTCTCACAGGTTCCTGGCATGAATTGCTTAATCTTGTTTGCACTTAATACAACATAAAGAATTAGATTAAGGCTCGCTCTTCAAGGGAAGTATAAGCAATATTATGATCTCCGGAATAAATTTGTGTAGGACGGAAAATTCGATTGGCTGCTAATTGCTCTTTCCAGTGAGCTAACCAACCAGCCACACGAGCAATGGCAAATACAGGGGTAAATAAATCGCTAGGAATACCTAATTTCCGATAAACAAGACCAGAATAAAAATCCACATTTGGGTAAATTCCTTTGTGACCTAGTTTTTCCTCTACCACCTTTTCCATTTCTAGAGCTATCTGATAATACTTGTCGTCGCCAAACTTTTCAAATAAATCTACTGCTAGTTCCTGAAGGATGATAGCTCTTGGATCTTTTACTTTATAGACTCGGTGACCAAAACCCGCAATTTTGGCCTTAGTCTCAAAACATCGTTTTAAATATGGTTTAACATTTTCTACCGAACCAATTTCAGACAACATACTAATTACATCTTCATTTGCCCCCCCATGTAGTGGACCGGCAAGAGTTCCCACTCCTGAAGCTATAACTCCGTAGGGATCAGTTAAGGTAGAAGCAGTTACCATTGCTGAGAATGTAGAAGCATTAATAGTATGTTCAGCATGAAGAGTCAGACAAATATCAAATACTTTTGCTGCTAATGGATCGGGTTCTCTTTCATTGAGCATATACAAAAAGTTGGCTGCATAGCCCAAGTCATCCCTTGGCTTTACAGGATCGTTACCTTTACGCATTAACTCAAAGGCAGCTACCATTGTGGGTATATTGGCCAGTAGCCTGACTACTGCTTTCCTAATATATTCTGGGTTATCAAGAGCACGACGAGAATAAAATAAACCCAGAGCTGCTGCTGAAGTCTGTAGAGCATCCATAGGATGTCCAGTCTCCGGGAAACATTTCATCATGTCCCGAATTCTATATTTGATTCTTCTGTTTAGGCAAATCTCTTGCTCAAAGCTTTGCAATTCTTCTTGAGTAGGAAGGTTGCCCCAAATTAACAAATATGCTGCTTCCAGAAAAGAACTCTTTTTTGCCAATTCTTCAATATTAATGCCTCGGTATTCCAATATCCCTTTTTGTCCATCGACGTAGCTGACACTTGATTGGGTAGCAGGAACACCTTCTAAACCAGGCTTAAATTCAATGCAGACGACGGACATGATGATCCCCTTTATTTAGATATGAATATACTCAAGCTACATTATCAAGTAGTTGAGTTGTGTTATTTTTTTAACAATAAAATATTAATAGTTTTAGTTAATCCAGTATAAATCTTGGGGGTGTCAACCAAAACATTTGACTATTACCGACTGGTGAACCAATTTCTGGTAATGAAGTTCCTATTATACCAGCTTTTTTGAGTATTAATACTTGTTTTACTTCTCCCCAGATTAGAATTTCTGCCCAGTTTGCTAAGTTTGGTTGATGGCCTACCATGGCTAATTCTTTATTTGATTGAGGTGACCATCGTTCTAGCCATTGTAACCAGAGATTAATATTTCCACTAGGGGCTAAAGGTGAAAATTCTTCTACTTTGGAACTTAATTTATGAGCTTGAAGAATTTTAGCTGTTTGATTTGCTCTAACTAAGGGACTGGTCAGAATTAAGTTGAAATGAAGACCTAATTGTTTGAGTTTTTGAGCAATTTTGTGGGTTTTGCGATCGCCTATTTCTGTCAAAGGACGTTCTCCATCTGTGGCATAATTTTCTCTATCAGCAGCTATACCGTGACGGATAAAATAAACATTTGTACTCATAATCACACTTTTTTCTTATATGGTGTTTTCACCATCATTTTATTGGATAACAGTCAAACTTTGCAGCATAAAAAATTAGATTGGTAAGTAAGAATAAATTAATATTGAATCAACAAAGTTTAGCAATTAAAAATTACCTAGATTTAAAATAAATTGATTGAATAAAAAGAAAAAGTTTTGTTATCCTTAAAATGATCACCTTTAAGATCTAAATAGCAATTAAGAACACAATTTATAGCAATTCTAATTTTTTCCATCTATTCTTCAGTTATGATCTATAATAATATTATATTAAGTCTCAAAGTATCATAAATTAGCCATAATAAAAATACTTTTTTCACATCATTTAATAACTTTTTTCCAATTCCTAAATTCCTATTTTTTTTCACAGTGAGTATTCAAAGAGACATGATATAAGTTATTAACTTGAGTTGCATATCAAGGAAAGAATTTAGTCTACAAAAAGAATTAAAAGTTATGAATTAAATTTTTCAGGACTCTAATCTTAGTCGTTTTTTAAATACTTTTAAAAGTAAAAAACCTGAATACTTACCTTAATTTAATCATGACTAACAAATCAGGTCAATAGCCTCGCCTTTTAAGGGATAAAAAAAGAAAATTTTATACTTTGTCACCTCTGGCTGTGCAAATAAGTATTAGAGTTGTTGGGTGTAGGAAAATTGAAAATACTTAAAAGCTTACTCTTAATGGTTTTCATAATTTTAAGCCTTAAAAGTACACTTAAACCTGAACTTGTTTTGGGTTTTAGCTATTTTTTGGGCTTCATTCCCAACAACTCTATTATTAATTCACTGGTAGCTGACAACTCAAAAACAGATTGTTATTTTTGATACAAAAAACCCTGCCCTTAAACAGGCAGGGGTTTTACAGTCCGATAACATATTTTTGCCATTCTTTATTCATACCACTTTTAACATGTTTAGTTAATTCAAAGTAAAGACCACTGCGAGGTTTTCGAGGAGGGCAGTCCAAAATCATATTAGCTTCTTTTGGGGTCCGACTTCCTTTTTGTACATTGCAACGGACACAAGCCGTTACGAGGTTTTCCCAAGTATCACCACCACCACGCGATCGCGGTATTACGTGATCTAAAGTTAAATCATCACCCATATAACCACAGTATTGACAAGAATGACCATCTCGGTGGAAAACATTTCGACGCGTCAAAGGAATATCTTTGTACGGAACTCGGATATAATAGCGCAGTCGGATGACTGTAGGTAAGGGAATATCTGGGAGAAGATATATTCCCTTATGTTCAATTTGCTCCGCTTTACCTTTGAGCAACAAGACGATCGCTCGTCGCCAACTCGTGATATTGAGCGGTTCATAAGAAGCGTTCAACACTAAAACATTGGCCATTGACATTTCTGAAAAGAGGATATTTTCTCAGATATTAGCATATTTGACGTCCTTAAGCACAAAAGTTGAGATTTCAGCAGTTTTCTATCAAGTTTATAAGTGGAATAACTTATGTTTTTGTTTTTTCAAAAAAACATTTCTTTTTCAAATTAATGATATATAACTATATGGCTTTAAAAGGGTTTTCTTGAAAATTTGATCAATTATTTGACAATGGCTAAAAAAAGTGAAGTAAGAACTTGTATGGTTAGTAAATTGTTTAACTAAGTAACATTCCCGCCCAAGGAAGAACTAAAAGCTATCAAAATATATGGCTGGTTGTAAGTTAAGCAACATCAAAAAATGGACATTGGTGTTGTTACGGTGCAGGGAGCGAGTAGACAATATGCTTCAAACTATCACCTATAAGCATCTTATTCAAAGAGCAAAACAATACCTGCAACAGCTTTACTCTGGTGATGCTATACAAATTTAATGTGGAGCTTGGAGGGGGTTAACTATCGCACACGCTCTAGATATATCCTGATGAGTGTAAATTTTGGGAGTAGATAATTTTATTTACGCAAAGGCACTAGTTAAGGGATGGATAAAAATGTTGAGTAGAGAAAAGACTTCTTTTAAGACTCTAGCACTAGAAAGTGATGCTTATGGAGGTATTTGTCAAAGAGCATGGGTAGAAATTAATGATCGGGCATTGAGCTATAATGTCCAACAACTTAAGAGTCTTTTATCAGCTAAAACTCAACTAATGGGAGTAGTAAAGGCAGATGCTTATGGACATGGAGCGTCTAAGATCTCTAAAACTATTTTAGAAGCTGGTGTAGATAGGTTGGCAGTAGCCACACTGCCAGAGGGAATAGAATTAAGGTTAGCTGGAATTAAACCACCAATTTTAATTTTAGGAGCAATAGACCGACCTGAACAAATTCGGGCGATCGCTCACTGGCAACTAGAACCAACTATTTGTACACCTCAACAAGCTTTAGTTTTTTCAGAAACTCTTTCCTACCAAACTGAACCAATGCTAGTACATCTTAAGTTGGATACAGGAATGTCTCGTTTGGGAACACCTTGGCAACAGGCGGTAGAATTTGTAAAATTTGTGCAGGGGTTACCAAATTTAAAAATTGCTAGTATTTATTCCCACTTAGCGACGGCGGATAACTTAGACCAAACGGTGATGAAGCAGCAGCATCAAAGGTTTGAGGAAGCAATAGGTCTTTGTGGTATTGGTGGAAAAAGTTTTTCTAGTGATATACAACTTCATTTAGCTAATTCGGCGGCGACGTTAACTGACCCTGCTTTACACTACGATATGGTACGAGTAGGTTTAGCTATTTATGGCCTGTATCCGGCACCTCATCTACAGGATAAAATTAATTTAAAGCCTGTTATGCAAGTAAAAGCTAGGGTGACACAAGTCAAAACTATTGAAGCTGGTACTGGTGTGAGTTATGGTTATCAGTTTATTGCTCCAAAACAGATGCGTTTGGCAGTGGTGGGTATTGGTTATGCTGACGGTTTACCTCGTAACCTTTCTAATAGGATGAAAGTCATTGTACGCGATCGACTAATTCCTCAAGTAGGAGCTATTACTATGGATCAGTTGATGTTAGATGTAAGTGCTATTCCTGATCTAGAAACGGGTGAAGTGGTAACTTTGTTAGGGCAAGTTGGTAAACATCAAATTTCTGCTGAAAACTGGGCAAATACTCTAGGAACTATTTCTTGGGAAATTCTTTGTGGTTTTAAAAATAGGTTGCCTCGGGTAGCAGTTTAGAAATTAAATTAGGGAGAGTTATCAGTTATGAGTATTGACTGTGCTCAGGCAGATGCTTTTAATACTGAGTTTGATTGTTTTTTATAAGCACTATTACAGTTGTTGAAAGCATACTCTAGTTTGAGTGATGGTTATAATAAGAGGTTCAGTCTTCAGGGGGTGAAAAGCTAGCGGAAAGTTATATATAGAATGTTTTTGCGTTGGAGAACTCAATCATAATTCTACTAAAAGAAAAGACAACGCTTATTGAAAATAAAGGGGTGTGGTATGTTCATGGAGTGAACGCACTACACCCCTATTTTTGGTTAATTATTTTTTCATTTAAGGATGTTTTACAATAGTTAAATATCAGATTAATAAAGGTTTGTAATTACAAATAAAAATCAATAAAAGTGAGTATTTTAAGGTTTTATAAAAGCTATATTGAGTAAGGTTTGAGCCCATTTGAAGTGGCAATATTACAAATATTCTCCTCAGTAAGTATCAGTATATAAAACTTACAAATATGCAATTTAAGTAATTATTTTACCCTGTCAATAAAATCATAAAGTAAGGGCAAACATATACAATTTTTTTTGATTATCAATGAGTTAAATTTACCTTTATTCTGGCTTGCTTTAGTTGAAAAAATTTTTTATACCCTCTTTTTTTTGATAAATTTTTAATTACAATTATAGCTAAAGTTTGATTTTGCTGATATCTCTTGATGGCTTTTCTCAAAAACGAGTTAGCAAATGTGATAAGTATTAGTAGTGCTTAAGGTAAATCATGCTTTAACTATTTGAATTTATCAAGACTTATACCACTTTTAAATAATACTGTTACAGTACTAAGTTATTTTGCAGTTGAGTGTTGAGATTAATACTGTAGCTACCTTTTTTGAATTTGGTATTTTTCAATAATAATCAATAGGGTTATTGCTATAATTCAATTTTTTTATAGAAACAAAGTTTTATTTAATTATAACTCCCATAATTTGATTTATTGATAACCAAGGTCTGAGGGTAAATCAAGTTTTTGAGAAGCTTTGACCGCTAATTTATCACAGCGTTCATTTTCTATATTTCCAGAATGACCCCGTACCCAAGAAAATTCAACTTGATGTTTACTGCATAAATCTAATAATTTTCCCCATAGATCGGGGTTCATTGCTTTATCTTTTTTATTCCGTTTCCAACTGTTAGCTCGCCAACGTTTTGCCCAACCTTTTGTAACAGCATCAACTATATATTTAGAGTCAGTATATAAATTGACAATTGATGGAATTTCTAGTTGTTCTAATCCTACTATTACTGCCATTAATTCCATACGATTATTAGTGGTTAATTTATAACCTCCAGATAATTCTTGGCGTTTTTTCTCAGATAAAATAATTATACCATAACCACCAGGGCCGGGATTTCCACTACAAGCACCATCAGTATAGATAGTAATTTCGGTTCTTTTTTCTGTCATTTTAGTTACTTATTATTACGGTAAGTTTCTTCTAAAGAAGAAGGGAGTAATATAGTATTTAAGCACGTAAAGGAAAAGATGACAAATTATTTCAGAAAAAGCAGCATTAAGGAATATATTTAATAGGCTCTATTCTGACGAGAGGTTATCGTCTAGGAATAGTCTTAATTAATTCGGGCTATGGCAATAATACAAGATTTTTGAAAAAACTCGAAGACGGAAAGTTAAAATATGCGCGGAGGTATGGCTAAAAATCGAAAAATAGTAGTTAAATAAAAATCATCTCCAGAAATAAAAACTAGAATAGATGAAGCTGGCTAAAACTTTACCAACAGAATACTTTTAGCTAGTCATCTTAATTTTATAAAAACCAAAAAAAGTTTGACTCACTACATTTAAAGGTTCAATTTCACGGCTTTAAGGAGAAAGAATTTTCCCTATGGCTATGAATGCTGGTTCTATAGAGTAGGCGACATAAATTGATTATTTTATTACTAATTTTTAGAGGTTAAAGGTAACATCTCAATGGATGGTAAATACCTAAGTTAAACAGAAACTGGATAGAGGTTTTTTACTGAAAATTGCTCATTATGGTTGGGGTTAAAAGAATATCAAGTAAGAGATAAATGGAGTCTAGAATGACATTTTATCTTAGTATTTTTTGCTTAGATTTTTATCACTTGGTATAAGCTAACTGGAGGATTACAAAGGCAATGGGGGAATAAACTTTTGAAGATATTTACTGTGGACGCGCCAGCGGCTTCTCGAAGAGTAGCTTTAGAAGCTTTTTTGTAGGGCTATATAATTGGTGTCTAGTTGCCCCTAAAGTAGAGGTTTTTTCTGGTGAGGTGAGAGGGGTGTTAGTTAGCTTAATTAATATTAATTGTTCTAAAGAAGAGACTATTAAATTAGTTTTTGGTTGTGCTAAGTCTGGTAAGTCTAAATCGTGGAAGGTGGCTTCTTATTGGTATGAGGAATTAAAGCACAAATACGATGATTTAGGAAGGTAAAATGGCTATGGATATAAAGAAGAAAAGACTATTTAAATTAGATGGATTTATTAAGCTATTAAAATTTATTAGTTTTGGGGTTGGAGTTTTTGCGATCGCAGGAATAGCAATCTATCCTTTAATAGGCAATAAACCTGTAGATGAAGTCAAGGATAAAACAGAAGAAACTACTAGTGTTTTACCTCCTGCTAACTATACAATTATTATGGGTAAACAGGAGAATGAAGTAGTTATAAAGTTCCACAAACAAGCTTCAGAATTACACCTAAAGAATATATCTACTAAAGAGTCTAATTGCTTGCTCAATGGCGGCAGATTAAATTGTGTTTTAGCTACAGCTTACTAACCTAAATCAGAAGCAACTGAAAAGCAAGTTAAAACTACTCCTAAAGATGAATTTAAACACCAATTCTATAAGATTCCAGATATAGAAATTAGTAGTGATATGATGGAGAATATTATGGTTTTTGGTGGTGTAGTTCTAGGTATTTTAGTTATCAGCAGATTCCGTTCCAAATGATTTCTATCTCTAAAAGTTACATCGCTCTACAACTTAATTCTAGGGTGATTTTTTTATAATGACGAAGAAGGATAATTATGGGATAAGGCTAGAGTTAACTATTATCTGATAAAAAAAGATTTTTGATTTTCTTTTGCATATATTTCTGGCACAAAGCATAAAAACTAATATTTATCTTGATTTTGTTTTGATTCATTTTTCTCATTTAAAAATATTTGATAGTTTTTCAGAACTGTTTGAGTGTTGGGATGTTCTTCACCTAATGATTGTGTAAATATTTCAATAGCTTGTAGGTACAAAGGTTCAGCTGCTTCGTATTTTCCTTGTTCACGATATAATTCTGCCAGGTTGTTGAGGTCTCTTGCAAGAGATGGATGATTTTCAGGGAGGGCGATTTTGTCGATTTCTATTGTTTGTAGATACAATTGTTCTGCAGCTTCGTATTTTCCTTGTGCATGATATAATCCTGCCAGGTTGTTGAGGTGTGTGGCTAATTGTGGATGATTTTCTGGGAGGGCGATTTTGTCGATTTCTATTGCTTGTAGAAACAAAGGTTCTGCAGCTTCGTATTTTCCTTGTGAATGATATAATAATGCCAGGTTGTTGAGGTCTGTGGCAAGAGATGGATGATTTTCAGGGAGGGCGATTTTGTCGATTTCTATTGCTTGTAGGAACAAAGGTTCTGCAGCTTCGTATTTTCCTTGTTCACGATATAATTCTGCCAGGTTGTTGAGGTCTCTTGCAAGAGATGGATGATTTTCAGGGAGGGCGATTTTGTCGATTTCTATTGCTTGTAGGAACAAAGGTTCTGCAGCTTCGTATTTTCCTTGTAACTTATATAATGCTGCCAGGTTGTTGAGGCCGCTGGCTATATTTGGATGATTTTCAGGGAGGGCGATTTTGTGGATTTCTATTACTTGTAGGAACAAAGGTTCTGCTGCTTCGTATTTTCCTTGTACACGATATAAATTTGCCAGGTTGTTGAGGTGTGTGGCAATACCTGGATGATTTTCAGGGAGGGCGATTTTGTGGATTTCTATTGCTTGTAGGTACAAAGGTTCTGCTGCTTCGTATTTTCCTTGTGCACGATATAAATTTGCCAGGTTGTTGAGGTGTGTGGCACGTTGTGGATGATTTTCAGGGAGGGCGATTTTGTCGATTTCTATTGCTTGTAGGTACAAAGGTTCTGCAGCTTCGTATTTTCCTTGTAACTTATATAATGCTGCCAGGTTGTTGAGGCCGCTGGCTATATTTGGATGATTTTCAGGGAGGGCGATTTTGTCGATTTCTATTGCTTGTAGGAACAAA
>JAGGDU010000188.1:0-30488 GCA_018457135.1 Trichodesmium erythraeum GBRTRLIN201 | reverse complement strand
AACAAAGGTTCTGCAGCTTCGTATTTTCCTTGTGAATGATATAATAATGCCAGGTTGTTGAGGTCTGTGGCAAGAGATGGATGATTTTCAGGGAGGGCGATTTTGTCGATTTCTATTGCTTGTAGGAACAAAGGTTCTGCAGCTTCGTATTTTCCTTGTAACTTATATAATGCTGCCAGGTTGTTGAGGCCGCTGGCTATATTTGGATGATTTTCAGGGAGGGCGATTTTGTGGATTTCTATTACTTGTAGGAACAAAGGTTCTGCTGCTTCGTATTTTCCTTGTACACGATATAAATTTGCCAGGTTGTTGAGGTGTGTGGCAATACCTGGATGATTTTCAGGGAGGGCAATTTTGTGGATTTCTATTGCTTGTAGGTACAATTGTTCAGCTGCTTCGTATTTTCCTTGTGCACGATATAATGATGCCAGGTTGTTGTAAATAGCTGCAATATCAGAATTATTTTTATCTAAACGTTTTTCAGCTATTTCTTTACCTTTCTCTAACCAAGGTTGTGCCAGTGGGTACAATCCTTGACCTTGATAAAATGAGCCTAAGCTTGTAAAAGGTATAATCAAATCATCATCGCTCAAATATTCAGCCAAATTGTCTGCTATTTCTGTAATATGAGGTATATCAATCTCAACTTCTTTAACTTGTTCTACTGTAATGTCATTGTTATAAGGAATTTTCTCTGCCGCACCTACAATTACCCGACAAAACTGAGACTTCAACTGTTCTACTTCCTTCATTGCATTCAACTTATCTTGAAAATATCGACGTACTAATTGATGCAATTCATAAGTTCCCTGTGTTGTCTTTTGAATTAAATTTAAATCTAACAAAGTATCTTCCCTAATATCTTCCCAAGTTCTTGAATCTAATACATCAACTTTTTTTGGAGGCATCAATAATAACCATAAACGTGAAAAAGTAGGAAACCACCTTTGTATAATTCCTTTCTCCTGACTTTCATCTTTAGACAAACATTTTTCCACCAAATTCCAAGGTATAGGAGCCAATGCAAAAAGACTCAACAAACAGCCCAAATACCTTCCCCTTTCATCTAATTCATTCCAACTCAATTCAAAAGCAGCGGCTACTCCACGCTGTGCTGTCATTTCTCCCTGTGGTGGGTTCTGTAGCACCGAGAAATTTAAAGCTTGTTTTTCCAACTCTTGTATCATTCTTTCCAATGTCCATTCAGACCGCCTCTTCAGAAATCGCCCCACCAACTCTAATCCCAAGGGTAAATATCCCAACCATTCACAAAGTTGCTTTGCTTCCTCTATTTGTGTCCCTAAACGAGAATTGCCAATTAAGACCTCTAATAATTCTAAAGCAGAATCTTCATCCAAAACCTCCAAACGTAACTGTGAAAAAGATTCTGACAACCAATATTTACGAGTAGTAATTAATAATTTAAAACGTTGTTTTTGTGGAGGTAAATACTGCTCAATTTCTTCATATTTATTAACATCATCTAGAACAATTAAAACATCTCCAGGTGGTTGCCAATTTGACCAACAAAAGCTAATTCTTTCTTCTAAACTCCAATCTTCAGCCGGAAATAATCCTAATTGAGTTTGAGCAAAGCTTAATAACTGTTCTCCCACACTTCTTTCCCTAACATTTATCCAACAAATACCACCAGGATAATTCAACTCCTTTTCAGATAAAAGAGAATATTGAAGTGCTAATTCTGTTTTCCCAACGCCTGCCATACCTGTAACTACTGCTGTAATAGATACACGCTCTTTTTCCTGAAGTTGTTCATGTAAATTTTCGATATCTTTATCTCGACCAACAAATTTAACAGCACCAGTTCGTAATATATTTAAATTATTAGGAAACTCTGCTGGCTCACCCTTCCATGAAACATTTTTTGTGTCATTAATAATTGTCTTAGCAAAAGTTGAATTTACAATATTGCCTGAATTAACACCAACACCATGAGTCTCCTTAATATCAACTTTATCCTCAAAATTATCTGACATATTAACCTTGTTTATGATTTGGATTTTTGCCAATCTTCCAAAGCTGCAATAACAAAGCTACTAGCAGGATGATTAAGTAATTGTTCAACAGCAGCAACTCCACCAGCTTTTATAGCGCTAAATATTTTTTGTGCCTTAGTCGGATGATTATCAATATGTGTAATTACCTCTGTAGCAATTTTCATTCTGTCCATTGTTGTTTCTGACGGATAAGTTTTTTCTAGTTGCTCTAGTAATTCTTGAATATCTCTTGCTGCTTCTGTCAAGTTTTGTTGTTGAGATTCATAAATTGTCATTGTCTTAGCAAATTTTGAGGTATTAATATTTCCCTTGTTAATACCTACACCATAAACTTCTTGAATAGAAACTTTATCCCCGGAATTTTCTGACATATTTGTACCTAATTTAGAATTTGATATTTAATGGGCTTTTTAACTCTCCCACATATTAACTTAAAAAAGGAATAGCGATCGCCACCAAAGCAAACTCAACAGACTCCATTTTAAACTTCCCTAGCTAATATAGTTGTCCAAACATTATACGAAGCTACAAGGAAGTTAACAAAAACCAACAAAATACTCACTTAAATTTTTCAACATCTATGCAACGAACCCAACAATTTAGTAATCACAAATACATCCCAATATTGCCAGAGAAAACGGGAATATTGACCGAAATGGGTCAAAAGCAGTATTCAGTAAATTTATTTAATATATATAAAAATATTATCTATAGGTAAATCCTGTCCAGTTATCCGAAATGCCAATGCCCAACCTACTAACTACAATACATATAGCAGTCCGTTGGGGGTTGCGACAAATCAAAAAGTAAATAAAACCTTTAAAACTCTTACCTATTCTCTGTTCCCTCTTCCCTGTTCCCTAAAAAGCAGTAGGATTTTTGCCATGAACACTCATAGGATTGCTATAGTAGAGTTGTTTAGAAATAAAAATTTAAAATCCTCAAAAGTTTACTCTATAAAGTATTCATAATTTTAGGCATCAATAACACTATAAACCTTGACTGATAATCGTTCCAGCCATTTTTTGGCCTGAATTCCCCACAACTCTAGTATATTGAGATAAACAAGTTTTTGATAAACTTCTGTGTGAATCTGTAATAATAAAACTGATGAACTCAATATCACAAACTCAATCCCGCAAAGCAGATCATCTAAGAGTTTGCTTAGAATCAGATGTCCAATTTAACAACAAGACCAATGGATTAGACAAATACCGTTTTACTCACTGCTGTTTACCAGAACTAAACCGCAGTGAAATAGATACTAAAACTACATTTCTTGGGAAGCAACTGGGCGCGCCATTATTAATATCTTCGATGACAGGTGGCACTGAGCAAGCTAAAATGATTAATTATCGGTTAGCCAAAGTTGCCCAACACTATAAAATAGCCATGGGAGTTGGTTCCGAACGAGTTGCGGTAGAAAATTCCCAAGTGGCTGATACTTTTGCTGTGCGATCGCTTGCTCCTGATATTCTATTGTTTGCCAACCTAGGAGCTGTCCAACTCAACTATAATTATGGCATTGACCAGTGCCAACGAGCGATTGATATTTTAGAAGCAGATGCCCTCATTTTACATCTCAATCCTCTTCAAGAGTGCATTCAGACTGAAGGTGATACTAATTTCCGAGGTATCCTTGACAAAATATCAAAATTGTGCTATTCGCTGTCAGTGCCAGTAATTGCTAAAGAAGTAGGTAATGGGATTTCCGGTTCAATGGCCAAAAAGTTAATTGATGCTGGAGTAGGAGCGATTGACGTTGCAGGAGCTGGAGGGACTTCTTGGGCAAAAATTGAAGGGGAGCGGGGGAAAGACCCACTTCAGCGTCGGTTAGGAAATACTTTTGGGAATTGGGGTTTACCTACTGCAGAATGTATTAGCGCTATCCGCACCCTGAATTCAGACATTCCTCTAATTGCTTCTGGAGGGTTACGAAATGGGTTAGAAGTAGCAAAGGCGATCGCTCTTGGTGCAGATCTAAGTGGATTAGCTTGGCCATTTCTTCAAGCAGCAGTCAAATCAGAAGAATCTCTCAATTTATTAGTAGATATATTAATAGCAGAAATAACGACAGTTCTATTTTGTACAGGCAATGCCAATTTATTAGAACTGAAAAAATCTCAGGCTTTAGAAAAATTAACATAAAAACAAAGTATTAGTCATGGCATCAATTCAACAATTAAAAGTGCTTTGTTGCCATAATTAATTTCAAACCATAGTATAAATTTAAATTGCGACTAGTAAATACTGTTGAGTTATCGTTTCTAAAAAATATTTTTTTCAACTCAACTTGTAAATTGATTCTTTTTCCCAAAATCTATTTCACAGCTTTAGTTGAGACAGTTCACTACAGTTTCAAACTTAGCAAATTCAAATAGTAGGTGATAATTAACTAATACCAAATAATTAACTTCCTAAAAAGGAACTCCCACTAGAAACATGAAAGACTTTTTCAAATACACCTTTGCCAGCCTAATTGGCAGCATACTAGGAATTACTTTAATAATCGGTGTCGGATTTGGCGGATTAATATTTTTTGTCGTTTCCATAGCCAGTCAAACCAAAGATCTAGGTCCACAAGTTGAAGACAAATCAATCTTAGTTTTCGACCTTGCTACAAGTATTACAGATAGTCGACCCATTTCCTCAACTGGGGAAGCACTCCAAGAAGCCCTATCTAGCGACCAAGCTACAACCATAACCCTCCGAAAAGCAATTAATACTCTCAATGCTGCTGCCAAAGATAAAAAAATAATCGGCATTTACATTAAAGGTAGTAATGCTCCAGGGGTAACAGGACTAGCAAACCTACAAGAAATAAGACAAGCACTTCAACGGTTCCGAGAAACAGGCAAAACTATTATTGCTTATGATATGGACTGGACAGAAAGAGAATATTACCTAAGTTCAGTAGCAGATGAAATTGCAATTAATCCTTTGGGTGTTTTAGAGTTCAATGGTTTAAGTTCTGAAACTATGTTCTTGAGTGGTGCATTAGATAAATTTGGTATCGGGGTTCAGGTAACAAAAGTTGGTAAATATAAATCTGCCACTGAACCTTTTCTCCGAGAAAAAATGAGTCCGGAGAACCGACAGCAAACTCTTCAATTGTTACAAGATATTTGGGGTCAATATCTGCAAACAGTTGCTACAAGTCGAAAGTCTACAACAGAGCAGTTACAGGCGATCGCTGATAATCAGGGAATTTTGATGGCGAATAATGCTTTACAGAGTAAGTTAGTAGATAGAGTTGTCTACTACGATGAAGTTCTGAAAAAACTTAAAGAACTAACAGGTATTGAAGAGGACGATAAAAGTTTCACACAAATTAGTCTGAACAACTATAGCAAAGTACCAAGAGTTGCAAAAACTCTTAGTAAGAATATTAAAAGCAACAATAAAATTGCTGTAGTCTACGCTCAAGGAGAAGTAGTTAATGGTAGTGGTACTTCTAGACAAATAGGGGGCGATCGCCTAGCAAAGAAATTACGACAACTACGACTTGATGAAAAAGTGAAAGCTGTGGTTTTACGAGTTAATAGTCCAGGGGGGAGTGCTTCAGCATCTGAAGTTATTAGTAGGGAAGTAAAACTTATGAGTGAGGAAAAACCTGTAATTGTATCTATGGGTAATATAGCTGCTTCTGGAGGGTATTGGATTTCTATGAATGCAGATCGGATCGTTGCTGAAGTCAATACTATTACAGGTTCTATAGGAGTTTTTGGTGTGTTGTTCAATATTCAAGAAATAGCTAATCAAAATGGAATTACTTGGGATGTGGTTAAAATTGGTAAGTTTGCAGATTTGAATACTACTTCTCGCCCTAAGACTGAAGATGAGTTAGTTTTGATTCAAAAGATGGTAGATTCAATTTACGAGCGGTTTATTAAAAATGTAGCGACAGCCCGTAATTTAGCACCCGAAAAAGTAGAGGAAATTGCTCAAGGTCGAGTTTGGTCTGGTGCCAACGCTCAAAAGTTAGGTTTAGTTGATGAAATTGGTGGGATAGAAACTGCTATTAAAGTTGCTGCAGAAAAAGCTGAACTGGGAGATAGTTGGAAAATTGAGGAGTATCCTAAGTCTCGTAGTTTGGAGCAACAGATTTTTCGTAGTCTTTCTGGTATGGAAGTTGATATACCTACTATGCCTTTAGATCCGTTAGCGACAGAATTTAAAAAGTTGCAAGAGGAGTTAGCTAGTTTGAGAGCGATGAATGATCCTTATGGGGTTTATACTCGTTTGCCGTTCAACTTGAGAATAGATTAATTTAGGAGTCATAACTCATAGTTCATCTATTTCTAAAACCTAAAATTTTATAAGTCTTCCCAAATCTTTTTTGAGATGAGAATTAAGGGATATGAGCAAAAATTGAATTGATAAATAAATAAAAAAACAACTGGTTTGCTATCAAGAAGTTTATTAGGGTTTGAGGGAGTAAATTGGCGATCGCCAACTTACTCCATATTTTTAAGAATTACAAGTTTGCTGAACAGCTTAATTAACATTTGTAGTCAGCATTCTACCCAACCAAAGTTCCCTTAAAACCAATGAGTCCTTAAGCAAGATAAGTTTCGATTTTCAAGTTAACTTGTGATAATATTAGGGCTAAAACTTCATGAAAAATAAGAATATTAAAACATATAATTACGCTCTCTAACCCACAAACTCACAGGTACAGCCTTACCTTGAGAATTGACTTTTGCTTCTATAACAAAAGGTATGTCTTCTTCTGAATTAACACTATCTTGTACTTCCTGAATATCTTGATTAATTTTTTCTCGTCTATCCTCTGGCATAAAATAAGTTTCTAAGCCATATTTAACTCTCCCACCATCAAATTTTCCTTGAATAGCTATTTGGTTATCTGGCAAATTTTCTGGCATTTTTGAACTTATACCTATAGGTTGCCAAGCTTTAGGTATTTGTGAATTTTTTATTTTTTCAGGTTCAGCTAAAATTACATAAATATTAGTTTTATTTTCCCCATCAAATCTGCCTGAAGTTTCAAAATCAAATTGATGCCAACCCGGAAGTTTACTCAAGTTATCTTTGCGGGAAATATCATAACTTAAAACTTGATAATAACCGCGCAAAAAATCATAGGGGTCTACAGGTGCAGTTTGTAAAATAACTGTTCTACCTGTAATGTGAGTATAAATAGCTTGGGCAGAAACTGATAAAATTAATGCTAATTGCAAAGTTAAAGGCAAAACAAACCGCCAAATAGGTATTTGCTTTGTCAAAGATTTATTTTGATTAATAAGTAAACTAATGTCTTCAGTCTTATCATGATTTTTATCAGACAACTTTTTTTGAATAAAAGGCTTATAAAATTTCATTTTATCTCTCCATTTATTAATATTTTTATGGCAAAAATTTTGGTACTAAAGTAATTTAGTTAAATTATTTTATATCTATAGTTTTAAGGGTAAATATTCAGAGGTATTAGCCTCCAAAAATAATTAAAATTCTGACAGAAAAAAGATATTCAGCTTTACTTCATATTTTTGCAGATTATGACCAAGAAAAAGAGCTATATCTGACTCCTAAAGTGCTTAATTTTTACATCTAAACTTTTTCTGAATATTTATTTTTATAGTTTTTTTTATTTATAAAATTGGTATTTTGTGAATTAAATTATAATCTTCATATATTTCATAAATTATTGATTATACTAACTAACAAAACTAATTAAAACTCCTAAAAGTTTCGGTAAATTTTTGAGGGAATATTCCTCTAAATCTAATACTACATTTTCACCTTCTAACTCTAAAAATTGCCAAGCAGTTCCAGTGGTAATAGCACCATAAATTTGAGAAATTTGATTCCCTTTATTTTTGTTAAAAATTTGAGCTGCAACCATTTCCGCCAGACATTGACCAAAACCAGATTTTATATTATCATTTTTCGCCTCTACTAAGGTAACTACTGGTGCTTTAATTATGGTTTGTAGGCTAGAAAGACTAATAATAAAATCGCAAAAACCACTTAATCCTAATTCAATATTGACATTAAATTCTATACCAGAAAATAAACTTATTTGTTTGTTTAAATGTTTTCTAACTGCCACTAAAATTGGCGATACTATTAATTCTGAACGAGCTTTTTCAGTACCAATCGCTACTGCTAATGGTATATTGTCTTCTAAGGTTTCTTCTAACAGTTTACTAGGAGCTACGTCTGGTAAATTATTAAATTTCCCTAAGTTTTCGACTAAAGTTAAATTGAACTTAGTTAAAACTTCTTCTAAAGTGAATTTACTGTACGGCATTATGTAAATTTTTGAGCAATTTTTGAGCAATTTTTGAGCAATTTTTGAGCAATTTTTGAGCAAATAAAGAACTTTAAAATATCATACCACTTTATAGCTAATTATCCTTGAAATCCAAGTAAAATCAATCAACGCCTTTGGTTAACTGAAAAAATGACTGACCAAATGGAGCAGCCTATAGGGCGACGCAGTAGAAGCAGGAAGTAAATCTGATAACATTACTAATTATAACATTTTATATCGGTTTTATGAAGCAGAAAAAATTGTTAGACTCTAAATCTGATCAAACAAATGGTACAGTAGAAACCTTAACTGATAAGATAGAAGCTGTATCAATTCAATCTGAGACAGCTTTGTTCAAGTCGAAAGGCAAAAAAAAGAAATTGACCTGGGTTGGTCTCCTAGTAGTTATTTTAGCAACAACTTTTGGCAGCCTAAAATTTCTCATCTATCGAAAGACTTCTCTCAAGCGAACCTCAGAAAGTTCTCTAGCGAATATCCTCTCTGTTCAAGCTACCCCCATAAAATTAGTCAACTCCTACTCAGTTTCCCAAAGTTATACAGGAGTTGTAGAAGCCAAAAGAACAAGTGAACTTGGTTTTGAGCAATCAGGTTTACTTAAATTCATATATGTAGAAGAGGGTAAAAAAGTAGGCAAAGGAGAAGCGATCGCTCAACTGGATACCAGTCAAACCCAAGCCCAAAAGTCAGTATTAATAGCTCAGAAAGAAAGAGCGATCGCCACCCTCAAAGAACTGCAAACAGGACCCAGAGTAGAAGTCATTGCAGCCACCCGAGCATCCCTAGCTCAAGAAAAAGCAAAATTACAAGAATTGCAAACAGGACCCAGGGTAGAAGTAATTGCAGCCACCCGTGCATCCCTTACTCAAGAACAAGCCAAATTACAAGAACTACAAACAGGACCCAGAGTAGAAGTAATTGCAGCCACCCGTGCATCCCTTACTCAAGAACAAGCCAAATTACAAGAACTGCAAACGGGAACCCGCACCGAAGATATTGAAGCAGCTCGTTCAGTAGTTCTAGACTTAGAGGAACAAGTAGAATTAGCTCAACTTCGAGAAAAAAGACGTGAAGAACTTTATAAACAGGGAGCAATTTCTCAAGAACAACTAGATGTTGCTTCTACTGAGACCGATACTCTCAATGCCAGACTGAAAAGAGGGCGGAGTGAACTAGAAAAATTACAAACAGGAACTCGCCGCGAACAAATAGAAGCTCAAAAAGCTAGAGTTCGTCAAGTGCAAAGTCAATTAGATGAACTGATAGCCGGAACTCGCCGCGAACAAATAGAAGTTCAAAAAGCTAGAGTTCGTCAAGTGCAAAGTCAGTTAGATGAACTGATAGCCGGAACTCGCCGCGAACAAATAGAAGCTCAAAAAGCTAGAGTCCGTCAAGTGCAAAGTCAATTAGATGAACTTATTGCCGGAACTCGCTCCGAACAAATAGAAGCTCAAAAAGCAGAAGTTAAACGTTTCGAGGCACAAATTTCTGAAATTGATGTTGTTCTGAGAAAAAGTATTCTCTATGCGCCTTTTACTGGCACTATTTCTGTTCGCCATTTAGACGAGGGAGTTGTCGTTAATGCAACTCAAGCTGTTGTGCGTTTAGTCGAGGATGGTGAAAGGAAAGTTCGGGTTGGGGTGCCGCCGACTCAAGCTAGTCGTTTGAGAATAGGTAGTTTGGAGGAAGTGAGGATAGCACAGAAAACTTTAAGTGCACAAGTGCTGTCAATTTTACCAGAGGTAGATTCTATGACTCGGACTCAAAGTGTAATTTTGGCACTACCTCAAGCTATAGCTCCAGGTACTATTGTCAAGTTAGAACTTAATCAAATTGAAACAGTGACAGGATATTGGTTGCCGACTTCTGCTTTGGTTTGGGGAGAGCGGGGGTTGTTGGCTTGTTTTGCTCTTGTCTCTCCTCAGAAATCAGATTTGGTGATACCTCCCTTAACTTATCAGACTGAAAAACGAATGGTTGAAGTTTTGCATACGGAGGGAGACCGGAGTCTGGTGCGAGGACTCTTAAAACCAGGAGAATTGGTTGTCACAACTGGAACTAACCAATTAGTTCCTGGTCAGTTAGTTCGCTATAGATTTTTTGGGCAGGAGAAAAACCAATAACTAATAATATTGATGTCTGGATAATAAGTCAACACGGTTTAGATAATACCAAAAATATTATGATATGGAACCATTAAATGAGCTTTTCAGATTACAGAAGCACAAAAACAATACTTAACGGATCATAAGTCATATTTTTTTTGTAGTAGGAATTGAGGGTCATCTCTTCTTAGGTTTTATAACAATTCCCATGTATTAATTCTATCCCTGTGTCAATCTTTAGTTATTAAATAATTAACATAAAGGGAATAAATTTCTTACTTTTTTTAACTTAATCAATATGAATTATTATTATCTTTGAGATAGTTTATAATGCAAATATACTAAATCCACTGCTATAATATTCTAATTTTCTAATCAAAAAAACTTGAAAAATTTTTGATAAATAGCATTAATAATATTCCCTAAATATGAAGTTTAGTGATAACTATTAAAATAGACATAATCTAAATTATAACTGATAACTCATAATTAGTAAATTATAAATTATAAATCATAACTCATAATTCATCTTTAAAATGACTACTTTATTTTATCGAAACTTTCGATTATTAATACTAGCAATACTAATAATTGTAGCCTGGGGAATATCATCATGTTTCACATTGCCACGACTAGAAGACCCAGAATTAGTTTCCCGTTTTGCCAGTATCACAACTTTTTGGCCAGGAGCTGATGCCCAACAAGTAGAAACATTAATCACAGAGAAAATAGAAGCAAAACTATCTGAAATTGAAGAAATTGAAACCTATGATTCAACTTCTAGGGCGGGAAGTTCAATTATTAATATTGGACTATTAGAATCAGTTGAAGAAAGAAAAGCTGATACAGCTTGGTTAAGAATTAAAGAGCGATTAAATCAAGCCACAACTCAATTACCTGCTGGTACAAGTAAACCACGATTAGAGGAAGTTGAAGTTAAAGCTTATGCCATGATTACTGCTTTAACTTGGGAACAAGATACTGAGCCTAATTATGCAATTATCAATCGTTTATCTAAATTATTAAAAGATAAATTATTAGCATTGCCAGGAACACAAAAAGTTGCCAAATTTGGTATTCCTCAAGAAGAAATATTAGTAGAAATTAATCCTACTGATTTAGCTAGTCTTGGTCTGACCGCTCAACAATTATCAGCACAAATTCAACAAAGTGATGCCAAAGTTTCATCCGGTAAATTTCGGAGTCAAAATAATGATTTACTCCTAGAAGTTGATTCAAATTTAGATTCCCTGAATAGGATTCGGAATATTCCAATTAGCTTTAGTGATAGAGGTCAATTTACTCGACTTGGTGACATTGCTAAAGTCAGAAAAACAATTGCTGAACCACCAAATGAACTTGCATTAATTAATGGTCATCCTGGTTCTGCTTTAGCTATATTTGTCGAATCAGATTATCAAATAGACCTCTGGGCAAAATCAGCAGAATCAGCCATAGAAAAATTTCGCAAAGAACTAGGTATTGGTCTAAAAATTGAGATAATTTTTAATCAAAGTAATTATATTCAAACTCGCTTAAAAAGTATGATTTGGAATCTATTAATGAGTGGCATACTGGTATTTTTGATGACAGTATTTTTAATGGGTTGGAAATCTGCAATTGTTGTTGGTTTGGTATTGCCTTTGTCAATTTGCATGGTTTTAGGGATGATGAGATTTCTCAATGTTCCTCTACATCAAATGTCAATAACTGGATTAATTGTAGCTCTAGGATTATTAGTTGATGTGACAATTATTATTGTTGATCAAATTAGTAAAAGTATGGTTTCTGGATTAAAAGCTGAAACTGCTATTACTAAAGTAATTAATCATTTATTTCTGCCATTAACAGCATCAACTTTAACTACAGCTCTAGGGTTTTTATCAATGCTTTTAATCCCTGGTGAGCCAGGAGAATTTCTTGGTGGTCTTGGCATTAGTGTGATTTTATCTGTTATTTCTTCATTATTATTATCCCTGACTATAGGTTCTGGCTTAATAGGCAAACTATATCATATTTATTATCATCATAATAATTCCCAGAATACTCAACAAAATTTTTGGCAAACCGGATTTACAAATTCCTCTTTAACGAAACTTTACCAAGTTAGTCTACGAAGTATATTTAGCAATCCTTGGTTAGGAATATTATTAGGTTTAATTTTACCAATTACTGGTTTAATTCAAGTTAGGAATCTCCCTGAACAATTTTTTACTCCAGCATCCAGAAACCAGCTTCAAATAGAATTAGAATTACCTGCTTTAACCTCTATTGAAAAAACAAAAAATACGGCTATAAAAGTCAGAAACTTAATCTTAAAGCATCCAGAAATTCAGGAATTGCAATGGTTTGTAGGACGTAGTTCCCCTCGATATTACTACAACTTAAGAGCAACTAAACAGCCAGACTCCAATTATGCTCAAGGATTTTTACAATTAAATTCAATTGCTAACTCAGAATTAGTTAACAAACTCCAAGGCGAAGTTGATACTGCATTCCCTGGAGCTCAAGTCTTGATTCGACAATTAGAACAGGGGCCTCCCTTTGATGCACCAGTAGCAATCAGAATTTATGGTCCTAACTTAAAGCGTCTACAAGAATTAGGAGAACAAGCCAGAAGCCTTTTAGCTCAAGTCCCTAAAGTCACTCACACCCGGGACACTTTAAGCGAAATTCGACCCCAACTACAACTACAACTAAATGAAGAAGAAGTTCGTTTAGCCCAATTAGATCATGCTAATCTTTCACAGCAGTTAGAGAGCTTACTGGAAGGGAATTTAGGAGGATCAATTATTGAAGATACTGAAGAACTACCAGTGCGGGTGCGAGTATCGAATGCTCAACGGGGAGACATTAGCCAAATTACATCCTTAGACTTACAACCATTAGGTTCGAGTCTAAATCAAAATCGATTTAGTTCAACTGATACAATACCCCTGTCAGCTTTAGCAAAAGTAGAATTAAAGCCAGAATTTTCAGTTATTAGAAGAAGTAACGGCAGACGGGTAAATTTAATTCAAGGTTTTATTGCTGCTGGGGTTTTACCTTCCGAGGTTCTCAAAGGTTGGCAACAAAGGTTAAATGATTCAAATTTTGAGTTACCATCCGGGTATTGGTTGGAAATTGCTGGAGAGTCAGAGAAACTAGGTGAGGCTAAAGCAGTTTTGCTTGCTACAGTGCCTCTTATATTTTTATTAGCAGTTTCAGTTTTGGTCTTATCCTTAAATTCTTTCCGAGCAACTGCCATTATTGGAATAGTTGCTATTTCTGCCATTGGTTTAGGATTTTTTAGTTTATGGTTATTTGGGTATCCCTTGAGTTTTATGAGTCTGGTCGGTACATTTGGTTTAGTGGGAATTGCTATTAATGATTCAGTAGTAGTTTTGGCTGCTATCCTCCAAGACCGGGAAGCATGCACTGGTAACCGTCGAGCTACCCGTCAAGTTGTCATGGGTTCCACTCGTCATGTAGTTGCCACAACTTTAACTACAATGATCGGGTTTGTTCCTTTGTTGGTAAAAGGTGGTGGCTTTTGGCCGCCTCTAGTTATAGCGATCGCTGGTGGTGTTGGTGGTTCCACACTGGTCGCTCTCTACCTTGTTCCCTGTTGCTATTTACTTGTGGCAAATTTTGGTAGGGGAAAAGAGTAAAACTTCAGTAAATATTACAGGTTAGTCTGGCTCGCGTCATGGTAGATGGGGATGAGAACACTTAATAAGGGAGTAATATGTTCCCACTCCTATTCCCCGTCAGCCAAAAGAATTACAATAAACCATCATGACAATGCACCACCACCATAAATGATTTCACATCCTCCCGATACATGCATCACAAATTATCGTGCAGGGCATCGTTGTAAGAAAGATTCAGATCTGCTTGACACATCATTGCTATCAACTACTTTTTGACAAGACGTTCATACCACAAACCAGCAGCTATAACTCCTAAACCACATAAAATAAACACTAAAGACTTTAATAATAATCCAGTATTATACTCAAAAGTACGACTAACAATTTGTAAAGTCAACAATATCAAACCACCCCAAAAAGTACTTTTAATTCCTTGTACTAATCCAATCCTAATTAAACCTGTTGCCAAAATAAACATTTCTATATTTATGATCAAAGTAGCTATTTCTGAAATTTTATTAATACTCAAATGCCAGAAACATAATATGGCTGTTACAACAATAAAACCCAAAACCATACCACTCACAGAATCTAATCGCCAACTCTGAACATCTCTTTTATTTTGCCTTGCTAAAAACAACCATTCCCAGATAGTTAATCCCACAAAAAATAAAACTTCAACTAAAGTGAACCATTGAATTTTTGATGATGTACCATAAAAATTTTCTAATAAAAAATCCTGCCAAAATATTTGATAAGATAAACAAAAAAATCCAATACTTAAATACCAAATAGCTAAATTTTTTGCTAGAGATTGAAAAATTCTGCTATCTACTTTATGCCAGACAATATCATCATATCCCCACAATAAAGCAGGAGGTAAAGTTAAAGCGATCGCTCCCCAAACACCATTATTTGATAAATTAAAAACTCGGAACAGACTAATTTCTAAAGCTAGTAATATTATCAATGTAGCTACAAAGAAAATTACTCGAGAATTGCACCAGTAAGCTAGGGGAATAAACAACAATACCCCCACCAAAGACATATATTCTATTATCAACTGTAACCAGGAAACTTCTCCCGGGTAAAATAAACTTGATAACCCTATTAAATAGCCTAATCCCATCAATAAAATAGCAATAACTCCAAGAGAAGCTAGTTGTAAACTATAAGCCATTACCAAAACTCCTAATCCCCAAACAATATATAATCCGTAGGGAGAGTCGCCAATATGAAACATTTGAGCCATTAGTGTTATATTTGCCCCTAAAATTAAGGCTCCAAATATTAAGAGTCCGTGACCTAATCTTTGTTTTTTATTGCTAGTATTTGCCAGAGTATTTGGCTGTCGCCATAAATAAAAACCAGTCGTATTAACTCCAATAAATAAAGTTAACAAAATAACTATTTTTAATTCCCTTGACCATTCTTGCCAGTTAGCAGAAACAAAAGTTATCATACCTAATCCCAGGAGAATAGCACCCAGAGAAATAAGGATCGTAATAAAACGAGAGCTAGCAGTTTTTTCTAAATAATCAAATTGATAACGCTCTGATAATTGTTCATAGAGATAATTATCAATTAATCCTTCTGTTTGCCATAATTTAACTTCTTGGCGGAGTTGGTGACGAAACTTTTCTGTAATCATTGTATTGAAAAAATAAATTATAAAATCTGAACCAAGTTATAAATTATAAGTTTTTTTGATAACAAAAACTTCAGTTTTTCTTAAAAAAAATCGCTTAAAAAGTATTGATCGAGAACATTTTTTTTTGATTAATAATTGTTAGTTACTGAATCTAAATTATACCAATTTTATCAACTTAGGCTAAACTACTGATATTATACTAAAATATACAATAATTTCCTAAAACTACCGACCGCGTCAAAGCTTTTATTTTTTAAAATCTTACTTTTAACTTTCTCCTTGGGATAGGATAAATGGGTGGATAAACGAATGACTATTGTGAAAAAGTATTAGTAAATTTTTTCTTTAAATAGTAAATTCTCTCTTAGATAAAGATGCCAGTTTTTTAGTTGCTATATTGTATGATTTTTACCTCTCAAAAAATGTCCTAAAACCTGACTTATAAAGTAAGTATTAGGATATTAAATTGCTTGTTAAACTTAACTTTAGAAATTTATACTAATTAAGTAAGTCGGAGTTTAAATCTGCCGCTATGTAACAACATATAAGTTGATTTTAAATAAACTGTATCAAGCATTTTGAATTCAGTATATAAATCTTAATACAGCCAAGTTTTTTTTAATGCCTACCTACTTAGCAAAACTCATGCTATACTTAAATAGTACTTCAATTATTAAATTAATTAACAAAGACCAAATAAGTTTTTTTAATAATTATTAGCCAATTAGTATTAATCACTCTTATTTTTACCTACTAGTAGGAAATTAGTATACAATATTTATAGTTACTCCCCTACAAAAAAAATGTAGAGAAATTTTTAATAAATGGTATTATAGGCTCAGAAGTTTAATGTTAAATTAAAATTATTAAAGTTATATTTTTTTGTTTATGGAAGATTACCAAGCAGCTTTTCTAGAACGCTATTATGATACAAAAAAATTACATGAATCGGGAAGAAAAATTGCAGCCATGCATTTTGGAGGTATAACTATTGAGTGCTTATTAAAAGCAATGATTTTTGCTACTTTACCAAATAGTGCAACTAAAGAATGGAAAACATATAAAAATAATCCAGGGCATACTTTTACTAATCCAGGGCATGAATTACAAAAAGCAATAAAAAAACATCCTAAACTTAAAAGATTAATTGACCACCAGCCCCATGTCCTAGAATGGTTAGATCAAGTTGAAAACCCAATAGGTCAAAATTTTATACATATACGTTATTGCGCTATTGAAGCTGACAATATAAATTATGAAAGCTGGTTTAAAACATATACAAGGCTTATAGAATGGCTACAAAAACAAGCCACTATACTTTAAGGAGGTTGAAATGGAAGAAACCTGGCAAGTACTACTAAAGCAAAAAATAGAAAATAAATACATTCAAAACCCTAACGCTAAAGAATGGGTTGATGTAAATTTTTCCACCTCAGGTTTGCTCAATTTAACTTTAGTTAGTAATAACTTTTTTGGTTTATCTATCCCTAAACGGAAAGAAGAAATCTCCAACTTGCTAAAATCTCAAGCGCCTCATTTATCTCCTGGGTTTCTTTCCTTATATACACCTCAAGAAGCTGAATCATTAAATATTTCACCTCCACAAATCTCTGATACACTCTCGCCCATTGATTGGCAAGATTTAGCTAATCAGGCAGCAAACCCACAAGATCAACCTCAACTACCCCAGCAAGAACCCAGTACACCCAGAACAGTAACATTTTATTCTTTTAAAGGAGGAGTAGGTCGGACTACTGCATTAACTCATGTGGCTTCAATTTTAGCCATGCGAGGCCATAAAGTTGTAGCTATAGACTTAGATTTAGAAGCACCTGGGTTAACTACAGCATTTAAGCTTAAGCAACAGCCAAAATATGGAATAGTTGATTATTTCTACGAACGTTCCTACTTACCAGATGAAGTAGACCCCAGTGTTTTAATTACAGAAATATTTGGTGAGGCAAAAATACCTAATGCTACAGGGAGAGTATTTGTTGTTCCTGCTGGATATCTTAGTCTTGATTATATGTCTAAAGTTGGCGATCTTTATGCCACAACTGTTATAGATGGAAATCAAAATCTTTGGTCTATTTTTAAGCAGGAAATTCAGGAACAATTAAAACCAGATTTTCTCTTAATTGACTCAAGAACTGGAATTAATCAATGGAGTGCTTTATCATTAATTCAAGCTGCTGATGAAGCAATTATTTTTCTTTTCCCTAACGAACAAAACAAACAGGGAATGGAGTTAATACTAAAATCTCTTCAAAGTCTGAAAAATCTATCCATTAATTTTGTTTTTTCCCCTGTACCTGATGTAGCAAAAAGTGGTTTAGATAAAGTTAAAAAAATTTGGAATTTTTTGCTTGAAAGCATACAAAATCCAAAAGATGAAAAGTATGATACTGATGATGATGATGATGATGATTCAAATACAACTAATGACATATCAGAAAATAACGATGAATTATTAGTAGTGCCTTACCTTGAAACAATTGCTTTAGCTGATAGCTATCCCATACCACATATACAGAATTACTATAGTAAAATTGCCAATCTAATTGATGCCAAAACTAATGAAATTAAACGCAGCAGTATTTTTAATACTAGTGAACAAAGATGGCAAATTATTGAAAGTCTCGAGTTTGCTGAAGTAAATGCGGCTGACCAGAAGCAGGACCTAGGATTATTGTTTCAACGTACTACTGATTTTGACAAATTTTTAGACGATACAACCTGTCTAATTAGAGGAAAAAAAGGAACAGGTAAAACTGCTCTATATTGGCTATTTTTACAACATCAAGAAGTCGCTCAAAAATTAGCTTACAGAGGGTTAGATAATATTAATACTAAATTTGAATTTTTCTCAGGACACGGTAGATTTCAAAAAAGTCGTCCAACCCGTGATGAATTTCAATATATTCATCAAAAATTGCAGGAAAATAATGGGACATGGGAAGCTTTTTGGAGAGCTTATTTACTATTTAGATGTTATCAGGAAAGATTACTAAAATTTCCCAGAGGTAAGAAAGGAGAAAAGTTTAGTGAGTTAAAAAAAATCATAAATAATTTACCAAAAGATAGATGGGAGGCGCAATCAACAACTGAAGCTTTATTAGAATTATCTACCAACTCTCAATTGATACTTACAGTCAAAGAAGCAATAGAGATTATTCTTAATCAAGAGGCGAAAAAAAATTCTAAAAAATACTGGTTTCTTTATGATGACTTAGATGAAGATTTTCCAAAAGCAGAAGAATTAGGACAACAAGCATTAACTGGATTATTTCAATTAGTTCAGTCTTGTGATGCGAGTAGACTAACAGAAATTAGATTTAAAATTTTCTTGAGAGAAGATATTTGGAATCGTTTAATTTTTGATAATAAAAGTCATTTTACGGGAAGGGAGATTATTTTACAGTGGAGTTCAATAGACTTTTTACGTTTAGCCCTTCGTCAAGCAATACAATCTAAAAAATTCAAAGATTTAGTTGACCGAGTTTATCCTGTTGCTATTGACAGAATAGATCAAGCTAGTGAAGAAGAGCTTGAGCAAGCATTAGAATTACTTTGGGGAAGTCGTCGCCGACGAGGAAATAGAGCGAAAAAAGTATCTCAATGGGTTTATGAAAGATTAACAGACTTAAGTGGCACGACTTTTCCTCGGAGTTTAAGTATATTACTTAAAGAAGCAAAAGAAAAAGAATTAAGTAATAAAGGAAAGTCATCAACTAAAATTCGTACAGACCGTCTCTTTCAAGGAAAATCTCTAGAATTAGGGTTAAAAAAAGCATCAGAAAAGCGATGTGAAGAAATTAAAGAGGAATATCCAAACTATATTAATTTCTTTGATTCTCTTAACGGAAAACTAGCTTTGTTAAAAAAAGAAGAATTGAAAGCAATATGGAAGGATTCGGCAGAGGATATTGTCGGAAATTTTGAAGAATTTGCTTCTTTGTTAAGTGAAATAGGTATGATTGAATTTCGGGAGAAAGAAGAATGCTATAAATTTGCGGATATATATATTTATGGTTTTAATATGATTCGTAAAGGAACAATATAGAAATTTGTAAGCAAGCACACAAAATTAATTACTCCTATATGTAAGATTGAACTTTTTATACTATAAACTATCATTCAAAATAGAGTAGGTAAATAACAACTGTAATGGTACTTATTAAGAATAGAGTAGTTGAAAATGTTGAAAATATAGTATATCTAAATTATAGCTTACTGAAAAAGCATTTTTAATGAGTAAGAGACTCACTCCTAACCTCGACTGTAAAAAGAGAATTAGTATGGATATTTTGGTAAAAAAATATAGGTCGAAATGGGAAATTTATAGAGCAGTTATTCGATATATTTTTCCCGTAATTTTTTCTGTTATAAGAGCGCTAAAAATTCTAATAATTTTTAACTATTGAGATTGATTATTTTATTTAATAACAATTAATTAAAGAAAAAAAAGCACAGTAAGGATTTAGATATTTTTCTAAAATTGAAAATAAGTCGTTTAAATACTTAATAGCTCACCAATTATAAGATATTAATACTAACTTTTTTCAACCTTCAACAATTTAAGTAATTAACACAAAAGGAATATCATTTTTTGAAATTAATCCTCTCGAATTATGTAATTATTATCATGTTGTACAGACCTTGTATATAATATCCTTACCCTTATCAATAACAAAATAGAGTTTTTTTTTAATGAGTGCTCTAAATTCTGTTATGATTTGGGAAAAATACTAGTTTTTTTGATTCGGAAAACATTTTAGCCAATATCAGTCAGTGCTTTTATATTCAACAAGAAACTATGATGAAAATTTATTAGACTTAATAAACATAGTTTAAAAAACTATTTTTTTTGACCAAAATTTTATCTGTATACACAGATATATATCTGCCATTCGTTGTGTAATTATAATTAGTGAATTATCTTAATTTGTACTGAGAAAAGGAAACTCATTACAAATATTCCACCGCTTACCATTATGAATTAATAAAGTTAACTGAGAAGCTGTAAAATCCAAATCTAGCGATCGCTCCCGAAACTCTATCCAAGCCGCTCGAAAATTCTGTTTAGTTAAATCTCGAAAAGCTACAGTAACATGAGGAGAAAAAGGGCGAATTTTAGAAGGGGGATGTACAATTCCTAAAGTAGTTTCTGTAAATGCAATTAAGTCCCGTTGAATTTTTAATAGTTCTGGAGTCTTGACAACATTAATATAGATAACACGAGGCACAAAAGCAGCAAACCCAGATAAAGTAATGGGAAAAGCAGAGCAATGTTGAGTAAAAGCCTCTAAAGACTCCTGCAAAAGAGTTAAATTTTCAGTCGGCCATTTAAAAGGAGGTTGTAAAGTAATATGAGGCACAGATTTTAAAGCATGACTACTATTATAATTCCGAGAAAAATACTCCTTAATTTCGGTAACTTGGTTTTGAATATTTTCAGGTGGCACAAGAGCCACAAATAATAGACATTTTGATAGACCCATAAAATTCCTTAATAAAAATGCCTTGGTTTGCCAAAATAGAAAAAGGTATAGTCGAAAAAGCCATATTTGATAAATATGTACCAGGCCACATAGCCTATGTCCAAAATTTAATTGCTAAAGGACATAAAGCTAAAAGTGGTTACTGGGGAAAACTAGGAGGAGGAATGTTAATATTCGAGGCTTCATCTATGGCAGAAGCTGAAAAAATAGTAGCCGAAGACCCCCTAATTAAAAATAATTGTGTAACTTATGAAATTTATCAGTGGTACATAGTTGCAGAATAAAAAAATGTGTTATAGTAGTTAATGATTCGGACCAGCGCGATTACAACACCTAAACCTTGTCAGGACCGGAAGGTAGCAGCAACACGGGATGCTTGTAGTAGGCGTTGACTCCGGGTCACCCAACTAAAAGGAGCTCATAAGATAGGATACATATATATGGATAATTTGGGAGGAATTATTCAACGAGCTGTTTATCTAGGAGTAGGGTTAGCTTCCTATGCAGGAGAGAAAGCTAGTCAAAAATTAACAGAACTA
The DNA here is from genome assembly GCA_018457135.1 of Trichodesmium erythraeum GBRTRLIN201. Lineage (GTDB taxonomy): Bacteria > Cyanobacteriota > Cyanobacteriia > Cyanobacteriales > Microcoleaceae > Trichodesmium > Trichodesmium erythraeum. The sequence goes on along the minus strand of JAGGDU010000188.1, from coordinate 8,747 downwards.
AGGATAGAAGCTCAAAAGCTGGCAGATGAAATGGTTAAGCGTGGTGAAATGACTACGGAAGAAGGTCGTAAATTTGTGGAAGATATGATGAATAAATCAATGATGCAGGAAGCACCTGTGAATCAGTCTCCAGAAAAAGGACCTAATGAACCACGCCGTATAGAGATTATCTCGGATGATGAAGATTCATCTTCTTCAGATTCTACAGAAGTAGATAAAATGCGCCAAGAAGTACATAAGTTACAAGAGGAATTACGTCGACTACAAAAATAATAAATATATACTTATTAAGGTATATAGGTAGTCTAAGTTTTAAAGAAAAGCTAAAACATAACACTATAATGGAAGATTGGTCAAAGAACTTCTTTGAAGTAATAGAAACTGCCATGTTAGAGGTAGAAAATTTCTTTGATGAAATGACAAAAGAAGTTTCAGAAGTTTGTGATGAGTTGGGAAAGTTCTCCGAGGAAATTGCTGAGGAAATAAATATCAATATATTTGCAGAAATGGATGAGTATGTAGATCAATTGGTTGATCCGATCATTGAAGTGTACTTAGACTTCTATCCTGATATAGAGATAGAGGATGTAGACTACTATCTTGTTGATCATTTAGAACCTACCATAGAAAAACATCCAGCGTGTAGAGGATGTATACACTATCATGGTCAATTTTATGGAGGAAATCTATTAGTTTGTGCCATGCACCCTTATGGTGTAGAAGATAAAAGTTGTCTAGACTGGGAACCTGAAGAATAGTAGCTTTAACTAAAGTAAACATAAGACAGTATATAGATAAGATACAGATATTGTTGATGTCAGAAATACTTATAAGTTATCTAAGTTAAAGGTTCACTATTTATTTAGTTATAATTTTGAACCCACTTTTTTTCAGTATTTTATTAGTAACCCTCTCAATCATAAAAATCTGAAATTATACCAAATCTAACTCATGGCCAGCTATATATTCTCAAAAAATATTCTAAGTATTTGGTGAAGCAGAAATTCAGAAAATATATCAAAAATGTAATTGGTTTAAAAATCAAGCATTAATGCATAAGAAATGGTATTACTTTCCTTTATCCATAAAATATTAACGAAATAAGGAGATAGGATAGTCAAATATGAGTGAAGTAAATTCAGCAACCCTTTACATTGTTGGTACACCAATAGGCAATTTAGAAGATACAACATTTAGAGCAATTCAAACATTACAAAAAGTAGACTTAATAGCAGCAGAAGATACTCGCCACACTAGCAAATTATTACAACATTTTCATATCCGAACCCCACAATTAAGTTATCATCAACATAACGAACAAAGTCGCATACCCGAATTAATAGAAAAACTAAATCAAGGAAAAACTATAGCTTTAGTGACTGATGCTGGAATGCCAGGAATATCCGATCCGGGATATGAATTAGTAAAAGCTTGTGTCGAAGAAAATATTTCTATAGTACCAATACCAGGAGTTACTGCTAGTATTACAGCGTTATGTGCCTCTGGACTACCAACGAACAAATTTATATTTATCGGTTTTTTACCTACTAAAATTAAACTGCGGGAAGAACAGCTAGAAAAATTATCTAATTTATTAGAAACTATAGTTTTATATGAGTCTCCTTATAGACTATTACAAACTCTGGAAGATTTAGGGAAAATACTAGGGGAAAATCGAAAAATAGTTTTGGCAAGAGAACTAACAAAACTCCATGAAGAATTTTGGCGCGGTACAGTTGGAGAAGCAGTTATTCATTATCAAAATAATCAACCAAAAGGAGAATTTACTCTTGTTATTACAGGTGCTGAACCAGAATTACCAGTATTATCAGAAGATACTATTAAACAGGAGTTACAAGAACTCTTCGCCCAAGGAATTTCTCGCTCCCAAGCTAGTCGCCAACTTGCCCAAAAAATTAATTTATCCCGCCGCACAATTTATCAAATAGCTCTAAAAATATAGTTATCAACGTTCAGCTTATTCTCGAATTTTTGATATAGTAAGGTCAAAAAAAAAGACTGAAAAAAATAATAGGGCAGTTAAAATTAAACAGGCAAAAAAAGAGATTACCTGAAATAAATATTATTTGGAAAAGACAAATATTTTGAGTATAAATAGACGAGTTATACAAAAACCCAGTTTAGCCAGAAGGGTTAAAGAGGAATTTAAAAGATGCACTTTTGATAACCGCATATTTATTGGTATAATCTTGGCTGTAAAAAATGTATAAGAAAGAATACACTTGAACATAAAAATTTAAAATTTCCAAGATACTGTAAGTTTCTGTAACTAAGATCACCGAGTCTCCCCTGAAGCTCAGTTTTCAAGCAGAGAGACTGAATACTTTTGACTTTTGACTTTTGACTTCCAAGAGCTAGATAGCTAATTGCTATAAAAAAACTGTGAATTCTATAGACTCTTTCTTAAAACGCTTTGAACATTTCGGCGTTGAGCTTAGTCTCGAACGCATCTATCAACTTCTAGATAATTTAGGCAAGCCTCATCTCCAAGTACCCATAATTCATGTCGCCGGAACAAATGGCAAAGGTTCTGTCTGTGCTTACCTATCATCCATCCTCAAAGCAGCAGGATATAAAGTCGGACGTTACACTTCACCCCACCTGGTTGACTGGACAGAACGTATTTGCCTCAACGAAGAAAAAATTCCCTCAAGTATATTAGAACAATTATTGGTAGAAGTAGAAACAGCTATTCAACCAGAACAACCTTCACCTACTCAGTTTGAGGTTATTACTGCCGCAGCTTGGTTATATTTTGCTCAACAACAAGTAGATGTGGCAGTTGTAGAAGTAGGTTTGGGGGGCAGACTAGATGCTACTAATGTTTGTCACCAACCAATGGTAACTGTCATTACTTCTATTAGTTGGGAACATTGGCAAAAATTAGGTCCGACTTTGAGTCATATTGCTGGGGAAAAGGCGGGTATTCTTAAACCAAGATGTCCTGCTATAGTTGGAGTATTACCCCCAGAAGCAAAAAAAGTAGTAGAAAAACGTATTACTGATCTAGAGTGTCCTGTTGTTTGGGCAGAGCCTGCTAAATTATTGGCAGAAAGTCAGGAATATAACTCATTGCCAGTAGCTACTTATCAAGGTATTGAATATAAGGTGCCATTATTTGGAGATGTACAGTTGATAAATTCAGCGATCGCTATTGCTACAGTTCAAGTGCTAGAAACACAAGGTTGGGAGATTCCGATCACAGCAATTAAACAAGGAATAGCTGAAACTAAATGGCTTGGACGTTTGCAATGGACTACATGGCAAAATCGCCAATTATTAATTGATGGGGCCCATAATGCTGCTGCAGCCCAAGTATTGGGACGGTATGTCCGGACACTAAATTATCCATCTATAAGTTGGGTTATGGGTATGCTGTCTACGAAGGAACATTCGGAAATTTTTCGGGCACTTCTTAGACCAGGCGATCGCTTGTATTTAGTTCCTGTTCCTGACCATAGTTCGGCTGATTTGAATCAACTTAGTACCATAGCTCAGGATATATGCACAAAATTAGATTTTTGTCAAGTTTATCCCCATTTAACACCGGCTTTAGAAGAGGCTATTACTGATAGTAAAAATTTAATTGTTTTATGTGGTTCTCTATATTTATTGGGTCATTTTATCAAAATGAAAAGTAACTAAATTGTTATTGTTGGGAATTGTTCTTGAGCGTTGTTTGTGTTGGTAGTAGTGGGGTTTAATTTATCTGTTTTTATGGCTGGTATTCTAACTCTCGACTGCCTCTTTCTTCCCTAAAAATACTTTTTCAGTAAACCCTAAATAAAATCTTTGTTGGGTTTCACTTTTTTCTACATAAGCTACGAAATAATCAAAGCTTATCCCATTCAGATGCGGCATCAGCGATCGCTTGCTCAATAGTTTTTTCTGCCAACATAGCCTCCTGTAAACTTTGATAAATAATTTGTTTCAACTTATCCAAATTTTTAATAGGTGGCAGTAAAACTTCTGCTGCCAAAATTTGATTAGCACTAATAACTCGACCCCGATCTTGAGTAGAAGCATCAGAAGAAATATTTTGAAAATAACTATTTTTTAAGGTCTTAGTTGTAGAGGGTAAAACATTAGTCTCCTGAGCAAAAGCCATTTGATTTTGATAATTAGTAATAAACAAAACAAACTTCAGGGCTCCATCTGGTAATTTAGTTTTGCTAGAAATAGCAAAATTCATCAAAACTATACCCTTCTTATCAGTCTTACCTGTAACTTGAGATGTTGGGAATGATACCTTTCCAATTTCAGGTATATTTTCAGATATGGCTGTAATAAACTCTGGTCCAGAAAATACCATAGCAGTTTCTCCAGCTTGATACAAATCTTCACCTGCTTGAATTCCTTCGGTCAATACTTCCTCTGGTAATAAATCTTCTCTATATAGATCAACCCAATACTTAAATACTGCCTCACCGAGTGGAGTATTAAAAGCAGCTTTTCCATCAACATTTATTAACTCAACTCCCATCTTGCCAAAAGACTCTAATACCTCATTTCCTCCTTGTGGCGAAAAAGAAACAAAGAATGCATATTTATCAGTTTTTTCTTTAATTTGTCTAGCGACCTTAGCTAATTCAGTATAATTTGTTGGAGGTTCTTCGAGTTCTGCCTCTTTAAATAGCTCTGAATTATAAATTGTTATATTCATCGTACCATACCATGGGATACCAAGACTTTTACCATTAATCTGACTACATTGCCAAAGATTAGGTAAATATTCATTCCTCACCGAATCTGATAAAATAGTATCTAAATTTAGCCAGGCATTAGGTCGAGTTAATAAATGTGTGAAACTTGAGTTAAGATTCACAATGTCTGGAAGAGTTTCTGTGACAATAGCACTCTCAATTTTGCTTTCTATCTCCGACCAAGGTAAATCAACCCATCGCACTGATAAATCTGGATTATCTGCTTCAAAATCAGCAATTAACTGATTAAAATAATTAGTAAACTGAGGTTGAAGCTGTATTGTCCAAAATTCAATTTCTTTAGTCTTTAAAATAGGATAGGGAGAAGTGCAACCAATAAAAATTGTTATAATTAGCCCCAGAATAGTAAATATTTTAAACCTTTTCCATTTAACTATGAGAAACATTCGATAAAACCTAGAAAAATACCTTATTTGTGATTGCTATAAAACTAATTATTCAAATAAAAATAACTTTTAATTTATAGCAAATATAATTTTGAATCCAATTAAAATTAGGATAAAAATGCTTAATTACTTAAAAAACTTATTTCAAACAAAGCAGCCAGGAATAGGAATAGAAGTTAGTCCGGAAAAAATTAATCTTGCTAAGATCCAGCAACAAGGAGATCAACTAAAATTAGTAAATTTTGCTACAGCACAAGTCCCAGAAAATGTATTTTCTGAGGGTCAAATAATTGATATCCCCACAATATCAGAATTAATAGAATCAATTATTGCAGACAATAACATAAAAACTCGCAGAGTAGCAACAGCAATTTCAGCCAGAGAAGCAGTTACCCGTGTAATTCCCGTACCAGCAGAATTAAATGACCAAGAATTACAGGATTATATGAATCAAGAAGCAGGTTTATACTTACCATTCCCGAGAGAACAAGCAGATGTGGACTATCAAAAATTGGGAAATATAGTAGACTCAGATGATGACATAGAAAAAGTACAAGTAGCTTTAGTTGCAACGAGAAAAGAAATAACAGATGCCTATATAGAAGCCTTTTCAGAAGCAGGATTAGTAATAGATATTTTAGAGGTAAGTAACTTTGCCCTCATCCGCACAGTTAAAGATATACTCCAACAATATGGGCCTCAAGAAGCGACAGTAATTGCAGATTTAGAATTTGACAGTACCGAACTTGCTATCGTAGTAGATGGAATACCCCAGTTTAACCGAACAATTCCTATTGGTACTTATCAAATGCAATCTTCCTTAAATGAAGCGATGAACTTACCTCCAACCAGAGATACTACCCAGTTACTAAAGATGACTATTCCAGTGTTAGATACAATGGGAATTTCATTCGATAAAGCTGATTCTGGAACGAATGCCTTGTTAAAAGTATTAGCAGAATTAGGAGATGAGCTGCGACGTTCAATAGATTTCTATCTCAATCAATTTGAAGATTTGGAGGTGGCACAATTATTATTAACAGGGCCAGGAGCAGCAATAGGACAACTAGATGACTTTTTCATGCAACGTTTAAGTTTGCCAGCGTCTAAAGTGGATCCAATTGAAGTTTTAGGCTTAGAAACAGAGGTAGAAATTCCCCCAGAACAACGTTATGGTCTAGGAATTGTATTAGGTTTAGGACTAAGAGAGGTGTAAATTAATATGTATGGCCTAGATATAAATTTTCTTAATGATCGCCCAGAATATCAAAAAGAAGTTCCCAAGCCAGTAATTAGTGAAGTATCGCTAGAGGACTCAACACCAATTATAATTGGGGCAGCAGTAGCAATAGCAATTAATGGTTTGGTTGCAGGTGGGTGGTTATATATAAATAAGATGAATACTGGACTTCAGGTAGACTTAGACAAATTAAATGCAAAATTAACTACATTAGATGCTCAAGTTAAAGACCTTAAAGCAATCAAAGAAAAAACTCAGAAATTTGAAGCAGAAGCAAAAGCTTTAGCAACAGTTTTCGATCAAATAAAACCATGGTCGGCATTATTAGGAGAGTTGGGAGTTGTGGTACCTAAGGGGGTAATAATAACTAGTATAGAACAAAAAGAAGCAAAGGTATCAGCCTCCCCTTCTCCTCAAAAATCTGATGCTAAAAAGGATGAAGAAAAAGAGGCGCCAGAACCTCCAAAACCAACAGCAACTATATTATTATCAGGAAATTCAAATTCTTACGGCAAGATTAATGACTTTCAATTACTACTGGAAAACTCTTCCTTTTTCCAAGAAAAAAATAAACTGATTAGTACTGTGAGAAAACCTAATCCAACTAGATTAGAATTACGAGAATCAAACTTAACCTTAGCACCAGAAATACCAGAATTAAACCCAATAATTGAATATAAAATTGAAGCAAATCTAAGCCCTTTAGGTGCATCAGAATTACTGCCTGAGTTAAAAAGTCAAGGAGCAATTGGATTAGTAGATAGAATAGAAATACTAAAAGAAAAAGGAATACTTTAAAAATGGTAGCAACAAATGAGATAGATATAGACTTAGAAGAACTAGAAGAAGAAGGAGAAGAATTTCAAGTTCCTTTGCTAAATATGTCTGTCAAAGACCCGAGATTTATTGGAGGAACTATTGGTATTTTAGGCTTTGGAATAGCAGCTTTCTTAGGATATAGTCAGCTTAAACCAACTATAGAAAAAAATACTGAATTAAGGGCAGAGATAGAAGCAGCAGAAATCAAAATTAAACAGCAGAAAAAACAAATAGAAGAACGACCAAAGGTAGAGGAGGAAAACAAAAAAGCTGAAAGAAAAAGGGAAGATGTAACCAGCTTATTTGCTAGTGAAAAAACTATGAAAACTCTACTATATGATGTTAATCAACTTATCGATCAAATTAATGGCGGAATTACAGAGGAAGAAAAACAAGCAAAAATGACAAAGTTTCAACCAGTTGAGCCAAAAAATGGTAATTATATAGTTAATGATAACTCATTAGGACCACTGGTAAATGGCAAGTTAAAGCGACGAGAATTCAAAGTAGAATTTGAAGGTAGTTATCCCCAAACAAGAGCATTTATGACTGCTATAGAGAGGATGGAAACATTATTAGTAGTGAAAAACTTAATAACTAAACTCAAACAAGGAAATGAGGTTATAGAAGTTGAATGGAGGCAAAATAAATTTGTGCCAGTTAGCAAGCCAGAAAGTCGACTAATATCATCCTTTGATATGCATGCTCTATTGGCTTTAAGTGAAAAAGAGTCATTGGGTGTAAAAGGTTCTACAAAACAAGAAGAAAATAAGTAACATCATCTGCCAAATAAATGTTATTTTTTCAAAGAAATTAGGTTTAAAATTTCATCTTTATTTGACCTTATTTTTTCCCTAAAGCTAGGGTGAAAGTAGATAGTGAGTAGGAAGATAGAGAGGAGAAAAGATGGGGAGTATTTTCCCGTTTCTAAATGCGATCGCAGAAGGTTAAAAGGTTACTTTACCTAACTTTGAGCATAATAATTCTCTTGTCTGCAAGGATTAAAGTCTGTTAAGAAAGTATCTATTTCTAATCATTATTGATTATGCTTTTTTCAAATCTCAAGCATCATAGTATGTTTGACAGAAAATAAAATAATTCATTATTTTGTCGGGAAAATTAAACTTGAATTCAATCACAAAAATGGCTAGATTTTTTTCATAAAAAAATATTTTATCTGTAATAAATTATGACTTTTATCAACAGCATACGCCTGAAAGATTATTCGATTTATGAGGGTTACAATATTTATAAGTTATTGCTAAGTTATTGCTAAATTTAAAGGATAATAAGTTACTTTAAATACTGTAATTATATTGAAATATGATTTTCAAAAAAACTAAAAATCATAGAAAGATTTGTAAAATATTTAAAATATTTTCAAGATTATTGTCATCTATATTATGTAAATTAGTCAATTTATTAATTATTTTACAAAGACTTTGTAATATTATTTTAGGTTATTAATATATTGACAAATTACGAGAATTTAAGTTACACATAATATATAGCAATCCTAAGTAGGTTGCGGCAAAATTTCATACTGAAAAAGTTTTG
>JAGGDU010000187.1 GCA_018457135.1 Trichodesmium erythraeum GBRTRLIN201 | reverse complement strand
CTCGTCAGCTCTGAAATTATTAGAAAAATAGAGGTTGAGTCTGACAACTTTAGCCGAGCTCACTTTCTGAAGCACTCTAAATTTCTAAGACTTTTTTTAACTGACAAAAAATTTCTCGTCAGCTCTGAAATTATTAGATAATTTAGGTTGAGTCTCATAACTTAAGTAGAGCTTATCCCCCATAGAAAAATACAATTCCTTGAAGAAAAATATCAATAATAATCAAACTCATAATAAAATATAACTTAGGTTTAGTTTCAGAACCTTAGAGAAGCTTATCCCCTAGGTCAACTTAACATTTAGATCAGATTTACATCTAATCTAATCATAGATAATTTAAGTTAGGTTTATAAAGGAAAACCCTGGCTTATTAAACTTTTTGAGCATACAAAAAATTTATAATTATCACAAGGAAAAAATTATGCCTATACCTTTACTTCCATTGCTTGCTCCCGCCGCAGCTTCAGCATGGAATGGAGTAGTTAATGCCTTTAATGGTGCCTCCGGTAGAACAATGCAACAAAATTTAGAAGGGCAACGACTAGCTCATCAAAAAGAATTACAAGAAAAACAAATAGTCGCTCAATTTGAGATTGAATATATGCGTACAATGTCTCAGATAAAGTTGCAGCAGAATAATCAACAATTTCAACAAAAACTAGAAATTGCCCGTCAAGAATTTCAAGGAAAAATAGTTGAATACCAATGCCAAGAAAATCGGAAACTTCAAGAATTTATTAAAGCCGTAGATATGCAAATAGCTAAAAGTAACCAAGAATTTCAAACCTGGTTATTTCAACAACAAAAACAACTTCAAATTGAATCAGCTCAATATAACCGAGAAACCCAATATCTCAACGCGGTATATCAACGAGAAACTACCCTAGAAATTAAAGAATTAGATAACTGGCCTCTGAAAAATTATTCTTGGCAAATACTCCAATATCATCAAGGTCGCGACCCCATTCCTGTACAAATAATACTAGCACCTCCAGAAATAGACTTTGACCGTTTTGAACATCTAAATAAAACTTCAACTTCCACATTTCCTAAAGTGGAAAAACGCCTTTCTCAACACTTACGAAACTTCTTAGAAAAACACTATCCCCTAGAAAACCAACAACGACCCACAGAACTAATAGACCATACTTGGGATAGTAACCGTTTTGCCGGAGGTAGCGCAGTTAAAACTATATTTAGTCGCTTAAAATCTGAACCAATACTATTAATAGAATCAGAAGTAGATGGAGATTTAATTAATATCAAAGTTGCCTATTGGAGTGGGGGACAAGAAATATCTCCCTTCTACAAAACCATAATTTCTCAGCTACATTATCCGAAAGTTCTCTATGAATTTGCTATTCAACGTGCCTTACATTGGGAAACTAATGTTAAACAAAAACTCTTAGCAAGAGGTAAAACTGAACAAGAGATAAATCAAAAATTTGCTGGAGATAATGCTTTAAATTTAAGTATTTATAGAGAAGATAAAGAGCTACAAGCGGAAGGAATAGAATTTGAAATAGCCTACAAAACCAATAGCAAAGACTTTGGTAAATTATCAGCTTTGTTAGGAGCATATCATAATGTTATTGCTGCCCTATTTACTGATATTCATTATTTAATTAATACTAATTTATCGCCGAAGTTGCCAGAATTATTGGCAGAGTTGGAAACAGAATTTTCTATAGAAAAATGTCTGGCAGATGACCTATTTCAAATGGTAGTTGAAAGTTATATTGGTAGTCTCAAAGCAATGGAACAAGACCGCTCCGAATTAGTACCAGGATTTGCTGCGGATATTGCTTTTGGTTTGACTGGTTTATCTAATTCTAATTTGGCAGAAAAAATGTTAGATTTTTGCTTCGAGTCTTGGCTAAGTTCTCGTTATCTTTCTGTGGAGAATGGTAAGGAAAAATTTGATATGGTGGCTAAAAATTTACTGCCTCTGGATCAGGAATTTATAGGTAAAGTTAATCGCTGTTTGGTTGGTCTGGGTCAGCAGAAAAAATTGAGTTTGATAAATTCTTGTTACCTCCGGGGAATTGATAAATTTAATCTCGAAAAATATGAGGAAGCAATTATTGATTTTGGCTATGTTATAAGTTTAAATCCTAAATTTGCTGATGGTTATTATCGGCGAGGTTTGGCTTATATTCAGTTGGAAAATTATGGAGATGCGGTTGATGATTTGACTCAGGTTATTAGGTTAGATCCTAGTCACGCTGTGGCATTTAATTATCGGGGTTATGCTTACTATAAATTAGGTGAATATCAATGGGCAGTTGATGATTATAACCGGGCGATAAATTTGGGTTTGACTGAGGCGGTGAAAAATCGAGATATTGTTCTGGGTGTTTGGGAAGAAATTAAAAGGCAGCAGGAGTCGAAAGGGGATCTCTTTACTTTCGAGGTAATTACTGTTAACAATACTGGCAAAGTTATTAGTTCTAACCAGGGAAGTGCTAGGCAAAAATTTGAAGACTTGGGTAGTGGAATTAAATTAGAAATGGTTTATATTCCTGGGGGAAGTTTTCTCATGGGGTCGGCGGGAAATGAGGGGAGCAGAAGATCTAATGAAGGTCCCCAACATGAAGTAACTCTCCAACCTTTTTATATGAGCAAATATCCTATTACTCAAGACCAGTACCAAGCCATTATGGGAAATAACCCTTCGTATTTTAAGGGAGGAAGCCGTCCAGTAGAACAAGTAAACTGGCACAATGCTACAGAGTTTTGCCAAAAGCTATCATCAAAAATTGGGAAAATTTACAGGCTACCCAGCGAGAGTCAGTGGGAATACGCCTGCCGTGCCGGGACTACTACTCCTTTTTATTTTGGAGAAACTATAACCTCTGAGTTAGTTAACTACCGTGGTGACCATTCTTATGGCAATGCTCCTAAAGGAATATATCGGGGAGAAACAACAGATGTGGGAAGTTTTCCTCCTAATGCCTTTGGTATATATGATATGCACGGGAATGTTTGGGAATGGTGTGCTGATGATGGGCATGAAAACTATAATGGTGCGCCTACAGACGGCAGTGTTTGGCTAGATGGAGAAAAAAATGGATCACCGCTGCGGGGCGGTTCTTGGTACTTCATTCCTAATTATTGCCGTTCTGCGGTTCGCGACTACTATTTTAGGCGCGACGACCCCTACTACTTTATTGGTTTTCGTCTTGTCTGCGATGGCGGGAGAACTCTTTAACCCTCTTATCTTTTACCCTTTTGCCCTTTGCCCTGTTTTTCTTTTCCCTTGAGGTTCCCGCTTTAGCGGGTCGAAATTTTTTTGAGATTTAGGGTTTTTATGGTTTTGGCCATAGGTGAGTTGAAGAATGAAAACCCACATTAGCTATCTATATATATAGATATAAACTTCTGACTTCCTCGCACTAAGTCAAAAAAAATCAAGCGATCGCCTAAACAGATAACCATCAAAAAATAACATTCTCTGAAGACCAAAAAAAAGAGAAATGTGGTTAGTATTGCATTGATAAATTAACTATGGTAGAGTTATGTCATAAGGGTAAGCTCGCCCTTATACTAGACTTTTTATTCAACATAGAAAAGATGCAGAAAATAATTCAAGAAAATGTTGGCGATCGCTTCAATTTCAGGAAAGTATCAAATAACATTTTCTAAAGCTCTAAAAAAAAGAGAAGCCGTAGATTAAGTCGAAAAATCAAACCTAAAATTAGCCGTTCATATAAAAGAAGCAAAATTCATCGTTAATGTCTAGAAAAAAGTTGGAGCGATCGCCCCTCAACATTTTCTGAAGCACCAAAAAAAAGAGGTGTGGTTAGTATTGCATTGATAAATCAACTATGGTAGAATTATGTCATAAGGGTAAGCTCGCCCTTACACTAGACTTTTTATTCAACATAGAAAAGATGTAGAAAATAATTCAAGAAAACGTTGGCGATCGCTTGAACAGACAAGCATCAAATAACATTTTCTGAAGCTCTAAAAAAAAGAGAAGCCGCAGATTAAGTGGAAAAATAAAACCTAAAATTAGCCGTTCATATAAAAGAAGCAAAACTCATCGTTAATGTCTAGAAAAAAATTTGGAGCGATCGCCCCTCAACATTTTCTGAAGCTCTTGAAAAAAGAGAAGTAGTAAATGAAGTTGGAAGATAAAACCTAACACTAGCCGTTGATATAAAGAGGGAAAATTTAATTCTTCATGGCTGCAAAAAAAAATTGAAGCGATCGCCCCTCAACATTTTCTGAAGCTCTTAAAAAAAAACAGTCAGATTAGTGTTGCATTGATAAATTAACTATGGTAGAGTTATGTTATTGATGCTAACTCGCCCTCATACTAGACTTTTTATTCAACACAAAACAGGCCAAAAAGTAGAAAATAATTCAAGAAAATGTTGGCGATCGCTTCAATTTCAGGAAAGTATCAAACAACATTTTCTGAAGCTCTTGAGAGACTGAAGTTGAAAAATCAAACCTAATATTAGCCGTTGAGATAAAGGGGGAGAATTTAATTCTTCATAACTACAAAAAAGCGATCGCCTCTCAACATTTTCTGGAGCTCTTGAAAAAGAAAGCAGTAGGATTAGTGTTGAATTGATAAATAAACTATGATATAGTTATGTTATAAGGATTAGCTCGCCCTTAGACTAGATTTTTTATTCAACACAGAAAAGTAAAAAGTCAAACGATACGAAAACAGAATGAAAAACTCAGAAGAAACATCGTGGAATAAAATCAAAGAAACATTTAAAAAAATCTGGGGATACGATAACTTCCGACCTCCACAAGAAGAAATAATAAACTGCTTATTAACAGGAAAAGACGCCCTAATAATAATGCCCACAGGAGGAGGAAAATCAATATGCTTTCAACTTCCAGCGCTCCTAAAAAAAGGATTAACATTAGTTATTTCTCCCCTAGTTGCCCTAATGGAAAACCAAGTAGAAGAACTAAGCGATCGCTCCCTACCCGCCAGCCTACTCCACAGCCAACTTACCCGAGAAAAAAAACGACAAACCCTCGAAAAAATAGAACAAAATCAACTTAGGCTACTCTACCTTTCCCCAGAAACATTATTCAACCAAAAAATATGGAACCTACTATCGAAAAGCCAAACAAAAATCAACGGTTTAATATTAGATGAAGCCCACTGCTTAGTAGAATGGGGAGAAACATTTCGTCCCTCCTATAGACGTCTAGGAGCAGTCAGACAAACACTAATAAAATCAAAACCACCAGGAACAAAAATTAGCGTTGCAGCCTTCACAGCCACAGCCGATCCTCAAGCACAAAAAATCATCAAAACCGCCCTACAACTAAGAAACCCAAAAACATATTTAATCAGCCCCTATCGAAATAATTTACAACTAAAAATTCAACATATTTGTACTTCCAGAAGTCGCTATCAACAACTACTTAAATTTATCAAAACCAGAGAAAAACAATCAGGCATAGTTTATGTAAGAACAAGAAAAGACAGTGAAAAACTAGCAGAAACATTACGAGAAAAAAATTATCAAACCACAAGTTATCATGCAGGTTTAAGAGCAGAAGAAAGACGACATATTGAAAAAGCTTGGATCAAAGGAGAAATCAACTTTGTAGTGTGTACTTCCGCCTTTGGAATGGGAATAAATAAACCAGATGTGAGATGGGTAATACACTTTCAAGCGCCATCATTATTATCAGAATATATTCAAGAAATTGGAAGAGGAGGTAGAGACGGAAAACCAGCAGAAGCCTTAACCCTAATTAGCGAACCAACTGGTTGGTTAGACCCAGAAGATAAACAAAGACAAAAGTTTTTAGCAGATAAATTAAAACTAGAATATCAAAGAGCAGAAAAATTAATTAAGCAACTACCAACCAGAGGAAATATTAATCTTTTAAAAGATGAATATCCCCATGCAGCAAACGCCCTATCTATTCTACATTCTTCCGGCAAATTAAGATGGTACGACCCATTTAACTATGTTATGATTAATAATAGTAAAAAAGTATCTCTAAACTACAACTCAAAAGTTAAAGATCTAAATAAATATTTTGCCACCAGGAAATGTCGATGGCAATTTTTACTAGAAGTATTTGGTTTTTCTCAAGAAGCTCAGAATATAGGTTATATGGGTTGTGGTCATTGTGATAATTGTCTTAAAAAAAGAAAAAAGTGAGAAATAAAAACTTCAGCTTCAATTCATAGCATATTTGATATTAATCTCGTAAAATTAATTGAATCAATATTTTTTTCCATACTTCTTATTTTTTATTACCTAACTTAGGTATTTCAGCAAAAAATGTAGCAACTAGTAAGCAAATAATACCAATATTAATAGAAACATCTGCCACATTAAAAATAGGAAAATTTATAAGGCTAAAATGCAAAAAGTCAACGACATAACCAGAAACAAACCTATCAATACCATTACCCAATGCTCCTCCTAAAATTAAACCATAACCTAGTTGTTCCCATCTATCAAACTTCGGTCCAAACCAAGCAAAACCCATGAGACCTAGACTAACTATTAAAGATAACCAGCGCAACCAAGAAACTCCACCATTACTAAACAGACTAAAAGCTGCTCCAGTATTAGTTACATAAGTAAAGTTAAATACACCAGGCCATAAAACCATACTTTCTTCTAATTGAAAATTTTGTACCACCCAAAATTTAGTCAAATGGTCTAAAATAATGCTGATAATAGCAACTATCCAGAATAAGGAATTTTTTTTAAAACGTAATTTCAACTTTAACAATTAAGCAACTACACAAAATTATTTGCAAAGCGCGATATTTAGACAAAGATTAAATTTTAGTTTTTCAAGTGTGTAATTTATTTTATATACCCACTTACTATACTAATTATATTTACCGAAAAATTAGATTTCAAGCCTCCGACCTAAGCAGATAACTTTTTAATACTTTTTCGTTATGTTTTTGAATAAATATATTATTACTTTATTAAGTATTAATTAATTAGTAAGGAGTAAGTAATTCGAGACAAAAAAATCACTCACTAGACAAAAGGTTTAACTTATATTTAAATTTTAACCTTCGCGACATGAAAAACAGTAACCATTAAGACTTCAGCTCGCCCTCAAAGAACCAGACAGTAGTTATACCGTCGCAGGTAACAGCGAGGAATAATCTAAAAGTAAGTTATAGCAAATACCAAATCCAAATCTGTTATATAAAAGCAAATAGCTAGTTAATAAAATAGTAAACGTCTGAGGAAATAAGCAATAACAGCAACAGCACATATAATTCCTAGATGTCCTGGTAAAGAAACAATAGAATATCTAAAAATAGCATCAAATAAAGACAATGATTCTATACTTTTCCACCCTAAAATATAAATAATAATCAGATAAGCCAACCCAGTTAAATGAACAGTGAACAAACCACATAAACAGTTAAAAGCCAATAACTCTAGTTTAGGATCTGTTTGAAAAGCTAAATTTCCACATATCCAAGCTCCAGGGATAAAACCTAATAAATAACCAAAACTAGGTTCTCTGAAATAATCAATACCACCACCGTGAGTAAACACAGGTAATAAAGTGAGACCTAAAAATATATAGGCTATTTGAGAAATAACAGCAGCATTTTTTCCTCCCAAACAACCAACAAAAAAAACCGCTCCAACTTGGTAAGTTACCTCCAAAGAAAAAGTCTTAACTTCTTGCTGTTCCCAAATCCAAACAGGACTTGCAAAAGATGCTGGTAAAAATGTAGCTGCAATTGTCAAGAGTAAACCAGCAATTGCCCAAAGAAGTTCTATCGTAATTGTCACGACAATTAACAATTATTTTTGAGAATAAGTACATATAATAACATCCCATAGCATTCGGTTAAGACAAATAATGTACAAAATGTGAACAGTCAAACTCTTGTAGTGGTAAAATTTTGAGAGCTAAATAATTAATGTCTACTTCACACATCAGCCCTATAGCACCAAGTGCTGTCAAATATGATCAGTATTCAGCAATAAACTGTCAGGTCTCAGCAATATAACCACCTTCAAAAGTGATACTCAATCAACATCTTGCTTAATATAAAACTTAAAACCTTATTGACTCATAATGTATTTGCCATGGAATAGATATTTCAGAACAGTAAATATATTGAAAAATATATTTTTTCGGTCTTTGGTAATTTTGGAATTCTTCTCCCACCTAACCCCACTTCAGAAAAGGATTTTAGGAGTTCCTTGCCAAGATAGCTCAAGCAGAGGTTTGAAATGAATATAAGCTAGGAAATCAAAAGAGATTACCCTCAAACTCAGATTTTGGATCAATTAATAAAGTTTTGAGTAATTATCAAAAGCAATAACTGATAGCTAAAACTGATCTCTGAATCTTTACAAGCCATTAGTTGCAATAGGAGTTTCACCACCTTGAAGTCCAAGAGATTTTAGCATTGCTTGATCTTTTTCTGGAGGTTGACCAAGAGTTGTCAGATAATGGCCAATTAACATAGCATTAATACCAGCCTTCAAACCCAAAGCTTGCAAATCTCCCATTACAGCTTCTCGCCCTCCAGCATAGCGAATAATTTGCTTTGGTAAAATTAGACGAAAAATAGCGATCGCTTTCAAAGCATCATAAGGATCTAACTTAAGCAAACCACCTAGTGGAGTACCTTCGCGAGAATTTAACAAATTCAAAGGTACAGACTCAACCTCTAACTCTCGCAAGGCCAAGGCCAAATCTATCCTATCTGCCCAAGTTTCACCCATACCAATAATACCTCCTGTGCAAGCTTGAATACCTGCTGCCTTTAGGTTTTTCACAGTTTCAACTCGGTCATTCCAGCTATGAGTACTTACAATTTCCGGGTAAAAATGCTCAGAAGCTTCCAAATTATGATTGTAGCGAGTCACTCCTGCTTCGGCCAATGCTTGAGCTTGTTCTGGGGTCAGCTCTCCCAAAGCACAACAAGGCTTAATATTAGTTTCAGCCAGAATTTGTCTTACTGTCCCCAGAATTTGTTCAAATTCTGTAGACTTAGGACTATTATACTTAACACCCCGACCCTGAGACACCAAGCAAAATCTTTTAGCTCCAGCAGCTTCTGCTGCCTTAGCTTGATCTAAGATTTCTTCAGTAGACTTAAGGCCATAAATAGGAGAATCTTCTCCAGGATGATGAACTGACTGGGAACAGAAACTACAATTTTCTGAACAGCCTCCAGACTTAACATTAATAATGCTACACAGGTCTACAACATTTCCACAGCAAGCTTGACGAACCCGATCAGCAGCTTCACACAGAAGAAGAATATCCTCTTCTCCTGCTATTTGAGTCAGTATAATTGCCTCTTCTCGACTGAGGCGATACCCAGAAATAATTTGTTTAGCCAAATCATCAAGGGATATCTCCAACTCATTTTTTGTCTTTGGCAAAGATGAGAATAAAGCTTTAGTATTTGCTTTTATATGATTTGATAAAGGTGTTTTGAGCACGGCAATCATTTATTGTTGAAGTTATTTTTAATATCGTCCAAATTCTACCATTTTTATCTGTTTTACTAAACTTACTCAAAACATGATTTTGAGCTTTGGCTGCTCAGTTTCTGTTCTGCAATAAGACCACTTATATATATGTCTGCAAATTATCTTCAAGAGCGGACTCAAAAATTTATGAACACTCTACTAACCCAGGTTTATCAACTTCATACTCGATGACTCAAACTCAGTGATAGCCATTCTTTTTTTTGTTTCAGTTGAAAAATATGGCCTGAAGTGAGTCCGAGTTTTTCGACTAGGACAAACTCAGTCTTGATACGAATTTGCCGTCCACCTATTTCTCTGTCAATAGTTTTTCCTGTACTTGTTTGACATTAGCACTCAAATTTTTGTCAGCCGTCCAATCAGATACAACACAGGTAGTAAATTCTTTTAGTAACACAGTCAAATTAGCTGTTTTTACTTATGTAAAAAATAATAATAGCAGATAATAAGTTCACTTTCAATACTTTTTAATATGTATTCAATATTGTCCAATTATTTAAATCCTATAATTATCTATTCATTTCCATAGCATTAACTTCAAAGTAGTTTTGAATCAAAATATCTAAGAAATTCATAGGGAAGTTAAAAATTCAAGTAAATCATAGATTAGAATTGTCAAAATCAAAATATGATCCAAATTCTTGGATTGACTTTTCAAGTGATCTAAAATTTATGAACTTTTAACTTTATATTTGATATTTTTTTAACCTGTTCTTAATCTCAATATGTTTAGATATTACCTGTATCTCTAGCAGGAATTACGCAGTACCCATAGATCATAGATATGGTAGATAATTTAGCATTTTTCATAAGGCTAAAATTAGTATCGTTGCCTAAATCCTGTTTCGTATAAAATCAGTGTCAAACTTTAACACTTAAACTTATGGTATTTAGTCTTAATTTTCGTCAGATAATTTGTAATACTTCTAAATTCTCTGCAGTAGCCTTAACCATTGGTCTAGTTACTACAATTGCTGGAGTTAAGTACAGTCTCGCTAAACAAAGAGTCAACCTTATAGGTGCAGGTGCATCTTTTCCAGCTCCACTATACCAACGTTGGTTTAGTGATATGAGAAATAATAATTTTGAGGTTCAAGTAGATTATCAATCAGTTGGTAGTGGTGCTGGTGTTGAAAGATTTACTCAAGGACTAGTAGATTTCGGTGCTTCTGATGTGGCAATGAAAGATAGTGAAATAGCCAAGGTCTCTCGAGGAGTTATGATGCTGCCCATGACTGCAGGTAGTGTTGTATTGGCTTACAATTTACCAGGTATATCCGACCTGAAGTTATCCAGGAAAGTTTATGTAGATATCCTTTTGGGTAGGATTAAGAATTGGAATGACTCAGAAATTGCTACTATTAATTCCGGTGTAAATTTGCCAGATCTACCAATTACCGTAGTTTATCGTTCCGATGGTAGTGGAACTACAGGAGTGTTTACAAAGCATCTAAATTCTATTAGTCAGGAGTGGAAAAAGAAAGTAGGAGAAGGTAAAACTGTTCAGTGGCCTGTAGGCATAGGTGGCCAAAAAAATGATGGCGTAAGTGCTTTAATTCGTCAAACAAAAGGTGCTATAGGTTACGTAGAGTTTGGTTTTGCTAAAAATGCTAAACTTAATACTGCAGCTTTAGAGAATAAATCTGGTAATTATATTAAGGCTTCTTTAGAGTCTGCTAAGTCTACTCTAGCAGCAGTAAAATTACCTAAAAATCTCCGTGCTTTTATTAGTGACCCAGAAGGTAGTAATTCTTATCCTATTGTTACTTATACTTGGATGCTAATTTATAATCAATATAATGATGCAGCTAAAGCTCAGGGTATAGAAAAAATGATTGAATATGGATTAAATGAAGGGCAAAAGGTAAGTGCTGATTTAGGTTATATTCCACTACCTAACAATGTTCGTCAAACAGTTGCGGCAGCTGCAGATAAAATCAGCTCTAGCCATCAAATTAGCCTTAAGTAATTCCTAGTAAAAAAACCTGATTCAACCCTTCTTTTATATAAGATATTAAGAAGGGTTTATTTCTTGATTTATTTAAAAAAAAACTTGTAAATTTTTTATCGGGACTTTAGCAAATTTCAAGCCCAAACAAACCCTAAACTCTCTTTATGA
>JAGGDU010000186.1 GCA_018457135.1 Trichodesmium erythraeum GBRTRLIN201 | reverse complement strand
TCATAAAGAGAGTTTAGGGTTTGTTTGGGCTTGAAATTTGCTAAAGTCCCGCTATGGAAAGTAACTACTTGAGTCTAAGTCAAATATCTGCCACCTTTTTTCGCTTCTTCTAACTTCCATCATTTTTAGCTGTACTTTTACCCTCACGAGGTGACAAGCAAGCTTAATGGTAGATTTAGTAGTGGAACTCTCGGTCTCCTGTGAGCATGATTTTATGTTGTTTCAATAGTTTTAATACAGTCCGAATTACTGCTCGTTGTTCTGTTAAATTACTGGCACCTTTATGAATGAAAATTTTACCGTCCTGGGGTAAAGCCTTTTTTTTCCAGGCCACACTAATCATTAATATATTGATATTTTGCCACTGAGTCCTATCTAAACTTAATACTAATTCCGAGCTGAAACTGAATAATTTTTCGACCATTATTTTCACTAAAGTAAACCAAAATATAGGTCAACTTAATTTGTCCATAGCTAAAAATATTTGTATATGTTTTTCCTGACTTTCAGATTTTATTGGTAGCTGAAAATAATTGGTTAATTTCGATATGTGTACAGTTTTATGTACTGATATTAAGCATAATAATATTTGTAATGTTGCTACTTGAGATGGACTCATTTTTTTCTTAATATGGTCTTGATAAAAACCTAATATATTCACTTTTATTAATTTTTAGCAGCTATTACTAAAAATAGATCAAACAAAAGATAGATAACCAACATAGTTAATAAAAAGTAAAAAAAAATTACTATATAAGGGTTTGATGCTATTTTTGACTGATGTTTTTCCAAAACTGAGTCGGTTATATTGAAACTTTTAGCGCCCAACATTTAATCAGTCTAGGTGATGGTTTCTGGGAACTCATCCAATTTCATTCTGCTGATAGCTACGAAGACTTTATTCAAGGTATTCGACCGCAAAGGGAAGATGGTAAACTCACCTACTCTGTAGTTCCCAGTCGCTTCCTACAATTTTGTGAAAAACCAGCACTCTGTCAAAATATTTGCCTACTCATCATTAATGAAATTAAATGAGAAATTCAAAAATTGAAGGATTGACAAAACAAGAATAAACTGTATTGGAGGATTTAATTAATAAAATATTAGCTGAAAATTTATTACTAGAAGCATCATCTACTTCTTGTAAAAAACAATTCCAATTAAATTTTATTGTGGATGAGAATGGTTGAATAAATGTAGACTTTATCCAGTTACAATTGGTGCAAATCAAGCCTCCTTCTCGAACTATACTTATTTTTATATGTGATTTATTTGGCAGCATTGACTTTAGGGTTCTTAGCTATCCCTATAATAATAATCTGGATAGCAACAGATTCTGTTATATTTACAATATTTGCTTTAATAAGATGGGTAGTAACATTTTTTTTTTGAGAGTTGCAGCTTTTTTTTAGTAGGTTTCAGTAGAACTAGTTTATAGTTACATCTACTGCTTATTTTATCACTTTATTATTGGCAGTTATAGTATAGAAACTTTTGTCTTTACTAGACCAAATAGAATAAAATTTGTCACTGAACTTTACTCTCCACCTCAAATAAACTTGCAGCTATATTTCTAGACATTGATAGTAGTAAACAACAATGATGTTTACAACCTACTTCCTGATTACTAAAATCAATTTACTAATCAATATTTTTAATTTAAAACAATAGAGCAACTTGACTAGCAGTATGTTAGAGATTAGTGTTAGGTTTCACTCTTAAACCCAACCTACGCAATTTCCTTTTTGATGATTACTATTCAAAGCAATATCGTATTATACCATAGGCAGTTTAAGGAGATTAAACTCTTCCACTATTCATGCTTCTTGTTATCCCAAAACTTGAGAAAAGCTTAAGCATTATAGATTTTTATAGGCAAAAATTATGCACTAAATTACAATATATCAGGACGCTAATCGGCCAAATAAAAATTTCTAACAGTCATCAAATTATTGCTGATGAATCAATTAACTAATCTGAAATCATTTACATCAGTTTCGCGACGAACAATACTCAAATTATTAACTATTGGAGCTACTACTGGTTTACTAGGTTATACTCGATTCTCTAAACCTCAACCAAGGGTTTTTACCCAAGATAATCTAGATTTACCACAATATTTAAACAATGATAAAAGTGTAGTAGTAGTTGGGGGTGGATTAGCAGGATTAGCTTGTGCTTATGAACTTACTCAGCGAGGTTTTACAGTTACTTTATTAGAAAGATCCCCACAACTAGGAGGAAAAATTGCTAGTTGGTCTGTTGATGTAGGAGGAGAAAAGTTTATAATGGAACATGGTTTTCATGGTTTTTTTCCTCAATATTACAATCTGAATAGTTTGGTAGAAGAATTGAATATTACAGATAATTTTCAATCTTTAGAGTTCTATTCTGTGGTGTTTAGAAAAGGGAAATATAACCCAGAAGTATTTCATCCTAATAGTTCTGTGTTTCCTTGGAATATAGTAGATTTAGCAATTTCTTCTTCTAATAGATTTAGCTGGGGAATTAATTTAGCCAAGCCTAAACATTGGGAAGTATTTCGTGCTATAGGTGGCTTTAATTTAGAGAAAACTTATCATAAATTTGACAATTTATCTGTTGCTGAATGGGTCGAAAAAGATTTTCCTCAAGGATTATATGATTTGTATTTTTTGCCTTTTGCTAAATCAAGTCTTAATGCTCCAAACAAGTTGAGCGTTGCCGAATTAATGCAATTTTTTCACTTCTATTTTTTTGGTAATCCAGAAGGTTTAGCTTTTAATGGTACTAGACAAGATATGGGTACAAGTTTAGTACAACCAGTTGCTAAAGAAATTGAGAATAAGGGAGGTAAAATTTTTACTGATGTTGGTGTTAGTGGAATTAATTTGCAAAACAATAAGATTAGTTCAATTAGTTATCAGTTAGGAGAGGTGAAAAGTTTGATTCCTTTTTGGGTAGAACGTAATTTAGAAATCAATCAAGAAAAAGTTAATTATTTTGGTTCAAGTGATCGCCTCTTTGCGGTTAAATATAATTCAAATGAGGCTATTTCTTTGACTTGTACTCATCAAGGTTGTACTGTTATCTTAGCAGAAGATGGAAATTTTTACTGCCCTTGTCACGGAGCAGTTTATGATAGAAAAGGAAAAGTATTGACAGGTCCGGCAAAACAAAATTTATCGCGCTATAAAATTACTCAACGCCAAGAAAATCAAGTTCAGTTAGTTAGCATAAAGGAAAATAAATCAGAAATTATATCCACAGAAATTAAAGCTGATTATTATGTATTTGCTACAGATGTTCCGGGAGTTCAACACTTATTTAATTTGATGGAAGGAGAAGTAAATCAAAATGTAAAATCTCAGGTACAAAAATTAAATATAGCTGACCCCTTTGCAGTTTGTCGTTTTTGGTTTGACCGAGACTTTGACTGGAAACATAGCAATTTTACTTCTCTATCCGGTTATCAATTAATTGATAGTATTACTCTCTATCATCGCATTCAAAAACAGTTCATTCAATGGCATAAAAAAACAGGTGGTAGTGTTGTGGAGTTACACGCCTATTGTTACAAAGAAAAACAGTTTCCTACTCAAGAAATTTTACTCACAACTTTTGCACAAGAATTATATGAAATTGTACCAGAATTAAAGGAAGCTAATTTGCTGCATCAAGAGTTAGTAAACCAGAAAAATTTTTCCGGTTATCCTCCAGGTAGTTATCAACAACGTCCAGAAATTAACAGTGGTATTTCTAATTTAATGTTTGCTGGAGATTGGGTAAAAATGCCATTTCCTTGTGGTTTAATGGAAAGAGCTACTAGTAGTGGGTTATTAGCAGCAAATGAAATTCTTTCTAGAGAAGGTTTACAAAGACGAAAATTATTCTCAGTCAACCCTGAAGGTATTCTCAAAGTTTGATTCTAGGGAGTAGGGATCTCTATTCCCTCAAACAAAATCAGATCATGTAGGCCTGGATAATTCTATATTCTCAAAAACTTTTCTCCATTACCCAATAGCAAGGGAATGGTGGAGAAGTAAACATAAGAAAAATTAACTTAACATTTGATCAAAGCACTCAAAGAAGTTATTATAAGAGTTTGTTGATTACTGAAATTTATGAAGTCTTATCTAAGTATATTATTATAGTATTAATACATCAGAATTGGTGTAATTATATTTTGGTGAATTTTGGGAGAGGCAGAAGGGTTTTGTTCAAATTGTGACTTAACTTTATACACAAATGATCTTACCACCAGATGATATTAACTCTAATTACTAGATGCTGGTTTAATAGGAATTTCAATTATGAACTCTGTACCTTTTCCAACTTCAGAAACACAACTCAAATTACCCCCATGTTTTTCTACTACAATTGAATGGCTAATTGATAATCCTAAACCTGTACCTACTCCCACTGGTTTAGTAGTAAAAAATGGGTCAAATATTTGAGATAATGCTTCAGAATTAATACCACTACCATTGTCATAAATTTTGATTTTTACTGTTTCTAAATCTGTTACTTCAGTAGAAATTGTAATAGTGGGTTGACGGTCAAATTGTTGTTTTTTTTCTCCCATAGTTTCTAAAGCATCAATTCCATTAGCTAGTAAATTCATAAATACTTGATTAATTTGCGAAACGTAACAGATAACTTCTGGTAAGCTACCATAATTTTTGACTATTTTAATTTCACTCAGATGATATTAACTCTAATTACTAGATGCTGGTTTAATAGGAATTTCAATTATGAACTCTGTACCTTTTCCAACTTCAGAAACACAACTCAAATTACCCCCATGTTTTTCTACTACAATTGAATGGCTAATTGATAATCCTAAACCTGTACCTACTCCCACTGGTTTAGTAGTAAAAAATGGGTCAAATATTTGAGATAATGCTTCAGAATTAATACCACTACCATTGTCATAAATTTTGATTTTTACTGTTTCTAAATCTGTTACTTCAGTAGAAATTGTAATAGTGGGTTGACGGTCAAATTGTTGTTTTTTTTCTCCCATAGTTTCTAAAGCATCAATTCCATTAGCTAGTAAATTCATAAATACTTGATTAATTTGCGAAACGTAACAGATAACTTCTGGTAAGCTACCATAATTTTTGACTATTTTAATTTCACTTTTATCTGATTTTTCTTTAATACGAGTATTTAAAATTAGTATGGTACTGTCAATATTTTCATGGATATTTATAGGATTCATATTGGCTTCATCCAAGCGCGAGAAGTTGCGGATGGAAATTACAATATCTCGAATACGTTCGGCTCCAAATTTAATAGAATTCAAAAGTTTTTGTAAGTCTTCTATAAGAAATTCTAAGTCCATATCTTCAATTTCATCTTGAATCTCGTCTACAGGTTCAGGATAGTGTTCTTGATATAAATTAATCAAATTTAGTAAGTCAGAAATATATTCATTGGCAGGGGACATATTACCATAAATAAAGCCGACAGGGTTATTAATTTCGTGAGCTATTCCAGCAACTAACTGCCCTAAACTTGACATTTTTTCACCTTTAATTAGTTGAGATTTAGTGCGTTGTAGCTCCTGTAATGTTTGCTCTAGTTGTAAATTTTTTTCGTTTAATTCTTCGGTTGTTTCTTGTATTTTTTCTTCTGCTGAACTGTGCAACATTGCATTTTCTAAGGAAACTGCTGCTTGAGATAATAAAAATCTTAATATTTCCCAACATTCTGGAGTAAATGCACCTGTAGTTTGGTTATTTTCCAAATACAAAACTCCTATAAGTTGGCCTCTATTAACAATAGGAGTACATAAAACAGATTTCAGTTTAACTTTGACAACATAGGGGTCAGTTGTGAAGCTATCTTCAGCAAAAGCATTGCTTAATACAACATCTTGGCGCGATCGCTCCACATAGTTAATTACTGTTAGTGGTAAGTCTTCACATTCATGAATTTGAGTCTCTTGAACTACTACTGCTTCCGAATCTAAGTTAGCTTCAGCTCTATTGATTAGTTCACCTTTTGTTAGTAGAAAAAGTACACCTTTTTCTGCACCAGTATTTTCCATGATAATTTTCATCAATTTAGATAGTAACTTATCTAAGACAATCTCACTATAAATTGCTTGAAATACTTTAATAACTGTGGCTATATTTAAGGAGTGATTACTCATATCTTTGTCACTAGAATTTTCTATATTTTCAGGTTGAATCATATGTTTTTGAATTTTAATAAATTTTATAATTTTTGATATTAACTTTCTATTTTTTTACCTTTCTATTTACCTCCCAATCTTGATAATCATAGTGAGCTTTATGTAAACAAATTTTTGCATATTTACGTTAATCTTGATTTAACTAACATTTTACTACTAATTTGTTGCTTACTGCTTTATCTTAAATAAATTAATTTTGCTGCTAGATTCCACAGCTTAATTATATATACCAATATGGGCTTATATTAATATTTTATAATTATGGGGTTTAGTCTCCAAACCGAGGGCAAAAATGGGATTGAGCTGACTCAACTCCTAAAGTTTTTTTTCTCACATCTCATTTTTGATTGCTATAGACATATTGCTGCTGTATTTGTTCCAGAAAAACTTGTAATTTCTGCTACTACTAATAAATACTTATGTTGAAAGTTTTCTTGACAGTTATCTTCCCAAATATTGATATCCTGTTGATTTTTTTTCTAGTTCTTGCCAGTATTCTCTTGGCTTCACTTCAGAAACACTGGGATAAAAGGCAGCTATATAGTAAAAATTAAATTCTGTAACAGATAAAATACCTATAATAAACTCTCAATATTTTCGAGTTTATAAAAACTACGCACTGCTACATCTAAATTTTTACAGGAATAGAGAAGATATAATTTATGACAATAAAGCTGTAAAGTTTGAGTTCCTAATCATTGTTAAATTTTCTAGCAAAATTATACTCATCAGTTATTAATTTTTTTAATGTGTATGCGCAAGTCTTATGTCTTCTTCTAAAATTACTTTCTACCATAGTATCCGTAACTTGGGAATTAACCAAAATCATTGGTATGCTGTTGCTCGTAGTATAGAGCTTCAATCTCAACCTTTAAGTATTACCCTTTGGCATCAAACAATAGTCCTTTACCGGGGCTGTAGTGGTAAAGTCTATGGTCTAGAAGATATTTGCCCTCATCGTTTTGTTAAACTTAGTTCTGGTCGTGTGATCGCGGATGAATTAGAATGCACATATCATGGATGGCGTTTTGAGTCAAATGGTAAATGTTCTCATATACCCTATTTAGCAAGTAATCAAAAATTACCTAGTTGTCAAATTCGGACTTTTCCGGTTCAAGAGCTACATGGTTTCATCTGGCTATTCCCTGGAGATAAATCATTGGCAAATTTAATTTCTCCTTTAGAAATTCCTGAGTGGGACCATCTCAATTATATTGCCACAATATCAGTCATCAAATGTCGCGCCCATTATTCCTATTTAGTAGAAAATTTAATGGACATGTACCACGGACATTTACATCAAAATTGGCAAGCGTGGGCAGCAGCAAAATTAATAGACTTATCTGAAAATGACCATCGAGTAGATGCTTATTATGAAGCTCAAAGCTATTATAAAATAGATAAAATTTGGTCAATATCTCAATTAATATTTCCCAGTTTACGACAACTCCATCCTGAGCCATTAAATGTTAGTTATATATATCCAAATTGGGTTTCTAACCTCGGAAAAGATTTTAAAATTTACTGTCTTTTATTACCAATTAATGAAAGAGAAACTCAAGCTTATTTAATTCACTTTACATCCCTTCAAGCCTTTTGGCGTTTACATAAACTCCCAGAATGGTTTAGACGATTTGTAAAAAGAATTTTGTTTGGTTCAGCTCAAAAACTACTCGATGGTTTAGTACAGCAAGATGTAGAGATGATAGAAGAAGAACAGCAAGCTTATCTAAAAAATCCTCAGCAACGTAATTATGAGTTAAATAGGGCTCTAGTTAGTACACAAAGGTTAATTAGAAAACAAGCCATCAAATGAATCATAATATATGCTGAAAATAATGGGGTATCTGTTTAATAGCTAATAAAATACTTATAGAGTATAAAACTTATCCTGAATTTTGAGAATATATCTTAATCGACTAATCTCAATGCTATCTAGCAAAATACACTAAAATTTTAGAGGATTTATGGATATTTAGGGAGTATAATTTATCAAAAAATTCATAAATTAGCTCCTGTTGAAGTGCAAATTATTGGCAAATATATTGATCGATCAGTATATTTTTATAAAGTGAATAATAGTGGTAAATATGAGTCAAAAATTAGCTCCTTTTATTGATAGATAGACTAAATTATTTTTGATATACAATAAATCATATTTTCCCTACTCCCTACTCTCTAAAAAATGTAAAATTAATTTTGCATAGGAACTTAAAATTTAACAGCCTATTTAATATTTGTATGGTCTTTGAAAAACTGAAAGGAAGCGAATTTATAAACTGATTTTTTTTGTGAATTTGTATTCTTAAAAATAATTATTTTATCTTTTGTTTATTCGTGATTTTTTTCCTTTTAAGCTGGGAAAATACAACTTGAGTTTACTATTAATTATTAATAACTCAATCTTGACCTACTCCAATATTTAATTGTTTCTTACTGATCAAATACCATGAATCAACTATTTCCTTTAAATTTTTCTGGCCAAGACCTACGACATCGTGATTTTCAAGGCCAAGACCTGACAGGGGCTAATTTTAGCGGTTCTGACTTGAGAGGTTGCAATTTTCAGGATGCTATCCTCTATGGGACTAATTTTCGAGGTGCCAGAATTGGGCAAAGTAGGAGCAAAGTTTGGACTTTGATTTTCTGTTGTGCTGGAGCGGCGATCGCTGTTACTCTTACTAGTGCTTTTGCTAGTTTTATTGCTGGTGAAATGCCTGGGGTTACTGCTTTGATAGGGACTGGGGCTGTGGCTATTGCTATTACTAATACTAAAAATGAGATTATTGCTGCTATTTTGGCTGGGGTTGTTGCTACTATTGGTTCTAGTGGTATTGTC
Source organism: Trichodesmium erythraeum GBRTRLIN201 (assembly GCA_018457135.1). Classification (GTDB taxonomy): domain Bacteria; phylum Cyanobacteriota; class Cyanobacteriia; order Cyanobacteriales; family Microcoleaceae; genus Trichodesmium; species Trichodesmium erythraeum. Next base: position 2,726 of record JAGGDU010000186.1, on the reverse strand, counting down.
TATTTTTTGTCAGGAAGTAAAGTCAAAGGATTGTTTTTATTTTTGGGTTCAGGAGTTATTTTAGGATTGGGTCTTATTTTGTTTTTTCAAGTTGTTTTTGATTTAGAAAAGTTATCAAAAACATCTTTTGAGAATGCAGATTTAACTAATGCTATTTTTGATGAATAAATTATTGAAGTTCTTGATTTTTAATTTTTTTATTCTACTAAAAAATCGGTGATTTTTTCTTAATTTTTGATCATAATTATTTAATTATTATTTGGTAAATTTAGCTTGACAAAATCACTATAGATAATTACAATTTGCCTAGTTAGTGTAGTTAAGTAGGAGTAAAATTAAGTGGTTAATGCTGAACAGGTTAGTTATGGTAATTACTATTGGTATGTTCGGGTAACTAAAGATATAGTCGAAAATCAGGAACAATATGTTCAGGCAGATGAAGCACAGATAAAAGATGGTATTTTATTATTCCTTAAGTACACAAATGAAGGGGCAAAAGTTACTATGGCTTTTGCTCCTGGAACTTGGTTAACTGCTTTTGTTACTACTTATAAAATCCCAGAAAAAAAATTAGATCAATAGATATGTTTATTAGTGGCAAATATTTGGATAGTACAAATCAAAAAAATCTGATTGTTAATAGGATACTATTGTGGTGGTAGACATGATCATTTTTTGGTCTGGTTAATTATTAAAGAAGGAGTTAGAATACGATAATTTTTTTTGCCCTCATATTGGAAGTCAAAGTAGACCCGGGAGAAATTGCCTTGTAGCGACGTTTTGATATTTATGTTGATGGTTTAAAGATAACTGGAAGTATACAAATTGTCAACTCCTAAATTTATTCACTGAGTTTTTCAATTTTCCCAGCTATATTGTTTCCAATTTTTCCTGTCTTTTTGATTTGCCTATCTCCACCCATGAATACATTTGAATAAATTTGAAAACATTGACTGTAGAAGGTCTAGTGACTTCTTGAATAGTAGTTTGAGAGGGGTTGCGTACAGGGGTTTTATTGATTTTTTAAAGCCATAAAATGGGCGCATTTGCTGATGACGGAAAGAGTTGAGGCTATATTTGGGCTGGAAAATTGTGTAATTTTGACTACTTTCTGACTCCTGAGTGTTAGCTAACGTGGGATATACAAAAATAACTTCTAACTTCTGAGTTTATGAAAGATACTTGTAGTAGCTATTTTCTAATTGCTGCAATGTCTCTTTTGCCCACTCCTGTAGTTGTGTGTCTGGGTCGTTTTCTGCTCTGTCTTTTAATAATGGGAGGGTTTGTGGATGCTCTGGGTATTGTTCGACTATTACTTCTAGTGCTGTTTGTCGAGGGTTGTCTGAAAACTCATCTTCATTTTGAAAGGGGTCATTGAGGGCGGCGTGATAAAACAATTCAAAAATTCCTGGCTGATATTTCCAACTACTAGCTATTTGTCGAAGTGCTTCAGTTCGCACATCCGAATTTTCATCAGACACTAGCTTTTGTTTCAGTAATTCTAAAATTTCTGGCTGGTTTTTCCAACCACTATTTATTTGTCGGACGGCTTCAGTTCGCACATCCGAGTCATTATCAGAAACTAGCCTTTGCTTGAGTAATTCTAAAATTTCTGGCTGATGTTTCCAAGTACTAGCTATTTGTCGGAGTGCTTCAAGCCGCACATCCGAATTTTCATCAGACACTAGCTTTTGTTTCAGTAATTCTAAAATTCCGGGCTGGTTTTTCCAACCACTATTTATTTGTCGGACGGCTTCAGTTCGCACATCCGAGTCATTATCAGAAACTAGCCTTTGCTTGAGTAATTCTAAAATTTCTGGCTGATGTTTCCAAGTACTAGCTATTTGTCGGAGCGCTTCAGTTCGCACATCCGAATTTTCATCAGACACTAGCTTTTGTTTCAGTAATTCTAAAATTTCTGGCTGGTTTTTCCAACCACTATTTATTTGTCGGACGGCTTCAGTTCGCACATCCGAGTCATTATCAGAAACTAGCCTTTGCTTGAGTAATTCTAAAATTCCGGGCTCGTGTTTCCAGCTACTAACTATTTGTCGGAGTGCTTCAAGTCGCACATCCGAATTTTCATCAGACACTAGCTTTTGTTTCAGTAATTCTAAAATTTCTGGCTGGTTTTTCCAACCACTATTTATTTGTCGGACGGCTTCAGTTCGCACATCCGAGTCATTATCAGAAACTAGCCTTTGCTTGAGTAATTCTAAAATTTCTGGCTGATGTTTCCAAGTACTAGCTATTTGTCGGAGTGCTTCAAGCCGCACATCGGAGTCATTATCAGAAACTAGCCTTTGCTTGAGTAATTCTAAAATTCCGGGCTCGTGTTTCCAGCTACTAACTATTTGTCGGAGTGCTTCAAGTCGCACATCCGAATTTTCATCAGACACTAGCTTTTGTTTCAGTAATTCTAAAATTTCTGGCTGGTTTTTCCAACCACTATTTATTTGTCGGACGGCTTCAGTTCGCACATCCGAGTCATTATCAGAAACTAGCCTTTGCTTGAGTAATTCTAAAATTTCTGGCTGATGTTTCCAGCTACTAACTATTTGTCGGAGCGCTTCAAGCCGCACATCCGAATTTTCATCAGACACTAGTCTTTGTTTGAGTAATTCTAAAATTCCGGGCTCGTTTTTCCAACCACTAGCTATTTGCCGGAGTACTTCAAGCCGCACATCCGAATTTTCATCAGACACTAGTCTTTGTTTGAGTAATTC